>CAZMCH010000103.1:0-14476 GCA_964564735.1 uncultured bacterium
AACATCAACAGAACCAACAGCCAAGACACTATCTATCAAATCATAGGTGAAACCTCTATCAGAGAGAATTGTCGAAACACGCCCTTTTAGAAATCCGCAAACATCCTCTTTCAAGTTTTTATCAAATTCCTTTATTTTTCCGCTTTTTTCATATAGAGAAATTGATTTTTCAATTATATTATCAAGAATAAGGCTAAATCCATTTTCAAGGATTATTTTTACAATGCCAGTCGCCTGTCGTCTAAGGGCAAATGGATCTTGCGAACCCGATGGTATATTGCCAATAGCAAAATAACCAGTTATTGTATCTATTTTATCTGCGATTGATACAATACATCCGGCTATATTCTCTGGCAAATTACCTGTTGGTGATGTTGGTAAATAATGTGATCTTATTGCATTTGCGACTTGCTCATTTTCACCAGAGTTTTTTGCATAATAACCGCCCATGATGCCTTGCAAAGTCGGAAATTCACCAACCATCTGCGTAATTAAATCAACTTTGCATAACTCTCCTGCTCTGCTTGCATCTTGTCTTATGTTATCATCGAGACCGATTTCATCACATATAAAAGCAGATAGCTCTTTAAGTCTCTGACTTTTATCATATAAACTACCAAGTTCCTCTTGGAATACAACATGATTAAGCCTATTAAGTTTGCTGGCAAAAGGTTCTTTTTGATCTTCATTATAGAAAAACTCCGCATCAGCTAAACGGGATTTCAGAACCCTTTCGTTACCATGCCTTATTATATCATCATCACCAGCACCATTTGCAATCGTTATAAAGTTTGGCAACAAGGGTGATATTTGCTTATCATTTTCGTTTCTATGCAGAGCAAAATACTTCTGGTTTTTCTTCATTGATGTTTCTAGGACTTCAACAGGTAAGAAAAGATAGGATTCATTAAATGAGCCAACAACAGGCTTTGGCATCTCTACAAGAAAGTTTATGGTATCAAGAAGATCTTGATCTATATATTCTGAACAAGATTTTACTTTTAGTATATCGCTGACTTGTTTTTTGATCATATTTTTTCGTTCATTTTGATCAACAATAACTCCTGCGCTTTTTAAAGCGTTTTTATAGTCATCAAGTGATGAGTTCTTGAGCTCAATTGGATCAAGAGAAAGGAATCTATGTCCGTAGGTTACTCTATTTGAGCATACCCTTCCCACATTAAAATTGATTATCTCATCACCAAGCAAGGCAACGATCCATCTTATAGGACGGGCAAATGTCAATTTCCCATCTTCTTTACTGCTAAAGTGCATAGACTTTGGAAAATTCAATGATGATATAATTTTGGGTAATTCATCTGCAAGGACTTCTACTGTTAGTCTGCCTTTTTCTGTATTGAGAAGATAGACATATTCGCCACGTTCAGTATCCTTTATTTTTAGGTCGTTTACATTCATTCCATATTTTTTAGCAAAGCCTTCGCCTGCCTTCGTTGGATTACCAGCAGTATCAAAAGCGGATTTCTTTGGTGGACCCAAAACTTCAACTGTCCTATCTGGTTGGCTTGTTGATAGTCTATTGACTGAAACAGTCATCCTTCTTGGTGTCCCTAGAACGATGACTTCTCCATAATCAAGACGTTGCTCTTTTAGCATCTCCTGAATTAAATCTTCCAATTGCTTTAATGCAGGCTCATTATACGAAGCAGGTATTTCCTCTGTTCCGATCTCGATTAAAAAATCAAGATTTTGTATATTGGATACCTGATAATGAATATTTGATGATGGATGCTGTATATCAAAGACAGCAGGATTTTTTACCATCAATGGATAGCCCATTTCTTCTCTTTGTTTACTATATGCCTGAGCACACCTACGGGCAAGCCCTCTAACTCTTGCAATATAGCTGGCTCTTTCGGTAACGCTGATGCTTCCTCTTGCATCAAGCACATTAAAAGCATGTGAGCATTTGAGGACATAATCAACACCCGGAAGGACTAATCCCTTTCCAAGACATGCAAAAGCCTCCTTTTCGTATGTATCAAAAAGCATAAAAAGCATTGATGTATCTGCTTCGTCAAGATAATATCTTGAATATTCAACTTCGCTTTGATGATGAACATCTCCATAAGTAATTTTATCAGTCCATTTTATATCAAATATGCTTTCAACGTCCTGAGAATTCATAGCGATTCTTTCAAGACCATAGGTTATCTCTACTGAAATAGGATCAAGATCGATACTTCCCATCTGTTGAAAATATGTATATTGGGTTATCTCTCCGCTATCTAGCCATATTTCCCAACCTAGACCCGATGCGCCAAGTGTTGGCGATTCCCAATCGTCTTCAACAAACCTTATATCATGTTTTGATAAGTCTATTCCTAATCTTTCAAGACTTTGAAGATACAGATTTTGTATATCTGGCGGTGATGGTTTTAAAATGACCTGATATTGATAATAATGACCGCCTCGCCAAGGATTATCACCATATCTGCCATCAGTTGGTCTGCGTGATGGCTCAACATAAGCAACTCTCCAAGGCTCAGGACCAAGCACTCTCATAAATGTTGCTGGATTAAAAGTTCCTGCCCCAACCTCAATATCATAAGGCTGTTGAATTATGCATCCTTGTTCTGCCCAATATTCATTTAATTTTTGTATTATTTCCTGAAAATTCATATTTTATTTATGTGATATATGATGAAACACATTATCTCATCATTTTTCACTATCTTGACTCCTATATTCTGATTTTATAGACTCCAAAAAACTTAAACTACGCAAATTTTTAATATCTGTATGAAAAGTTAGAAAACTTAACAACGTTTTTGTGATCTCTTGTCTGTTTTGATCTGATAACCTTAATCTTGATATAAACTCAAGGCTGGATTCTTGCATTTTTTTCATTGTTTCGAGTGAACCACGTGAAATAATGATAGTATTGTTTTCTGAATTTGAACACTTATTGCATAAAATACCACCGTTCCTAACACTAAACTTTGGATTGAGATCATCAATTTCAGCAGAGCATAAAATACATGAATCAAGTCTTGGTTTTAATCCCATTTTCTCAAGAAGCCTTAGTTCATAAGTTCTTATAATAATTTCAGGTTCATTGTTTATCGCAATCATTGATATCATGCTTAATGTCAAATCAAATATCTGTGGATCAGTTTCTTCTTCAGAAATAACATGCTGAACTAATTCCGCAATATACGAGCAATAAGCCATCTTCAATAAGTCTTCACGAAGCATTTGAAAAGGCTCTATGATGTCAAAGGAATTAATACTATGAAGGTCTTTTCCTGTCCTGTCAAAATATATTAACTCACCAAAAGTTAACAACTCAAGCCTTCCACATAACTTATTTTTGATATTGCGAACTCCCTTTGCTACTGCCCGTATTTTCCCAAAATCTCTTGTAAGAAAAACGATGATTTTATCGCTTTCACGAAGCGGATAAGACCCTATAACAATGGCTTTTGATCTTTTTATTGCCATGATATTTCACTTTTATCCCGAATCTCTTTTCATTGTTCTTCTAAGTTTTATCATCGCTTCTGACTCAATTTGGCGGACTCTTTCCCTTGTTAAGCCAAATTTTATTCCGATTTCCTCTAATGTATGTGGAATATCATCATATAGCCCAAATCGCATTGAAATTATATCACGTTCTCTATCTTTTAGGCAAGTTAGCAATTTTTCCAATTCTTCCCATTGCATATCTTGATCAATTTGTTCTTCTGGTGAGATCGCATTAATGTCAGCAAGCAGATCAAGCAGATCGCCCTCATCATCTGCATCATTTACTGGTGATTCTAATGATGTTGGTTTTTGGGCAAGTTTTGCTATGCTTTTTACCTTCTCTTCAGAGATACCCATTTCATTAGCAATTTCTGATATTGTCGGTCTTCGTCCTAGCCTCTGCGTTAATACTCTAGACACTCTAAGCCATTTATTGACTTGATCTGTTACATGAACAGGAAGGCGAATTGTTCTTCCCTGATCAGCTATACATCGGCTTATTGCCTGCCTAATCCAGCAAGAAGCATAAGTGCTAAACCTATTTCCTTTACTAGGGTTAAATTTATCAACAGCCTTCATTAGCCCAAGATTACCTTCAGCAATAAGATCGGTGAGTTCAACACCACGTCCAGCATATCTCTTTGCTAAATTCACAACTAATCTAAGGTTAGATACAATCATTATTTTTCGAGCCTCTATATCTCCTTTGGCAATCCTATCAGCTAATTCAATTTCTTGCTCTGCTGTTAATAGAGCAATATTACCAATCTCTTTGAGATATAGATCGAGAGCATCTGCATGAGATACTGGTTCGATCTCTGATTCTAATGCTTCGACATCACAATCGATATCTATTTCTTCTTCGTTTTCTGTGTATTTGTCCATTGAAAAAAATCATCAATATAATCATCAAGAATTATAAATTTCTATGAATGATTTCTGCTAGTAACTTATTCGAAAATTGTCAAATTTTTTGCTTGGTTCCCGCCAGTTGATATCAAGATCAGTAACAAATGATAAACCCGGACTGCTTCTTACAAAATCTATAAGTGCTTCAATATCATCTCTTTCGCCTTGAGCAAGTATTTCCACCCGACCGTCATAAAGGTTACGAACATAGCCGTTTAGACTTAATTGTAATGCCTTGCGATATACATAATTACGGAAATTAACGCCCTGAACACGTCCAGAAACGAGTATTTCTATTTGTAACATTTGTATAATACTAATATCAGATAAAAAAGTAATTATTAGAATATATATCAATAATAAAAGAATGCACCAATTGAGCCAAAGTTTCAAATGGCTTTGCTTATTATAGCGAATTATATATAATTTGTAAATAGTGATTTTTTTAGGCTTGCTATTATGTAGATGGTTTATCTTATTGATATGAATACTAGGCAATCTATGCCATGTTATGGCAAGCAAATACAGAGATTCTTCTTGCACTTTATGAGATAGCCAATCATAATATTTAAATGCAACTATTTAATTGTGAAACATACCAAAATTGACAAAGTTTATTCCCAAAAGCCAGTCTATTTGGCTGAAAACATTTGCATTTTACCAAACGTCATATAATTCAAGCAAAGTTTAGCTGACTATTAAAAAATTTCATATAACTCAATTTCGCATTAGATTTATTAAATAAGGTAAGAGTTCATAACCATTATCAAATGAAAGTGAACCAGAGTTTGCAGAAGATTCGCTGTATTTATCTATTCCATCAGCTTTGATTTTTGTTCCACATACCGTAAATGGCACAAATCCATGAACATGCGTTTTGACAGAAATAGGAGTAAGATGATCTGGAAGAACCAAAAGCATATAATCTTCTTTTATTTCCTCAATGCCATCAAGAATAGTTCCCACAACCTTGCTATCAAAGTCCTTAATTGCCTGAATTTTTGAATCGATATCGCCAGCGTGTGATGCTTCATCAGGCGCTTCGACATGAACCCAAACAAAATCCCTATTTTCAAGTGATTTTAGAGCATATTCAGCTTTGCCAATATAGTTTGTATCAAGATAACCTGTTGCCCCCGGAACATCAATAATATCTAATCCTGCATAAAAACCAATACCTTTAATAAGATCAACGGCTGATATAACGGAACCATTAAGCCCATATTTTTCAGAAAAAGTAGGCATAAAAGGAGTTTTCCCTTGTCCCCAAGGCCATATCATATTGCCCGGTCTTTTATTGTTTGCAATCCGTTTTTTATTTATAGGGTGATCTTCTAATATTAATCTTGATTTTGCCATAAGGTCTAATATAATATCTTCTCCATCGCCAGATGGTAAATATTCTTTATATTCTTTGTCTGTTATATCATGCGGAGGGGTGCATTTAAGAGATTCAGAACCGTTTGTATGAACAAGCAAATGACGATAGCTTACTCCGGGATGAAAGACAATATTTTCTCTACTGAGTTTGTCATTTAAAAAATCTATTAATTCCCTTGCTTCTTCTGATGTTATATGTCCAGAGCTATAGTCAATCATAATCCCATCTTGAACACAAACAATATTGCATCTATAAGCAATGTCATCAAGTTTTAGCTTTATTCCCATACTTCCAGCCTCAAGAGGTCCTCTGCCGGTATAATAAATATTTGGATCATATCCAACTGCTGACAAATTGGCAACATCACTTCCCGGCGGGAGATTATCAGGTATCGTTTTTACCATGCCTGATATGCCTTTCTTGGCTATTAAATCTATATTTGGCGTATCAGCAACCTCAAGAGGTGTTTTATTATCAAGTTCTGGTATGGGATAATCAGCCATCCCATCACCAATAAGAACAATATATTTCATGTTATATCCCTTTGTCTTATTAATTCATAATTTGGCGCAATTCATCAAAAGCATATTTCCATGCACCATCATTATCAATTTGCTGTTCATTAATATTATAAACCTAACAAATCAACAATAGCTTCTTCTGTTGCAGGAATAGACGAAGGCTTTTCTGAACATGCAATAGCACGATCGGGGTCTTTAAGCCCATGCCCCGTAACTACACAAACAATAATATCACCTTTTTTGAAAAATCCAGCTTTATTTAGCTTGATAACACCAGCAACAGATGCTGCAGATGCAGGCTCAACAAAAACACCTTCTAACCTTGCAAGCATTTTATATGCCTCAAGAATTTCGTCATCAGTTACTACATCAATGAGTCCGCCTGACTCATCCCTTGCAGATTCGGCAGATTTCCAACTTGCAGGATTACCGATCTTTATGGCTGTTGCGATTGTGTGAGGGTCTTTAATAATTCTTTTTTCAACAATCGGTGCAGAACCAGACGCTTGAAATCCAATCATCCTAGGCAGATTATTTATAATGCCCGCTTTATGATATTCTTTATATCCCTTCCAGTATGCTGTAATATTGCCCGCATTGCCTACTGGAATTGCATGATAATCAGGTGCTTTGCAGAGGACATCGCATATCTCAAAAGCCCCTGATTTCTGACCTTCAATGCGATATGGATTTAGAGAATTAACAAGCGTAATTGGATATTTATCTGTGATAGTCCTGACCATCTCTAGAGCGTCATCAAAATTCCCATGAACAGATACGACTTTTGCACCGTGCATGAGCGCTTGCGAGAGTTTGCCTAGCGCAATATTTCCTTCGGGTATAAGCACGATACAGCTAATTCCTGCCCTAGCGGAATATGCGGCTGCGGATGCCGATGTATTACCAGTTGATGCACACATAACTGCCTTTGAGCCTTCTTCAACGGCTTTTGAGATCGCCATTGTCATTCCACGATCCTTAAAAGAGCCTGTCGGATTCATGCCCTCGTATTTGAGATAGATTTCCATTCCTCCACCGATAGATTTGCTGAAATTATCCGCTTTTATTAATGGCGTATTTCCTTCATGCAAAGTTATTATGGGTGTTTTGTCATTCACTGGCAAATAATCACGATATTTATTTATTATGCCTTTCCATTCCATTTATCTGTATCCTTTCATTATATCATCTATACGCTCTTGGTCTTAATTTGACCTTCTTAATATTTACAGATTTTTCTTCATCATTGATTTCATAAATAATTCTATAATCCCCGATTCGTATTCTCCAGTCATTTTTGAATCCTCTAAGTTTACGACATCCATACGGTCCTGGATTTTCGGCTAATGCCTTTATATGTGTAATTATATGATGAAAATCTTTTGCAGGAATTCTTTTGAGATTGTGTTCAACGAATGAGGATTCTATACATCAGGATTATACTCCTTAAGGAAGTCCCCTATAAGTCTCTGAATTTCAATGTTTTTTTTCTCATTTCCACCAATTCTTTTATATCTTCAATATCTTCCAGAATATCCAAAATTTCTAGAAATTCATCAATATCAATTATAACAGCAACTGGTGTGCGCTCTCTCATTATAAAATCATGCTTTTTTCAACTGCATTTTCCATAGATTTTTCCTTTTGGTCTAGTCTTGTTATTTGATGTTATAGCATCAGGAAACGTGACTTTCATATATCTATCAACTCCGATTTATTCCCTATATTATCGCAAGCTTTTCCTCATCAGCCTCAAGACTTTCAACTCTGATCATCATAGCTTTATCTTTAATATCATCAAGGGCGTCAATTTCTTTTATAGCAGATTGCATATTCTTTTCTATTGCTTCATGAGTCATCAAAACAACTGGAACACTTGCCCCATGTCTGCCTTCTTTTTGCATGACTGATGCTATACTGATATTATGCTTTCCGAGTATTCCAGCCACCTTCGCTAAAACCCCCGGCTTATCCAATGCTTGCAATCTAATGTAATATCTGGACTCACATTCATCCATTGGTTTTAATGAATAGGTAGTTTTTTCAAGAGTCGGCTGTAACAACAAATCAGGATTTGTGCCTGCAATTATGGATTTAGCCACATCTATTATATCGCCAACGACTGCACTTGCGGCGGGCATTTGTCCAGCACCACGACCATAATACATCGTTGCACCGGCGGAGTTACCAAGAACATAGATCGCATTGAAAACTCCGTCAACACTTGCAATCATGGTATCTTGCGGAACCATT
Source organism: uncultured bacterium (assembly GCA_964564735.1). Lineage (GTDB taxonomy): Bacteria > Poribacteria > DTPJ01 > DTPJ01 > DTPJ01 > CAZMCH01. Next base: position 8,554 of record CAZMCH010000103.1, read on the forward strand.
GTAGGATGAACCCGGACCTGTATTTCGTTATTATCCAACAATTTCGCTATTGCAAGCAGTTTTATTTTATATCCGAATTCATGCGCATATTGTATATCATTTTGTGTTATCCTTGTAATGCCTTCTGTATAAACTGATTCTAACTTTATTTCTGAATCATAAGCTAATGATGTGAGTATCGTTATTTTATTTGCTGCATCAATGCCTTGAATATCATAGGTTGGGTCTGACTCCGCATATCCTCTTTTTTGGGCTTCTTCAAGCGCTTCTTGGTAGCCAATGCCTCTTTGTGTCATTTGTGTAAGTATATAATTACATGTGCCATTTACGATCCCATACATGGCATAGATATTGTTTGCAGACATCCCTTCTGTTAATGATTTTATAATTGGGATACATCCGCCAACGCTTGTTTCAAACTTTATCATAACTTTATTTTCTTTTGCTGTCTTGAAAAGTTCTTTTCCATGAACAGCAAAAACCGCTTTATTTGCAGTTACAACATGCTTTCCTGCTTTTAGTGCAGAAAATATAAAACTACTTGCTGGTTTCAGTCCACCTATTAACTCTATTACTATGTTTATTTCAGGGTCATTTATAAGTCCATTGGCATCCGTAGTTAAAAGAGAAGGATCGATATTTATGCCCCTTGACGTAGTTATATCAAGGTCTGCTATTTTGTATAATCTAATGGGAAGTCTTTCATAATCTCTTATATATTTTTCTTGATTTAAAAGAATTCTCGCCACACCTGTTCCGACTGTTCCCCAGCCAATTAATCCTACATTTATTTTTTTCACTTTTCCCTCTCCTATAAACTATTTATGCAGAAAATTAAACGCTTCTTCTGCATTAAAAGAGCTACGAACAAAAGGTCCCGAAGCAACATAGGCAAAACCAAGTTTTTTTGCCTCTTGCCTTATTTCTTCAAACACTTCTGGATGTATATATTCATGAACCATAATATGTGAACTTGATGGACTTAAATACTGTCCTATTGTTATAATATCGCAACCAACGTTAATAAGGTCTTTCATAACTTCTGATATTTCAGACCTTGTCTCTGATAATCCTATCATTATACCAGATTTTGTATAAATTTGTGAGTCTATTTTTTTGGCTTTTCCCAAAACATTGAGCGAACGTTTATAATCGGCTTGTGGACGAACTTCTGGATATAATCTTGGCACAGTTTCGACATTATGATTAAATATATCAGGCTTACTTCCTATGACTAAAGCTAATGCAGATTCATCACCTTGAAAGTCAGGAGTAAGGACTTCTATTGTTGTATCAGGAACTTGTTTATGCAGTTCGTCAATCGTTTTGGCAAATTGGCTTGCACCTCCATCAGCAAGATCATCACGGGTTACAGAAGTTACAACCACATGCTTTAATTTCATTTCCTTTACTGCAAAAGCTAATCTTTTTGGCTCATTTTCGTCAACCGGTAGTGTTGCACCATGCTCAACAGCGCAAAATCTACAATTCCTTGTGCAAACATTTCCTAGTATCATGAATGTCGCTGTTCCTTTAGCGAAACATTCCGCTATATTTGGACATACTGCACTTTGGCAGACAGTATTTAAATGCAGTCCTGCAAGAAGTTCATATATACGAGTTTGTTGCTCATTTACTGTTATTCGTTTTTTCAGCCAGCTTGGTCTCATTTTTTACTCATTTTGATATAGATTTAGCCAATATGCTTCTTGACACATTATTATCCTGATGTTATATACTTATATCAAAATATTTTAGCACAATTTAATTATTGATAGCAACAAAAAATCTGCCAAAAAACCTAAACCCTTACAGGAGGTTGTGTTTATGAGTGATATGAATATGAATAAGTCAGGTATAATGTTTATTGCAGCGCATCAGGACGATGCAGAAGGTCTTGCTGGAGGGTTATTTGCCAAGCTTTCAAAAAAACTTGATTCGAGAGGAATTGTTGCATGTCTAACAGATGGAAGTGTGGGGCATTACAGGGCAGAATATATCAAAAATCAGAAAAATCTGATTAAAATGAGAGATGAAGAAGCAACAAACGCCGCATCCATATATGGATTCAATTATCAAAGACTTGTTGATAATGAAGGAAAATCATTTAAGGATGGTAGGCTAGAAGTAAATTGGCAGACAAGAGGGGCAGTATGGAAAGCAATTCGTGATTTTAAGCCTGATCTTGTTGTGACTTTGCCGGTCAATGATTATACCGATCCCTATGGAATGCACAATGATCACACAAATATTGGCGAAATTGTAAAAAGAACTGCATATCTAATCCCTGCTCCGCTTGCTTTTCCTGAATATCTATCAAAGGAATTTATTGAAATTCTTTCTGACAGTGATGAATTTGAATATATTATACCTCCGATTATTATAACTGCACATGACCCATACTCAGGAAAGATCCAGCCTGATATTGTAATTTCGCTGACAGAAGATGAACTTGATAAGAAGGTTCAGTCTTGGGGGGCGCATCTTTCACAATGGAAAGAATGGCTTCCCTGGGTTGGTAAATATGATGCCCCAATAGACACCGAATCTTTAAAGAAAAGCCTTATAAGTCGCAGTCATCGGCTTGCACAAAGCCTGCCAATTAAGCCAAAAGAAAATGAAGTATATGAGTCTTTCACAATAACAAAATGGGCTTTAAGAGTGCCAACGATTGATGAGATAAAAAAATATTTTCCTGATGATGTCCTTGATTACAAATATGCAGAGAAAAAAATTGCAGAATTATCATAACATCAGTTATAATAATGAACTACAAAGGCACCAAAACATAAGGGATTAAGGATTAAATCTTCTAACGTTACGTTTTTTACAAAAGTAATAGCCTGAAATCGCTTTATCTGTATTGTTTTATCATCTTTTTTCATCTCTTTGAAAAAATCAGAGATAACCTGCGTTACACAGTCAACGAAAATCAGCGGTCTATTCTTTTTCGCAGCGTTAAAGCTCAAATCTATCAGCCAACGTTCTTTTGCATTTTTGTTATATCGGTCAAATAAAGCCATAATTCAGTGGTTATACCCTCCATTATTATTGAAGGTCAATAAAATAAATGCTTTTACTGAATATTGAACAATATCTATGTCAATCCGCAATAAATCTCTCGACATGATTTTAGATTATATATATAATAAATAGATTGAATATTGGCAATAATAAAGGAAAATATGGAGGTGGGTTATGCAACAGCCTACTGATGAAAGAAGATATGATTCTTATGATGTCTTGGTTGCCGGTGGCGGGATGGCTGGAATTGCCTCTGCAATCGCCTCTGGCAGAACAGGTGCAAAGACAATATTAATTGAAAAAGCTGGTTGGCTTGGCGGAATGGGCATAACAGGCGCAACAGGTCTGCATAGCTATTTCAACATATTTGACGCACACCCAGAAGCAGAAAGAATAAGAGTAGTCGCTGGTATTGCTCAAGAATTGGTTGATCGTGTAACGGAACTTGGTGGAGGAATGGGACATATCCGCATGGAACGTGGTGGAGATTTTGTCAGCATGATTACTCCAGTTGAGCCTGAGGTTTTCAAATATGTCGCAATAAAAATGTGTCATGAAGCAGGCGTTAGACTGCTTTTTCATACCGTCATTGAGGATGTTTTGGCAAGTAATGGTCATATAGACGGTGTTGTTATTTGGAACAAAGCTGGCAGAAATTATCTCTTTGCAAAGCAATATATCGACTGCACAGGGGACGGTGATCTCTCTGCTTATGCAGGGGCATCTTTTGAGCATTACAAGGCTGGTCAACATGGTGCATATTCCGCAGGATTCACATTCCGTTTATGCAATGTTGATCTTGCTGAAATGGAAGCAGACCTTGAAAAAAAAGGCTTGATAACACAGCTTGCACATGCTATAAAACCATACACAAATAAGCCTGATGTCGTTCGTTTGGGCATTAATACAGGCAAATTGAAGCAGATGGGAGTCGAAAATGCCCAGGGGTATTTCTTATCATCATCGCTGCGTCCAAGAGAGATAACTTATTGCAATTGCATCAATTATGGACCTAATGACGGTCTTGATCCAGATGCCTTATCTAATGCCGAAATAGATTTGCGTGGAAAAATGCTGGAAGTGGCGGATATGTTCCGCAAACATATTAAAGGCTGTGAAGAATGTTATCCAGCCGGACCTGCACCATCAGCAGGACAAAGGCGAAGTAGAGCTATTCATTGTCAATATGAACTTTCGCAGGAAGATTGCACAGAAGGCAGAAAATTTGATGATCAGATCGGTTGTTTTGCCTTTATTGACAATGGAAATTTCTTTGTTAAAGATGCTGGCTATTATGGAATTCCATATCATGCTTTGATACCTAGAAACTTAGATAATGTCCTTATTGCAGGTCGCATGATGACGGTTGATCTGGTTGCCCATAACAGCACGAGAAATACGGTCTGTTGCCTTGTATGCGGACAAGCAGCAGGAACAGCAGCAGGTTTATCAGCATTAAAAGATATAAGCCCTTCTGATCTTGATATTGAGGAGTTACAAAATAGGCTAAAAAGCGATGGCGTTTTACTTGAGCCTTATATCGATCCAATAGAAAAATAGGAGAAAAATATGGACTTTACAGGAAAAAACGTACTTGTAACAGGTGGCGCAAAGGGCATCGGCTTTGCAACCGCAAAGCGTTTGGCAAAAGATGGTGCTTATGTCATCATAGCTGATTTTGCAGAGGAAGTTGCCATACAAAAAGCTGATATGATAAAGCAAGATGGAGGAAAGGCTTGTTTTCAATATGTTGATCTCTCTGATCCAAAATCTATTGAAAAGATGGGATTGGATGTGGCAGAAGAATTTGACGTTCTGCATGGATTGGTAAATAATGCTGGTATTGTTCGTGGTTGTTCAATACAAGACACAAACGATCATGACTGGGAGCCTCAAATCTCGATAAACTTGCGCGCCCCTGCGCTATGTGCAAAAGCACTATTACCATTATTGAAAAAAGGTCCCGGTCATATTGTAAATATATCATCCGAAGCAGGTTTTCGTCCAAGAGCCAACTCATGGGTCTATGATTCAGCAAAAGCAGGTATTTGTGCTTTAACACGAAGTATGGCTTGCGAGTTTGTGCAATATGGCATGAGAGCAAATACTGTTGCTCCCGGTTGGTCTGTTACCGAGATGCACTTTGGCGATAGTCCTGAAAGAAAAAAGGAACTTGAAAACACCGTATATGATGGTGCAATAATGCAAAGGCTTGCACGTCCAGAAGAGATCGCTTCTGCAATTGTGTTTCTTCTTAGCGATGATGCTTCATTTATAACCGCAACAACTCTTCATGTTGACGGAGGGCGTGTTGCTCATTGAAATAGCCTCTTGTTAATATAGAGTCTTATGGGGTAAAATAAATATTATTAACCACAGATGAAATTTATTGAGGAGATAAATAAAAATGAAATTTATTATGTTCACTAAGCATCTCGAGGGGCTGGATATACCTGCTATAATGAAGGCGTTGAAATCCGTTGGAGTTGAAGGGGCAGACCTATGCGTCAGACCGGGCTATCCTGTAAATCCCGATAATGTCGATAAAGAGTTGCCAAAAGTTGCAAAACAATTTGCCAATGAAGGCTTATGTATTCCATTAGTAACAACGCCGGGAGATTTTTTGAACGTTGATGTGCCTTATGCAGAAAAGATGTATTCTGCCTGTGGTGAAGCGGGAGTCGGAAATATAAAGCTAGGTTATTGGCACTGGTCAGCAAATAATGGATACTGGGCAACAGTTGATAAAATACACAAAGATTTGGACGGACTTGCCCGTTTATCAGAAAAATATGGTCCCAAAACTTGCATACATAACCATTCAGGTCATTCTATGGGACTAAATTCATCATCAGTCATGCACCTTGTAAAAGGATTTGATCCAAAATATGTCGGTGTA
>CAZMCH010000104.1:0-8980 GCA_964564735.1 uncultured bacterium
CTTTTTTGATTGTTTTTGACTATTTGTTATAATAGTCTTTTGTGTTAATGTCTATCATTTAAGCTCAGCTATATTTATTGCAATTTGGATATGTTTATGCTATTATATATCCGTTATTTCTGTTAGCTATAGGCAAAACATCATTTCTAACAGATATTTAATTGTGTTGACCAATACAAATAGCTTTAATTATAACAAAAAAGAATTTTATTATGGAAAATAATGAATACAACGCACCAGATTATATAAATACGATTTTTAACTCTTTTGTAGAATTAAAAGGAGATAGAAAATCGGGTGATGATAACACAGTAAAGGCAGGATTGGGCAGAATAAATAACGAGAAATTCATTATTATTGAGTATAAAAGTAATAAAGAGTCTAATCATGTTGGATTGCCTAATTCCGATGGATACCGCAAGAGTCTTCGCTTGATGGATATGGCGGAAACTTTCGATAAACCTGTTATAATAATCATTGATATTATGCAATTTCATTTTTTATCAGCACCATATCAACAAAAGAATGATGAATTTCTTGCAAAAGTTCAAGAAAAGATGGTAAATCTTCGTGTTCCAATAATTGCAATAATTGCGGGAAAATATAATAGCTTTTTTTCACTAGAGCTATGTGCTGTTGATAGGATTTTGATATTTGATCATTCAATTTTCATATTTCCATTTCACCAAACATTAGGTTTTGCTGAACCAAGTCAATCAGAGATAAAGCAAATAAAAGCCCAAGAATTGCTTAACCTAAATATAGTTGACAAAATTATTTTCAGCAGTATAAATAATGACCTAAGTCAAATTAGCGATAAATTGCGAAGAGATATTCAAGGTGAATTTCAGCAAATAAAGCAACTTGATTCAAAAAGTCTTATAGAACAAAGACTTGATAAAATTCAGTCTCGTTTTCTTGGTTATAAAAAAATGATGTCAGAGATATAATATCTTTGTATTTTGTGGTTTTTACCTATTTAGATCAAATACTATTATTGGCTTTTTTGTTGCAGAGGGGCAGGATATAAAATATGTTTCAAGCAAGATTAAGAAAATGGAGTGGATATGTCTTACAACCAATCGCAAAAGCAATTGCTTCGGTTGGTATATCAGCGAATACATTGACAATTACGGGTCTAGTATTTGGTATCGGTGCAGGTATATGTATTGCTTTAGGCTACCTAAAACTTGCAGGAGTGCTAATCCTTATCGGTGGTAGTTTTGATATGATAGACGGCGCAGTGGCAAGAGCCAGCAATAAAAATACTCCGTTTGGAGCTTTATTAGACTCGGTTGTTGATAGATATTCAGAAGGTATAATATTTATAGGTTTAGCAATATATTGCTCAAAATCAAGTATGATAGATGGTTTGGCTTTGACCTGTCTAGGATTAATTAGCTCTTTTTTGGTGAGTTATGTTCGAGCTAGAGCAGAAGGACTTCAAATAGAATGTAAAGTAGGTCTTATGCAAAGACCAGAAAGAGTTATATTGCTTTCTATTGCAGTATTATTTCGTGATTTCTCAATTGTCAATGTAAGCATTTTGATTCTTGTATTATGGGTAATGGTTATATTCTCACATATCACAGTAATTCAAAGAGTTTTCTTTGCATTAAAGCAATTACCTATTATAAAAGCAAGATAATATCAAACTTATAGATACATTGAAAATAGACATTTTTTTGGAGACATATAATATTGAATCTGCAATTTATTATAAATCCATCAGCCGGGCATGGTCAATATAAGCTAATTATTAATGAGATAAAAAAGGCTCTTTCAAGTAGTAACATAAGTTATGATATAGGAATAACAAGCTTTAAGGGAGAAGCTACATTATTATCTCAAAAAGCATCTAAAGATCATGATATAGTTATCGCTGTTGGTGGAGATGGCACTGTCCATGAAGTTATTAATGGTTTGATTGGAACTGATGCCAAACTCGGAATAATACCCGCTGGAACTGGAAATGGCTTTGCCAGAGAATTTAATATTCCTGTAATCGTTATTCCACAGTTAAATATTAGGGAAGCCTGTAATGTGATTTTGGAAGGTCATACAAAAAGTATAGACATAGGCAAAGCAAATGGTCAATATTTTACGGGTTTTGCGGGGATAGGATATGATGCACTTATTGCCAAACTTGCTGGTGAAATGTTTGGTCCTTTGCGAGGAATGTGGATATACTTTATTTCAGGAATGATTGTTTTTAATAGATATAAACCAAAGCTAATGAAAGTTCAAATAGATTCAGAAACAATAGAAATTCGTCCCTTAGTTATTGCCATAGCAAATACAAAGCGCTATGGAGGAAAAGCATTTATAGCACCAAATGCAGTTCCAGATGATGGAATGTTTGATGTATGCGCTATAAGATATGTTAGATCCTGGAAAGTATTTTGGAATCTTTATAAACTATTTACAGGTGAACATATAAAATTGCCTTATGTATCAATGCACAGAGGAAAAAGTGTTATTATACAATCATCAGAACCGTTTCCGATCCATCTTGATGGAGAACCTATTGATAATTGTAATGAGATTCAATTTGAGATAATTCCCAATGCTATAAAAATCATAGTTCCAAAGGAAGGAGGGAATAAGGATTAAGATTTAAGATCCAGTATTATATAATTTATATGTTTTTGCGGGATGAAACTAAAATCTAGTTCTTAATCTTTAATCCAAAATATATATGGGCAAAGGATATAATAAAAAAGTTTTGAGAATAGACCTTTCAGAGCATAAAATAGACATTGAAGAACCAGACGAGTATATATATCATACTTATCTAGGCGGTGCAGCGCTTGCCGTTTATTATCTTCTTAAGGAATTGCCGAAAGGCGTTGATCCACTTTCACCAGAGAATATTATTGTATTTACTTGCAGTGTCATTACAGGCGCGCCGATTTCTGGTGCGTCAAGATTTACAGTGGCTTCGAAATCACCTCTTACTGGAGGATATGGCGAATCCGAAGCAGGTGGATGGTGGGGACCTGAATTAAAAAAAGCAGGATTTGACGCTATTATCATCAAAGGAAAATCACCAAATCCCGTCTATCTCTGGATACATGATGGCGAAGTCGAAATCAAAGATGCGAGTAATCTTTGGGGTATGGTTACAGGCGATTCTCAGGACATCATAAAAAATGAACTTGGCGATGATAAGATTCGTGTTCTTCAAATAGGTCCCGGAGGCGAAAATCTTGTTAGATATGCCTGTATTGTAAATGAGCTAAAGCATTTTAACGGTCGCACAGGCTTAGGTGCGGTCATGGGATCAAAAAACCTTAAAGCTATCGCTGTTCGTGGAACAAAAAATATTGAGATCGCTAACGAGGATTCCGCAAAAGATATAGTAAAATGGCTAAGAGATAATTATGTGTATAAGCCTCATGATATGCACGATGAAGGCACAGCACGATTAGTTCCAGCTCTAAGCGAAGGTGGAATATTACCAACGCAAAATTTCAAGCAAGGCTCTTTTGAAAATGCCCTTGACATCAGTGGAACACGTATGAAAGAAACGATGCTGGTTCGTAGAGGCACTTGTTACGCATGTTCTGTTGCATGTAAACGTGAAGTAAAAGTTGATGAAAGAGGATTTCATGCAAGCCCCAAATATGGCGGACCCGAATATGAAACCATAGGTTCATTAGGTTCTCTATGTAGAGTCGGTGATCTTCCTGCAATAGCGATGGGCAATGAGATTTGCAATAAATATGCAATTGATACAATATCTGCTGGTGTTGCCATAGCTTTTGCTATGGAATGTTATGAAAATGGCATATTAACAAAAGAAGATACAGGAGGTATTGAACTAAATTTCGGCAATGCAGAAGCTATGGTAAAGATGACCGAAATGATAGGCAAACGTGAAGGATTAGGAAATATTTTAGCCGAAGGCGTAAAAAAAGCATCGGAGATGATAGGTAAAGGCTCTGAAAAATATGCTATGCACTCAAAAGGTCAAGAGCTACCTATGCACGAACCTAGAGGAAAAAGGAGTCTGCTTTATGCCTATTCTATTTCACCTACAGGCGCAGATCACATGGAAGCCCCTCATGATATTACTTATGAACTGGCAAGTGCAGACGAAAATCACGCTTTATCTCCTTTAGGATTACAGGAGTCTGTTGACACATTAGACATGGGTCCCAAAAAAATTAGATCATTCTTCTATGCGAAAATTCTGGATGATTTTTATAATTCTATAGGAATGTGCGATTTTGTTGCAGGACCTATAGGTCCTTTGCCCGTATCAAAAGTGGTCGAATATGTAAAGGCAGTTACTGGATGGGATACAAGCCTTTGGGAACTAATGAAGGTTGGAGAACGCGCAAATACCATGATGCGTATTTTTAACAATCGTGAAGGCTTCACAAGGGATGATGACAAACTTCCAAAAAGAATTTTTAAAGGGCTTGAGAATGGTGTCCTTAAAGGTATTACCATTGATAAAGATGAGTTTGAAAAAATGAAAACTCTATATTATCAGATGGCAGGATGGGACGAAAATGGCTGCCCTACCTATGCCAAACTGGTAGAACTGGGTATTGATTGGCTAAAAGATTATCAATAATAATGAAGGCGAAGTATTTATTCATAAAATACCTCGCCTTTACTATATTTAAAGGATGAAAATATGGCAGAACTAGAAACCAGAAGACTTGGTCGAACTGAAATGCGTCCAAAATCTCTAGGAATGGGTTGTGCAAGTCTAAGCAGACATACAGACCAAGAATCTATTGACGCTGTTCGATGCGCTATTGAACTGGGAATAAATTATATCGATACATCACCTGCCTATGGAGATAGTGAAAGAAAGGTAGGGCTTGCGCTTAAGGGAGGCTGGCGAGAAAAGATATATTTACAAACAAAAGCTGGTTCACACCCTCAAAGAAGAGGATACACAAAAGAAGATATACGCTGGAGTGTCAATAATAGCCTTAAAATGCTAAAGACTGACTATCTTGATGCTGTCTTGATTCATGACCCTGGCGATATAGAAGCCCCACTTGCATCAGGGCATGGATTTGATGAATTGCTAAAGATGAAAGATGAAGGTATAGTAGGATTTGTTGGGCTTGGTGTTAGAAGTCATGATTTTCATAAAAGGGCAATTGAGGCTGGAAAAGTCGATATTATCTTGACTTACCTTGATTATACTCTTTTGGACCAATCTGTAGCACAAACAACACTTCCTTTGGCAAAAAAACACGATATTGGTATCATTTTGGCAAGTATTTTACACATGAATAAACTTACGGGTATAGAGCCAAAAAATGACGAAAAAGCTTACGCTATGTGGAAATGGTGCAATATTAGAGGAATAAGTATTCGTGATCTTGCTATACAATTTTGCCTTGCTGCTCCTATCGATGGGATCGTAATGCCTGGACCCGGGACAAAAGAGCATGTCGAAGAAGTTTATAAATCAGCAACTACTGATATTCCTCCTGAAATATGGCATGATTTCAAGGCGGAGTTCGGTGTTGGAATATAATATAACCCTAACAATAAGGGAGACTGCAAAAATATGTCTTATTCAAATCAGACACAACTTGATGACGCAAAGATATTGAAAGAACTTGAAAATCTTGTAAAAGAAACGTTTATGTTATGGGACGAGATCCGTGTTGGTTTCTCATGGCGTCATTATTTCTTTAACCACACGCAAAGAGTCAGAAAACTAAGTATGACTATCGGTAAACAAGAGGGTGCCGACCTGAGAAGGCTCGAATATGCCTCTCTTTTACATGACATAACAAAGCGCTATGATGGAAATTTCCTTACAGATAAAGACGGAAAGCGTATTTTTAATGAGGATGGACTTTGGCTAAATGAAATGTTGTGGCCTAATCCAAACAAGAGCAATATCGTAACAGAGCTTTACAAAAAGCATGATCTTGCATATAAGATACATAATGTTTCTGGGGGCATTATCGCAAAACATTTACTTAAGCAATATGGACTTTCTGATGATTTTTGTGATGCTGTTGCTTCATCAATCGTTTATCATCTGAAGCCCAATGAAACAAGCGTAGAGAAATCAAAAGAGTTTATGAATAATTTGGAAGCAAGGATTATCTATGAAGCGGATACGATGGACTCAAATCTCGGTCTTATGGCTTTTTTTAGGAATATCGGTATCCATACACATTTTGCAGTTCAAAAGAATGGGCGTTATGATCTTAAAGAATACCTCAATGGAATACCTCGCTGGCTTGATATGAAAGATGATTTTATTCCAAGTATGCAGACAGAGACAGGCAAAAAGATTGGTAAAGCCCGTCAGCAGAGAAATCGTGATGTTTGGATTTTAATAGAGAAAGAATTGGAAAATTCAGAATTAAATGAAACTTACGGAATAATAGGTATTGTTGAATACTTTATGAGTTGCCATGAAGACCCAAGTATGGCAGAGCAAATGGACTATGTTGAAAAAGTATGGCTTCCAGAACGGAAACAAATGCTTGCCAATGAAAATTCAAGAAGGGCAATTGCAGAAGAAAGCCTTAATAGAGCCATAGAGTTTCATAATTTAATGAAAAGAGAGATGATGGGGGAGATTTAATTCTCCCTTACTATCTTTTGCATTTGCTCCCAATTATCCTCAACGCTTTTGCCATTAAATAAGTATGAGCCGACATTAAGAATATCAACACCTGCTTTAATAAGATCGGGACCTGTTTCTGGATTGACTCCGCCATCAACTTCTATAATAAGATCATTTTTGATAGCTTTTATGGCACGAACTTTATCAAGTGTTTCAGGAATAAAGCTTTGTCCCTGAAAGCCCGGATTAACGCCCATTACAAGCACAATATCCACAATATTAAGGAATGGTTGGATTTTTTCAATTGGAGTCGGAGGATTAATGGCAATTCCTGGTTCCATGTTTAATTTTCTGATATTGTTTATCGTTTCAAGAGCATCTTCGCTACACTCTATATGGAATATTGCCCTTGATGCTCCCATCTCTGCAAAAGGTTCTATATATTCACTAGGTCTCTTAACCATCAAGTGCATTTCTAACTTTGCCTTGGTCACAAGATTTTTTAGCTCATCAACTTTAACACTTATATTAGGAACAAGCTCATTATCCATAATGTCTATTTGAATAATATCAGTTAAATTCTCAAGAATCCTTATTTTTCTCTCAAGTTCCTCATAATTCTTTGTTAATACTGACGGAACGACACTTTTTATAGCCATATTTTCCTCCAAAAAGCCAAATTTTATGCGACTGACGATGGCATAAATTCTTTCCAACGTATCTGAGTTTCATAGCTTGAATGTGGAACAAAATGGGTTATTACATCATCAATCTTATCACCAATGATCTCTATATTTTCAAGATTGGCATTTCCTAGTTTCTGCTGATCACCATAAAAAAGGTATCCGATCTCAAGGGGTTCAAATCCCATTGCTTTTGCACATACAGAATCTGCTGAAATAAAATCCTCGCTTGCAATCGCTATTCCGAGATATTTTTCATCACCTCGCACAGGACCATTGCCCTCCATGCCAATATATCCATCAATAACGCTAATGTGGGGGGGAATCATCTTGGCAAGGCGTATAAGGTTTTGAGGCAGTATCTCAACTTCGGAGATTAGCACTCGATCTGAATGACTGTTGACACCGTGCATCTTGACTTTATCTTCCAGAGCAAGCGCACCCATCATGTTTTTCCATGCACCTGTAATAATGACTGTATCGTGTGTCTTGGCTACTGCAACTGATATTCTACATTTGCTTTCTGATAGCCTTTTTGATAATTTTACTTTGACTTCTTCATAATTCTTATTTAAAAGATATCCATCAATCCATTCATCTTCGTCAGCAGGATTAGATAAAGATACATCATATTCATTAGCAAGAACATCATATCCAAGACGTTTATATGATTCAAAATGTTCGGAATCTCTGCAAGTTTCCGCAATCATTGTAGATTCAGGTGATAGCTGTGATAAGAAATCAAGCACCCCCCTAAGAGCATCTACGTTGGTGCATGAAAGGGGAACTGAACTTGATAAACAATTCGGCTTGAGAATAACATCCTGACCATCTATCTTTGATGTTATGTCATCTTTAATTAACTCAAGGGCTTTTCGGATATTATCTTGTCTATTATCGCCCTTGACAAGTGCTACTCTACTCTTCATTTTCTTAACTCCATTTTTATAGTTACCTTATTGTTTCTGTATTAGGGCTTTTATATCATCAATGCGGTCTTTTGGGCATACAAGCAAACCATTTGGTGTATTAATTATTATCAATCCCTGAATTCCAATAGTCGTTACTGGTATATTCGGGCTATATACGATACACTCGTCTGAGTCTAGGTTGATATATTCCCCAAGGTAAGAATTATTATTGCTATCAGAATTCCATGTTTCGGCAACTTCCACCCATGTTCCCATGTCATTCCAATCCATATCAGCAGGAATAACAAGCATATTTTTGTATTTTTCCATAATAGCATAGTCTATGGAAATGTTTGGCATTTTAGGATATAGTCTTTCTATAACCTCTAATTCATTTGGCGTACCAATGTAGCCTTCAATCTCAGATAGAATATTATAAACATTAGGAACAAGATCATGAATCAGCTCGAACAATAGCGAAACAGGAAATATATAAATTCCGCTATTCCATAGATAAACTCCGCTATTGAAGAATTCTAATGCTTTTTTTTCATCTGGCTTCTCTGTAAACCCCAAAGACTCAAAAGCTTCCACATCATTTCCATAAAAAATTTTTTTGCCAATATGTATATAGCCAAATCTTGTTGCAGGAAAGCTAGGTTTTATACCTAATGTTATTATGGTATTATATCTTTGCGCTGACTCTACCGCCAATACCATGATTTTTTGAAATAATTTATCGTTTTTTATTAACTGCTCACCGGGCATACTTATTATTATTGCAGATGAATCCTGTTTTTTGATATATAAGCTTGATAATCCTA
>CAZMCH010000104.1:8990-14322 GCA_964564735.1 uncultured bacterium
GCCAGCGTCCCTTTGGGTAAAGGCTCAAGAATGATGTTATTTTCAGGCAAATTTTGCGCCTGTTGGTATAATGACTCTTTGTGATTCTTTCCTGCTGATATATATATTTTTTCCTTTGAAGTTACTTTTTCAACTCTAATTATCGTTCTCTGAAGCAAAGATAAATTTGAATTATCAAAGCTTAAAAATGCCTTTGGAGTATTATTCGCTGTTAGGGGCCAAAGCCTTGTTCCAAGACCTCCTGCTAGTATCAATGCAAATACTGACATAATATCAATCTTTCTGGTGATGTGATTATTATACTATGATTCAAGAGTAATAGAACGTATTTCTCCGCTTTTTACTTCTATTGGAACGGATATTACTGGAAGCGTTGCGTTAGGAGTATTAAGTTTAATACTTACATTAGAATATATCCCCGGTGGAACAAATTCCACGAATATTTCGCCATCGTCTAATACTTTTGCAGAATAAGGCGTCCCATCAATATATACAATCGTCTTTGTAACAGTGCGAATATTAATATCGGTTTCAGTAGTCCTTAGATCAATCATAAATTCGCCGTCTGAATTCTTTTCTGGAACTCTTGGAACACCGTTGACATAAACAACTATCTCAAACTCTCCATACAGAGTTCCAAGTTTATTCGTAGGTATTGTTGCGCTTATAGCACCAAGAAGCTTAACTTTAATTTCTCCGAGTTCCTCTTTTGTATCTTTACTAACGTTAATAGGAAAGTCCGTTTGAATATAAGGGCTTTTTTGTATTTGAACAACGTAATTTCCGGGAATTATATTATCAATTTTAAACTTGCCATTAATATCAGAAACAGTAGAAACAGATTCTTTTCCCCTTAATATTACCTCCGACATATTCACATCTGTTGATGGTTCAGGGATTATTTTTCCTGATATTGTGCTTGAGCCAACAGAATCAGGAACATAAGGGTCATCAAAACCACATCCAGAAATATAAATTATCGCAAAAATAAATATAATTGAAATATATAAATACCTATAATACGTCATTTATTTCACTTCCATTATTGTAAATCCATACTGGTTATTTTCCAGTATCCCGAATCTTTTGAGAGCATAAAAACAATGTTTCCAGAACTTATGTTTAAATCTTGCTGAGAGCTATATTTGGCAGTTGCAGTAGCGTCGTTTATATCCACCTTTATTTGAATATTGCTGAGTTTAATATTAAGATTCTGATATTGTGAAAAAATAGCCTCGAGTCTATTTTTTAAGTCCGAAGCAACTTCACCATTTCTTAGGTATCGAGGCGATATACTAGCCATAGCCATATTTACATCTTTTTTGTTATATCCATCAATATAATTGTCTATTATTGTTTGTATTTCCGCAACTGCGTTTGCATCACGAATTGATGAAACTACTTTAGCCTGCTCAAATTCAGTTGTATCTGCCTTTTCATATCCATAGACTTCTATTTCAGCGATTCTGATAGTTCCCAATGTATATTGATAGTAGCCACGCCTGACGCTTTTGCTATCATTTGTCCACTTTATAATAAAACGAACCCTTTGTGTTCTAATAGGCTGAAATCTGAGATTAATGATTCCTTTTTCGTTATCTTGTATTGAATTTGTGGCTTTACCTTTACCTTTGCCTAGCATTTCCACCAAAGCCCAGCTTTTCGCTGAATCTGACCAATATTGCAGTGTCAAATCAGACACCCCAAACTTGCTTGCTGGATATTTTTTCGAATCAACGGTATAGACAACTGCCCTATTTATTGTTTTTTCATCGGGGAAATCAACGACAATCCAGCCCATTGCTGTATCAACATTTCCATATCTTGTCTGTGTTCTTAGCCCACGCCAAGACGGATTATTAGCGTCAATCTGAGACTGGTCATTTTGATCGTCATTGCGGTTTCTCATTTGTTCCATAACAACAACAGGGTCTTCGACTCCATAACCTACATACTCGCCTCTTGCATAGAATCCCTCGTATTGAACTTCCCAGCCCTCTCCCTGATCCCAATTATCAGACGAGGTTATACCATCAATCAGAATAGAAGCGGGACGGTCTGGATTTTCCTGCGAAACAGAAACCATTGCGCCACTATTGGCAGATGCTAGATTAACCAAGCCTTTGGTTTCCAATCCGCCTTCTTTTACAAAATCTACAATTGATTTTCTTGCAGAACATCCAAAGACAAAGACTATACAAAACATTAATATAATTATATAGGAAAATTTCCTCATTTAAACATCACTCACTTTGGAAATATAATTACTAAAAAGAAAGATTAAGCGAAACAGCGTGCCAATTGGTAATCTCATCACCATAAAAGGCATAATCCATGTCCAAAAAGAATAGCTGAATACCAGCCCCTAAAGTCAAAAATCCGTTATTATTACCAACTCTACCAGATATTGATATTAAACTTAAAGGTTTCCAGATCAATTCAACACCGACACGAGGTCTTGGATTATCACTGCCAATTCCAGTATAATCACCTGAAACTATCAAATCTATCATAGGAATATTAGGTTTCGGTATTTTTGCAACATTAACAGCCATAGAGGCATTAAAAAGCCTTTTTAGTGTTTCATCTTCTACATCATCATATTCTATTTTGCCCAAAAGGTTACGACAAGACACCCCAACTTTGATTACATCATCAAGCATCGAAGTCATTACTCCGCTATCAACACAAAAGCCAGAACCAAATAACATGCTTGATATTGGATCATTTGGATCAAAAAATCTATTCTCAAAATCATCTGCTGTGCCTTTAATATCATCTTGTCCCCTTGTATTAATAAGGTCGGCAAAATACATTGGATTATTTTCATTTGTTAGAATATCTCTCTCAATCCTTTTGGCATTTAGCCCCAAAGACAGCGTTAATGATGGCTGTATCGGAAAACATATTGCCGAACTAATTCCGTAAACTCTTTCTGATATTATCTTGTAGAATATTTCATCATCAAGCATATCTATAACAAAATTGCCCCAATCAAGACCTCTTTTTCTAACATCAATCTGCGCCCCAACCCATTCATGAGCCATAGCACCAACTGTAACACCGTAATCTCCAATGTGAAGGGGAAGCATTACACGAATAGGAACAGCAATATCTAATCCCAACTGTCCATCTATAAGCCTTTGAAGTTTATTCATCAATCTTTGTCTTTCGTCACTTAGACTTGGGTCACCAAGGGGATTAGAACTGTCACCGATTCGATCAATATCATCTAAAACATCATTTATATCTTTTGTTTCGTTATAAAATACTTCTGTTGGAATTACCCTTACAGGCTGTAAATCAAGACGAAATTTGCGGATTGATGTAAGCCCTGATGGATTATAATAAAAAGCATCTCCATCATCAGAAACCGCCCCAAAAGCATTTCCCATGCCCATAGCTCTGACACCACGATATTGAAAGTCCCAGTTTTCAGTGTTGGCTGAAATATTATTAGTTTGAGCAAATAATATTATAAAAACAAGAACAAATATTAAATATCCATTGCTAATACGCATTCTTTACCCCCTTGGTCTGGCTGTATAAGTGAATCCCCATGTTATAGCATTCTCCTGCAAAATTTCCTCAAATCGTTCTATTTCCTTATTAAAATCCTGAAGTGCTTTCTTTAAGTCTGGTGAGTAATCACTCAACAGAAGAATCGCTTGCTCAAAGTGCCACATAGCAGAATAGATATAAGGAGGTCCCTCGACTGAAGAAGTCTGGGGCAAGATACTCACTGAAGCTGGCTTAACTAATGCGTTGCTTATCAAATCGACAGCATCAATAATTGCTTGGCGTTCTTTTTCTGTAAATGCAGTAGGATATTCCATAGGATTCTTAATCGCGTCTAATTTTGCTTTTGTTTTGCTTGATATTCCATAAGTGAACCATTCACCCATATTGGCGTTAGGATCGTAGGTCAATATGAAAGTTGTTTCTGGATCATCTGATAAAAGAAGCCTTGATATTGCCTCAAGTATATAAGCTAATCCAAGATAAAAATGCACAATACCACGATCACTGAGGGAACCAATTGGCGCAAGAGAAGGTGCAAGCGATGCTTCTTGCTCAATCTCAGATAAGACTATATTAAGCTGTCCAATTGCTTTTTGTAGATTTTCTTGCTTGTCCTTACTTGCTAATTCATTGGGTTGAGGTATAAAATCTTCTGGTTTGGTTAGCATACTTGGGTCTCCAAATGAAGTTTCCACACCTGCCAAATTGAGATACATTTTCGCTTGCTTTAATGCTTCATCAGCTTTGGCCGTTGAACCAATATTAGTTTCTGGTTCTTCTCGATCTGAGCATCCAACTAACAAGCCAAGTATTAAGGTAAATATTAACAATAAACTTAACCTATAAATCATAATAACCCCCCCTATAAACAGATATGCAAAATAATCACTTCTGAACTTTGACAACAAAAAAAATTCCAGCAGATATAAAAATTATATTAGCCATCCAGCTTGAGATAAACGGGGGAAGCTTTCCATTATTGCCAAATGCTTCGAAGATAGCAAGAGCCATCCCCCAATATACAAAACTAATAAACATTGTAATAAGAAAGCCAACAGCAATGCCTGATCTGCCAAACATGACAAATAATGGAGCGCCCAATAATGCCATCACAAAACAAGCCATAGGAAATGATAATCTGCCATAAAAATTCACAAGGTCTTTTCTTATAGTTTGCCCTGTTTTTTTCTTATATTCTATAAGTTTTGCCAATTCAGAAATAGAAAGGCTTTGGATATTTTCAGACCCTTTTACCATAATTTCTGGATCAACCTGAACAATTATATCCTTTTGCTTAAAACTCTCTTCTTGCCAGACTCCATCTTTAAGAGTCCTTATAACACCTCTTTTTAGATGCCATGTATACTCTGACCAATCAGCATCTTTTGCATAGATGTCAACAATAACTTTGTTATCCGAATCAAATTCCTGAATGTTTATATTATACATCTTTTTTTCTTGCAAGGATATAAGATCAATATAAAATGAGCGGTTTGATGACTCAACAAATACAACTTTTGTAGCAGTGCCAGACCTTTGAAAATCAAGCCTTTTTATTTCTAGGTCTTTAACCGTAGCCCTTGTTACAACTTGATCATTAAATAACATCAAAAAAACCGATATAAAAAATGAAACAATAATTACAGGCAAAAAAATCCTGTATAAGCTAATTCCGGTGGTTCTCATTGCGTTAATTTCATTATTTTGCGTCATTTTTCCAAGTGAGAAAAACGTAGCAAAGAGCATAGATGGCGGAGCAATCTGGATAATATATCCAGGAACTTGAAGAAAAAGGCTTTTTAATGAATCC
>CAZMCH010000105.1:0-13712 GCA_964564735.1 uncultured bacterium
ATTTAGCGGTTATTCCTGTTTAATCAACATTAGTTCGATATAAAAAAGATTTTTCGCTTCACTCAAAATGACAGCGAAATGTCACCCTGAACGAAGTGAAGGGTCTTCTTTATGCCATAAGTGAAAAAGTCGTATCAGTGTTTTATTATATTGGTGAATATGAAAACTTATAATGAGATATTCAATAGAAAAACAAAATGGCTCATTTGGCTATCATCTATGGTGATATTGCTACTGATTGTCGTTATTGTATCAAGTGGTTTGGGTGCTATAAAGATTAGCCCTGTTCAAATAATAAAAATTGTTGCTAATAGGCTACCTTTCATTTATATAGAAAAAGATTGGCAAGATAATGAAGAATTAGCATTAATGGAATGGCGATTACCCAGAATTTTAATTGCGATGGTTGTTGGTGCTGGTTTGACAATGGCAGGTGTCGTCTTTCAGGCTTTATTGCGAAATCCATTGGCAGACCCATACATATTGGGAGTTTCAAGCGGTGGGTCATTAGGTGCGGTTATTGCAATAATGCTTGGTATAGGGACAATAAAAGGGTTCCCAACACTCCCTTTATTTGCTTTTGTCGGATCATTAGCGACAGTTTTTCTTGTATATGGGATCGCCAGAATTGGAGGAAGAACGCCTACACATGTTTTATTGCTTGCAGGTGTTATTGTAAATGCCTTTTTTTCTGCGATTATTATGTTTATGGTCTCAATAATACGAGAAAGCGAGACTCATAGGTTTCTTTTGTGGTCTATGGGTAATCTTGCTCCTATTGAAACAAGTTTAACTATATGCTCAATGGTTTTAGTTATCATCGGAAGTATTATTTTATTTTACTTTGCCCAGTCATTTAATTTATTAAGCATGGGTGAGGAAGTAGCAACTGAGCTTGGCGTTGAGGTAGAACGTGTAAAAAAGATTGCGTTTATATTATCATCTTTGATTACTGGCGCATCAGTTTCTGTTTGCGGAATAATTGGATTTGTAGGGCTTATAGTGCCTCATATAGTCCGAATGATAGTAGGAGCAGATCACCGTATAATGATGCCCGTATCAGCACTTGCAGGGGCTTCATTTCTCATCATTGCTGACACTATCGCTAGAACAATAACTTTACCAGCAGAAATACCTGTTGGTGTTGTGACTGCAATGTTTGGAGCGCCATTTTTTATTTACCTTTTGAGGACAAAAAAGACTCGCTTTTAATACTAGGCAATTGCGTCTGTCAGGTCTTTTTCTCTTAACATACGGCGTTTCCATGTTGATATTTGCGGAACAACATAGGGAAGCAACCTTAAACTATAATATGGCGGTAAGATTGGCACTCCCAAAAGGTCGCCCATTGTAATAAGTATAAATAGATGCTCCATACTTGCTCTTGTCTTCAGGGCATATCTGACGGTATCATGGGATGCCATACCATAGATAACCTCTTTTGTTGCCTTAAAAAATTTCTTTAATAATCCTTTTTCTTCCTCAGACATCATTTACCCCTTTTTTAATAGAGTTTATTTGCATATATTATACGAGTTTTAAGTTATAATTTCTGACGTTGCACTTTTGTAAAATTAATGACTTGTGCTAGTTCTCATAAATCAAGTATTGAAAGCACTTTGTAGCCCAGCCTTTTAGGCTGGTAAAGAAAAACCAAGCTGAAAACTTGGGTTACAAATGCTTAATTGCGGGAAATGGTATAAAATTCTCAATTCACGTTATCCATTACTTATCCCGATATATATAATTGATAGCATCGTTCACAAGTTCTTTTAAGAATCAGAGCCAATCTACGTTACGTAATCACTTAAAATCAACGGTCTATTTTCTTCTTATAACGTTTAAGAGTTACACAAAAAAAACATATCACAAGTCCCGAAGGGACGAAATATTTATAGAATAGCTATCCATGAAAACTTACCATAATCCCCCCTTAATAAAGGCAACTTATCATATTCCCCCCTTTTCAAGGGGGGGATAAAGGGGGGTATTAAAAATCCTCCATGTGTATCAACTTGAGAAAAACATAAGGGATTTTTGATGTGAAATCACATAACATAGTCCCGAAGGGACGAAATATTTATAGAATAATTATCCATGAAAACTTACCATAATTCCCCACTTTCAAGGCAACTTATCATAATTCCCCCCTTTTTAAGGGGGGGGTGTTAAAAATCCTCCATGTGTATCAATTTAAGAAAAACATAAGGGATTTTTGATGTGAAATCACATAACATAATCCCGAAGGGACGTAATATTTATAGAATAACTATCCATGAAAACTTATCATAATTCCCCCTTAATAAATGAAACTTACCATAATTCCCCCCTTTTAAGGGGGGATAAAGGGGGGGTGTTAAAAATCCTCTGATCATCATATACAAAAACTCACAAAAATAAGGGAAAATAAACCCCTCTCAAACCTGCATTTTTTGTTGCTATTACTTGCTTAAACCGCTTTTTCAGGTATGCTGGAAACGTCTTTTTTTCCCTCATAAATTAGTCTTTTTTTCCTCTATTTTCTACCCAATTTCACCAAACTCATATTTATAATCCTCAAAATTACTCCTGAGGGATAATGCGCATTGCGCCTACTTCTCTCGCCACTTGGATAATAACGCCTGCACATGCAGAATGCGATATTCTACTGCTATTGATGATAAGATCATAATGTTCTTCGTCTGAATGTTTGGCAAAAAAGAAATATTTTATATATTCTGATTGCTGTTTATCATTTTGTTTAATCAATTTCTTGGCTTCCCCTTCATCTAAGCCTTTTTCGTCCATCAAATTCTTGATTCTGGTTTCTTTATCTGCAATTATTCTGACTTTTATTATGCTTGTATAGTTTTTTAGTTCATGATGCGCACCACGACCCACAATAACCAAATTATCCTCATCTGCCAATTCTTTCATTATCGTTCGGATAGCATAGAAAGCACGGATTTTCTTTTCGTCAAAATGCTCTAAAAAACCGGGTTTCCCCTCACCTATCATATCAGCAGTTTCTGCATCAATTAAGCCTCTTTTTTGCGCTTCTGAAAGAAGCATATTCTTATTTACAAGTTTATAGCCCAGCGCAAACGAAACCAAACTAGCTATATGATCTCCTCCGCTTCCAATTTGCCTTGATATTGTTATTATTGCCATTGGTATCCTTCCCTTCGATATACATAAAAGTTATTTATATTTCATGGCGAGCATATATGAGAGCATTTTTTCCAATGCTACATCAGGCAAAATGTTCTTGTTATCAAAAGCTATCAGTTCTTTTCCAATTAATAAAGCTATATAGTAAATAAAGTCTTTTTCTGAGCTATTCATTGCTTTTATATAGTCAGGATTGGATGTATTAATTTGGATAATTCCTTCTCTCAAATAGCTATGAATATCTGGTCTATTATCAATAGCTAATGGCAATATTGCTTTTGGAGTTAGCCAATCAATATTCATAATACCGCATGTTTGAAGAATTGTTTTGGATAAACTCAAAGCCTTTTTATAAATTTCATCAATTTTAAGTGGTTCAAATTCTTTTTTTGGATTATCTATCTGCACCTTAAATGATATATGCAGATTATCAAGATCATTGGAAAATTCAACCTTTGCGTTATCTTCTTTAAGATTTGCTCTGGCAAGTCTAAGAGAATCCATTGTCTCTATGCCATTAATAACGGGCATACTTAAATGCTTTATAGATATTTTCCCTTTACCTTCTTCTGAAGATTCATAGTTTTCACCAATATACTTATGGCGACCATTTCTTATAGGCTCAACATCATACCATTTATTTTTATAAAAAATCCTTATTACTAATAATCTTTCGTTTAGTTGATTATAAAACATATCACCAAAAACATCCATAAGATTTGATACATAAAGAGAGCTTTTGGTTGATATTGGAGATTCTTTTAGGCTAAAAATTCTAATCTGCATCCCCGGTTCAGCAAAATCTTCTTGATCGCCCTGTTTGATACGGATTATTTCAGCATAATTATCCCATGTTTGTATTTTCACTTTTATAGTTATGTCATCTTCTCTTTTTTTGCTTAGAATTTCTATCCTCTTGCCAATATAGTAGAATGCAAATAATCTTATACCTAGATTTTTTAGTGGGAAATCATCTTGACTATCAGTATTAGCAAAGCCTTGTAGAATATCAGTAAACTCATATTCATTCATCCCCGGCATATTACAATATATTGTGATATTTCTTGGCTTAAGTACATAATCAATATGACATTCATTTGTTAGATTTTTGTTGGTAAAAAAAGAATATAGTCCAACGTTCACATACTCCTTGATTGCATCAGCAGGATCATGGTAAATTTGCCCTATTTTTTCCAAGTATTTGAAGGCACCTGATATATTTATCTGTATATTGGAACGCCTCAATATATTATTCTCCACCTATGGAACTGATCGTGATATTAACAGATGCGCCCTTCCTTATATTATCATTGGGATTTGGATATTGATCGAGAACTACCCCTGGTTCTTTAATATCTGGGTTAATTTCTTTGCTTATCAATCCTTGTTTTAAGCCTCTAACTTTTATTAGCTCTAAGGCATCTTCAATATACATTCCAGAAAGGTCTGGCATAGTGAGTTTTACTGGTAGTTTTCCCATACTTACTAGCAGATTAATTTTTACGCCTTTTTGAACCATTGCATTTGGTGGTGGAGTATGAGCAATGATAAGACCCTCTTTGGGATGATCGCTAGAATGAACTTTTGTAATTGTCCCTATTTCCAATCCTGAAGCCTGCAAGACTGGTTTTGCATCCTCAACAGTCTCACCAATTACATCAGGCACAACGCCTGCCTCCGTCCCTTTACTTACAAATACTTTTATTTCACGACCAATCTTGACTTTACTGCCTGCTTTTGGCTTTTGCTCGACTATGTAGCCTTCTGGCATACTTATATTATATTTTTCGCCCTCTATTATTGGCGTGCCGAGACCTCTTTGATTGAGTATTTGTGATGCTTCCAAAAAGCTTTTTCCTACTATGTCTGGAACTTCGGCAGTCTTGCCTTTAATAACAAAGCGAAATAAAACGAAAAAAATTGAGATCAAAATCACTACTGAAATAGTAAATATGATCATTACTCTTAATATAGAACCTAATACAGAAGGATTATTATTTGTTTTGCTCATATCTCACCAAATAAATTTATCGCCAACTTTAAGCCTGTAGCCATTCATAAAATCTTTGGCTTTCATTTTTGGCTTATTAGGCGGTTGAATAGTGTTTATAATTAAATTAATGTCATTTGTTGTAACTATAATTCCTGAATCGCTTGTTATGCCGACTATTGTTCCTGAATCGGCTTTTGTATGATCGGATTCTGATGATAATCTGCTATCCCATATTTTTATGGCTGTTTCTGAGTCATTCAAGATAATATTTGTATATGCCCCTGGCCAAGGGATAGTTCCTCTAATAAGATTATGTATTTCCAATGCGGATTTATTCCAATTAATTAATCCATCTTCTTTTGCAAGTTTGGGTGCATGTGTTGCTTGTAAATTATCCTGCGGATAACGAGGAAGATCAAGAGTTTCTATTGGAGTTCCGTCATTGTTAACTAATATTTTTGATAACATTTTAGCCCCAACATTAGCTAGTTTGTCAAATAAAGATAAGGACGTGTCATATATATCTATTTTGACTCGTTCCTGATGTATAATATCGCCAGTATCTTCGCCTTCATCCACAAACATAAGCGTTACGCCTGTTTCTTCTTCGCCATTTATTATTGCCCTTTGAATTGGCGCTGCACCACGATATTTTGGTAAAAGTGATGGATGAATATTTATGCAACCATATTTTGGTATATCAAGAATGACTTTTGGTAAAATCTGACCAAATGCTACAACAACGATCAGATCAGGTCTAAATTCATTTTTTATCTTTTCAACAAATTCTTTATCTCGGACTTTCTCTGGCTGATAGATAGATATATTATGCTCTAATGCGAATTCCTTTACAGGTGGAGGAGTTAGTTTTAATCCCCTGCCTTTTGGTTGATCAGGTTGTGTTACAACGCATAATAAATCAACACCACTTTCGATAACAGCTTTTAATGATGGCAAAGAAAAGCTGTCTGTTCCCATGAATACAACACGCATATAATTAAGATTCACCTTTTTCAATCTTGCGAAGCTGATTTTTGATTAACTGCTTTTTGAGGCGACCTAGATGATCGATAAATAAAGTTCCGTTAATATGGTCAATCTCATGCTGAAAAGCCCTTGCAGATAGCTCTGTTGCTTCTATTCTTAACCTATTACCCTCAAGATCAAGCCCTTCAACGACAACTTTTTCTGCTCTTTTGACATCTCCTCTAACCTCCGGAACGCTTAAACAGCCTTCTTCCATATTCATTTCACCATATCTTTCTACAATTTCTGGATTGATAAGCACTATAGGCTTTGATGATGGATTGGAAGGCTCTGTATCAACGATAATTATGCGTTTAGATATTCCAATCTGAGGCGCCGCTATTCCAACACCCTCAAATTTATACATTGCCTCAAGCATATCAGCAACTATCTGCTTAATCTCATCGTTTATTTCTTCAACAGGCTCTGCTGATTTGCGTAAGACATCATTACCATATTTCGTAATACTTAGTTCACCCATAATATTTCTCCATGTTTATTCAATCAAAATTTCATAGATAATGATGCTAATGAAATTCCGTCCATCTGATTTTTAGAACTTGGAATATTGAATGTTGAATAAGGTTCTGGCTGTTCAGAAAGATTAGGTAAATCAAGAATATCGTCATTATGAGTATGCAAATAATCCCAATATCCAATAAGACCTGAGAATGTAACTGCCAATCCTCCCGCAAGAAGCCAATTTGCGTCTGAGAATCTTGGGGCAACTTTACCTCGTCTAGCCATTTCAATTCCACGCACAACTAAATAGCCATGAATAGCGGTAAATGGCAACGATATGGTAGATATTATCTCAAAACGCCTCAAACTGCTTTCACGATATATATCGGGAATACTTCCTTTTGATGCCTTCTTAATTTCATCTTTTGTTAATACTCGGTCATACAAGGCAAATTCATCAATAACGCCCTGAAAACCAGCATCTCCAAAAACACTTATGGTAATATCAGATTTATTATTAATTTCTGCTTCTGTTGTATCTTCAACTTCTGCAGAGAGTTTACCGTCCAGATAAATATATAGCCTATCGTTACTTACATCTCTAACAAAACAGCAATGATGCCATTTTTCGCTAATATTGTTTATTGATACTTTTGGGGTGTTTGTCCCATCACTAATTGAAAAGTTTAGTTTATTATCGGGTTGAATCTCAACCTTAAAAGGATATGAGCTATCTAGCTTTTGTATTATTATTTGTTGTTTTCCGTTGGGATTATGCTTAATCCATAGTGTCAAGGAATAGGAGTTGCTTTTTCCAAGATAATACTTGTCTTTGTGTGGTAATATAATAAAATCATCAACGCCATCAAATTGCAAAGCCTTGCCAAATCGCCCACTAACAATGATTGGATTTCCTTTGATATATGCGCTATTGCTATTACCGCTATGATCACGCAAAATTGTTCCCAAGATGTCACCGAATGGGAAATAAACCTCAACGGATTTGGCTTGTGAATATGAAATTAAGATAAAAAAAAGGAAAATAAATGCAAAAAATCTCGTTGTTGTCATTTTATATATCTATGCCTTCGAAATAATATAATGATCATTGTGAATAATGCACTAAAACCGATTATAAGACTTATTAACTGAGAAGTAGCCAAATTTCCTATATATTCCTCTGGAGAATACAATCTAAAGAAATCGATAAAAAATCTCTGTATACTATGAATTATAGCATATATAAGGAATAATTGTCCCGAAAAAATTGTCCATTTGCTAATAATTATGAGTATAATAAATACAAGGAAAAGAATAATAGATGTAAAAACTTGAGTTGGATATGAGCATTGTCCTTTGAGTAGCGTGTAAGTCAAAGATTTTTCTGGATATGTAACGCATAAAACAGAATCCGTTGGTTTTCCAAAACAACATCCCGCCAAGAAACACCCAATACGCCCAATTGCTTCCCCAATAGCCAGAGATGGTGTGATAATATCCATCATTTTTGATATTGGCAATTCTTTTGAACGAAGATAAATAAAACCAGCGATAGATGCTGATACAAAACCACCATAATAAGTAAGCCCACCATTCCGAAATATAAATCCATTTGACTTTATGTGCTGTAAAGTATGAAATAATCTTGCGCCTATCAATCCAGAAATCAGTAATATTAATGCAAATTCAATGATTATCTTTGAAGATATGCTTTCCTTTTTGGCTCTTTGATACCAGACATAAGTGGCAACCAAGAAAGCTAATGCCACCATGGCTCCATAGCTTCCAATTGATAGAGAACCGATTTTTAATAAGATTGGTCTCATAAAAAGATGCCAAATAGCCTATTCATCGACAAATTTCCAATTTATCCGAAACATCCCTATAAATAACATTAACGCCCCAATAGTAACAGATGCGTCTGCAATATTGAAGTTAGGCCACCAAAAAGGTCTTAAAAACCATATTTTGAAGCGTAAAAAATCTGTGACAAAACCAAAAAAGATTCTATCTGTTAGATTACCCAAAGCCCCGCCAAGAATAAAGCCAAGTGCCAATTTCATCCATAGGTTTTCTTTGAATTTGCTGTAATAAAAAAAGATAAAAATAATTGCCAAGAAACTGACAATTATAAAAATCCTATTGCGCCCTTGAAATGAACCGAAAACAGCACCCGTATTTTCTGAATAACTAATCTCAAAAAATCCTCTGATAACCTCAACAGTTCCTCTGATAGCAATTTCATTTCGAACAATTGTTTTTGTTATTTGATCAAGCGATAGGGATACAAGCGCAATAATAATCAAAGGTAATATTAATTTTATTTCATTTGTAAGATTGATTTTGTTTTTTGTTTTATTCAATAAAATATCTCCCTTTTTAAATTAAACGTATTCTGCGCCTCCTTCTAATATTGAGACGCACTTATGACAAAGCGTTGGATAAAGCTCATTTGTTCCAACTGTATCGGAATATATATAACACCTTTCGCATTTATCACCATTGGCAAGGCGAATTTCTGCAGAAATCCCATCTATGCCATCTAAAACAAGCAGATCATCGGGTATAGGCTCATCAGGGGGAATAAGCCTGATTCTTGATACTAGAAAAACTTCGTCAAGAATATCAGCGCAATCATTTAGCCTTGAATGAATATCGTAAGTATGAGCATATAAGGTTACTGAAGCCTGAAAATGATTTGGTATATCATCTTCTATTTCAGAGCTGTTCTCCAATGCTTTGAATATTGCAGAACGAACCATCAAAAGATAGTTCCACTTTTTTTCTAATTCATCATTCAATAATTCTTCATTAAATTTTGGAAAATCAGCCATAAAAACACTGGGATATGACTCTTTTGTATTTGGTATATGTTCCCATAATTCCTCTGCCAAAAAAGGAGTTATAGGTGCAATTATTTTTGCAAGCGTAATCAGAGTCTCATAAATAGCTGTCTGAATAGATCGCCGAACTGACGACCATTTTGAGAATGTATATAGCTTTCGTCTGATGATGCTAATATAGGTTTTACTTATATCAGAAAATAAAAATCTGCATAAAAGATGATAAACTCTATTATACTGGTAATTATTATATGCGAGATTTGCTTCTTTTGTGAATTTTGTTAATTTATGAAGTAGCCATTTATCGATTTCTTTTAGATAATCATATTCAATTTTGTCATCTTTGAGATCAAAATCATCAAGAATTGCAAGTAAATAACGAAATGTATTTCTAAAACGTTTATATATATTTGATATGGATTCAATATAGTCTTTGTCAAACTTTAGTCTTTTATTGTGGTCTGATGAGATAATGCAAAGCCTGATTGCATCTGCACCGAATTTATTTATCAAATCTTGGATTGGTTCTTTATGATCTGTTTTGATTGGTCCATTAATGATAACCGAGTTAAATATATTGCTATTTTCAAGAGCCATAGCAGATAAAATCGATAAATAAATCCATTTCTCATTTTTTTTATCGGATTCGAGCAATATATAGGTATTTTCAGATGTATCCTTTTGGTTTTGAAAAATTTGTCTATAACTTAATGCAGAAATGAAATCTTCGTTCAAAATATCTATTTCCCATTGAAAATCTCTTGCCTCACATTTATTGCAGACAAGATCATAGGGAAGTATATCATTTGGGTCAGTTGCGAGTAATTTCGCAAAACCTTCTTTCTCGATAATGTATCTGCATGATTTTAATCCCTCATCAACCTCAACCTGATGGTTGCATTTTCTGCAATAAAATACAGGTATCGGTATTCCCCATAGCTTTCGTCTTGATATACCCCAATCCTCTAAATTATTGATACCGTTTGATATTCTGTTAATAATACTTTTTTTAGATTTTAGATTATTTAATGCTTTAATTGTATGCTGTTTTAGATGATTTGAATTGAAATTAAATACCCAATGTTCATTATTTCTAACAATAAGAGGTTGTTTACAAGCCAAACAATGTGGATATTGTTGTTCTATGGGATTAGATGAGAATAAATAGCCTCTTCTTTCCAATTCCATAGATATTGGATTGATAGGGTCAAATACGTTAATTTCGTTAGGATCATCATATTCATTTTGTATTTCATTTGAATTAACCAATGATGCTATATCAATATTATTATTTTGTATAAGATTCATTGATATGTTATAAACACAACCAGTTCCTTTTTCAGATGATATTCTTTTATCAAAAATAATCGTTGTCCCTTTATCAAAAAGTGGATGAAAGCAGATAATTTCAGAGAGTTCTTTTCCCTTAATCTTCTTTATTATTTTATAATTGCTTTTTTTATAGTTTTGCATTACAGAATCAACAACATCACTTGCCATTATAGTAACTTTGCCATTCTCTGTTTCTACTGCAGAATATTCGCAATCTGGATTTATAGCAATAGGTTTATTAGCTGATATAGTCCATGGCGTTCCTATCCAAACTAGAATACTAACATTATCGCCAAGTTCTTCAAAACCGTTCATTATAGGGAATTCAACATTAAAAGATAATATGTTATGTCCTATATATTCTATTTCTGATTTTTCGACATCGCTTTGACAATTTATGCACCAGTATTTTTGCTTTATATCTCTATTTAGATAGCCAGAATTGTAGAGATTTTCAAAGCATTTAAATATTTCTGTCTCGTATTCTATTTCTGATGTTATTATGTTTTTATCCCAATTGGCAAATATACCTAATTTTTGAATTTTTTCGTTTTGTAACAGGACAAAATTTTCACATGTTTTCTGGCATTGTTCTCGGAAATTAGCTTGCCTCGCTTTGCTATCTCTAATTCTTTTTAATAATATTTGTGGTTTTTTTTCAGATGACTTATCATCGATAAAATATTTTAATGTCTCATATTCAATTGCAGAAGTATAGCAATTCCAAATATTTATATTAGTCACATTAAAGCCACACATTGATTTATGTTTTATTGTAATATCTTTTAGTATCATACTTAATACATCGTTGATATTAAGATTATCGGATACTTTAGCTGGCGGAGTGTGTATGATAAATTTACTTTTGTTTTTATTTCTGTCCTGAATCTTTTCGTAAATATTGATATTATGCCAAAAATTGAGAATCTTGGATTCTGTTTTGGATGGATTCGCTTTCTTTGGAAAGCGCAATTTTGGTAGATTGAGAGTCTTAATGTAGTTCATTTTTCCCTGATCTAATGGCTTGTAATGAATTGATTTTTAAATCAATCGGAAACTACGAAACAAATTAATCAAATGAAAGCTGATAGATTATTTCTGATACCAATTTGGTTAATTTTGGTTCAGTTTGATTTGCTACTTGAATAATTTCTCCTATATCAGAGGTTTTAAGGACTTCAGGAGTGCATTTATCTGTAAGACATGATAATCCCAAAACTTTCATGGAGGAATGTATTGCAACTATAACCTCTGGAACAGTTGACATACTTACAGCATCAGCTCCAATCATTCTAAGGAATTTGTATTCTGCAGGTGTTTCCAGATTAGGTCCTGATACAGCAACAAGAACGCCTTTATGAGCAATTATCTTTTCTTTTATGGCGGTTTGATAAGCTAAATCGATCAAATCAGGGGAATAGGCATCAAACATATCTGGATATCGTGGTCCAAGCTGATCATCGTTGATTCCTATAAGGGGATTGTCGCCCATTAGGTTAATATGATCGGTTATAATCATAATATCACCAGCATTGTAGTAAGGATTCATTGAGCCAGCTGCATTTGAAATTATAAGAACCTTTGCCCCCAGTGCTTTCAATACTCTAATAGGGAAAGTAATTTCTTGCATTGAATATCCTTCGTAATAATGTAGTCTTCCGTTCATTATAACGACTTTTTTATTACCAATAATTCCAAATACAAGAGTTCCTGCATGAGTTTCAACTGTTGATGCTGGGAAATTTGGTATTTCAGAATAGTGTATTTCCAATATATCAGAAACTTGGTTTACTAATGCCCCTAGACCTGTTCCGAGAACAATAGCTATTTCTGGAGTAATGTCGGTTTTTGTTCTAATATAACTTATTGATTCGTCAATTTTTGCTTTTATTTTCAGCATTAATACTCTCCCGAAAAGAATCGAAATTATTCGTCTGCTTCATCATTAAGATTTCTGAGTTGCTTGCTTAAGAGATCACGGTATCCCATAAGATAACGTTCTCTTTGAGTTTTTAGCCTTGAGATTTCTCTTTTTGCCTCCATTTCTTCCGTTTTTGCCTTTTCGATTATGGCGTAAGCTTTTAGTTTTATACTGTTAAGAATCAAATCAGAACTGCTATTTGGCGCAAGTTTTACAGGTTCTGATATTTGAACATCAAGTATTTGATCTTTGGCTTTGCTAGTAATAGTATCTGCTTGTAAGTTTGCCTCTTGTATAATTCTTTTTGCCTCCTGATTTGCTTTTTCGATTATTTCGGAGACATTTTTGGAATTATTGTTAAGAGATTTTGCTTTCTCTTCCGCTTCAGAGATTATTTCACTGGCTTTTTTCTGTGCTTCATTGATTAATCTATTTGCTTGGTCTTGAGCTTTTTGTTTAATTGTGTTGGCATCTTCATTTGCTTTTAGGATTATCTCAGTTGCTTCACGTGCTTCATTATTTGTTTGCAAACCGCCTTCGTTGGATTTTTCTTCTGCTTCTAAAAGAATTTTCTTGGCATTTTCTTTTATTCTTTCAGCCTCTGCATGTGCAGAACTAATGATTTCAGCTGCTCTAATTTCTGCTTCTCTAAGTTTTTTATTCGTTTCTTTTGTGATTTTTTCTTTTGCTTCTTGGATCAAATCATTCACTGCTTCGGTGCTGTCAAATTGTCGTAATTGTTCCTCAAGAGCATCAAGTTGCTGTTTCATTGTTTCGTTTTCATTAGTTATTGCTTCGTAATCTTCTGCGATCTGGTCGAGAAAATCTTCAACATCCTCTTGATCTAGTCCTCTAAAAGCCCTTTTAAATTCACGTTGATATATTTCCGATGGTGTTAGACGCAAATTCAACCCCCCCTTAAAACAAAGTTGTTAGATGAAATTTCTAAGAATATCTATAATTAATCTTCCAGCGATCTGAACCA
>CAZMCH010000106.1:0-13547 GCA_964564735.1 uncultured bacterium
CTAAGGAATTGTGATATGTATAAATCTGTTACCTATGTCCATAGTTAATACAAATCAGAGAAACGTTTTTTATTGATCAAATTTTAAAATAATGCTATACTATTTGGAAATACTATGATTATTTTTTGTTTTTTGCAGAAATATCGAACAAAATAAGTCATAATTTATTTTAGTTTGAGTATTATTCTCTCAAAAATTATGCTATTATCTATAATAGCTATTTCTGACTGAATTGGGATATGGAGATCAGCTATCTCTTAAATCTACTCCGCAATTTTTATCCCATTCTATCCTAAATGCTCATAAAAAAACGCAACCTAACAGGAGGAAATTGGTTTATGTCGGAAACAAAAACAACCGGAATTAACTCTATGATGTCTGAATCAAGGAAATTCCCCCCACCAAAGGAATTATCAGAAAAAGCCCACATCAAATCTATGGAACAATACCAAAAGATGTATGATGAATCAATCAACAATCCAGATAAATTTTGGCTAGAACAAGCTGAAACGCTAGATTGGTTCAAAAAACCAACAAAAGCAAGAGATTATAAGTGGGATACAGCCAACCAAGTTATAGACGTCAAATGGTTTGAAGATGGTCAATTAAACGTCAGCTATAATTGCCTTGATAGGCATCTAAATACATGGCGTAAGAACAAAGCTGCTATTATTTGGCAAGGTGAACCAGAAGAGGATGTTGAGACCTATACATATCAGGAGCTTCATAGAGAAGTATGTAAATTTGCTAATGTTTTGAAAAGTCTTGGTGTTAAAAAAGGCGATAGGGTCGCAATATATCTTCCAATGATACCTGAATTGGCTATTGCAATGCTTGCTTGCACACGTATTGGTGCGATACATTCAATCGTATTTGGCGGATTTAGCGCAGAAGCTCTTGCTACTCGTATACAAGATTCAGACTGCAAATTGCTTATCACCAGTAACGTTTCGTTACGTGCAGGGAAATCGATTGGCTTGAAGGCTACTGCAGACATATCTGTAAAGGAATGTCCAAGCATAGAAAAAGTTATAGTTGTCAAACGCAATGACGAACCAGTTAATATGGGTGAAAAAGACCTATGGTGGCATGATTTGATGGCTTCTGCGTCTGATGTTTGCGAACCAGAAACAATGAATGCAGAAGACCCTTTGTTTATCCTTTATACATCAGGCTCAACAGGAAAGCCTAAAGGCGTTCTACATACAACAGGTGGCTATCTACTTCATACATCTCTTTCACATAAGGTAATATTTGACGTGCATGATGAAGACACCTATTGGTGTACTGCTGATATTGGCTGGGTTACAGGGCATAGCTATATTGTTTATGGTCCATTGGCAAATGGCGCAACATCATTGATGTTTGAAGGCGTTCCGACATATCCAGATGCAAGCAGATTCTGGCAGGTCGTAGATAAATTTAAGGTTAATATATTCTATACTGCACCGACAGCTATCCGTTCATTGATGAGACTTGGTGAAGAATGGGTCAATAAATGTGATCTTTCAAGCCTTCGTTTACTCGGTAGCGTTGGTGAACCAATTAATCCAGAAGCTTGGATGTGGTATTATGAGAACGTCGGTAAGAGTCGCTGTCCAATAGTTGATACATGGTGGCAAACAGAAACAGGCGGAATACTTATTACACCGTTGCCCGGTGCGCATACATTAAAACCCGGTAGTGCCTCAAGACCATTCTTTGGTGTTGAGCCAATAATCCTACGTGATGATGGAACTGAATGTGATGTCAACGAGGGTGGAAAGCTTTGTATAAAGAAGCCGTGGCCCGGTATAATGCGAACAATGTATGGGGATCATGCTAGATTCATCGAAACATATTTTACCATGTATCCTGATCTATACTTTACAGGCGATGGCTGTAGACTTGATGAAGATGGTGACTATTGGTTGATGGGACGTATTGATGACGTTGTTAATGTTTCTGGACACCGTATCGGAACTGCGGAAGTTGAGAGCGCTCTTGTCAGTCATCCAAAGGTTGCAGAAGCAGCAGTTGTCGCAATGCCACATGATATTAAGGGTCAAGGTCTATATGCTTATGTTACAGTAAACCAAGGTGTTGAAAAGACTGATGAGTTAGCAAAAGAACTCACCCTTCATGTTCGTAAAGAGATCGGTCCTATTGCACAACCAGAGGCAATTCAATTTGCTGATGCCCTTCCAAAGACCAGAAGCGGTAAGATCATGCGCCGTATTCTTCGCAAGATTGCAGAAAATGATACTAGCAATCTTGGTGATACATCAACACTTGCAGACCCACATGTTGTTGATTCACTCATTGAAGGTCGCAAAAGTAAGTAATCTCTTAGTTCGAATAAATAAATGAGGGCGTTCATCTGAACGCCTTTTTTGTCTTAAAGTTCGGAGACTCAAGTGCGTTTTAATGAACTTATAAAGATTTTGGAAAAGAATGGTTTTCGGATTATAAAAGAGAAAGGCTCTATCAGGTATTATGGAAAGCCCGATTTTGATAGACTAATAAGAGTTGACTATCATGGTTCAAAGGAAGTTCCAACAGGAACTTGCCATGCAATATTAAAAGCCGCTGGAATCAAAAAATAGGCTTTTAGGAGAAAAAATGTTAGAATTAGAATATTCTTTGGTAATTGAAGCAACAGAAGAACCAGATTTTTTTGGCTTCTATTCCCCTGAATTAGAAGGATTCACAGGCGTTGGACATTCAATAGAAGACTGTCTTTACAAAGCAAAGTGGGGAATGAAAGAGCATATTGATTTGCTTAAAGAGCAAGGTTTGCCCGTTCCTCAATGTAATCCTAATCCAAAGATTATTATCCAGAATCAACAGGAGTTTGTTGCCGCTTGAGAAATTAATGCGGAGGGAAAATTATAATGGCACAATCGCAACAAAAAGTTTTTAATCGGTGGTTGGTTGTCGTTGGCGCAATACTTATTCAATTGTGCCTCGGTGCAATTTATGCGTGGAGTGTTTTTACACCATATTTGACTGGAAAACTTGTTGACCCTGTATCAACTTTTGCGTTTTCAAAAACTCAAACACAGGTTGTTTTTTCTGTTGGTCTTGCTGCATTTGCACTTGTAATGGTATTTGCTGGAAGATGGCAGGCAAAGGTGGGTCCAAGAAAAGTCGCAATAACAGGTGGAATCTTATTGGGTCTAGGTTATATACTTGGCGGATTGTTTGGACAGAATTTCATTACGCAAGTAATCTTCATCGGGCTTATTGGTGGTGCTGGTATTGGTTTTGCTTATGTCTGTCCGATCTCGGTTGGAATGAAGTGGTTTCCAGATAAGAAAGGGCTTATTACCGGTTTGGCGGTTGCAGGCTTTGGATTTGGCGCGCTTATTTGGATGAAACTCGCAGACAACTGGGGGCATCTGCTTGAAAACTTTGGCGTATTAAGAGTATTTTTGATATATGGTATTGTTTTTGTTGTTGCGGTTCTGGTTGGTTCTATATGGATGAAAAACCCCCCTGAAGGATGGAAACCAGCAGGATGGACTCCTCCTGAACAGAAAAAAGGCAAAAAGTCAAATTCTGTCAGCGATTTTAAGCCTTCTCAGATGCTTCGCAGTCCTCAATTTTATGGGCTTTGGGTGATGTTTATATTCTCTGGAATGTCGGGTTTGATGACTATTGGCATAATCAAGCTATTTGGAATAGACGCCCTTCAGCAAAGAGGCGGATTTGACGCAGGGCAGGCTAGCATTATTGCTGGAACTGCTATGGCGGTCTTTTACTCTTTGGCAAATGGAATTGGGCGCATCGTTTGGGGAACTGTCTCCGATAAGATAGGTCGCAAGCTATCATTATTTATCATGTGCCTTACTCAGGGAATTATGATGCTTTTATTTTATACAATGGGTGCTAATCAATATCTGCTCTATTTAGGGGCAACGATCATCGGATTTAATTTCGGTGGTAATTTTGCTTTATTTCCAACTGCAACTGCCGACTTCTTTGGCTCCAAAAACGTTGGGATGAATTATCCTTTTGTTTTTACAGCCTATGGTATCGGTGGAATAATTGGACCCGTTATGGCAGGAATAATTAGTGGCAAAGGTAGCTGGCTACCTGCATTTATCGTATGTGGTATTGCCTGTATCATAGCCGCTCTTATAGGGATAACTCTTAAGCCTCCAAAGCCTGTTGAGGCTAAATAAATCAAGATTTTTGGGACAGATTAACCGTCTGTCCCAAAAGATTTTTCGCTTCGTTCAAAATGATAGCAAAGTGTCATCTTAACGAAGTGAAGGGTCTTCTTTGTGTCGCAAAAATATAATTTCCTATACAATAAAAAATCAGATAAGATATAATTATATAGAAAATCTCTATAATACTTCTATGCACGCATGAACTATTATATCAGTCAGTTCGCCAATGAATTCATTTGCTTCGTTTGAGTTGCAAGAAAGGACATAATCCTTTACCGCATCAATAATTATTCTTTTTTCTTCATCTCTGGTCATATTTGAATCTAATGAAATGATATTTGGATCGCTAATAGCATTATAACGTTTTAATTCCTTGTATCTTTTTGCCAAATCCATGGTGTCATTTTGGATTATATGCTTTTTTTTGTTCATAATAATTTTCCTCCATCTTCGTTCAGGCGTTTTAGCGTATTATGTAATATGAATTATATATGTTTGCAGTGACATACTTGCGTCACTTTGTTTATAAAAAATATTGATCTAAAATCCTCATTTTTCCATCATGCGATATTTTCATGTCTCAAAAGATCAAATCTCAGATAATAAAGTCTATATAACAGGATCCGAATTGCATCACTTGGTAAATGTCCTCAGACTACGAGAAGGCAATGAAATTGCCATTCTTGATGGAATTGGAGGTATTTACAATGTATTACTCACGTCTGTATCACAAAAACTAGCAATCGGTGAAATCAAATCATGGAAAGAAACGAAATTTCCCTCTCTTAAATTGTCGCTCATTCAGGGCATCACAAAAGCAGATAGTATGGATATGATAATTCAAAAAACAACAGAACTAGGCATTTATGAAATAATACCAGTTATATGTCAACGTTCAGTGCCAATATTGCTAAATAATCGAGCAGAAAAACGAGTTAACAGATGGCGACAGATCGCCATTGAATCATCGAAACAATCTCGCAGACCATTTTTCCCAATCATACATGATATAATTGATCTTAATTCTGCTATCAGTAGGTTTAAAACTGATCTAAGGCTAATATTCATAGCGCCATCAATTGATTATATACCAACACAAAGCCTTAAAAGTCTTCTAAGCCAAAACAGACAAGCAAAAAATATTCAAATAATTATTGGTCCCGAAGGTGATTTTACTAGCAATGAAACAGAAGAAGCAATTTCTTCTTGTGCAATTCCTGTTTCTTTGGGGCAAAACATTTTAAGAACAGAAACAGCAGTTATTGCAGGCGTTGCGATTGTGCTTTATGAGTTAAATCAATGAAAATTTTAAAATGCTTGAAAAGGTAGCGTCTAACTTTATATTCTGCAAAATCAAATAACCCCAACTCCTGTTTATCTACATTGAAAAACTTATCCAATGTGTTATAATAATGACGTATTTTTCCATTAAAGTCCAATAAAGCAAAAAAAACGGAGTAAAAAACGATGAAAACCCGTCTTAAAGATAAATTAGATAAAGGTATTCCAGTCATAGGCACTTTTTCAAAGATAACTGATCCTGCTGTTATTGAAATTATGGGTCTTTCAGAGCTTGATTTTGTGATAATCGATATGGAACATGGTCCCATATCATTTGAATCAGCACAAAACTCAGTTCGTGCAGGTGAATTGGCTGGTATTTCGCCAATAATACGTGTTAGTAGCAATGATCCAGTTCAGATACTTCGCTGTCTTGACATCAATGCAGAAGGGGTTGAGGTCCCCCAAATTCGCAATGCTGACGATGCAAAATTGATGGCTTCATCTGCAAGATTTCATCCAAAAGGTGATAGAGGCGTTTGCCGATATGTTAGATCAGCATCATATTCATCTATGGATCGCCAAAAATATTTTAAGATGGCAAATGAGAGGACAATTACAATAGCTCATCTCGAAGGTATGGAAGCCATAAATAACCTTGATGAGATCATGGAAGTTGACGGAGTTGATATTCTATTTATTGGACCTTATGATCTCTCTCAATCGGTTGGAGTTCCCGGGGAGGTAAATAATCCTTTGGTTTTAAAACAGATGGAAAAAGTCATTGAAAAGGCAAAATCAGCAGAGAAACTTGTTGGGACATTCGCTGATGACATTGAATCTGCAAAGCGTTGGATAAATGCTGGCGTAATGTATATGGCAATATCCGTTGATGTGGGAATATTTTATAATGCCTGCAAAAATATTGTTGATGGGATAAAAGAATAAAGTCCCTCTAAATTTCTTTGGGAAAAAATACTTTTAGGCATATTACCCATTTGGGATGGATTATGAATAATAACATAAAAGAAAAGAGTCAAGGTGGATGGCGTTTTGCAGCGTTCTATTTTATATCGTTTTCAGCAGTATCGCTTTATGGAATATATGGCAATCTATATTTTAGGAGGCGTGGAGTTTCTAATGTTGAGCTTGGAATATTAAACGCAATTCCCGCATGGACAGGCATCTTTGCACCGCTTCTATGGGGAGTCATAAGTGATGCACTTCGTCAGCGAAAATTACCAAATTTCCTGATGCACATATTATCTGCGGTTTTATTTCCATTATTTTGGTATTGGAGTGGCGAATCGTTTTTCATGCTTTGTGTCTTAATGGCTATATTCACTATCTTTTTTAGCGGAAGTATTCCAATAGCCGATGCTTGGACGCTTGATCATATTTCCAGAAAAGGCGGTGATTATGGTCGGCTTAGAAGCTGGGGGTCAATAGGTTTCGTTATTCCACTAATTGCATCTTTGTTTATCCTCAAAAAGACAGAGATAGCTACAGCAGAATCCCTTTTGCCGATCTTCTTTGGATTTTGTGCTTTTCGTGTCATATCTGCATTTTATGCCCTTACATTACCAGAATATCATTCAAAATCAAAAGGAAAAAAGCTTGATTGGGGCAGTTTACGGGTCTATTTACGCCCTTTTGCGCTGATATTCTTCTTTGCTACATTTATGAGTAGATTTCTGTTTGGTCCTTATTATACATTTTTTAGCATTTTTCTTGGTAATCAAAATATTCCTGATAATATGATAGGTATATATTGGGTTACAGCAGTAGCAGCAGAAACAGGATTAATTGCTGTCTCTGGATCGTTGCTAAAGCGTTTCGGTGCTGTTCCAATGCTCATAGTTGGGCTTGCGGCGATGTCTTTCAGGATGTTTGTTTATTCGCTTGAGCCTGCATGGTATATTATCCTTGCAACACAGTCGCTTCATGCTCTTACTTTTGGTGCGTTTCATGTTGCATCGATTCAGATTATCAACCGTATTACACCCGAAGCATTTAGGGCAAGCGGACAGACATTTAACGGGGCATTACTCGGTATAGGAGGACTTACAGGCGGAATTGTTGGCGGAGTCTGGGCAGAAGCCTATGGTCTGCCCGGCTTGTTTCGTATGCTGTCTATTATTGCACTTATAACAACTATTGTAATCGGTATCTGTTTTGCTATCTGGAAAGAGGATACAGAAAAAAAGACCTATAAAACATAACTATCTTAATAAGAAGTTAAAACTATGCTATAATAGATATTATGATCGGAATAATAAATAATAATATTATTATAGCAAATTATTAAATGATTGGAGGATAAAAAGTGAACATAATAGTTGTTGTTTTTGATTCATTAAGAAAAGACTGTATGGGATGCTATGGAAATCCACCTTGGTGGGAAGCTAAAACACCAAATTTTGATAAATTAGCAGAAGAATCACTGGTTATGGATCGTATGTATCCAGAATCTTTGCCAACATTACCAACACGAAGGGCGTTATATACTGGACAACGAGTATATCCTTTTGATATAGGCGATTTTCACCTGAAAGGCGACTTTGTAGGTGCGCCGGGCTGGGGACCAATTCCAGAAGAACAAGATACCGTTGCAGAGCTACTGAGGGATAACGGATACAGAACAGGGCTTGTTGCGGATGTTTATCACATGTTTAAGCCATCAAAGAATTTCTGGCGTGGATTTAATCAGTGGGAATTCCTGAGAGGGCAAGAGACTGACCCATACAGAAGCGGACCATTACCAACACAAGAACAGATTGATCATTGGCTACCAAAAGAGCTACAAAATCCCTGGAAAGTTAGCTTTATTCGTCAATGCCTTATGAATATGCACGATAGAGTCAAAGAAGAGGATTATTTTAATGCAAGAGTTATGATTGAGGCAGGGAGATGGCTTGAACAAAATCAGGATGCAGAGAAATTCTATCTG
Source organism: uncultured bacterium (assembly GCA_964564735.1). Taxonomy (GTDB): domain Bacteria; phylum Poribacteria; class DTPJ01; order DTPJ01; family DTPJ01; genus CAZMCH01. The sequence goes on from CAZMCH010000106.1 coordinate 8,389, forward strand.
GTTATTGAGAGTTTTGATCCACATGAGCCTTGGTTTGTTCCAGAATATTATCGTAAGATGTATGATAGCAGCGATGGTGATGAACAAGTACTATCTGGATATGCAGATACAAATTCACTACGACCTGAATTACTTCGCAGGACACAGGCTAATTATATGGGGCTTGTTACTATGTGTGATAGATGGTTCGGGCATCTTTACGAAACAATGAGGGTATTAGGTTTGCTTGATAATACAGTATTGATATTTACAACCGATCATGGACACTCAATAGGCGATTATAATTACATGGGCAAACGTGGCTATCCATCGACACCAGAAGTTTATGATGTGCCACTTATTATCAGGCATCCAGACGGCCTAGGTGCAGGAAAAAGAAGCGATATGCTTGTTCAACATACAGACATTTCTGCACAAGTGCTTGATTTTGCAGGTGTTACTCCGAAACAACCGATTGATGGTATTCCATTCTGGCGATCTGCAATCGATAATGGAAAACCAATAAGAGATCATATCACAATAGGCTGGAGTTCGGCTATGACAGTTATTGATCATAATTGGTGGATGAATTGCAAAGTTAATGGTAAAGGCGTTTTCTTGCGTGATTTGAATACAGAAAAGCCTTTTGAAAACAACGTTGCGGACAAACATCCTGATATTGTCAAGGATCTATATAAAAAAGGTGTTGAAGATGCAGGAGGTATATTCCCTGATTTCATATTAAAACTTGCAGAAGGTCAAGCTGATGCTCCGGGGTGTAGTGAACTTGCTACAAGGGAATAAAAATAAAATGTTATAATTTGTAATATACTTGGAGAGGAGTGCAACATCAATGGCTGATAATTATGATCTTGCGATTATTGGCGGTGGTCCTGCTGGTCTAACTGCTGGAATATATGGAGCAAGAGCTGGTCTTAGCACAGTTATCCTTGAAAAACTCAGTCCGGGCGGGCAAGTAATGACTACTGATATATTAGAAAATTATCCCGGATTTACTGAACCAATCGGCGGTTTTGAATTGGTTGACAGAATGGTTCAACAAGCAACAAACTTTGGAGTTGAAATACAAAATGCAGAGGTTACGGGCATAAAGTCTGATGACAAATTAAAGATATTAGATTTAGGGGGAAAATCAATCTCCGCCATCGGAGTTATTATCGCTACTGGTGCATATCATAAAAGATTAGGTGTTCCGGGAGAAGATAGATTTTGGGGCAGAGGTGTATCATGTTGTGCAACTTGCGATGGTATGTTTTACAAAGGCAAAAAGGTTATTGTTGTTGGCGGTGGTGATACCGCTATTAAGGAGTCTTTATTCCTTACGAAATTTGCTTCTGAGATAACTATCGTCCATAGAAGAGATCGTTTGAGAGCCACAAAAGTTTTGCAAGACAAAATTCTGAGTATACCAGAAAAAGTAAAATTTGAATGGAAATCCGCAGTCAAAGAAATAATGGGCGATGAGAAAGTAAGTGCCGTTAGATTAGTATCGGTTGAGGATAATAGCGAAAAAATACTAGATTGCGATGGTGTTTTTATTTTTGTTGGTTTTACACCGACAACTGATTTCCTCAAAGGTTTGGTAGAAATGGACGAAAGAGGCTACATAATTACAGATGATGATATGAAAACTTCTGTTCAGGGCATTTTTGCATGTGGAGATGCAAGAAAAAAATCGTTAAGGCAGATTATAACTGCATGTGGAGAAGGCGCAACTGCTGCATTTTCAGCACAGCATTATATTGAGAATATAAAAGGTGTAGCTTATGAATAACCTGCAATATAACGATATTGTTAAAATAGTTCTTATCATTTGCTGTTTATATAGTTTTTTGTCCAATAGCATAGGTATCGGGGCGGAGGAAAATATGAATAATTTTGACGTGAAAATATATTCGTAAAGAGGAGGCAATATCAATGCTCAAAGTAGGGATTGTTGGATTGGGTCGAGGGATGAGTCATCTCGGTATTTTCTCACAGCGTAATGACACAAAAGTCGTTGCTGTATGTGATATTGATGAAAAAAGGGCATCAAAAGTTAAGCAAGATATAGGTGCAGAAGAAGCCTACACCGACTATAATAAATTCTTGTCGCATGATATAGATATTGTTGTTATCGCTACGCCATTGCCCTACCATGTAGCTAATTCAATTACAGCATTAAAGCTAGATAAACATGTTCTTTGTGAAGTTCCCATTGCAAATCGCATTGAGGAATGTAAATTGCTTATTGATGCTGTTAGAAAAAGTAAAGGTAAGTTTATGTTTGCAGAGAATTGCAATTACTGGTATTTCGTTCAGCAATGGGGAAAGCTAGTTGATGATGGCAAAATCGGCAAACCAATATACATTGAAGCAGAATATGTCCATGATTGCAGAAGTATCATGTGGGACGCAAATGGCAATCCAACTTGGCGCGCAGGTATGCCACCAATATATTATTGCACACACAGTCTAGGACCAGTATTGTCTATAATAAAGGATAGATGCGTTTCTGCTGTTGGTATGAATACAGGCGTTAATGTTGCCCCTGACCTTGGTGCTATTGATATGGAAGTTGGGCTTTTCAGAACAAGCAAAGGTGCAATAATAAAGATTTTATGCGGATTTTCGAACCCTCGCAAACAGGCTTTCCATTATTATTCTTTTTATGGCTCTGAAGGAGTTATCGAGAATGTTAGAGGCGCGATGGATAAAAGTTTTGCCTGTTTTAAGGACTCAAATGGCATGGAAGACCTTCCATATTCATTTAATCATCCCAACGCCCCTGATGGTGCATCTGCTGGTGGGCATGGAACAGCGGAATATTACATGATTGACGCATTTGTTAATTCTATAAAAAATGATACTGAACCACCAATTGATGTTTATGAGGGATTGGACTATAGTTTGCCGGGATTGTTTGCTCATTTATCTGCGCAAGAAGGCGGAAAAGTTGTTGAAATACCAGACCCAAGAGAAATGTAAATGAGACAAATGGTAAATTATAAGAACTCTTTCGAGGAGAAAAATATGGCAAAAATAACAATAAAGCAGGTCGAGCATGTCGCTAACCTAGCAAGATTGACGTTTAATGAGCAAGAAAAGGAAAAACTTGCCGAAAATCTCGGCGAGATATTAGATTACATAGAGCAACTTAACAAGCTGAATACTGATGACGTTCCACCAACATCACACGCTATACCAGTGAAAAACGTTGTCCGAGAAGATGTTGTTAGAAAATCATTCACTCAGGAAGAGGCACTCGCAAACGCACCAAGCCCTGTTGATGGGCTTTTTGAAGTGCCTAAGATTATAGAGTAAATATGGAGGTATTACATGACCCCGAAAGAAAGAGCAGTTGCTGCACTTGAATTAAGACAACCGGACGATATTGTCCCAACATTTGAACTTGAATTTCAGCTTACAGAAGAGTTTTTTAAGAAAAGCTTCAAAGGCTATAAAGGTCTTGAAGGAAAAGAACTTGATATGGCTATCGGCTACAATGCTGAATTCCATGTTGAGATTGCGGAAGCCCTTGATTATTCCATCATAAGAACTGGCGATATAAATGTAATTAAAAAGCTAGTTGAGATGGGCGCAAACAAAAAGTTCCTAATCTGTGGCGAAGCAGATGGGACAATGGGCATCCCTGATGGCAGAAGTATGGTTGATCTCTCAATGAGGCTTTTTGAGCATGGAGACGAGATAAAGAAGGGTCTTGAAAGTTCTGTTGATAATGGTATTGCATGGGGCAGAACGCAGATAGAGGCTGGCGCAGAATGTCTGACCATGTGTGCTGATTATTGCTTCAATGATGGTCCTTTTCTCTCGCCCAAGATGTTTGCTGAATTCGTAACACCCTATCTCCATAGGCTTATAGAGGGACACAGAAACAACGGTGCTTATGTTATAAAGCATACTGACGGAAACATAATGCCAATATTAGATCAGCTAGTTTCTTGCAGACCACATGCGCTTCATTCAATAGACCCACAAGCAAAAGTCAGTCTTGCAGAAGTCAAAAAGCTAGTTGGAGACAAAGTTTGTCTTGCTGGTAATGTCAACTGTGGTTTATTGCAAACTGGAACAGATGAAGAAGTTAGAGCAGATGTAATGAGATCACTCAGGGATGGTATGCCCGGCGGCGGATATATATTCTGCACAAGCAATGTTGCCTTCAAAGGTATGCCACCAGAAAGATACCAGATGATGCTTGATCTAAGGCAAAAATATGGTCGCTATGACCAGTAAAAAAGTAATATAAAACAATTTAGGCGGGTTTATTAACCTGCCTTTTTTATTGCTAAAAAGCATTGAACATAAATTAACTACATGATAAAATCTGTCTTGCAAGCAAATTTTGTAAAAAACTCTTTATTTATATGGAGGAGGAAAAATATATGCCAATAGTCAAGCGAGAGGATTTTGGAACTGATCGCGCACCAGATTGGGCAAAAGTTACAGGTGGTATCAACGCTATGGGCTGTTCAACCCGTGATAAATCATCACAACCAGTTGAATTGCATTACCATGATGCTGAGGAATTTTGGTTCGTGCTACAAGGCAAAGCGAAAGTAATGACAGATGGGAATGAATACATAGTAGGTGTTGGTGATATTGTCTGCACCCATAAAGGCGAAGAACATGCCATACTTGAGATCATAGAAGAACCATATACCCAAGTATGGCTGGAATGTAATCTGCGTGGACAGAAACGAACAGGGCATCTTCATCGTTGAAATGCAACAAAAAGGAGATAAAAGACATGGATCAAATAAGAGTTGGTATTATCGGTAGTGGTGGGATATTTAGAGGATTACACGTTCCATATTATGAAATGTCTAAAAGGGCGAAGATTGTCGCCGTTGCGGATATAAAAGAGGAATCCGCAAAGTCAGTCGCTGAAAAATTCGGTGCTGATGCTTACACAGATTATCGTCAACTTTTGGATAGGAAAGATATAGACGCTGTTGATGTCTGTGTTCATCCAAGACCACATAGAGATATTGCTGTTTATGCGGCACAAGCGGGAAAGCATATCCTCATGGAAAAGCCCATGTGCAGAAACGTTGCGGAGGCTGACGAGATGATCTCCGCCGCAGACAAAGCTGGTGTTATGCTTCAGATAGCTTATATGCTTCCGTTTAACCCGAATTTCATAAAGCTAAAAGAGCTTC
>CAZMCH010000107.1:0-13059 GCA_964564735.1 uncultured bacterium
ATAGATAAACCAGTTGGTTTAATAGCACCTTTGGCAACTCTAACCTGAGTTCCGACAATGCCTCTTCCAATAACTGGTGCTGAACCCAAACCGACATCACCGACAGGAGCAGAGAAAGCCAATCCTGCATCGGAACTTGTGGCTGGGATATTTGCATAAGTTTGAACTGCACTTGCAACTCTTACCGTTGGAGCATTTGCCACCGAAACATTGACCGATTTGACCATTGGAGTATTATCAAACTCAAGAACCTCAGTGCTTGCATAAGCAACAGGAGCTCTCATAACAGCAGCGGTTGTTACTCTTGGTGCTACAACCTGTTGAACAGCCATTGGCTGTTCTGTTGGAACAGTTGGTCTAACGATTGGTTTTAAATCTTTTGGGCGTTCTTTGGGTTTTACATCCTGCTTGGGTTTCAAGAAGGTGCTTTGAACCCATTCCTTGACCTGTGGAGTTTGCGTATAGGCGATATATGCTCCTAATATGAGCAAAAGCGCACCGTGAATAATCAGTGCGATAATAAACGCCTGACTTGTCGCAACTCCTTGCTTTCTCATCATAACGGATCTCCTCCCTCCGCACTAGACAGACCGCAAACCGCAATTAACAATTAAAATATTTAAACCCGCAAAACATTCTATTTTAAAAAATAATTGCTTCCCGCTATTTATTAATAGATAGACTTTTAGCCTACCAATCTGATTATACAACATAAAGATTCTATTGTCAAGCAACTTTTTTACCTAGATCAATTTCTTGTTAATCTTGTTAATTTGCACTTTTTATGATATAATTAATGTGCTATTCTATAATTTCTGATGCAACTTTATCAATTGGAAAAACAAGATGGCTGAAGTCAAAAATATAATAAAAAATAGAAGGGCAGAGCATGATTATCATATTCTTGATACCTATGAGGCTGGAATTGCGCTTGAAGGGTTAGAAGTAAAATCATTGCGTATGGGAAACATCAGCCTTCAGGATAGCTTTGCAAAGGTTGAAGATGGTGAGATATATTTATATGATGCCCATATAAGTCCATATAGCCATTCTGATAATAGAAATTATGATCCAAAACGCCGTAGAAAACTTCTTATGAATAAAAGAGAGATCAGGCGTCTTTGGGGCAGAACTCAGCAAAGCGGTTTTACGCTTGTTCCTATTGATATGCACTTTAACGAAAAAGGAAAAGCAAAAGTTCAGATTGCTGTTGCCAAAGGAAAGCATCTTTACGATAAAAGAGAAAGACTAAAGAAAGAGGAATTGAACAGAGAAAAGGCATCAGCTATGAAAGAAAGAAATAAAAGAGATTAATTATCTGTTATATTAAAAGTTTTGATTATATATTTTGTGGGGGTGAATTGGTTTCGACGGAGGTAGATGAAGCAGAGGTTGCATGTCGAGGTCCGTTGGCCTCGTTAAACTGACGGAAAACTATTAAATGCCAACTCTGAATTGGCTCTAGCTGCCTAATTAGTTAGGTAACTACGTCCTCCCTGTCTAAGCCTGCGGGGCAGGGAAGGGCGACGTTTAGCAGGCTAGCCGATCTCTTTTTCTCAGAGGGTGATCAGCAAAACAACATCTGAGATAGTGCTTCGCAAATCCTGCCTGCGAGAGTTGCGAAGGGCGATAACTCAAAACACAGGAAAAGCATGTAGTAGCTTCTGTGGATATACCCTCGGACGCGAGTTCGATTCTCGCCACCTCCACCATTTTTAATAGGAATAACAAATTATGAAATATCGGAAAAGTTTCTAAAACATAGAAATGGAAATATGAGTAATATGAACGATTGGTTAAAAGTATAGATTATGCAAATCAAGAAAGAGCTATCTGGATGATTTATTTCAAGTTTAGATTTTATGATTATCACTTATGATAATAAAAAATCAGAAAATGACATTCTTACACAAACCTCAAAAGCTGATTTGGATATTGTATCTGGTGAAGGTTCAAAGAATAGGCTAATTCAAGGAGATAACCTTTCAATATTAAAAACTTTACTTGATGAATATGCCAGCAAGGTTGATCTAGTATATATTGACCCGCCCTTCGCAACAAAAGGACATTTTAGGATAGGCAAAGATCGCGCAAGCACTATCAGCAGTAGCAATAGTGATACTATTGCTTATAGTGACATTTTGGTTGGTGCAGATTTCTTGGAGTTTCTGAGAGAACGATTAATCTTTTTGCATGAATTATTGTCAGAAAAAGGATCGATTTATCTTCATATTGATTATAAGATTGGGCATTATGTAAAGCTTATAATGGATGAAATTTTTGGGCAATGTAATTTCCGAAATGATATTACTCGTATAAAATGCAATCCCAAAAATTTTCATCGTAAGGCTTACGGCAATATTAAAGATTTAATACTTTTTTACTCAAAAACAGAAAATCATATATGGAATGATCCACTTATGCCATTTTCGGAAGAAGATGAAAAACGTTTATTCAAAAAAACCGATAAAAATGGACGAAGATACACTACAATTCCGCTTCATGCACCCGGAGAAACATCAAACGGAAATACAGGAAAAGAATGGCGTAATATAAAACCACCAAAAGGACGACATTGGCGTAGTGAACCAGCCATATTGGAAGAATGGGACAAGCAAGGGCTTATCGAATGGTCGTCAAAGGGAGTTCCGAGAAAAAAAATCTTTCTTGATGAAAAAAAAGGGAAAAAAGCGCAGGATATTTGGGAATTTAAAGACCCACAATATCCAAGCTATCCAACAGAAAAAAGTTTAGATTTATTAAGATTTATCGTTAGTGCTTCATCAAACGAAAATGATTTAGTTCTTGATTGTTTCTGTGGTTCTGGCACAACGCTTGTTGCTTCTTGTGAACTTAATCGTAATTGGATAGGTATAGATAATTCAGAGCAAGCAATAAAAATAACGAAACAAAGGCTTCTCTATTTGTCAAATAATCTGTTTTCCAATACAAGCTATGAATTTTCAAAACTAATTTAATTGAATAGCATTTTTGTAAGCATATATAACATAGAAATTCCTTGACATTATTCACATCATCAATTATCATCTCTATAAATATCTGATATGAAACAGCAAATCACCGATCTAAAAACCCAAGAAAAACATCCATCTCGTTTATCGATATATCTTGATGGTAGATATTATTGCGGAATTTCTGAGGAAGTTGCCTTAAAATATAAATTAAAAACAGGCATGGAAGTTGATGAAAACAGCCTGAAAGAGATGATCCATGACGAAGAACTACAAAAAGCAAAGAAATATGTTTACAATTTGCTTTCAAGGCGAATGTATTCAAGCAAGGAAGTCCGAAATAAACTTACAGAACAAGGCTATACCGATGATGTGATAGATCAGGCTATCTCAACAATAGAAGGATTTGGCTATATCGATGATAAGACATTTGCAGAGGAATGGGTTTTATCCAGAAAACATAATAAACCAAAAGGTAAAATTGTTCTAAGGCGTGAATTAGCTCAAAAAGGCATCAATAAAGAAATAATTGGAGAAGTATTAGAAGAATTTATTGATGATTCAGATCAATTAGATACTGCCATTGAATTAGCTCAAAAAAAGATGAGATCATATAAAAATGATGATAAAATATCTGCCAGAAGGAAACTTCAAAGCTTTTTGGTCAGACGTGGTTTTGATTTTGATACAATTAGGAAAGTTGTTGATAAAGTATTAAATGAAGAATAATTTGCAGAGAGGAATTTTTGTCTATGTTAATAGGTCATCAGTTAAGGTCTGATTTTCTTGGATTTTTTGAGAAAAAGGGTCATACCATAGTTGCTAGCGATTCGCTTGTTCCAAACGATCCGACTTTGTTATTTACAACCGCAGGTATGGTTCAATTTAAGCCACACTTTGAGGGAAGCATCCCTCTTACATATAGACGAGCAGTAACATCGCAAAAATGCCTTAGAGCAAGTGGAAAACAAAATGATCTTGAAGAAGTTGGCAAAACTAACAGGCATTTCACATTCTTTGAAATGCTTGGTAACTTTTCCTTTGGAGATTATTTCAAGCGAGAGGCTATACAATGGGCATGGGAATTTATAACCGAAGTGGCAAAAATTCCTTCTGATAGGCTTTGGGTGTCAATATATCTTGATGATGATTCTGCATTTGATATGTGGACAAAGGATGTTGGTTTTAGGGCTGAAAGAATAGTCCGTCTTGGTATGAAGGATAATTTTTGGCCCCCTGTTGTTATTCCGGGTCCTTGTGGTCCTTGCTCAGAGATATTTATTGATCTTGGTCCAGAAATGGGTTGTGGAGAAGATACTTGTCAGCCCGGTTGTGATTGCAACAGGTTCTTTGAATTTTGGAATCTTGTATTTCAGACATATACCCGAGATAATGCTGGAGAATTACATCCACTCCCCACTCAGAACATTGATACTGGTATGTGCCTTGAAAGATTAAGTATGCTCGTTCAGGGGCTTGATAATATTTTTGATGTTGATCTTGTCAGACCAATAATTGATTTTATGTCTGATTTAACAGATACTCCTTATGGTGAAACGCTTGAAAATACTTATGCTTTGAGAGTTTTGGCAGATCATGTTAGATGCCTGACATTTGCTATTAGTGATGGCGTTATGCCATCTAACGAGGGCAGAGGATATGTCCTGAGAAGGATACTTAGGCGAGGTGTCCGCTATGGCAGTAAGATCGGCATGAAAGAACCTTTTATATATAAGGGTGTAGATAAAGTCGTTAAAATAATGGGCAATGTCTATCCTGAACTGGTTGAGAAGCGTGATCTAGTAAAAAGAGTCATACTCTCTGAGGAGGAACGCTTCCAAAGAACGCTTGAGCAAGGTCTTGAAAGACTTGATACTATAATGTCCTCTCTGGGTAATGAGAAGATCATATCTGGAAAGAGTGCTTTTGAACTCTATGATACTTATGGATTTCCACTTGATTTAACTCAAAATGTAGCATCAGAGAAAGGCTTTATAGTTGATGAAACTGGCTTTGAATCCGCAATGGAAGAACAAAGAGAACGAGGCAGATCAGCTTGGCAGACTGCTGGTGGTATATTCCAATCAGGCGTCTATGGTGATATAATCAAAGAATATGGAGCTACTGACTTTAAGGGGTATGAGCAATCATCACTTACCGCAAATATCGTTGCTATTGTAAAAGACAACGAATTATTATCATCAGCACAAGAAGGCGATGAAGTCGAGATTGTGCTTGATAAAACTCCGTTTTATGGTGAGGTTGGTGGACAAGTAGGAGATATTGGTTGGTTAAGTAATGATAATGTCAAAATACAGGTTCTGGATTCTGTTCATCCGATCCCTGATATAATAGCGCATAAATGCAAAGTTATATCAGGCGGAATATCATCAGGAGATAGCGTTACTGCCTCAATAGATACCGAAAGACGACAAAAAATTGCGGTCAATCATACTGCAACACATATCCTTCAAAGCGCACTTAGAGAGGTTCTTGGAAGTCATGTTGCTCAATCAGGATCAATGGTTGCACCAGATAGGCTTAGATTTGATTTCAATCATTTTGAGGCGATGAAATCTGATGAAATAAAGGAAGTTGAGAAGCTAGTTAATAGGCATATAAGGGAAAATACGCCTGTTATAACTTCTGAAATGGAAATTAAAGAAGCAAAAGAGCAAGGAGCAACTGCTCTCTTTGGTGAAAAATATGGAGATGTTGTCAGGGTTGTTCAATTAGATAATTACAGCAAAGAGTTATGCGGTGGAACGCATATTAAAATGACTGGCGAGATCGGTCTATTGAAGATCATAAGTGAAAGCAGTATCGCAGCAGGAATAAGAAGAATAGAGGCATTAACAGGAGAATCAGCATATATCCATGAACTTGATATGGAAGAACAGGTTAGGAAAATAGTTGATCTATTAAGAGTCAAGCCAACTGATATTGCAGAAAGAGTTGAGGCATTAATCCAGCAAAATAAAGAACTTGAAAAAGAGATCACACGCCTTAAGCAAAAAGGAGCATTGGCTCAGTCAGGAGAATTATTAAATCAGGTCAAAGATATTAAAGGTGTAAAGGTTTTGGCTGTTGCTATTGACAATGCAGACAGAGACGCACTTCGTACAATCATGGATGACCTAAAAGTCAAAATCGGATCTGGTGTCATCGTTCTTGGTTCAGGGACAGATGGAAAGGCTTCATTCATTGCTGGTGTTACGGATGATCTTATAAAGGAAAAGAAACTTAAGGCAGGTGATATTATCAAACAAGTTGCAGAGATAGCTGGCGGTAGTGGTGGAGGAAGACCTGACATGGCACAAGCTGGTGGAAAAGAACCATCAAAAGTCGGTGAAGCTGTTGAAGCAACATTTTACATCATTGATAAAATGCTCTGATATTCAAATTATAGAGTCTCCCTTTCCAAAAGGGAGATTTGGAGGGATTTTCACAAAAGGAATTTTTTATTAATAAATCCCTGTTTCGTATACTAGGGATAAAAAAGCTGGAGGCATTCAATGGAAATTATAAAATCTGCTTCTATTGGATTAATTGCACTCGCAGTTGTTGTGCTTATCATTTATGTTATTTCTGTTCTACTGGAACTCAGAAAGACCATGAGAACCATCAATAATCAGATTGTTCCAGTATTATCTCAGATTAAGCAAGCTGTTGACGAGATAAAACCAAAGGCTCTCGAAATCATTGATAATGTCAACAAAATAGCCGAAGAGGACGTTAAACCAATTGCAGATAACCTAAAAGACATATCGGCAAATGTTAATGATGGCATAGCTACTGTTAATGTTATGGTTGAAGGTGTAAGTGAAACCGTTGCGAAATCTAGAGAAGCAATTTCTGAGATGCTTGATCAAAATCTAGCAAAAGTTGATGTTATGGTCGATAATATCGAGGATATGGTAGAAAAAACACATGAAGTAGTCTCATTGTATCAAAACAAAGCAGTTATACCTGCAATTGAGATCATCAGCATTTGGGCTGGTGTCAAAAAGGGACTTAGGTCTTTATTTATAAAGAAGGAGGATTCTTAAATGGACGATAAAAAAGAATTTGGAAAAATGCTAGTTGCTTTTTTTGCTGGTGGCGCACTTGGTGCGATGCTGGGAATTTTATTTGCCCCTGCTTCGGGTGCTGAAACAAGAAATAAAATAAAAGATACATCCATTGCAGTTAAAGATAAGACCGTAGAAAAACTTGAGGAGGCTAAAGAAGGAGCTGTAGGGTTATTCTCCAAAGGCAAAGAAAAGGCTGGCGGAGTAAAATCTCAAATTCAGGCTGCCTTTGAAGCTGGTAAAGAGGCTTATAAACAGAAAAAAGAGGAACTTACCGAAGAGGAAGAAGCCTAATAAAATGACGGATGGTGGATACCAAATTTATAGATGGTATTTACCATTCATAATTATTCGTTTGTATCAATATGGATATTCAAAATCTTCGAAAATTGCTAACAGAGGTAAAAGAAGGTTCAACCGATATTGATGATGCACTTGAGCAACTTCGAGGTATGCCCTATGATGATCTTGGATTTGCAAAAATTGATACTCATCGTCATATACGTTGTGGTTTTCCAGAAGTTATATTTTGCCAAAGCAAAACAATTGACCAAATCACTAAAATATCTCAGAAATTGCTTGAACGGAACAATAATTTACTAGCGACAAGAGCATCAAAAGATGCTTTTGACGCAGTCAAAGCAATCGAACCATCCGCACAATACAATGAACTTGCCAGAACCATAACTGTTGTAAAGAATAAAATTGAGTTACAAAGCGAAGGTATAATCTTGGTTGTAACCGCTGGAACTGCGGATATGCCTGTATCAGAGGAATCTGCTGTTACTGCTGAGATGATGGGCAATAAAGTTGAAAGGCTTTATGATGTTGGTGTGGCTGGAATTCATCGCTTATTAGGAAATAGAGATAAACTTTTTGAGGCAAATGTTATAATTGTTGTTGCAGGCATGGAAGGAGCTTTGGCAAGTGTAGTTGGTGGATTGGTTGATAAGCCTGTAATCGCTGTTCCAACAAGCGTTGGCTATGGAGCAAGTTTTCATGGTCTTTCCGCTTTATTAACGATGCTGAATAGCTGTGCTTCTGGTGTTTCTGTTGTTAATATAGATAACGGATTTGGCGCTGGTTATTGTGCGTCTTTGATAAATAGGTTGACTATAAATAAAATTTCTAATAATACATGAAATTAGAAAACAAAAATTCAAAAAAAATACTATTCGTTATTACAATCGCCCTTTCAGCGGGGTTTCTTCTCTGTGGATATGAATTTATACGAAGTTCATCATCTTCATTATTTCTTGAATTTTATGGCAAAGAAAAACTCCCTTATGCAATGCTTGGCGGCGCTATATTCACTATAATTTTCCTTTATGGATATGGCTGGTTAATTACGCTTGTTAGACCTCGCCGAACCTTATTGATTACTTCAATACTCTCATCTGCCATCATAGCATTATGCTATTTTTTTGTCCGTAATCGTATTGGCATTGCATCATGGTTTCTCTATTCGTTTAGAGAGGCATATATAGTTGTCGTTATTGAGCAGTATTGGTCACTTATAAATAGCGTATTGCGAGAAGATCAGGCGAAAAAATTCAACGGACCTATAACAGGCGTAGGTTCTTTGGGTGCAATCGTTGGCGGATTTACTGTTGGTGCAGTTGCAGTTAAATTTGGAACAGAGCCATTATTATTACTGACAGCAGGATCATTATTACCATCCGCATTGTTTTCGGATTTAGCATATCACTTTGGCGGAGAACCAAAACCAACTATTGAGGAAGCAAAAAAACATAAATCGCTTGCATTATCGCTTTTTGTAGAGTCGTCATATCTTCGCAGGCTTGCCTTATTAATATTTTTAACACAAATAATGTCAACGGTTCTTGATATAAGGTTTTCTGGCATTGTATCAGACACATTCACAATCAAAGATGAGAGAACCGCATTTTTTGGGACGTTTTATGGCAGGCTCAATCTTGTTGCAGGGATACTCCAGTTTATTGTCGCACCGATGCTTTTAAGTCGTATAAAACTCAAATATATACATCCTGTAATTCCCGCTATTCATATTATCACTGCATTTATTCTTCTTGTAAAGCCATCATTATTCACAGGTGGATTGGCTTATCTTGTTTTTAAGGTAATTGATTATTCGGTATTTCGTGCAGGCAAAGAGATATTCTATATGCCATTATCATTTGATAGCCGATACAGAGCAAAAGAAGTCATTGATTCCTTTGGCTATCGGGCATCTAAGGGCATTTCTGCAGGTTTGACTTCCCTTGCAACAATGACAGCAAATTCACTTGGTTATATTCTTTTGTCTGCGGTTTATCCACTTACAGCGATAGTCAGTGCTATTTTGTGGTTCGGAACAGTTTTAGGACTTGTTCGCCAGCATGAAAATATACAAAATAATGATCAAAGATAAAATGAATTATTACCTAGCCAAGTTATTCATAATCATATTATTCCTTTCCATTCTGATATTTAAACCATCAATATCACAGACGCATGAATTTATTGTAAAACAGGTATTGAATTCCAATACAATAATATTAGATAATGATAAAGTTGTTAAATATATAGGCGTTGAAAAAGTCTCATCAGAACTTTTTTCAAGAAATGCCTATGAATTTAATAAAAGTCTTGTTGAAGGGAAAAAAATAAGGCTTGAGTTTGATGAATTGAGCTATGATGATAAGGGTAATATACTTGCTTATGTATTCCTTGATGATGTATTTATAAATGCAAAAATAATCGAACAAGGCTATGGTTCAGTTTTTATCATATCTCCAAATATAAAATATGCTGACATGCTTATAAAGCTGGAACGTGAAGCACGTTCCACCAAAATCGGTATGTGGTCTGATATATCCTCAACACAGTCTTTATCAAATATAGAATATGACATTACATCATTACTTAGTCGAATATCATCTCTGGAAAATGAGGTCAGGGAACTCAAAAGGAAAATAAACGAACTTACACAAGTTTTAGAGTCGTTAAGACCACAAAAAGAAAATAAAGAGCCTGAAATATTAAGACAGGAAATCAATAAAGATATGAAGGGTGATTCATTAGTCCATATTTCAGCTAAATCTGGTAAAAAATATCATAAGCAAAACTGCAAATTTCTGAGTGATGACAATAGATCAATTACTTTGGAGGAGGCTTTGAAAAATAAATACGAACCATGTAAAATTTGCTTTCCAGAACAATCCAAACCCAAAATAGATAAGGCACAAAGCAAATAAAGCTTAAAATATATTCTTCAAATCATAATAGGACAAAGGGAGGTAATGATGCCAATAGAATACATGAGAAGTGGTCAATACAAAGTCTTAAGCAATGAAAATCTTGATGATATTCATAATGCTACATTAGAGATACTTGATGAAGTTGGCGTAAGGGTGGAACATCAACCAGCATTAGAGTTGATGAGAGATCATGGCTGTAAGGTTGATTTTGATAAAAGGATCGTCCAGATTCCTGAACATGTATTAAAGAAAGCCCTTTCAACAGCACCATCAAGGTTTACATTATACGGCAAAAAGCCAGAATTTGACGTTAAGGTTGATACACAGGGAGTATATACCATAGGTGGTTCATCTGCTCTTTCTGTTCTTGATTTGGATGGTAATCATCGCCCCGCAACAAGACATGATCTTGCAGAATTAACCAGATTGCAGGATGCGCTTGAAAACCTTCATGTTATGCACGCAATTGTTATTCCACAGGAGATAGAGCAAGAGGGATTTGACAGAATACTATTTTCAACTGTTATGAAAAATACTGGCAGAAACTATTATTCACAAGGTATGGGAGCGCAAAGTATAAGAGATCAGGTTGAAATGGCGTCAATCATTCTTGGAAGCATTGAAGAAGTCAAAAGGAAGCCCATATTCACAATAGTTGTTTGTCTCACAAGCCCGTTAACACATGCAGGGATAAGGGTTGAAGAACTAATGGAATCCGCAAAATATAATATCCCATTGTATATAGAAGCAGACGCACAGCCCGGGGCAACTACTCCCATAACGATTGCAGGAACACTCGTTGAACAATCTGCAAATATACTTTGTGGGGTGGCTCTTGCTCAAATGGTTAACCCCGGAACACCTTGTATATATGCTATTGCTTCTGGAATATTGGATATGGTTACAACAAACTATTCAGGTGGCGCCCCAGAAACGACACTATTACATTCTGCAACTGCACAGGTGGCTCATTATTATAATTTACCATTTCAGGGCGGAACTGGTATTGATGCGACAATACCTGATGCCCAAGCGGGATATGAAAGAGCATTACAGGTGCTTGGATGTGCGTTAAGTGGAGTTAACTTTATACATCTATCAATCGGTATGATAGAGCAGATGCTTTTAGCAAGCTATGAGCAATGTGTGATAGATAATGAAATACTGGGTGCGGCGCTTCATATTGCTAAAGGTGTTGAAGTAAACAGCGAAACTCTCGCAGTTGATGTAATTAAAGAGGTCGGTCCTGGTGGTAATTATCTTGCTCATGATCATACATTAAAGCACTTCCGCAAAGTTGGGTGGTTTCCCAAAATAACTAATCGTAAAAAATGGGAAGATTGGATGATTGACGGTGGAAAAGATATGCGCCAAAGGGCTAATGAAAGGGCAAGAGAAATTCTTGCTAAGCATCATCCACAGTATTTATCTGATGATGTAGCTAATGAGCTTGATAAGATGGCAGAATCTGCTCAAAAATGGGCGATAAAGATGGCAAGGTCGCAGGCTGGAGTATAAGACATTATTTATCAATCCAATGAAAAGAGAAATAAAAAGCCCTCTTAGATACCCCGGTGGAAAGTCAAGGGCATTAAATCAAATATTGCCATTAATACCAAAAGACTTTGCTGAATTTAGGGAGCCTTTTGTTGGTGGAGGTTCTGTTTTTTTAGCTGTTAAACAAAGAATAAAGAGTAATGCCAAATTCATGATTAACGATCTCAATTATGATCTTTACTGCTTCTGGAAATATGCCCAAAATGCTGTACTCAATCTTATAGAAGAAATAAATCAAATAAAGAAAAATTATCAGGATGGCAGGAATCTTTTTGAGTTTTATACAAAAAACAATAGAGAATGGAATGATTTTGAAAGGGCGGTTAGGTTTTTTATTCTTAATAGGATAACGTTTTCTGGGACGGTTGATTCTGGTGGATATTCACAACAAGCTTTTGAAAGGCGTTTCACTCAATCCTCAATTGATAGAATCAGACTTTTATCAACAGTTTTGAAGGATGTTTATATAACTCATGGAGATTATGAAAATCAATTATTCCAAGAGGGCGAAAACGTATTCATATTTCTTGACCCGCCATATCTTGAGCCTACAAAATCAAAACTATATGGCAAAAATGGCTATCTACATACTTCTTTTGATCATGAACGTTTTGCAGAAAACATGAAGAAATGCAAACATAAATGGCTTATTACCTATGATGATAGTTCAGTAATACGCAATCTATTTGATTTTGCTAATATATATGAATGGGAATTGCAATATGGAATGAATAATTATAAGCAAGAAAAAGCCGAAAAGGGCCATGAGTTATTCATATCTAATTATGAGTTAAGTTTATTCAACCTAGCTAGTTTTAGTTTTATATAAAACAAATAGCTTATAAAATCAACAAAATAACAAATATAGACTAAAATGTGGGATAAAAATTACGCACTAGCAGAATTGCCAGATTATGACGAAAATGAAGAAGAGCTTGATTTTATAGACAGCGTTCTCGAATTAAAAGATGATTCTCTTATACTAGATTTAGGTTGTGGTGAAGGAAGGCACGCTAGAGGACTTGCAGAATCAGGCTATAAAATTATAGGTTTAGATTTATCAAGTGAGTTACTAAATATTGCGAAACAATCATCAAATATTGATAATTTGTGGTTCATTAATGGTGATATGAGGGATATTCCACTGAAAAAAAATTCGTGTCATGCTGTTATAAATATGTTCACAAGTTTTGGATTCTTTGACGATAAAGGCAATCTTGATGTGTTGAAATCTGTTTC
>CAZMCH010000108.1:0-12520 GCA_964564735.1 uncultured bacterium
ATATGAAAGAAAGTAAGTTATACATAAATGGTAAACTTGATGCAAAAGGGAGTTTTGGTGATAAGCCGAATGTAACAGACGTTCAATTTATAATGGGCAGGACCTCAAATGGCAGTTATAAATATTCAGGAGCAATAGACGAGGTTGGTTTGTTCAATAAGGCTTTGAGCGAAGAAGATATAAATTTGATAATGAAAAGCGGAATGATTGCGGCGACATCTGTCAACCCAAGAACCCAACTAGCTACAACATGGGCTAATGTAAAATCAAATTAAATAAATTAAAAAAGGGCGATTTTGATGATCGCCCTTTTTTAATAAATTATCTTTATTTCTTAATCATTCCCCAAGTCAAAGCCATTTTTTCATTGGGATTAACGGAAGCGGCTTGAGATGAAAGTATAATATGACCGAACCCCATACTTTGATCATGTGCTTCTCGCCCTGTCCATGTCATCTGAATTTCCCTATCAACTGCTTCTGTATCATCAATAACCGGATGAAATCCAATAGCGCTACCTTTTTCAAACTTTAAAGATTTCATTTGCTTATAATCAATCGAGGCTTCGCAAATATATCCACCAGCAATTTCCGTTGACATGACTTTAAGATAATCAGGTTCTTTTGAGCCAGCGCCATCTATATTACACCAATTCCATTTTTGATTTTTTGCATTGAAGCCATATTGATAATGCTCATTATGACCAGCGACAGCATTTGTAGTTGAAAAGAATATCTCTATTGCATCAGCATTCCAAATATCCCCTCCAGCCTTGCCCATAGATAATTTATCATCTTTGACTTCAACACCAATATATATATTTTTTTCATCCCACATAACATAAAACTTACCGCTACAATCTTTTGAATTACTCCAATTCGCCTGCCCTAGAAAAATTTGTTCTTCGGTATCTAATACTGCAGGTATCATATAACTGAGTTGCCAATCATCCAATTTTCCATCAATATTTCTGGGAGTGCCTTTAAGACAATCTATTACAAGAGGGTCACTAGTTTTTGGATGTTTTGCTGGTGGGTCTGCAGACAAAACAGATAACGGAATAGCATAAATAACAATAAAAAATATCAAAAACATCAAAAACATTAATAAAATTTTTTTCATTGCTCATCCCTCCAAAATAGAATTACATACAACAAAAATTTAACGTTTTTAATAAAAAATGCTTTTATCACCTCCATCCATAATTTTATTTTATACATTTCATCATTAATAGTCAATAAAATTTTTGAGAGGTGATAATTTTGGAGAAAAAGAGCTATTCAGATATTAAAAAATCATTTATTCTTATACTTAATGAACTGGAGTTCACCATCTTTTATCTTTATTAACGTTTTTTCTAGTATTATTTGGTCTGAACCTATTGATAAAGTAACTATTTTTCCTGTGGACATAACATCAACAGATTCAGCGTTGTGACCACCAGTCCCATGTTCAATCATCATACCAGAATCAATCTCCATACCAATTACAAGAGGAATATTAAGAATAGGTATAAGAATATCTGGAAACTCAATCATACCGATCGCTTTATCAAACTTAAAAATGTGATTATGCTTGCCAGAAGGGGTGTTAATTTCTTTTTCTTTACATCCATAACAAAGTAAAGTTAGATTGGCACAGCCTTCGATTGTTGGCAAATTCGGCAATTCTAATTTCAAATTTTGATAGGACATATTTATCTCATGCACATCACCGTCATAATGAATTGAGACACCAGCAAAAGATAAATTACCAATAAAAACTAGAAAAACAAAAAAACAAAAAGTTATTGCACTTTTTTTCATTTAATACCTCCGATAATCTAAGCAAGACAATTCATTCCAATATAATAAGCACCATATATTTTAGAGAATATCTGGGATAGAAAAGTTCCTTAAAAAAACGGGGAAATACAATATTTTTTGAGAATTTCTGGCGATTATTGTTTGCCAGATCGTCATAAACCTATGGTTTCATCTATATAGCCTAATCTCTCAAGAGTTATGAAAATTTATATAACAATGCCGGACCGCACATAGGAATCGGTGGAATAGCAGCAAAAACTAAGGAATTGTGATATTTGTAAATCTGTTACCTGTGTCCATAGTCAATATATCAGTTATCAAAATATCTATACCAAAGATTTATTTTATATGATAAAATCCTCGCATAATCAATTCGATTAATCATATTAACGATAGCCTTATACATAAAACTTGGAGATAAGAATAATGCGCATTAAGATAATTTTTAATATTGGAAAAGGAATAACTATTCCAATCAACTATAACTATCTGCTTGCCAGCGCCATATATCGATTTCTAGATCAGTCTAATCCTGAATATGCCTATTTTCTACACGAAGATGGCTATAATTTAGGAGATAAACGATTTAAGTTGTTTACATTTTCACAATTGATGGCTCAGAAGCGTGAAATTAGGGATAATCATATTCATTTTAAGTCATTATTGACATGGTTAGTTTCCTCACCTCAGGAGAAGTTTCTTGGCGGTTTTGCAGCATCGCTGTTAGACCAGAGGGTAATTTGCATAGGTGATAATACGCTTTCGGTAAAAGATGTGGATATACCCAAAATACCTCGTTTCCAAGAACGTATGTATTTCCGATGTCTCTCACCAATTACTATGTCAACAAAGCGTGAATTTAGGGGTGAAATTGCTATGCACTATCTCTTGCCTGATGAACCTGAGTTTTCGGAGTTAATAAGGCAGAACCTTATCAGGAAGTATAAGACAATATATGGCAGAAAACCAAGAGATGATTCATTTAGAATGGAATTTGATGCAGACTATATTGCCAAGCGGGAAGGGTGTGTTACTCGTCTGATTCGGTATAAAGATATAGATATACGAGGGGTATTATGCCCTTTCCGTGCCTTTGGCAGTCCGGAACTTATGTTTATTGGCTATGAATGTGGTTTTGGCGATAAAAACAGCGCAGGATTTGGTATGGTTGAAATTTTTGATAGAAGGGAGTGACATACATCTGTCACACCTAACTTGTATAATAGGTATTGTTAACTACATAGGAAAGGAGGATGCTTATGGCAATATATGAGGAACTAATGGGAAATCCATTTGTTGACGCTGGCGTAAGTGCGATATGTGAATATTTATCAAGTTATGATCAAATAAAGGAAGCAAATGAAATAACTATTTCTGATTTAGATAGCATAATAAAGGATTTATATCTGGTTTTTTGTAGTTCAGCATGGAGCAAAAATCTGTATTCAATCTTCCCCAATAATGCTGTTACCAATCCAGCAAATAGAAAAAAAGATTTTCAAGCACTTCTCAGATCGTGTTGGAACGAACTATTAAATACTGTCAATGAACTTGGCGAATTTGGTGATTGCGCTGGATGTGGGAGAAGGTCGGCTAATGTTTATCTAACAAAGACAGATATTCCGCTTACGGGTTCAGGTGAGCTTCTCAACTTTTTTCCAATATTTAGTCCTGGAGTTGGTTATTGTTCTGCTTGTGCTTTGGCAATTCAATTTGCGCCATTATCATTTGTTGCAAGTGGTGGTAAATTTCTTATGGTACATTCAAATTGTTGGAAATGGCAACGAGTTTGGGCAAGAGAATGTATTAGAGCTATAAAGAGTCAGATATTAAGAAAAGAAATTACTGGTTGCTATAATCCCGGATTGGCTAATGGGCGCAACAGTTTCTTTAAGATGACTGACGAATTAATGAGACGATATAATGAGAGATGGTCAAGAGAAAATGCAACGATACAAGTATATTATTTCACAAACTATAATCAAGGTCCCGAATTGGATATTTATTCTCTACCAACAGGTGCATTTCGTTTCCTTGCTTATGTGCATGAAAAAAACTATAGCTCTGAATGGAATAAGATTGTTAGAAAGGGATACCAAAAGGTAAACTGGGATAAAATTAAGTCTGATGATGAAGATGAATATAAAAATAAGTCTAATTTAGTTTACGAGTGGTTACTCGAAGGAAAATCGATCTTAAGTTTCTTTTTGAATCGTCCAGAACGTCAAGTCAGAGGCAATTGGGATTTGGTTACACTTTATCTTAAGGAGGTGCATGTTATGAGTGAATCAAGGCTTGTAACGATCAAACGAGTTGCTGATTCTATTGCATGTAGTATCAAGAAATCAGGAAACGTTAAACGTCTTGGTCAAATGGAAAGATCAGTAAGATATGCTGAATTTAGAAATGTTCTTTTGCGCATAATTAGAGATCGCATAGATCAAGGAAAAGAGGATCCGCTTTTCTCTATTGATGAGTATATGACGGAATTGTTTCCCGAAACAGATGGTGAATTCATGGATTGGAGAGAAACAAGAGATTTGCTTTTATTTCGTATTTATGAAACCTTGCATGGTTGGTTAAAGGATCAAAAAGACTTACCAAAAATTGATGAACCTGAAGAAGGAACGGAGGAATGAAAATGTCAAAAAATCTTATTGGACTCGTAATTTTAGATGCGCCATATTCAGCATTAAACAATGCTGGCACACAAATAGGCGATGCCACTGAAAATAAAGTTGTTGTAAAAACCCTACGAAAAGGGAGCCAAGTCTATCCTTATATATCGGGTCAGGCATGGCGCAATTGGTGGCGCATGACATTAGGCGATGAATTTGACTGGAAACTATCTCCAATAGAAAGGGAAGCGAAAATAGCTTTTACCGCTGCTTCTCCAGCAGAATATGATGACGATGATGTTTTCGGTTATATGAAAGCGCCAAAAGGAGGCAAGAAAGAAACAGTAACAAGGCTATCTCCGCTTAAATGCTCTCCGCTAATTTCAGCTTTTTCACATAAACCAGTTGATGATTTTGGTGTAATGGCGAGACATGAAGGCGATCCAGTGCCTTATGAACATCAATTTTATTCGTGTATATTTAAAGGGATATTTTCTTTAGACCTTGAGGCAGTAGGTAAGTTTTGGTCGATAAATAAAACTGGTTACCTGAACGTCACTGAAAGCTATATTCCCACTATTAGGCAATATGGTGGAATTGCTTGTATATCAAATCAACCTGATGATCAGACACAGTTATTTGACATTGGCAAAGAAACCTGCTGGAAGTTACCTCTTGAAGTTCGTCTGCGTCGTGCAAAGCAGGTATTAGAAGCGTTACCAGTCATAAGCGGTGGAGCCAAACTCGCATCACATCTTACAGATGTAACGCCAAAACTATTGGTAATGACTGTTTTAGATGGCGGGAATCATCCGTTTATGAACCTTATGGTAGAACGCAACGATAAAGCAGAATTCAGTATTCCAGCATTAGAACAAGTAATGAATGATTATTCAGACAGAATGTTGGATAATGTTTATATTGGTCGTCGTGAAGGATTTATGGATGATTTAGAAACACCTTTACAAGAATTGGCAAAAAATTCTGTCCTAAAAATAATCTATGGCTCACCAAATCAGGTTGTTAAACAGCTTTCAGAAAGACTATCTGAGCATATAGGAGAATAGCCATGCGAGTGCTTCGCATTCATATTAGGGGTTGGACTGCATCTTTTCGCAATCCTTTATTTGTAAGTGGATTTCAGCCGACTCTTCCAGTTCCGCCATTGTCAACTCTTTATGGTCTATTGTCAGCTGCCAAAGGTGATTGGGTCTTGCCAGAAGATGTCCCAATAGGTTTCGTGTTTACAAGCTCTGGAAAAGCAAAAGACCTCGAAACGATTTATGAGTTTGATAAATCAAGGCTCAAAGCGAAGTCAAATATATGTCTTAGGGAATTTTTAATTGATCCAGAACTGTATCTTTATACACCGGCATTATGGCTTAAACCATATTTGGAATGTCCTCATTACCCGATTTTATTAGGTCGCTCAACAGAATTGGCAACAATTGAGTCCATCACAGACATTGAATTGGCTCAATCGTCAGCTGTCACCTATAAGAATACTCTGTTGCCGTTTCCAATGGATCAGGTATATGGACCGATTCAATCTTTACCTACCTATTTTACTCAAGACAGACCTAGAAAACCACAGGGCATAAGACCGTTTTATTTAATCACCCAAGAAATTAAATATTCCGGAACAGCATGGCACGACCAAGAAAAAAATTGGGGCGTGTATCTGCACGGTCAGAATTAAAGATACTGGGACAGGAAATACTCCTGTCCCTTTTTTATATAAAGGGGTAAGCTATGTCAACATTACTCGCTAAAAGTAATCCACCCGAAACCCTTATTGAGCATACAGCCAACTGTCTATCAGTATTTGAAAGCATGAAAAAATTAATGCCATTTTTGGCAAGGATTTCAGGAGAAGAAGATTTCTTTGAGCATTTATTCTATGCAGTTGCTCTGCATGATATAGGAAAATGTGCTGATGGTTTTCAGACTCAAATCTGTAATGGAACTCACTGGAATTATCGCCATGAAATTCTATCCGCTGGATTTGCCAGTGGATTAGATTTGCCAAAAGAAGCAAAGCAAGCTATTGGACTTGCTATAATGACTCATCATAGAGATATTAAAGAACTGGGACAATATCGATCATTTCCACAACATGACCCCGGCTATAAGGTATGGCAAACAAAAGTAAATGAACTAGAGACAAATTGGTTAGATATTATGCAATTTCAATCTCAGATAAAGAAATGGTTTTGGGATAGCAATTGTCATTTTAAGCCTTTATCTTCTTTAGAACAATTGGTGAATGCCTATAAAGATTATCTTCTGCCTTATCTTGATAATTTTGAGGATCGTGAATATACAACCTTGCATAAAAACTATGGTATGTTATTGCGTGGATGCTTAATTGCCTGCGATCATCTTGCCTCTGCCGGAGAAATTCAGATTATGCTGGCGTTAGAAGAAATACAAACGCAACTTCGTTTTGAAATTGAACGCAAAGGTCGGATTTTTCAAGGATGGCAACCTTTTCAAGAAGCGTGTTTCTATACCCAAGGGGATATTATGCTTTCAGCGCCGACTGGCTCAGGTAAAACAGAAGCGGCGTTGCTCTGGACACAAGAAAATGAGAATGAAACTTACGGACGTCGTATATTTTATGTCTTGCCTTATACTGCAAGCATTAATGCCATGTATAAAAGGCTTAAAGATTTAGTTTCCGAAGATAGATTAAGCTTGCTTCATGGAAAAGCGAATTATTTCATTTACCGTTATTTATCAGATCAGGGCGAAGAACCTGAACAATCAAGATTAAAGGCAAATCAGCGACAAAACCTTGCACGAAAGCTATGCCATCCATATAAAGTATTGACACCATTTCAATTGCTCAAAGCATTTTTTGGCATACGAGGATTTGAAATGCAGTTTGCCGAAATGTCCGGTGGACTGTTCATTTTTGATGAAATTCATGCTTACGATCCTCACACAACTGCGTTGATTTTAACTATGGTTGAGCAATTGCATAAAAATTATTCTGCGCAATTCTGCATTATGACCGCCACAATGCCAAGTTTTTTGAAACGAATGTTCATAGAAATTTTAGACAAAGCAACGGAAGTTGAAATGCCATCAGAGCAACGTGATAAATATACGAGACATAGATTGCATCTGCTAAATAGCGGAATTCAAGATACAATTCCCGATATAAAAGAAAGGCTGGAAAATGGGGAGCGTGTGATGGTTGTATGTAATACAGTTCGTCAATCCCAGATAATATTTGAGCAATTAAAAGATTATGCAAACGCCGGTTTATTGCATGGGAGATTTATACTTCGTGACCGCGAGCGTATTGAATCCAAACTAGCTAATTATAATCTATTGGTGGGAACGCAGGCGATAGAAGTATCATTGGATATCGACTTTGACGTCTTATTCACAGAACCTGCGCCAATAGATGCAATGATACAACGTTTTGGGCGTGTCAATAGAAACCGAAGATTTGAGACAGCGGATATTTTTCTATGCCTCAATGGTGGTGAAAATGACAAATATATATATCCAGCAGAACGTGTATCAAAAACGCTTTCCGCTTTCCATGATGTTGATGTTCTATATGAATCACAGATTCAAGCTTTGATTGATATGGTCTATGGTGATGGATATAACGAAAAGGAACAGAAGGAGTTTGATACTGCCAAACGAGTTTTTGCAGGATTAAACATCGTGCCTTTTATAGAGGATGACTCTGGACGAGATGAATTTGAATCCTTATTCAAAAGTATTGAGGTTGTGCCTTCAATATATGAAGATGATTTTATGAATTGTATATCGGCAAAAGAATTTTACGAAGCAATGGCATATATAACATCAATATCAGAACGACAATTTGCCCGTTTATTCAAGGAAGGGCAATTGTATAAACAAGATCATCTATGGTTTATAAAGACTAATTATGATTGTAAGCTAGGTTTGTTACTAGACGAATTAGGTGGAAACATATTGTAGGAGGAAACTTAATGGAAGTAACTACTCTATCACAAGCGCGCATCACCGGCACACAGATCAATTACCTGTTCATCTGCCCCCGCAAACTGTGGCTGTTCAGCCATCATATCGAAATGGAGCATACTTCTGACTATGTGGCGATGGGAGAATTGCTACACGAAGAAAGCTATGCACGTGAGAAAAAGAACATTCAGATTGATGACATGATCCATATTGACTTCATTGATAAAGATGGCATTTTACATGATGTAAAATCGAGTCAAAGCATGGAATTAGCCCATGAAATGCAACTTTTGTATTATCTATATGTCCTTAAACAGAAGGAATTGCCAAACAGAGTCGGAATAATCAACTATCCAAAACAGCGCCGAAAAGTTGAGGTAGAATTGACCCTTGAAAAAGAGCAGGAGGTGGAATCTGCTATGAAACAAGTGACAGAAATAACATCCTTGCCTGTTCCACCAAATATTGAATTTAGTAAACTATGTAAAAGCTGTAGCTATATGGAATTATGCTGGAGCTAGAGAAAAGTATGAAGGATGAAGGCGGAAGGATGAGAGGAAAAAAACATGGCACGAAATTATTATATCAATCAGTCCGGTAGATTGCGTAGAAAAGATAACACTTTATATTTTGAAAAAACAGAAATACTGGAGGATGGAGAAACCAATGAGTCAAAATTAGACTTGGATAGCGAGGAAGGAAAAGTCGCTGTAAAACGAGTTCCTATTCCAATAGAGGATATTGATTCAATCTATTTATTTGGAGAGATTGATCTAAATACCAGATTGCTCAATTTTCTGGCGCAGAAACAGATACCTGTCCATGTATTCAATTACTATGGCTATTATTCTGGCACATATTACCCAAGAGAATACCTGATTTCTGGATTCCTCGTAGTCAATCAGGTTCAGCATTATGAAAAGAATTCAAAGCGAATACTAATAGCACGAGAGTTTGTATCTTCGGCAGCAGACAATATGCTCAAAAACCTGCAATATTATACAAACAGGGAAAAGGATTGTTCTCAGCAAATATTAGCTATCAAGACCATTGCCGAGAATATACCAATAGCTAATGGCATTAGTGAATTGATGGGCATGGAAGGAAATATCAGAGAGACATACTACGGGGCATTGAACACTATCTTGGAACTAGAGACTCCCTTTGAAGGACGCAAACGGAAACCGCCATCAAATCCCATCAATGCGCTTATCTCTTTCGGCAATTCCATGATGTATACAACATGCCTGAAAGAGATATATCGCACTCAGTTAGACCCGGCTATAAGCTTTTTGCACGAACCCGGAGAGAGGCGTTTCTCATTAAGCCTTGATCTGGCTGAGATATTCAAACCCATAATCATTGATCGTTTAATCTTTCGATTACTTAACCGTCAGCAATTACAGGAATCAAAGCATTTCGATACTGGGATGGAGGGATGCTATCTAAATGAGGAAGGGCGTAAGATATTCATAAAGGAATTTAACGATCAGTTAGAAACAACCATTGAGCATCGCAATCTAAAACGCAAGGTTTCATATCAGCACCTTATCAGGCTTGAGTGTTATAAGCTAATAAAACATCTAACAGAGATGGAACCCTATCAGGCTTTTCGTATATGGTGGTAGCGGGGAAAGGATAAAGGATGAGGGATGAAAGAAGAAGGAAGAAAAGACCTTAGAGTTAGGACTAAAGAATTTGCGTTACAGATTATTCGGTTTTACTCAGCTTTACCTAAAACCACAGAAGCACAAGTATTAGGAAGACAAGTGCTTAGGTCTGGAACATCAGTAGGCGCTCATTATCATGAAGCACAAAGAGCTAAATCCGATGCTGATTTCATCAGTAAGATTGAAGGGGCATTGCAAGAACTAGATGAGACAGTATATTGGCTCGAATTATTGGGAGATTCCAAGATTGTTGTCATGGAAAAATTAAGTTCTATTATAAAAGAATCGGATGAGCTATTGGCTATTTTTGTAAGCATTGTGAAAACGGTCAAATCAAGGAAAAAAGAGGAGGATAAAAAAGTATGACGGATGATGGATGATGGATAAAATTTTGTCTTTTTATATTTATCCTTCATCCTTCCGCCTTCATCCTTTAAGAGCTATGTATGTCATCATGGTTTATGATGTTGAGCAGGAGAGAGTGGCAAAGGTATGTAAATATCTTCGTCAGTCGCTGAATTGGGTTCAGAACTCGGTATTTGAGGGAGAATTGACGAAGGCACAGTTGGCAAAAGTCAAGAGTGGATTATCAAGCATTATTAATGAGGAAAAGGACTCAGTAATTATTTACACAATGCGGGATGTCAAATGGATGGTCAGGGAAAATATGGGTATAGACAAAAATCCTGCGACTAACATTTTATGAAGCATTGATAAGCATTCGGCGGTGATCTGCATTTTAACATTGTCGTCAACCCCCTTAAAATATCAATAAAATTAATCGGTTTGTCATATAATTTAGCGATAAAATGCCCTCAAACCCAATCGCTGTATGTGATCGTCAACCCTCTAGGGATTTTGCATAACCGGAGGTTGACGATCAAAACTATCATTTTTCATTTTTTTCTTGCAATATTCATGCGGATTTGATACACTACAAATGCAGGCTTTTAATCGAACCATTGTGGAATTGAAACAAAATTTGTTAGGTAAAACTAACATTGTTGTATGCGCTTTTAATCGAACCATTGTGGAATTGAAACATATATGCTGTTCTATTCTTTGAGAAATCGACGCTCCCTTTTAATCGAACCATTGTGGAATTGAAACTGACTAACTTTTTTTGTTGACTTCAAGCTTACGCTTGCTTTTAATCGAACCATTGTGGAATTGAAACTCAATTAACGCTTTCAGTTCCTCCAGCGTTAATGTAACTTTTAATCGAACCATTGTGGAATTGAAACTGTAAGTATGTGTTATTTAGAAATGGAAAGTATACTCTTTTAATCGAACCATTGTGGAATTGAAACCGGGCTTTTTGTGTTTTGTGTTTTGTGTTTTGTATACTTTTAATCGAACCATTGTGGAATTGAAACTTTGTTGTAACCCAAGGTTTCATTTTATTCTCCAACTTTTAATCGAACCATTGTGGAATTGAAACGCAAGAAGCTCTCTGGCGGATTTGATAATCTCGCCAGCTTTTAATCGAACCATTGTGGAATTGAAACGTCGTTAGTGTCTTTTATATCGTCCTTAACTAAGGCACTTTTAATCGAACCATTGTGGAATTGAAACAAAATGAGTTTTTTGTTTAGTGTAGTAAGCAAGTATACTTTTAATCGAACCATTGTGGAATTGAAACGTAAGCGCTATATCGCTGTTTGGATTACGGTATATAGCTTTTAATCGAACCATTGTGGAATTGAAACACTTTCATTTTTTTACCTCCGTTCAATATTTGTAAACTTTTAATCGAACCATTGTGGAATTGAAACTCGTGTGTTGTTCTTGCACCTTTTTTTTGATCTTCCCTTTTAATCGAACCATTGTGGAATTGAAACGGCTTATCTGAGCGATGATGTCTTTTACATCATCACTCTTTTAATCGAACCATTGTGGAATTGAAACTTATCGCAGAAACAGAAGAAACATCTAACGCTGTCCCTTTTAATCGAACCATTGTGGAATTGAAACATAAATAAAAAAGTTGACACTGGTATACCGCCTACGCTTTTAATCGAACCATTGTGGAATTGAAACAAATGCGCCAGCGACTTTGGTAAACAAAGTCGCTGCTTTTAATCGAACCATTGTGGAATTGAAACGTCAAAAATAAATTTTTTTTGTCAAACTGCAAAAACTTTTAATCGAACCATTGTGGAATTGAAACAGAGTATGCCAGAGGATGACTTAGGTCATCAATTTGCCTTTTAATCGAACCATTGTGGAATTGAAACGTGTCAACTTTTTTATTTATAGGTATTGAAGAGTTGCTTTTAATCGAACCATTGTGGAATTGAAACTTTCTACTTGTTCAAATATCTCAGCAAATTCATGCTCCTTTTAATCGAACCATTGTGGAATTGAAACTTATCTATGATAAGATATTATATCATTAAAGCTAATGCTTTTAATCGAACCATTGTGGAATTGAAACTTGTGTTTATACTGCATTTAT
>CAZMCH010000109.1:0-12202 GCA_964564735.1 uncultured bacterium
TCGCCTTGAATTTCGCTTTTCTTGATTGGAATATTTTTTAACAATTCTGCAGTTGCAGGTGCAGGAATTGGAATAACACCATGTGACGACTTAACAAAACCCTGTCCCAATGGCAATGCAGAGGAGTATATCTTTTCAATACCCAGAAGCGAGATACCGATAGCTGATCCGACAATATCAACTATTGAATCAACAGCACCTACTTCGTGAAAATGCACTTCTTCAATATCTACGCCATGAACTTTTGCCTCAGCTTCACCAAGTTTTGTAAAAATGCTTTTTGATTTTTCCTTTACATCATCATTTAAACCACTTTCAAAGATCATCTTTAATATGTCGCCTAGATGCCTTCCATGATGGTGGTCATGTTCATCATGATCATGATGATGATGGTGATGTAACTCAACATTAGCTTTTGTAGCTGTTATACCATGTTTTTGGACTTTGCTGAAACTAAGATGGTATTCATCTAACTTAAGTTTTGTCAGTTCGCTTTTAAGTAGATCAGGTTCTGCACCCAAATCAACTAAAGCACCCAAAGTCATGTCCCCACTAATGCCAGAAAAACAGTCAAAATAAGCCGTTATCATATATTTTTTATTACCTCTTTTTTCTTTTATTTTCCCTATTTTTTGATAGCTATTCAGTTAATTGAATACTAACTTTACCAGATTTTTCTATCTTTGGCAATCTAACAATAAGCACACCATCTTTGTATATTGCTTTAGTCTCATCTATATTTATGGTGACTGGTAATGATATGCTTCTCTCAAACTTGCCATAATTTCTACCTATATAATGATAATTTTCATCTTCTCTATCCGATTCTCGTTTTCTATTACCGCTTATGTAGAGAATCTTATCATCTATTGTCAAATTGATCTCATTGGCACTCATTCCCGGTATATCCGCTTTGATTATAATATCATCTTTATCTTCTAGTATATCTATATCTGGAGACCATTCAGATTCCTCTAATGATTCCACTGCGTCAAATAAACGATTCATCTTTTCTTTAAATTCGGTTATATTATCTCTATAAATATTCGATTCTAACATAAAAAATTACTCCCAAAATAATCCTATATATTGGATTGAGATATATATGTTATATCTCAATCCTAGTATCAAGTTTCCTTCACAAGGCTATTTTTTGGAATCCTCCATAAATTTCCCTATTTTGATTAGGCTTAATGCCATTGATAATAAAGAGCATGTAACAGATAACCATAGGAATCCCATTGGGCTTGCATTTGAAATAGCGGTATATGTAATCATATATACAAACTTATAGACTATGGCAACTATGAGGCTCAATGAAGCCAAAATACCAAGAACCCATTGAGTAACAGTCATCGCTTTTTTCATTGATTAATCCTCCCTATTTAATGCAATTTAGGCGAATTTTATTATATATGACGCTATTGAAATAAGGTATTAGTTTCGTATCTCAGATTTTTCATCTTTTTTAGCATATATTTTCACTTCTTGGATTAGGATATTCATTAACTTAGGTGTATATTCACCAAATAGATAGTATCTAATCTTTAGGCTATTATCAATTATAAATATATTGGATTCGCCCTTTTTTGTTTTATATTCCTCACTGATTTTACCTTTCCAATCAAGAAGTATTGCTATAGGAAGATTTTCCTTTTTTATTCCCCATTTTACCATCGATTCTGTAACAAAGAATGGTAATCCTCTTAAATCAGCGATCATATACATAACAACATCATTTCGGTCTTTATATATTTTATCAAGCTCTCTCGCCCATTTATTACCATTTGCTCTTGTAGTATGATTACCCATTATCAAGATAATAATTTTTGGGTTATCTTTATCTTTTTCGAATATCTTTTCAAGATTGTATTCTTTGTCATCAGCATCTTTTAAAATAAATTTTGGTGCTTGCGCGCCAATCTTTAAGCTTTGCCCATTTTCATCTTTTGCGAAAGTCAAAGAAACAAAAATACTTAATATAAAGATATAAACAATCGAAACCTTAAGCAAGAAATAACTCCAAAATCTATTTGTCAGATTTTATAATACCCCAAGTAGTGATTAAGTCTTTATTATAATTAACAGCTAATATTTTGCCGTCCATCGTCTTTTTTATTTCATCTTCATTTAGGGCATGATTGAAAATATATATCTCATCAAGCCAACCAACGAGTTGACGACCACCACAACAATCATTTGCAAATTTGAAAGGGGCATCTTCTGTAATGTTTATGTCGCCCTCTTGCTTAAAACTGCCTGCTAATTTGGCATCAACATATACCTTAATCTCCTTGCCATCATAAACCCCTGCAAGGTGATGCCATTGCTTAAAGGCTATTGCATCAATGGTTTTTGCCTGAGGCCACGCAGCACCAATACTTATATAAAAACGAACCTCGTATTTATCTGGACCAAGTTTTGTTGGGTGAAAAACAAACGAACCAACAGGAAGATCATGACCTTTACCGGGAATACCAACATGATCTTTCGGAATATCCTCAATATTAGCCCATTCAGCGATTGTAAATTTATTGGTAAAGTTAAAATCCTTGTGTCCCGGAACTTCCATAAAGTTCCCTGCATCGAACCTTAATGCACCTTTGACTTGACCTTTATCGAACTTGTTACCATTAAGTATGCCATCATGCCCACGTCCAGAACTATCTTTGGCAACATCACCTTTTCCATCTTCAAATTGCCATAACGCAACAAGTTCCGCCGAAACAGGTAAGGTAGGAATAATTAAAATGGTTAATACAATGATCATGTAAATAAACCTAAATTTCATTTGATTACCACCTTTCGTTGATGTTTTTTGATAGTTAGTGTTCCGATAGTAATATTATGCCTCAATAAATTCATAAAGTCAATAATTTATATTGGGTATTGAATAAATGTCAAAAAGTATTTAATATAGTGTATAAATTATCTATTAAGAACTATTGGCATAATAATAAATTATGAAAAAGTATGATCAAATAGAGGGAAAAAAGATGAAAATAAATGGAAAAATAGACATCGAAGACGTCAATAAAATTTTTTCCAAATTTGCTCTTGGAACTGCTTTTTATAATGATGATGGAAAAGACACTTGGTTTAAGATAATGGATGATTTTATTAAACTTGGTGGAACTACCATTGACAGCGCAAGGGGATATGGAAAAAGCGAAAATGTTATAGGCTCTTGGCTAGAGAATCGTACCGATAGAGATAACATGATCATTATGACTAAATGCGGATTAACAAATGAAGGCGTATTGCCATCAGAAAACTATCCTGATCTTGTTTTTAGAGAGTTAAATATTAGCTTACAAACACTAAAAACAAGCTATATTGATGTCTATATGCTTCATCGTGATAACCTTAATATGACTGTTGCTGAGATATTAGAACCACTTAATGAAGCTATTGCGAAGGGCTATATTCTTTCACTTGGGGCATCTAACTGGACATATCCACGAGTTGACGAAGCGAATGAATATGCCTATAAAAACAATATGAAAGGATTTGCAGTTGTAAGCAATAACATAAGTCTTGCAGTTCAATCAGAACCATTCTATCCGGGGCTTATATCAACAGATAAGGCTGGGGAACAATGGCACATGGAAAAGCAGATACCACTGATACCTTGGTCATCTCAAGCGAGAGGCTTTTTTACAGGGCGATGGACTCCTCAAATGCCTGCAAATGATGGCTTTACAAAGAGAATGATTGAGGTTTATTGCACTGATGATAATTTTAAGCGACTTTCTAGGGCAAAAGAACTTGGTGAGAAGAAAGGACATACTGCTGTTGAGGTTGCTCTTGCGTGGCTTCTGCACAAACCATTTCCAATCGTGCCAATTGTGGGACCGCATACACAGGAAGAGCTTGCATCATGTGTGAAAGCAACTACACTTTCTTTGACAGAAGCGGAATGTAAATGGCTTAATCTTGATGAATAATTGAAAGGCAACAAAATGAAGAAACAACCAAATCTTGTTTTTGTATTCGCTGACCAAATGAGAGGAATGTCAATGGGCTGTTCTGGTGACCCAAACGTCATTACACCAAATATGGATAATATGGCAGAAAACGGCATCAGGTTTTCACATGCTTACGCAAACTGTCCTGTTTGCACGCCTAGTCGGGCTACTATCCTGACGGGACGTTATCCAATTTCACATCGCACAATTACAAACGATCTGCCTATGCCAGAAAATGAGATCACTTTTGGCGAAGTGCTTAAACAGGCGGGATATAAGACAGGATATATTGGGAAATGGCATCTTGACGGTATTCCAAGAGATAAATTTACTCCTCTAGGTTCAGCAAGGCATGGATTTGACTATTGGGCTGTCTGGAACTGCGCTCATAGCTATTTTGATGGGAAAGTAT
This sequence comes from uncultured bacterium, assembly GCA_964564735.1. GTDB lineage: Bacteria > Poribacteria > DTPJ01 > DTPJ01 > DTPJ01 > CAZMCH01. Next base: position 4,381 of record CAZMCH010000109.1, read on the forward strand.
TTCTTGATACGCCTGATGTTATCCAATTAGATGGTTATGAACCCGAAGCGCAAACCAATTTGACGCTTGATTTCATTCGTAAAAATGCAGATAATCCATTTTGTGTATTTCTGTCTTGGGGTCCGCCACATGATCCATATTTCCAAGTTCCAGAAAAATATCGTCAGCTTTATGTTCCAGAGAGTTTGATACTACCAGCAAATATCCCAGAAAATCCCGATATATCTCATGCACCTTTGGGAAGAAAAGACGCAGAAAATGGAATGAAACGAATATTGGCTGATTATTATTCAGCAATAACAGCCCTTGATGAATATCTGGGCAGAATAATTAAGCTTATTGATGAGTTAGGATTGGCAGAAGATACAGTTATAGTATTTACATCCGATCATGGTGATATGCTATTCTCACAAAATAGCTTTAAGAAGCAACAACCATATGAAGAGGCAATAAATATTCCTCTTATTGTTCAATGGAAAGGGCATATTCCCTGTGGATGTCTTTCGGATACATTATTCAGCACAGCGGATTTTCTTCCAACTTTGCTTTCATTGATGGGTGTTGATCATCCTGACGGAATTGAAGGCTATGATCTTTCGTGGGTTTTTAATGGTAGAAAGGGTGATGAACCAGATTCAGTTTTTTTGATGGATTTAGTGCCTATGGACGAAGGCATAAGGCTTGGTATTGATGAATGGAGGGGAGTGCGCACAAAGAGATATACCTATGCGCAATGGTTGAATGGTAAAGACTGGATTTTGTATGACAACGAAAATGATCCATTTCAACTTAATAACCTCGTTGATGATCCAGATTTTGCACATATAAAGTTTGCTCTTAAAGAAGAGATGCAGAAATGGATGGAAAAAGTTGGCGATAAAGGTTTATGTTGGCAAGAGTTAATAAAAAGCATTAATTTAACTGAGCTATGGAACAATAGGGAGAAATTTATGCACCCAAATAATCCAAGAATAATTGATTAGCTATAAAAAAAATGCAAGGGGAGTTTATATCATGAATATAATGGAAGAAGCAAAAAAAATTAATGACAAACTGATTGAGATCAGAGAATATTTGCATAAAAATCCTGAACTCTCATTTCAGGAAGTAAATACCTCAAGAAAAATAGTAGAGATATTGCAAGAATTAGGTCTTGATGAGATTGAGACAGGTGTTGCAAAAACAGGGGTTGTTGGTCTGCTTAGAGGTAGCCAACAGGGAAAAACTTTTGCTATAAGGGCTGATATGGACGCTTTGCCGATACAGGAAGCAAATAACGTTCCCTATCGTTCTCAAAATAATGGAGTAATGCACGCCTGCGGACATGATACTCATGTTACTATGGTTCTTGGTTCTGCTATGATACTAAGTAAAATGCGGGATAATCTGAAAGGAAATATAAAATTCATCTTTCAACCTGCTGAGGAGATTTTTGGCGGGGCAAAAATGATGATTGACGAAGGTGTAATGGAAAAAGAACCTAAGATTGATACTATAGTGGGTATCCACGTCTGGTCTGGTTTGGATGTTGGGACAATAGGCGTTGTCTCTGGTCCTGCTATGGCTTCTGCGGATAGGCTTGAGATATTTGTCAGAGCAAAAGGTGGACATGGTGCAATTCCGCATCTTACAGCAGATCCAATAGTTGCTTCTGCACAGATAATAAATGCACTACAAACCGTTGTCAGTAGATCAACAGACCCATTGCAACCAATAGTCCTTTCAATATGTCATATAGAAGGCGGTCATGCTTTTAATATAATCCCATCAGAAGTCCGTATAGAAGGCACTCTCAGGACGCTTGATGATGAAGTTTGCACAAATGCTGTCGAAAAAATAAAAAATATACTAAAAGGTATAGAAAATATAACAGGTATCCAATGTGAGTTTAATTATGAAAAGGGAAGCTCTGTTTTGATAAATGACGATAAAGTCATCAAACTGATTTCAGAAGCAGGATCGGCTATTCTCGGCGAAGAAAATGTCATGCCTGTTGAACCGACTATGGGTGGTGAAGATTTCACATATTTTACGAGAGTAGTTCCGGGGGCGATGTTCTGTCTTGGTATTCAAGATAAAGATGCTGGTATAGTTTCTCCAGTCCATAGAGACACTTTCGATATTTCCTCAAATGCCTTAAGTATAGGCACTGCGGTATTAGTTAAGTCCGCATTGATGTATCTCGAATCATAATAATTGCTATATTTTGGTTTTTTTCAGCCTGTTTGCATTTGTAACAACACTTATAGAACTGCTTGCCATTGCTATTTCTGCAATAACAGGATGTAATAGACCAAGCACAGCCATTGGAATTGCAAAGACATTGTATCCATAAGCCCATGTTAGATTTTGCCTGATCTTTTTGAATGTGGCTCTTGATAATCTTATTGCGCTTACAACTGCGGAGAGTTTGCCACTCACCAATGTTACATCAGAAGCCTCGATGGCAATATCTGTTCCTGTTCCGATTGCGATTCCAACATCGGCTTGTGTCAGTGCAGGTGCGTCATTTATGCCATCGCCAACCATTGCAACAAGACCAACCTTTTTCTGAAGATCCCTGATCGCTGACACTTTGCCGTCTGGAAGCACTTCAGCGAGAACCTTTGAAATGCCAACTTTTTTTGCTATAGCTTCTGCAGTTCTTTTATTATCACCCGTAAGCATTACAGTTTCTATTCCTAATGATTCAAGTGTCTGTATAGCCTGAATAGAATCATCCTTAATTGTATCTGCTACCGCAATTATTCCATCTATTTTGCCGTTTCTTGCAACAATCATGGCAGTTTTGGCTTCATTTTCAAGTTTGTCTAATTCATTTTCAGCCCATAAAGGCAAATCTTGTTCTCCGTATATATCTTCAAGTAGTTTTATGTTTCCGACAGTAGCTATTTTATTTCCTAATAATCCCATAACACCTTTGCCTGATATAGATTGAAAATCTCTTAATTCCAAGAAATCAAGTCCAACTTCTTTTGCCTTCTTTACAATTGCCTGACCAAGTGGATGTTCTGAGCCAATTTCAACACTCCCTGCAATCTTAAGCAGTTCATCTTTATTAATTCCTTCTGCGGGAATAATATCGGTAACTTCAGGCTTGCCATTTGTAATTGTGCCAGTCTTATCAAATACTATCATATGAATATCTTTAAGAATCTGTATCGCTGAACCATCTCTGATAAGTATTCCTTTTTCTGCACCCATGCCACCTCCAACCATCAAGGCTGTTGGCGTCGCTAGTCCCAATGCGCAGGGACATGCTATAACCAATACTGCAACAGTCGCAAATATTGCCGATGTCAAAACCCCAAGATTGGGATTTACCCAAGGTATGAATTGACTAGCCCAGCTAATTATAAGTCGCATTTGCTCAGGTAATATGATCCAACTCAGAAAGGTTAAGCCTGCTATTATAAGAACTGCTGGCACAAAATATGCAGTTACCTTGTCTGCAAATTCCTGAATAGGAACTTTTGATCCCTGAGATTCTTCAACCATTTTTATAACTTGGGCAAGAAAAGTATCTTTGCCGACCTTTGTTGCCTTTACTTTTAACAAGCCATTTTGGTTTAAGGTTGCACCTATAACTTCATCACCGATCTTTTTTCTAACAGGCATGGATTCACCAGTTGCCATCGATTCATCAACAGAGCCTTCACCATCAATAATTATGCCGTCAGTTGGTATTTTCTCTCCGGGACGAATTATCATAATATCATTGACGCTAACTTGGTCTATGGGCATATCTTTTTCTTCACCATCAATCAATATATGCGCTGTCTTTGCCCCTAACTCAAGCAATTTCCTAATTGCCTGTGAAGCTTTGCCTTTTGCTCTTGTTTCAACATATCTGCCAGTCAAATGAAATGACATGATCATTGCAGATATTCCTGCATAATTTGCTATTGGAACACCAAGAAGCATAGCTACACCAGTGGAAAAAGATGATATTGTTCCAAGAGCTATAAGAACATCCATATTTGCGCTTCGATTTAAAGCTGACTTTATGGCTGATCGCATCGTAGGCATGCCAAGCCAAAATAATACAGGCACAGCAATAATAATCACCGCTATATTATAAATTCGCATCATTATACTATGGTGCATTGCACCGCCGAATATCATCATGGGAAGCATCCAAAGGGTTATTGGTATTGTAAAAATCCAAGCCCATATCATACGTTTTTTAGCTTCACGCATTTTATGCTCTTCTCTGTCTATTTCAATATCGGCTTCTTCCATGCCAATAACTTTATAACCTGCATCTTCAATCGCTGTTTTCAGATTATCTTTTGAGGCTTTTTGAGAATCAAAACTGACATAAGCTTTCTCGGTGGCAAGATTAACGACAACCGAAGATACACCATTAATATTCTTTAGAGATTTCTCAACAGAAGCAACACAAGATGCACAGTGCATACCAGCTATATTAATAGTAGTTTTTTCATTTATATCGTCGACAGTCATGCTATTGTCTTTCATAAAATCACTCCAATCCTTTATATTTCAATCAATTAAACAAATCAGACACTAGAACTATTCCTTAATGAAAATTAGAAAAAATTTTCTCAGTCTTTCAAAAATATATTGACTTAAGCGCAATAAATGTCTATATTAAAAGAAAATCCATAATAATCGAAATATCGATAATCAGGCAAGGCAAAAGAAACATGATATATGACGATTTAAATAGCAAAGATACACCAAAAGAAAATATAAGCATTTGGCGAGTTTTTCGTATCATAATTATTTATGCGATAATAACTATAGTTGTGTCTGTTCAGATATACAGATTGGGAGATTGTTTTCGCTATTGGTGGCAAAATAAGCAATTAAAAAAGCAGTATATTCAAGAGATCGCCTCGCTTGAGCAAAAACAAGCTGAAATGAAAGAAGAGCTAGATAGACTCAAATATGGCGTTTTCGAAAATGAAAGGCTTGCAAGAGAAATTGGATATGTAAAACCTGGCGAAATAGTATTCAGATTTAAGCCAAAATTGGAATAATCAGCCTTAAAAAAGGAATTTTCTCTTTATCATTACTATTATTATGCGTTTGTGGTGTCAAAATTGATTAAATATTTAAGGAGGTTGTAGATTTCATGAAAAAATTGCTATTAGTTTTTGTGATTTTTGCTTTTTTATGTGTTAGTCAAATATTCATACAGTCAACCAAGGCATTGTTTTTTGATTTTGAGAATGAAACACAACTAAAGGAATGGACAGTTCTTGGAGGAACATGGTCAATAGTCAAAGATGATATAACCAAAAGTAAGGTAGTTAAAGGCGAAGGTGCAAATGAGTTAATTTTATCAATTGGAGATAATGGCTGGACGGATTATACCGTTGAGTTTGATGGTTGTGGAATGACAGATGATATTGGTATTGCCTTTCGTATCAAAGACCTTAACAATTTTTATTGTTTTTTGATTGCACCAAATTTGAACTTAAGTGAGTGGTTTTCAAAAAAAGCAGGTGCTTTTGATGAAAATATCGGGGAAAAAAGCGATAATCTTGGTATAAGTATTAATGAATGGCATAAATATAAGCTGGTAGTTGAAGGGACAAAAGCCAGAATTTTTGTTGATGGCAAAGAACCTTTTGATTCTGCTGAAATTTCTAAGGACTTTAATAGCGGAGGGATCGGGCTTCGTCAGTGGGGTGATACAGGTCATTATGATAACGTCTTAATTACAGGTCCTGGTATTCCACGATCTCCCGGTGAAATGGCTATTGCTGTTAAAGAGAAAATATCACAGACATGGGGATATATCAAGGATAAAAATTGATAATTCTGGAGAAATAACAATGTTAAAATACCTTATTGTTTTCGTTTTATGTGCTATGCTTATAGGTTGTTCTGCAAGCCCAAATCCCAATGTAAATATGTCCAAAGAAGAAGGCAAAGAACCTGCTGGATTCTGGCTTGGTCTATGGCATGGTTTTATTTTGTTTTTCACTTTTATTGTATCTCTTTTCAAATCATCCGTTGGAATCTATGAGACATACAACAACGGGTTTTGGTATAATCTAGGTTTTGTATTTGGAGTAATTGCCAGTCATGGCGGAGGAGCAGGGATACTGTTCAAAGGCAAAAGAAAGGATTAGAAAAATATGAAAAGATTTGTTTTTGTTAGTTTGATTATAGGACTATTATTTATTATTTATCAAATAAGTTTCGCTGTTGATGATCCGACGATCCTTTGGTATAAATTTGATAAGGATTTTAAGAATGAGGTTGAAGATTCATCAGCTTTTAAGCATAATGGTATGGTTACTGGAAATGTAGAATTTGATAAGTCAGGTAAAATCGGCGGAGCTGCGAGATTTAAGGGAGGAAGTATCAAAGTTCCAATAACAGATGAGTTAAATCCAGAACAAAGCTTAACCATAGAGTTTTGGGTTCGTCCTGACAAAGTTCCAGCATCTACTTATTGGAGATTAATACATAAGGGCTGGGTTGCAATTGGAAGCTATATATGTGGTATAGATAATAACTGGATGGCTATGGGCTATACTTGGGATGTCAATAATATGAATAATGTCCGCACAGATGCCAACATGGCAAACGCTGTTCAAAATGAGACATGGTCTTATTATACTGGCACTTATGATGGAAAAAATATAATCCTATATATTGATGGAAAAGAACTCGTAAGGACACCAACTAATGGTAAGATAAATGGATCGTATGAAATCGTCATATCAGAAGGCTTTATGGGCATGATGGATGAGATTCGATTTTCCAATGTTGCACTTCAGCCTGATGAGATCGCAAAGCACATGGCGGGGCAGACAATAAAAGCGGTTGATCCAAAAAGCAAACTCGCAACAACTTGGTCTACGGTAAAATCAAATATATGAAATGGGGGGAATTTGTATGCTTGAGATTTTTTGTATAACGCTTCTTGTTAGCGGAGTTTCATCGCTAACTGATATTGTTATCTCAGAACCAGAGAAGATTGCCTCTGAACTCAAATTCACAGAGGGTCCCGTTTGGCATCCAGAGGGATATTTGATTTTTAGTGATATTCCAGCAGACACAATATATAAATGGACGATTGATGGCGATTTATCAGTTTATCGTTCACCAAGCGGAAACTCGAACGGATTGACTTTTGACAATGAGGGAAGGCTTATCGCTTGCGAACATGGAAACAGGCGTGTTTCACGAACAGAAGCAGATGGAACAAATACAACCCTTGCGGATAAATATAATGGCAAAAGACTTAACAGCCCTAATGATGTCGTTGTTAAATCCGATGGCAGTATTTATTTTACTGATCCGCCCTATGGTATCCAACCTGAACAAAAAGAATTAGATTTTAATGGCGTTTATCGCATATCTCCAGATGGCGAATTGACGCTTTTGCTTGATGATTTTGACAGACCGAATGGATTGGCTTTTTCACCAGACGAAAAGGTGCTTTATATTGCAAACACAGCAAAAAAACATGTCAAAGCTTTTGATGTTAAAGCTGACGGAGCTTTAACAAATGGAAGAATCTTTGCAAATTTGAGTGCAGAAAAAACACACGGTCCTGATGGAATGAAAGTTGATGTTAATGGTAATATCTACATCACATCAGGCGTAACATGGATATTTGACAGCAAAGGGAATCACATTGGCAATATTGCAACTTCTGAAGCACCAGCAAATTGTGCCTTCGGTGGAAAAGATAACAAAACGCTATTTATAACTGCCCGAACATCAGTTTTTAGGGTTCAATTAAATGTGGCAGGAATAATTCCTATCGGTTCAAAAGCCAGAGACTAAGAGCCATAATAAACATACCCGCTATTACCCCTAATATCGGTGTATG
>CAZMCH010000110.1:0-12136 GCA_964564735.1 uncultured bacterium
CTTTTGTAATCCTTTCCTTTGCAGATGTTATATTTTGCCTTTGTGTTGGAAGATTTTGGTTCAAAGTTCCTATACGGGGAAGCGTGCCTCTATTACTTTGTCTTTCTTCAATGTTTTTATTCAGCACCATTGGTCTTGGTCTGCTAATTTCCACGATCTCAAAAACTCAACGATCTGCAATGATGATAGCAATGCTAACCTCAATGTTACCAACATTTCTTTTATCAGGATTTGTTTTTCCTATTGAAAGTATGCCAAGAGTGGTTCAATTGGTTACATATTTCATTCCTGCTCGGTATTATCTTGCAATTCTAAGGGGTATTTTATTGAGAGGTGTAGGAATTGAGGCATTATTAACAAATTCTTTTAGCCTTTTTATCTATAGTCTCTTTATGGTATTGATAAGTGCTTTACGATTCAGGAAAAAACTGGCATAATTCTTTATAAACAAGGAGAAAGTAATGCGTTTATCGACCATTGACATAGGAACAAATTCAGTAAAGCTTTTGGTTGCAGATGTAGAAGATAATCAGATAAAAAATGTTTTGATTGATCTACCCGTAATCACTAGATTAGGACAGGACGTTAATAAGACAAGAGAGTTGCTTCCTGAAGCGATGGCAAGAACACTTGATATTATCAGCGATTTTAAGAATAAGGCAAAAACTCTCGGTGCGATTGACATATCAGCAGTCGCAACAAGCGCAATGAGAGACGCAAAAAACAATAACACTTTTATACAAATGGTTGCTGAAAAAACAGGCATCAATTTGCGGATTATATCGGGTGAAGAAGAAGCAGAACTCACATTTCTTGGTGTGTGCAGTGACCCTGAATTTATGGATAGAAGTTTGATTTTGGTGGATGTCGGTGGAGGAAGCACTGAGTTTGTAATTGGTCGAAATGGCGTTATTGAAGATAGATTTAGCATTAATATCGGTTGTGTCCGACTAACAGAGGAATATATAAAATCAGACCCAATAGACACTATGGATTTACAAAAAGTCATACAAAGGTCAATTTCAATGCTTTATCCTCGTCTTTCTGCCATTTTTTCTGATATGCGTGATCTTATCGGTATTGGTGGAACAATTACGTCATTATCTTCTGTTTATCAATATATGGAAGGATATTCAAATATTGAAATTCACAAATTTATATTGACCAAAGAACAAATAGTCCGATTGCTTACACATCTTCGAAGAATGACTCTTGATGAACGAAAAAAAATTCAGGGTTTGGACCCCGAAAGAGCGGATGTTATAGTTGCAGGAGCAGTAATTTTTTCAACTATTATGGAAATATTAAAATCTCAGGAAATTATCGTAAATAAAAGAGGCTTAAGATATGGCATTTTAGTAAAAGAAGCCATTGAAAAACAAGGTTAATTATCAGATTTGATTATATAAACGGACATAAATATAATATATATGCGATTGATATTAATAATTCTAATTTGTCTAGCATGTCTAATACTATCATGTGGCAAAGACAATCAAAATAAAATAGAAACACAATCAGATTTATCTAATAAATCTGACCAGACTGTTGATTCTTTACAGACTCCCATATCAAAGGTTACAACCGATTGGCCAATGTTTATGCAGGATATTGCTTATAGAGGCATTAGCCAAGATAAAATCCTTCGTCCACCGCTTTTTCCTATCTGGAAATTTAAGACAGCAGGTCCCGTCAATTCAAGCCCTGTTGCAGTTGGTGATACTGTCTATATAGGTTCTGATGATAATCATCTTTATGCCCTTGATATGAATAATTGGGGTCTAAAGTGGGATTTCGAGTCTGGTGGAAAGATAACTTCCGCCCCTACCGTTTATCGTGGAATTGTATATTTTAGCTCAAGGGATTTAAATATCTATGCTCTTGATGCAAAAACTGGCAAAAAGAAATGGCAAACAGATGTTGATGGTTGGGTAAACTCGCCTGTTGTTGCGCATGGTGATAAACTATATGTAGGTTGTTATGAAAATAAGATTTATATTCTACATACTGAAACTGGTAAAAAATTGGGATTAGAAAGGGCTAGAATAAAGATCGGCTTATCTGATTATGCCTGTATCCGTGGCGAATTTTATCCAGTCGATGCCTATACAAGGTCTGCAATATGGAAAGGATTGGTCGGAGGTTCAGAAAGCTGGCCTGCAACTGCAAACGGATTTGTCTATATTGGATCAAGAGATAATAAAATCCATGCTTTCAATGCCTCAGATCGCAAGCATGTATGGCAATATAAAACAGATGGATGGATAGATTCTTCCCCTGCTATCTCAAAAGGAAAACTCTACATAGGCTCAAGAGATGGATATGTTTATGCTTTTGATAATAAGGGCAAAACTGAATCAGTTTATACAAGTGAAGGTATTATAACCAAAAATCGTGTTAATATATATGAAAAGCCGAACGGTTTACCATTATTAAAAGTGGCACAATTAAACGAGGATATGACATTACCAATATTGGAAACTAGATCGGGAAATTGGTATCTTAATCCATCAGAAAGCTGGTTTAGGGTTAAATTACCTAATGACCAAACAGGATGGGTTAGTGCAGAAAACTTTATTAAGACAAAATGGACAAATGATCTGCAAATCAATAGTGGTTTGGTTAGAGATGTAGTGAAGTTAAAACTTCCAAAAGATGCAGAAACTACTTCATGGTCGCCTGATGGCTCAAAAATGGCTTATTTTGCAAATACATCTGATCGCAACATATATTGGATGGCGCAAAGTATCTGGGTTGCGTCTGCAAACGGAAATAATCCACAATGGGTATCTGATGGTGCTTTTTTTAATCCTAACATCACTTGGTCAAAAGATGGTGAATGGATTGTATTTGAAAATCTATCAGGCGAAGAAAGGCAGATATGGATTGCAAGTTCAGATGCAACAGGTCTTAAAAAAATAACAATAGGTGAAGCGCCTTCTATATCTCCAAAAGGTGACAAAATAGCCTTTGTCCGAAGAGGTAAGTCGTCAACATCCATTTGGATAAGAGATTTAAATAATAATAACGAAAGAAAAATAGCAGAAGTAACCATTAAGGGTCAGCAATCCTATATTGCTTATGGCTATAATGCCAATTTTAATCCTCCTTCATGGTCAAGTGATGGTTCTTTAATTGCATTTGGATTTGATGGCTATCATTATGATGACAAATACACTAGAGTTGCTCTAATAAGAATTTCTGGTGGAATAATCAGGGAATTTGCTGTGCGTGCATGGCGAATGAAAAATACAGAATTGTCAAATGATGGCAAAAAAATAGCCTATATAACTCACGAACACTCAACAAAAGAAGCCAATGATGTTTTGGATAAACAAGTTCATTTTACAAGTATTGATGATAATAGCAGTGTAAGAAGTTATAGACATTCGGAAGGTATTTCATGGTCGCCAGATGGAAGATATTTAGCTTTTGTTGAAAAATCAATAACTATGGGTATAAATAGAAGAGTTTGGATATTGGATACACAAAAAAATCAGCAAATTCAGTTACTCACATCGAGGCAGGAAATAGAGAAAGTCGCTTGGATAAAAAATGACAAAATCGTTATACTTGCTCGGACATCGAAGCAAGATTTATCTGAATCAGCAGGGGCAATTGGCAAAATACAAAGCTGGTTAGTTACCATCAAGAATTTACCTGCTTAATATTGGTCAATCTAATTAGTTGAAGTATTTTCATAAATAAAATATTGAATTTATTGTGTTTTGATGAAGCAACAAGAAAAGAGAAATTAAAACAACACCATTGAAATTTGCCTGCTAAAAAAAGGCAAATATTCGCTAAAAGAGAAAGAACAGGCTGGGGAAAGTGTTAGTTCTTATGTTATAAAGGGTTTGGAATTTGAGGTTAGTAATCTTGAATAAGTGTGAAACAAAAACCAAAAATATTATTTCAGAACGCAGTTGCAATATTTAAGTTTGGTATGGAAAATGAGTTTTTCAATTGAAAATTATGACAGAAAATATCTTGATGGGATGGTTGAGCAATACAATGATGAAACGAGTTTTGAACCATATATTGCAAAACTCAATTCAGATTTATTTATTAAGCTTGTTGAGGAGAAATCGTATTTTGATCCAAAAGCCGTATTTGTTGCCATCGAAAAAGGAAAAGTAATTGGTTGGATTCATGCTTGCTTGGCTTCAGGTTCTGAAGCGTGGCATAATCCAGAAAAAAAAGTTCCACATATAAGGATGTTGATATTTGCAAAAGAGCAAATTAAGGTCGGTCAAACTTTGGTTACAGAAGCCAATAAATGGCTAAAACAATCAGGGCAGAATAAGTTTTTGGCAATACATGCAGAAGTAGGTTATCCATTTTATAGAGGGTTATGGCTTGGCGGAGAACCAATGGGTTCATCTGCAATGCCTCATATTCAGCTTGCTTTTGAATATGGTGGATACAAAAACACGCAGGAATCGATATTCATGACTGCAAAAATGCTTGGATTGCCGAGAGAGATAAAATCAAATATAAAACTTGAAATGATTACATCTAAAACTAATATAACCCATAAAACTATGCAAGAATCATGGGCAGGTTTTGAACCAATGACAACTCAAACATATATAGGTAATGATTTGGTTGGTAGTATTGGCTGGACTATCATTCCATATCTTGTTGATAAACTTGGTGCATCTTGCTTGAATATCTGGTCATTAGGTATTAAAGAGGAACACCGAGGAAAAGGGATCGCTACAACTCTTGTATCAGATGTTATGATACAAGCTTATAAACTCGGTGCAAGGTTTGCCTCAGTTGGAACACAGTTTTGGAATGTGCCAGCGTATATGACTTATGCCAAACTTGGATTTATTCCGTATCAGCTTGTTATTGGTAGAACATTAGAATTTGCAGGTTGATTAAACAATTTAGAACATTGAAGGAGGTATAATATGAGATTATTGATTATAGCCATGATGTTCTTTACGTCATTAACAATAAATGCCCTTGCTGGTATTCAGGACGGATTAAGAATCTATTTTTCATTTGACAAAGTAGATGGAAAAACTATCATAAATGAAGCAAATGCCAATCTGAACGGAACTCTTGAGGCCGATGCTAAGATAGTCGATGGATACAAAAATAAAGGTTTAGGGCTTAATGTTGATGCAGCAGAGGGAACACCCGGGTCAGATTTTGTAAGGGTTGCTGATGCACCTGAGGTAAATGCTGATAAACAATTTACACTTGCAATGTGGGCAAAGGCGACCAATTTTGGAGCATATAGGACATTGATGTCAAAGACTGATGGAGGCTCTTATGCCTTCACCGTAGAAGATGAAATTCCGACAGGCTGGATTCATATATCTGGCGATTATTTGCATATAGTTGGCAAAACTAAATTAGAAAAAAATAAATGGTATCATCTAGCAATGACTTTTGATGGCAATGACGGTATCATCTACCTTAATGGTAAGCAGGATGGTAAAGCCTCAAAGAAAGGCACTATAACAGCCAACAACTCAGATTTTATGATTGGTGCTGAACCTAACGGAAAAGCTGTTGATCAGTCATATCCAGCTTGGCATGGAATATTAGATGATTTTTATTTCTATAATCGCGCGCTTGCAGAAAACGAAATAGAATTAATTATTAAACAGGTTGCTTCTGTTGAACCAATACAGAAACTAGCGATAAAATGGGCGGCAATAAAGGCTTGGTAAAGGTAATCGCAGGCTTTATGCCTGCGAAACAAAACTATAGACATATTGAATTGCGCTTTTGGTTGGGTATCTATTATTCTAGCTTGTCAAATGAATTGAAAAAATCTTTCCATTTTCCAAAGTCTTTAGAACTAAAATGCTGTCTATCTTGATCCTTAAAAAATGAGATTGAGATACCTTAAAAGTGTTTTTCACTTAAATCTGATACTTTTTTATTTTTCCAATCTTCATTTATTATTTTTGTCATTTTCAAAAATCAAATTCTGTAATTTCAGAATATAATTCCCCTAATTTGGATTTGGCGTTGATATTGTTTAATATAGCATCTCTGAAACGATCTTTATTTAGCTCTATACCTAGACCTATTCTTTACCTCATCGACTTTTAGATGCCTTTGATGGTAATAGCTTCCTCAATTCAGGAATTTCCTTAAAAGAAAGCACTATATCTGTTTCGCCACGCCTTATCCTGCCATACTCAGACCTTGCGGAATGTTTTGACCGATTCATCTTAACACCGATTGCGGAAAATGTAAGTCCTTGAAGCCTGAGTTTTACTAGCTCAATTTTTTCTTCATTCGTCCATAAATCCCTTTTTTGCTTATTATTTTCCTCGTTTGTTCCCATAGCCGATCTCCATTAATCAGCGTATACTGCCTCACGAAGCCCTTTAAGGTAGCCAATTGCAAATAACCTGCCAATGGAAGAATATCCGGGGCTGTCGTTTCTATCGCCCTCCATAGTCGGAACATGATCAGGACGACAAACACCATCAAAACCAACTTCACGATAAGCCTTCATACATTCTAGCATGTTTGTTTTGCCTTCATCATGGAACGTTTCCTCAAATTTCTCAGGTGTGCCTTTAACATCCCTAAAATGCACAAAGAAAATTTTGTTTTGCTTACCAAAATGACGTATTACAGAAGGCAAATCATCAGTCATTAAGGTAAAATTACCTTGACATAATCCTATCCCATTAACAGGGCTTGGATAAAGATCGAGTAATTTTTGATAATTTTCTATGCTTCGCATGATGCGACCAATTCCACGAATAGGCGATAATGGTGGATCGTCAGGGTGCATTGCCAATTTAACATTTGCTTCTTCTGCAACTGGCACAACTTTATCAAGGAAGTATTTGAGATTATCCCATAATTGTTCTTCTGTTATAACGCCAAATTCCGTCAAAGGCTCATTTTTCATTAATTCATAATCAAAGCCAGTGACAAGCGCACCGCCTCTTGACTCGATAGTTGATGATGTCCGTAGCCAATTAAAGACAGCCATCCACTCATAGCACCATACAGATATACCGAGTTTTCCCATATTTCTAATTAGATCACAAGCGGTCTCTATTTCTTCATCACGCCCTGGCAAGCCTAGTTTTGCATTATTCAAAGGCGGTCTGCTCTCAAGCACATCAAAAACGAATCCACCCTTTTCGTATGCCTCTTTGACACGCCCAAGATTTTCGTAGCCCCATGGCAATTCCTCTTTGGCAACGTCTAATCCTTTGCTATAATCCATAACACCAACGACATGATCTATTCCACATTGCTTAACCATCTTCCATAACGGAGATGGTTGCGGTGGTAATACTTCAGCTATTTTAATCATATATCACCTCATCAGATTGAATAATCTAGCACAGAACCAAATTTTTCCTTCATAAAAAGTTCATCAGGCTTTTTTCTTGGTCGTTCATTAGGTTGTTCTGCTGGTATTCCAACAGGTGTTAGACAAATAATTCCATGATCCTCTGGGATCCCTAATACTTCTCTTACTTTTTCGGGGCTATAAGCACCTATCCAGCAAGTTCCATATCCTAAGCTAGTTGCTGCAAGTATTGCATGATCTAGCACAATTGTCCCATTGATAGAACCTTCTCCGGGTAGTGTAACCAAACATAATATTACAGGTGCATCCGCTATCCATATCTGATTATTACATGCCTTTGCAACTTCCTTACGTAATTCAGGTTCAGTAATGACAATCATCACCCATTTCTGACGATTAGCCCCTGTTGGTGCGCGCCTTGCAGTCTCAAGAATAAGATTCAGATCGCTTTCAGGAATAGGATCGCTTTTATATTTTCTTACACTTCTGCGCTTCCACATAGTTTGTAATGTCTCATTCATTTTTTTATTCTCCTGTTTTTCTCGTATTATGTTTTGTTATGACATATACTTTTCCTTTAATTCAGGGTCATACTTTGCCATTCTATTTGGGCATTTTTCACGTGGACAAAGCTGACAGCTTGCAAAGCTGGATTCTGTTGGAAAATATATACCTGAAACAGATTTTATTGGAAACATAAGAAAACTATCGGATAAACGAACACCGATTAATTTTTCAACATCACCGAATAAAGAAAATAATGGCTTTTGCTCAGATATAGGCCAATTCTCAAGCGAACCGGGATTCATTGTAGATATCTTTTCTATTTTATATTTATTTCTTATATAATCGTATAGATGATTAGATGCTACTTCAAGAGCCATTTCTTTAATTGCATCAAGGATAAACTTCCCCATAAGATCACTGTCAGGAGCTATAATTTTTTCAGCCTCAATACCAGAGGTTACAATATAGGGAAAGACTCTCCCTATTTTATCAAGGTTGGTTCTCAGAACACGACTCGTAAATTGAACTCCACCAATATCAACCTTATCTTTATCAATATGCTCGACGAACTTTGTATCATACATAGCTTTGGGACGTATAATGGACAAAACTTCATCCATTAATTCCTGAACTATGCCTATATACTTGTCATCATTGCCAAGATGCAGTCTTTCCATAACTTGTTCAGGCTTTATATCAACATTAATTTGATCCAATATTTCCATAATAATTATAAACTCCTATACTATTAAAGCTTGAGATCATATTTAGTTATCATTGTTTGATCCCAATTCAAATATCCTATTCCATTTTCTGCGTTCTCTATTTTTCCAGTCGCCTTTATGATAAACGTAGCTAATGATTAATGGTAATACAGACGTTGCTTCGGCAAAGACCATCTGCTCATAAACAGTATCAACTTTGCCCCACGAGCTTGCTTCTTTGAGTGTTGAACTTGAACATGCGCCATCACGAACATCAGCAACAGTTATTTGAACAGCGTATTGGTGCATTGGAACTTCCTTACCAAGACATTCTGCACAAATAACTGTATCTTGTGCAAAATTCTTTGGAACGCCTCCACCGATCATAAATAATCCTGATGTTTTCGCCCTAATTTTAATCTCTGTTAGTTCTCGAAAATCTTTGACAGAATCAATACTAACATGGTTTCCCATATTTTCTACTTGGTGCATGACCAACCCAAATCCTGCGCTACTGTCTGAAAATGCAGGGCAAAATATAGGCACATTATTTTCATAGGCCAATTGGACAAGGGAATCCTTCTTTTTTGCATTTTTGACAAGGAATTTTCCCATTTCTATAATAAATTCCCTTGATGAATAAGGCTTTGGCTCAAGAGAATCAGCAATAGCCTTTATGGTGTTATCGCATACCTGCAATTGTTCTTCATCGATGTAAGTATCGTATATTCTATCGATATAAAGTTCACGCAATTTTTTATCATCGACATTTGTTGTGCCTTTATAATGCTTATAGCCTAGTGCCTCAAGAAAATCCATATCAACAATAGTAGCACCTGTTGAAACTATCGCATCAACCATGTTGTATTTAACCATATCAGAATATATCTGCATACAGCCACCCGCACTTGTGCTTCCTGCAAGCGTCAAAATTATTGTGCAGTCCTTATCATTGATCATCATATTCAGTATATCTGACGCTCTAGCTATTTCTCTTGATGTAAATGACATATTTGCCATAGCTTCAATTATAGGCGTTGAATCAAATGATGTTATGTCAATATGTTTAACTTCATCTTTAAGAAAATCCTTTTTATTCATATAAAAATCCTTTTGTAAAAACCATTAAGATACAAATACATAAGAAAATTATAGTATCTTTTTAGTTTATTTTTGAGCTAATCTGCTGGATTTTCAGCCGATTGATTACGTGTTTTTTTTATTTTTATAATAGCCAATATACCATCATAAGCAAGTATTATTGCAGCAATAATAAGGAATATAGCGATGATTCCTGCAACTGCGCTTCCTGCAACTCTATCTGGTGGTAATTGTCCTGCTGCTATCTTCATAAATGCGCTAAAAGAAGTATATCCTAGTGCAGCGATTGTCGTTATATACATAAAAATAGCAGGAATTGATACCCATCTATGAGCCTTGCCCGTCTTAATAAGCCATAATGAAACAATCATAAGCGCAAGAGATGCCATTAGTTGATTTGATCCACCAAATAATACCCATATAAATTGCCAATAACCTGTCCATACGAGAAATATTGACAAAATAACTCCAATAAGACTGCCAACATGGATATTTCTAATTATAGGCACTTTATTTCCAAGAAATTCTGCACTTGCAACACGCATGAAACGCAAGCAAAGTTGCATAACTGTTATTGCCATGACGATAAGAAATACCGCCCCAAATGCCCTACCAAATTCCAAACCTATTCCAATCCTGCTGAAAAGTTCACCGATCCCAACCGCGAATATCGCCATTGGACCACTGCCGAATTCTTTTATATTTACTGATTGGCTTACTCCGCTAAGTATCTGTCTATATCCATCCATTCCATAAACATTAATTGAAACAACCGCAATTATAAGAGCTATTACAGCAAGTATTGTCTCTGCAAACATAACTCCACCAGTAACAGACAAAGCTTCACTTTCTTTTTCAAGCTGACGTGATGTTCCCGAGCTAGATACAAGGGCATGCCATCCCGATATAGCGCCACATGCAATAGTTACAAAAAGTATTGGCCATATTGGTCCCAAGCCTTTTACGTTTGCCTCTGTAAATGCAGGAACTTCTGATAGTTGTGGACGAAACGCAACTATCCCTATTAACGCTGCTAACATTCCCAAACCAACTATCCAGAAAGAAACGTAATTAACAGGTTGCGCCCAACGCCATATTGGTAGAACCGCCCCAAGATAACAAAAGAAGAAAGTTACTAGAGTCCAGATAATATGCGCTTGGGTTATATTCCCGAATAATGGAAAGGGATTTCCATTTATAGTCTCGAAAAATCCTGAAACACTCGGTAAAGTTCCGAGCCATATTCCAACAATACTTAAAACAACAGTAATAAGCGTTGTAAGCATGATATTTAGATGCCAGCGATATATCATCTGTCCAGCAAGGACTCCAGCAATTGTTATCGCTATTATACCAAGAGGAGTCTTGACATTAAGAAGAACACTGGTAACTATACTGCCAAAAGCACCCAAAATAAGCAAAATATAAAAATATATAAACACCAGCAATATGGTTCTTGCACGTGGTGATATAAGCGTATAGCTAAGCCCTCCGAATGTCTGTCCATCATTGCGCACAGAAATCATTGCGCTTGTATAATCTTGAACCCAACCTATTAGCAAAACACCTAATATTAACCATAATAAAGCTGGTAACCATCCCCATTGCAAAGCAATTATTACTCCAACAATTGGACCTAACGCTGCAATAGATTTGAATTGATAACCAAAGAGAACATTTTTGCTTGTCGGGGTGAAATCCACTCCATCCATATACATCTTGGCAGGAGTTGTCTTATTCGGATCAGATTGAATTACTTTTTTATCTATCCTTTTTGAATAAAATATGTACCCAAGAACAACAGCCACAATTGATAAAATCAACAATAGTAGCGAATCCATAGTTTCCTCCTAAAATTATCATATAATTGAGGCTAATTATCACTAAAACTTAGGAAGTAAAGACATTCGATTTTCATACAGTATATATTATATGAGAATTAGGTTGTATGATTAATGGCTTGACGCCTTCTGTTGGAAATTGATCTGCCCACTTCTGTGGATCGAAATCTCTCTTAACAAAACATGAGTAATGTGCTGGAACGACATTTTTTAGCCCTATACGTTGAGCCATTTTTATACTGCCATCGATAAATGGAAATTCGCCCTCTGTTGGATGTAGTGTTATAAATCCAATATCGGGATGAAGGTCAGCAACAGCTTTCACAAGGTCATCATTATCACCAAAAGTGTTAATTTCATCACCAGTAAAATAAAGCCTGATCCCATCAGTTTCTACAACAAATCCGAGATGTGTTACGTCTGGTTTGCCAATACCTGCTTTTGGGTCACCTTCTGGTGGTTTGGCATAAACTGCATATACGGTCATTGTTCCAATCTTGCTTGATTCTCCTGCCGAAATTATTGTTGTTTGCTTTTCGTTAATTTCCGTTTCCTCAAGAATCTGTTTTATACTCTCTTTTGGACCAATATATCTAGCACCTTGCCAATACTTATGGATTCTGATTAGCGTTTCTGAGTTGGTATGATCTAAATGAGCATGTGTCATCAGAACA
>CAZMCH010000111.1:0-11994 GCA_964564735.1 uncultured bacterium
TTGGTATAAAAACGGGATATTACAGGAAAGATATGACAATAAGAGAGAGATAGAATCATCAGCGACAACCAAAGGAGATAATTGGCATTTCACACTCAAGCCTTATGATGGCATAGATTATGGAGAGCAATTGACATCAGGTATAGTAACGATACTTAATAGTCCACCAGAGGCGACCAATGCCCATATAGAGCCGACAGAGCCGATAGCAGGCGAGGAGTTATTGTGCTTTTATGACTACCAAGATTCAGACGGAGACATAGAGAGTGGGACAACGATAAGGTGGTATAAGAATGATAACATTCAGAGCAAGTATAATGATGAGAAGGTTATACCCAGAGAAGTAACGATGTTAGGAGATATTTGGCATTTTGTAGTTCGAGTGAATGATGGGACAGATGAAGGTAAATATCAGCGTTCAGAGACAGTGTTAATCGGCAATGGTTTGCCGATAGTGAGTAATGTCCATATAGAGTTGGGGACAGATGGTAGTCTATTGGCAATGTATGATTACAGGGACAGGGAGTCAGAGAACGGGACAGAGTTAAGGTGGTATAGAGATGGCGTCCTCCAAGAGCAATACAACGACCAGAAGATAGTAATAGATACTAATAAGGGCGAGAGATGGCATTTCACAGTCAGACCCAAAGATGGCGTTGATTTTGGAGAAATGCAGACATCAGAGACAATAACGATAGGCAATACGATTCCAACAGCGACAGATGTTAGGATAGAGCCATCAGAGCCATTGATAGAAGATACTCTCAGAGGTATTTATTTATATACAGATACAGATGGCGATGCGGAAAATGGGACAGAGATAAGATGGTATAAGAACAACATAGAGCAGACAGAATATTACAATGGGACAGAGATACCATCGTCAGAGTTGATAAGGGGCGATAGCTGGCATTTTACGGTGAAGGTCAAAGATGGGACAGACTTTGGTATAACCCAGACATCGCCAACGGTGACAATAGGTAACACATTGCCAAAGGCTGATAATCTATTAATAACACCCCAACATCCAAGAACAAATGATGAATTATTATGTAGTTATGAGTATTCAGATATAGATGTTGATATAGAGTCTGGTAGTGAGATAAAGTGGTATAAGGACGAAGTATATCAGAGCTATTACAAGAACAAGACTAGGGTATCACCTACATCAACAAGTAAAGGTCAGACATGGTATTTCACAGTTAGACCCAATGATGGCAGAGGGTTTGGAGAGATATATAAGTCAGAGTCCGTTGTAATACAGAACTCACCACCGACAGCGAAAGACGTAAGGATAGTTCCATCATCGCCGACATCATCAGTATCAATATCATGTAACTATGACTATGACGACCCGGATAACGACGCAGAAGGAAATTCAGAGCTACGTTGGTATAAAAACGGGATATTACAGGAAAGATATGACAATAAGAGAGAGATAGAATCATCAGCGACAACCAAAGGAGATAATTGGCATTTCACACTCAAGCCTTATGATGGCATAGATTATGGAGAGCAATTGACATCAGGTATAGTAACGATACTTAATAGTCCACCAGAGGCGACCAATGCCCATATAGAGCCGACAGAGCCGATAGCAGGCGAGGAGTTATTGTGCTTTTATGACTACCAAGATTCAGACGGAGACATAGAGAGTGGGACAACGATAAGGTGGTATAAGAATGATAACATTCAGAGCAAGTATAATGATGAGAAGGTTATACCCAGAGAAGTAACGATGTTAGGAGATATTTGGCATTTTGTAGTTCGAGTGAATGATGGGACAGATGAAGGTAAATATCAGCGTTCAGAGACAGTGTTAATCGGCAATGGTTTGCCGATAGTGAGTAATGTCCATATAGAGTTGGGGACAGATGGTAGTCTATTGGCAATGTATGATTACAGGGACAGGGAGTCAGAGAACGGGACAGAGTTAAGGTGGTATAGAGATGGCGTCCTCCAAGAGCAATACAACGACCAGAAGATAGTAATAGATACTAATAAGGGCGAGAGATGGCATTTCACAGTTAGACCAAAGGATGGAGTTGATTTCGGCAGACTTGAGGTATCTCCCAAAATAACAATAGGTAATATTGCACCAATTGCAAGCAAACTTGAAATAATCCCAAAAGAACCATTAACTACTGATTCACTTACATGCAGTTATTCTTATTCAGATGCAAATGATGACTTAGAAAATGGAACAGAAATAAAATGGTATAAAAATGGCATAATTCAGGAAAAATATAATAATAGCATTATGATTCCATCACCAGAAACTCATAAAGGAGATAAATGGTATTTCACTGTTAAGCCCAAAGATGGAACAGATTTTGGAGAAATTCAGACATCGCTAAGTATAATTATTGGTAATATACCTCCCAAAGCTACAAATTTGACCATTAATCCGCCCAAACCACTAAATGCAGATGAATTAGTTTGTGGTTATACATACTCAGACGCAGACGAAGATACAGAAAACGGAACAGAAATAAACTGGTATAAAGATGATGTGTATCAAAGCAATTATAAAAATAAGCTCAAAATATCGGCAAATTCAACACAAAAAGGTCAAATATGGTATTTTACCGTTAAGCCAAAAGATGGAGAAGATTTTGGAGAATTAAAGAAATCAAAACCTATTGAAATAGGCAATACGCCTCCTATTGTAAATGATCTTTCTATAAAGCCTTCTATTGCCATGCCTGATGATGATTTGATATGCCACTATGAATATACTGACATTGATGATGATGTTGAGGAAAATACAGAGATAATCTGGTATAAAAACGGTTTTATGCAAGAGAAATACAATAATCAGTTAAAAATACCATCATTTGAGACAAACAAAGGTGAAATATGGTATTTTACTATTAAGCCTTATGACGGATTTGACTATGGTGATTTGCAGAAATCACCATCTATAAAAATAGGTAACAGTCCTCCTGAAGTATCAAATATTTATATAAAGCCATTAAATCCATTAGCAGGAGAAGAACTTACTTGTTTTTATGATTATTATGATATAGATGGTGATATAGAAAACAGAACGGTTATTAGATGGTATAAAAACGGTAATTTACAATCAATATATAACGATACTAAAACGATACAAGCAGGAATAACCACAAGTGGAGATAACTGGTATGTTTTAGTCATTGTAAGTGATGGAGTAGAGCAAGGAAAACAACAAAAGTCAGAAACTGTTACTATTAGTAATATATTACCAATAGCAGAAAATCTTGACATAAAATTAGCCTCAAATGGTGATATTATTGCTAGTTATGATTATATAGACAATGAAAAGGAAGAAGGAACAGAAATAAGATGGTATAAAAATGATGATATTCAAGAGAAATATAATAATCACTTGATAATACCATCATTGGAAAAAAAGAAAGGCGATAAATGGTATTTCACTATTAGACCCAAAGATGGTATTGACTTTGGTGAAATACAAACATCAAAATCATTAACAATCGGCAATATTGTTCCTGTTGCTAATAATTTAATCATACTGCCCAAAGAGCCTTTTACGACAGATAAATTGACTTGTAATTATGATTATGACGATATGGATAACGACGCAGAAGTTAATTCAGAGCTACATTGGTATAAAAACGGGATATTACAGGAAAGATATGACAATAAGAGAGAGATAGAATCATCAGCGACAACCAAAGGAGATAATTGGCATTTCACACTCAAGCCTTATGATGGCATAGATTATGGAGAGCAATTGACATCAGGTATAGTAACGATACTTAATAGTCCACCAGAGGCGACCAATGCCCATATAGAGCCGACAGAGCCGATAGCAGGCGAGGAGTTATTGTGCTTTTATGACTACCAAGATTCAGACGGAGACATAGAGAGTGGGACAACGATAAGGTGGTATAAGAATGATAACATTCAGAGCAAGTATAATGATGAGAAGGTTATACCCAGAGAAGTAACGATGTTAGGAGATATTTGGCATTTTGTAGTTCGAGTGAATGATGGGACAGATGAAGGTAAATATCAGCGTTCAGAGACAGTGTTAATCGGCAATGGTTTGCCGATAGTGAGTAATGTCCATATAGAGTTGGGGACAGATGGTAGTCTATTGGCAATGTATGATTACAGGGACAGGGAGTCAGAGAACGGGACAGAGTTAAGGTGGTATAGAGATGGCGTCCTCCAAGAGCAATACAACGACCAGAAGATAGTAATAGATACTAATAAGGGCGAGAGATGGCATTTCACAGTCAGACCCAAAGATGGCGTTGATTTTGGAGAAATGCAGACATCAGAGACAATAACGATAGGCAATACGATTCCAACAGCGACAGATGTTAGGATAGAGCCATCAGAGCCATTGATAGAAGATACTCTCAGAGGTATTTATTTATATACAGATACAGATGGCGATGCGGAAAATGGGACAGAGATAAGATGGTATAAGAACAACATAGAGCAGACAGAATATTACAATGGGACAGAGATACCATCGTCAGAGTTGATAAGGGGCGATAGCTGGCATTTTACGGTGAAGGTCAAAGATGGGACAGACTTTGGTATAACCCAGACATCGCCAACGGTGACAATAGGTAACACATTGCCAAAGGCTGATAATCTATTAATAACACCCCAACATCCAAGAACAAATGATGAATTATTATGTAGTTATGAGTATTCAGATATAGATGTTGATATAGAGTCTGGTAGTGAGATAAAGTGGTATAAGGACGAAGTATATCAGAGCTATTACAAGAACAAGACTAGGGTATCACCTACATCAACAAGTAAAGGTCAGACATGGTATTTCACAGTTAGACCCAATGATGGCACTGATTTTGGAGAGATATATAAGTCAGAGTCCGTTGTAATAAAGAATACTATGCCAATAGCCAAAAACTTAAATATTATACCATCAAATCCATTAACTAGCGATGATTTAACTTGTAGCTATGAATTTGAGGATGAGGACAAAGATATAGAGAATGGAACAGAAATAAAATGGTATAAAGACGGAATATTGCAGGAAAAATATGTCAATAAAACAATGATATTAGCGCAAGATACCAAAAAAGGTGAGGAATGGCATTTCGAGATTACGCCTAGAGATGGTTCTGATTTTGGTGTGACTGTCAAATCAGAATTAATCAAAATAGGTAACACTCCACCGATATTAACAAATTTAACTATACTTCCATTAGAGCCAACTGTAGATGATGAACTTATCTGTAATTATGATTTTAGGGATATAGATGAAGATAAAGAAAGCGGGACACAAATAAGATGGTATATGAATAATCGCTTATTGTCTCAATTTGACGATAATTTGAGTATACCATCAATCAATATAAAGGAGGGGCAAGTATGGCATGTAATAGTTAAAGTTAATGATGGTGAAGATTTTGGTGAGCCTAAACAGTCAAAATCGGTTATAATAAGCGATAGAATACCGATAATAATTCCCAATAGTCTTCCAAAGGTAATTGATACAAAAATACTTCCTGAATCGCCACTTACAACAGACAACCTAAATGCAAGTTATAATTATGTTGATATTGATGGAGATCAAGAGAGAAATTCAGAAATCAAATGGTATAGAAACGGCGAATATCTGAAACTATATGATAACAAAATAATTATTCCAGCAAGCGAAACAACAAAAGGACAGACATGGTATTTTACAATCAGACCAAATGACGGAAAAGATTTTGGAGAAGAATATAAATCTCCTATAAAGATTATTGGAAACATCTTACCGATAGTAAATGGGTTATATATAACTCCTGAATATCCTAAAAGGACAGATAATCTTATTTGTAACTATGTTTTTAATGATATAGATATGGATTTAGAAGGTGAAACAGAAATCAGATGGTATAAAAACGGGGTTTTGCAGGAAGCCTTAAATAATACTCGGATTGTTCCACCAAGCGAACTTGAAAAGGGGCAGAGATGGCATTTTACGATAAAGCCCAAAGATGATGTTGCTTTTGGTGAAATAAAATCATCGCCTATAGTTACGATCTTTAATTCAGAGCCTATTGTTAGTAATCTTGAGATTAATCCATATATGCCAACAACTAATGATAACCTAGTCTGCAAATATGAATATTCTGATGTGGATAATGACGAAGAAAATGGAACTGAAATAAATTGGTATAAAGACGGGATACTACAAACAGCATATAATAATAGAAAAACAATTCCATCTAGCGAAACATCAAAAGGGCAAAAATGGCATTTTTCTGTAAGACCGAGAGATGGAATAATTTTTGGCGAAACTATCACATCTCCAATAGTATTAATAAATGATACTCCGCCATTGCTAACTAATATAAATTTAACGCCGAAAAGACCTTTGAAAACAGATAATCTAATATGCGATTATGATTGCTATGATGCTGATGGTGATATGGAAATAAAAGTTGAAATAAGATGGTTTAAGGATGATAAACATCAGCCAAGTTTTGATAATCAAACAAAAATTCCTGCAAGCGTAATTAATAAAAACGAAAAATGGCATTTTGCGATTAGAATCAATTCTAGTGGCTATGTTACAGAATGGCAGGAGTCAGAAAAAATATTGATAGAAAACTCCATGCCAAAGGCGATTGTTTCGGCGGATAAAATTGTAACCAATATCGGAATACCAATCAGCTTTTTTGGTTCAGGATCAAACGATGCTGATAATGATAAACTATTATATAAGTGGGATTTTGATATTGAAGATGGACTAAGTATTGACTCAACAGAACCTGACCCAATGTGGAAATATGATAAAGCTGGTGAATACATAGTAACTTTAATAGTTAATGACGGTTACGCTGAATCAGAAACCGCAAAGATAAATATAAAAGTCGAGGATTATTTACAGCTTGTTTCTGCGTCCTATGATATACCAAATACATCCCTAGTTTTCAGTTTTAATAAGCAAATACAACCTTTATTATCCAAAGGCAATATGAAAATTGTTATAGGTGAATCTATCATATCATTAGATAGCAATAATGTTATGATTAATCAAATAGATGCAAATAGACTTATATTAAATATCAATAACCAACCTGAGATTGCATTAGATATAGTGAAACTTGCTATTGTCCAACACCAAAAAGCAAAAATAATCCTAAACAAAGGTTTATTCATAGATATATACGGATTAGGAAATAAATCAATATCTGAAATAGATAATTTTGAATTAGATATGATAAGTGACGGCTTCAAAATTGGTGTTATAGGTGATGTCAATGGCAATGGAATAATAAATAATTATGATGCGGAATTTGTCCTTCAAGCTATGGCAAATGGTCTTGAAACTTTGCCAATATATGAGGCAGTTAAAAAGATCAGCAGATGGACAGCAAGATATGAATATGTTTATGACGCATTACTTGATATTGTAGATATGGACAAGGATAAGCAGATTTCGTCCTATGATGCATCCTTGATTATGCGGAAATCTTCTGATTTAACTCCAAGTATGCCCAATTTTGATAATTATTTAAATAAAAAAGCGATAATAGGCATAAAAAAGCAAACAAAAAAAGAAATAGAGACATCTATAAGCCTTAATGATAATTCTGATGTTTATTCTGCTGATGTAATATTAAATTATAGTCCTCAAGTATTAAGTCTTAAACGATTATCTTTGGGATCAGCTAATCCAAATTGGATAATGACCTATGTTATTCCGGAACCCGGCAAAGTTAAAATATATATGGCAGGAATTATTCAACCACAAAAAAATGGTTCTTTACTTGATATTGCTTTTGATGCTGTTACAGATGATTTTATACAAAAACCATCTATTTATTCAATTCAGTTAAATGCGGGAAAGATAAATACGCTTGCTGAGAATTTACCTTCTTCATCTGCTTTATTACAAAATTATCCTAATCCCTGTAATCCAGAAACTTGGATACCTTATCAACTTGCTTCTCAATCGGATGTTTTAGTTACAATATATGATATAAATGGTAAGGTTATACGCAAATTAGATATAGGGTCTAAAATGCCGGGGAATTATATAGAAGAATCAAAAGCAGTATATTGGGATGGTAAAAATGATTGCGGAGAAGAAGTTATTAGCGGAATCTATTTTTATTCGATTAAGTGCAATAATTTTTCAGCAATCAAAAAAATGGTTGTGAAAAAATAAAATTATCGAAAATATCACTAAAAATCTAAAGTGATAATAAAACCAATTGCGATTCCAAATAACAGTGCCACAAGAAGCATCCCAATAACAGCAAAGATAACTTTGAAACCAAGATCGCCAGTTTTTTTCAATTCTTCTCTCACCGAAAATTTTGTTTTACGCTTTCCTTGATTGGAATTGTCAGGTTCATCGCTTGTTATATCAACAGGAATTTCACGCATAGTAGTATCCTCTTTATCTTCTTTTGGTTCAAATTCGTTTTTTATGATAGGTAATGATTCTTTAGATTCTTTTTCTCTATTTGTATCTTCGCCTTTCCACAAGGCTTTTCTTTGCTCTAATATTTTCTTTACAAGTTCTTTTTTTTCATTATCATCCATTGGCATTTTATTTACTCTCCTTTCTTATACAAAGAATCCATATACAGGGGTATCTGTAATTGCTCCATACAGGCACCAAAGACTTCCACTAACAAATTGACCAAGCATAAGTCCTAAAAAGAAAGGTATCCCTTTTCTATAAGGTCTAAGCCCTCCGCTTCTTAAAAGAATATATTTTATAAGCCAACTTAGCATAACCGAGAACCACATCCAACTCATAGTCCAGCTACCTGCGACAGCATAACCGACCGGATGAAACGGGAATCCAAGAAACATGCGCCTCATAATCATCAGAAAAATCGTAAGAACAAGCCCAAAGCCCATCTGTCCTAGTATCTGCATATTTGGAGATGAAGGATATTCCAACCATCCCTGCAAACGATTATAGGATTCCCAGCTTAGTCCTAATACATAACCTCTTGAGCGAGAACTAGCCCCAAATTCATAAAATAGGCTTAATATAGCCCAGAATGTCGCAAGCGTTCCGATTATTGTTGCAATCATAATAGCAACAACAAGCCTTCTATTATTGAAGCCAGCCTTTTCAGCGAGTTTAAATCCCTCAAGCTGATGTGGCATTGGATGGCAACGATAATCACGTGTCATCCAGAAAAATAAAGCAAAAACAGTTAGATCGCTATTTCCTAATCTTTTTGTGCCTAATGCGGAAGTCAGTATTCTGTCGGGTCCTTCAAAATAAAGGTCATGCGTAGGAGGTCCCAATTCGGCACGCATTCTTGTCGCTGCAAGCACAATAATAAAATACAATGAAAAGAATGCTAACGCAACCCCAAAGGACATGCCAGCAACCCATGAAAAAGCCGAAAGCAAACCAATACCAACAATAACCCCAAAGAAAGCTACTCTATAAGGCAACGGTTCATCACTATCATTAGGCTTTTTTCTACTAAAAACAGCCTTGATTATCCTGAGTATAGATTGCCTGCTAAGCCATATTGACATAATCCCAAGCCCAACCCAAGCCCCTGCTGATTGATCGCCCATATATGGTCCTGACCAACGTCCTATGCCAAATGCTTCTCTGACAACAAGCTGGGCTTTCCAGAAAAGATAAAAAAACCATGTGGAAAAAGAAAGATCAAGGGGCATAAAATAAGCTAATCCAATAACAAAAGGATAAAAACATATCGGTAACCAACCAATTGCATTCCAGGGACGTTCTGAAAAATATGGCGCAAGCTCGAATTTAGTCTGAAAATCAGGTATGAATGGAAAAAATCTATGAAATCCATGCAAAAGGTCAAGAAAAACAACTATACTAAAGCCAATCCACATTGTCTTGCTTTTATAAAATGCAGTGGAATTAACTGTCATCTCAAATGGGAGTTGTATTATTGGATAATTGAGTTTTTCCTCTTCAGTCCATCTCTTTCTTATGAAGGTTAAAACACAAATCATTGTAAAATAAAGGACAACAATGAACGCCAACCAGAATAGAACGGGCTTTAGCCATCCTAAAATGATCTGTGGATTATAAAAATTTGTGTATCCTTCATAGTATCCCCTCATAACGTTTCTGTCGTCAACAACAAGCCATTTTGGTAATTGATTCCAGAACAGGTCTTGCCATCCATTTTCAGGTGTTGCAAACCAAAACGCATAGGTCATCAAAGGGACAAGAATCTGAAGCATATCATGCCCAAATAATGATGTTGCAATACAGAGGATAACATAAATCGTTAAGAGTTCGCCGGGTGCAAGAGCAGTGGAAGGAAAGAACTTTTTTAGAACAAGATTGATGATAGAAAGGACAAATATCGTGAATATTACATTAAAAAAGATTGATAGGACAGTTGCATGGATCGTTGCCCATACCACTTCCGCCTTTGTTATCCAATATGCGTTTGCCGGGATCAGGATAACCCCGATAAGTATAGCACGAAGAGAGACGCCGTCTCTCTTCGCTTGCTGATTATTTAAGTGCAAATTCGTTTTATCCTTTATAACTTATCTGCTATTTTTTATACTGCCCCAAGCGGATACAAGATTCCCTGCCGGAGAAACGGAAGATATAACACCTTCGGACATATCTTTTTTGATTTCATTAAAGGTAAGCGCACGTTTATATACAGCAACTTCATCAATAAAGCCAAGCATAGATGCAAGATTCGTCTGTGCTTGTCCGATTCTAAAGACTTCCTTTATGCTTGCTATTTTTCCAGCGGCGGTAAATTTTACATCAAGTACACCGTCAACATATTGCATTTCATCATTGCCATCATAAACACATGCAATATGATGCCATTCGCCTGGGTTAGGTATAATTTTCTGTTTATCACGAGTTCCCTGCCATCCTCCACCATTTACATTTAACCACATTTCAAATTTTCCAGCAGTCCATTGCATACAATACCCACCGACGTTAGGATTTGAGCGACGACCCATAATGCTCGAATCGCCCTGAACTTTATTTGGCAAAACCCATGCTTCCATTGTAATTGCATCTGTTATATCAAGTTTATCTTCTGCAGCAAATTCGACTTTATCAGCATCAGAGATAAATTCTAACGCACCGCCGATTTTGCCTTTAGCAGTCCATTGAGGTCCACTTATTTTACCAACCAATCCAGATTTTGCATCCTTTATTGTATCGCCTTTTCCTTCATCAAAAGGACAATATAAGACAAGAGAAGCATCATCTATCGCATAAGCAATAGAGCAGATAAATATCATTATAAGCACAATATTAGATATTATTTTCATCTTATTTTCCTCCTAGAAGATTAAATCAGCATAGAACCCAAGCCCTATGCTGAAATGTTGTTAAAATATCTACTCAGCTTTTTCTATTGTAACTTTCTCACCATTTGCGACTTTTCGGAAGTCTTTTGGTTCACCAAGTAGCTTACCAACTACATTAACAGGGCTTGCCGCTCTACATTCATTTCCTTTGCTTGCGGGAGTGGGACCAAAGAAGATGCAGAACGCTGAGCCTGGGGGCCAATAAGCGATGCTACCTAAATCAACGACTTCTGTAGCATTTTCTTCTTTAGCCTTTACAGGTATAGAAAAGTAAATTTCATCTCCCCAAGTGTTGCCTCTCTTTTCAATTGGTAGTGCTTCCCATATTTTTTTGGCTGTATCAGAATCGTTAAGCTCTGCTTCCATACTGACTTTACCAGCTGTAATTATAATTTTATTCCCCATAGGTTGTTTCGGTTTTTAGCCAATTCCTCCCTTCTTGGTATTATAGAATATTCAAATATTTGTTGCTTATGGATAAAGATTATATCAAAGATCGATTATTTGTCAATAGATTTGGGAGTACTGATTCACACTCAGTTTTTATTAAGCAATAATAAAATAAGGAAAAAATATGTGAGAAAGTATTGGAAATAAACAAAAAAATAGCATATCCTTATTATTTTGAAATAAACACAATATTGGAGGATATGCTATGAAGAAAAGAATCAATCCTGATAGAATGATACAAACAAT
>CAZMCH010000112.1:0-11913 GCA_964564735.1 uncultured bacterium
GGCGATGAGTTTATATACATACTCAAAGGTGAATTGGGACTTGATATTGAAGATAAAAATTACCTACTAAGAGAAGGCGACTCAATATATCTTGATTCATATATTCCATCTTCATGGCGAAACATCAGTGAAATGTCTGTTCAGGCTTTGTGGATACTTAGTCCACCGGGGATATAATACAATCATAATTTGCTATTCATCATAAAATATCTTGCCGGGGTTGAGAATATTATTAGGATCAAATAATCTTTTAATATTTTTCATAATTTGCATCTCTACTTTACCAATCTCAAGGCTTAGATATTTTGATTTTGTGTTGCCGATCCCATGTTCACCTGAAAGTGTCCCATCAAGTTCAATAACTTTTCTAAATATCTCCTCAACAGCCTTTTCTGCTCTTTCGATTTCCCCAGGGATAGATGGTTCCGTAAGTATATTGACATGAATGTTTCCATCGCCTGCATGTCCGAAATTTGCAATCGTAAAGTTATATTTTTCACCAATTTCGCCTATACTCTCCAGCATTTGGGTGACTTTGCTTCTTGGCACGCATATATCCTCGTTTATTTTGCCACTGCTAATAGAATATAGAGCAGGAGATATACTACGCCTTATTTTCCAGAGAGAATCTTTTTCTTCTTCATTATTCGCTTTTTCTACCACAAAAGCATTATGAATATTACAAATATTCATTATTTTTTTTGCGTCTCTTTCTGCTAATTCCTTTGAACCGTCAACCTCGATTAGCAATAAAGCCTTTGTCCCCTCTGGAACTGAAAAACCTGTATAGACATTAACCGCTTTTATACATGCTTCATCAACGAACTCCAATGCTCTTGGGACAATTTTTGCAGAAATTATCGCTGATACAGTATCTCCGGCATCCTTGATACTGCTAAAATAAGCCATCAAAGTCTCTATCTTTTCTGGTGGTGGAATTAGTTTAACTGTTATCTTAGTAAAAACACCCAGTGTCCCTTCTGAACCGACAAATAGCTTGGTTAAGTCATAGCCCGTAACGCTTTTTAGCGTTTTTGATCCTGTTTTTATAATCTCTCCTGTTGGTAAAACTACCTCAAGAGACATAACATAATCTTTGGTAACGCCATATTTCATGCCCCTGAGTCCGCCTGAACATTCAGCGACAGACCCACCCATTGTAGCAAATTTATTGCTTGCTGGATCAGGAGGATAAAGCAAGCCTAGTTTTTCAACCTCATTTTGAAAATCGGATATAATAACCCCCGGCTCAACCGTTGCGGTTAGATTTGATTCGTCAATCTCAAGTATGCGATTCATTCGTGTTAAATCAAGCGCAATTCCACCATACAAAGGAACTGCACCGCCTGTTAGACCAGAGGCAGAACCTCTCGGATAAACAGGTATCCTGTTTTTATCTGCAATTTTTAATATTCCAGAAATTTCTTGCGCAGATATGGGTCTGATAACGACATCTGGAAGTGATCTTTGTTTTGTCGCATCATAAGAATTAACAACTCTATCTATATCATCATCGGATATATTTTCGTCTCCGACTATTAACGACATTTCTCCATATATTTCTTTATTTATTGTCATTTTATCCCTTAGAAAATTAAATTACAGATCTTTTACGCCGTTTGGATAATAAGCGAGGGCTTAATAATTTCAACAGGCTGTATAGCATCTGCAATATGTTTGGATATTAACATAAGAAAATCTATCTCGCTTTGATCCCAAGATTTCGTCTGATATGTTCGTGCATCAATAACTCCAATCAATTTACCATTCGAAATCAAAGGAACAGACAAAACAGAACGATAAATCTTACGCTTTGAACTAGAACCTGTAACTACACGCAATGCTCTTACATCTTTAGTCGCATCTTCAATTGTAAGAACAGATTGAGTCTGTGCAACATAACCTATTATTCCTTCACCAACTTTTATGACATGCCCTAATGCTGAATCAGGCAAACCAGCAGTAGAAAACAAAATAAGATCATTAGATTCTTGATTTAGTATATATATAGAAGAAGCATCTACCGACATTGCTAATTTTATTTTTTCTGTAACAGTATTCAATAATTCTTTCATATTC
Source organism: uncultured bacterium (assembly GCA_964564735.1). Lineage (GTDB taxonomy): Bacteria > Poribacteria > DTPJ01 > DTPJ01 > DTPJ01 > CAZMCH01. The sequence goes on from CAZMCH010000112.1 coordinate 2,080, forward strand.
TCTTTATGCTTTAATTGATCATAAACCTCATCTAAACATGACATATAGGACTTATATCTATTCTCAATTTTACTGATTAGGTGAGCCTTGTTAGACCATTCTATCATTGAAGGTAACATTCCAGCAAGCCAAGAAAGCTGGCGCAAAATCTGCCTTTGTTCTGCTCTGGATATATGTTTTATTGCTTTTGCCAAGTCAATTATTTCCTTTATATCTGTCTTGCTGACAATAGATATTTCAGCACATTTCTCAATAGTTATAGGAAAATCAGAACTTGGTATATACCCTCCGATAATACCAATCAATTTCTCTTCTGATACAATAGGGATTGTGAAGCCCATTAATCCACAGTAACACGCAGACAAAGCAGGTTGATTTGACCTTCTAGAATCTTGAAATCTCGTATGATGGGAATTTTGACATTTGCGTAAACCATCTGGATTATTTCTTAAAAATCTGCATATTTCATGATAATTCTCGTCAAAACTTTCTATTGTATCATCTAAACTATTATTAATCCATAGAATCTGGGCATTCAAATTTTCCAAAAGTGTTTTTTGAATACGTTGCCATCCATTATCTAATGCAAGTCTTCTTAAATCATCATCTTTCATTTTGTTTTCACCTCTTTATTTATACTGAGTATTGCATAATAACATATTTTTTTCAATAGAAATATTGTAGGATATAGCTATATAATGATTTATAGCAAAACCCTATAAAAAAATACTTGAAAAAATAATACTCAAGTGTTAATATAACGTATTTAGATTTCTTTTACATGATATTAACACATTTTTGATTTGCGTTATTTGTAGGAAAGTGTTATTATATCGCTAATATTAGCATGATAATATAGTTTTTATTTATTTTATGAGGTGGATGTTTGATGGACGTATTATGTTTAGGAATATTTGTTGCCGATGTTGTCGCCAAGCCTATCGAAAAAATGCCTGATAAAGGCAAATTAGTCTTAGTAGATACATTAGAATTACATACAGGCGGTTGTGCAAGCAATACTGGTTATGCCCTAAGCAAACTTGGCATATCTACTGGGCTAATGGGAAAAGTCGGAACAGATGGTTTTGGTGATTTCTTTGTGAACTATATGAGTGATGCAGGGCTTGATATTAGAGGGATTAAACGAACATCAACATCAAATACATCTGCCACAATGGTTATGGTTTCTTCTGATGGTGAAAGGACTTTTTTTCATTATTTGGGTGCAAATGCTGAATTGTCCTATGAAGACATAGATTTTGATATTATTAAAGATGCCAAAATACTCCATATAGCAGGGACTTTCCTTATGCCTGCTTTTGATGGCGAGGCATCAGCAAAGGTTCTTAAAAAAGCGCAGGAATTAGGGATTAAAACTTCGCTTGATACCGCATGGGATTCAAAGGGAAATTGGATGCGGATTATAGAGCCGTGCCTTCAATATCTTGATATTTTTATGCCAAGTATTGAGGAGGCAAGAATGATAACGGGCAAGCAAGAACCAAAAGATATTGCGGAAGCTCTATTATCCTATGGAATCAAAATAGTTTCACTAAAGATGGGAGAAAACGGTAGTTATACACGAACTCATGATTGGGAATTACATTTGCCTATATATAAAGTTGAGTCTGTTGATGCTACTGGTGCAGGTGATGCTTATGCAGCAGGTTTTCTTGCGGGTGTTGCAAAAGGTTGGGATTATAAAGATTGCGCAAAATTTGGAAATGCTGTTGGTGCTTGTTGTGTTACTGCCATTGGTGCAACTGCAGGTATCAGGAGTATGAAAGAAACATTAGATTTTATGGCTAAATTCGAAAATTAGATAAGTTGTTTATGATATATGAATTATAATAGCTTAATTGATTCAATTACAAAGAGGATAATGGACGAACTGGCTCAGGTCAATAAGGCAGAATGGGGAAATTTTGCTCAAATGCAGGCAGAGCAAAAAGGAAATCTGATCCCTGTTGGCATTTCTGCAAGGCATGTTCATATCACTCGTGAATTATTTGAGCAATTATATGGTCAAGGCAAAGAATTAACTATTTATACAGAGTTATATCAGCCGGGAGAATTCGCAGCTGCTGAGGTGCTAACTCTTGTTGGACCAAGACTAAGAGCTATACAGGATGTTCGTATTCTAGGACCTTTTAGAGAATATACCCAAGTTGAGCTATCTCGCACTGACGGTATAGCACTTGGCATAGATCCGCCAGTTAGAAAATCTGGTGATCTAAAGAATTCAGAACCAATTGTATTAGTAGGACCTGTTGGATCGGTTTTTTTAAAAGAAGGCGCAATTTGTGCTAATCGTCATATACACATGGGAAATGATGATGCCAAGAGGTTTGGTGTTAGTGATAATCAAATTGTAAAGGTTAGGTTTCCGGGAATTAGGGCTATTACTTTTGAGAACGTTCAGATCAGAATTGGTGAAAAATACCTTCTGCACATGCACTTAGACACGGATGATGCTAATGCTGGGGGCATAAGGTGTGGTGATTCCGCCGAATTAGTGATATAATTTCAGAAATATCTATAGATCATACGCACTATATAATAGAATTAAACATTAACGAAGATTTATGAGCATGTTTTTGCGATCTATAAATCTTTTTCATTCCCCTGTTTTTTTCTATCAGTGCAAAAGATCGATCAGGAGGGAATAACATGGAGATTGCAAGGGGAATCAAAAGTTTTGGTTATAGGCATGTTGCGGAAGCAATATTTAATTATGTTGCTGATGCCTCAGATGATAATATAATTAGAGTATTGAAGTTTGCCCAAAAAATACCTATGATAAATCCAGATAATAGTGTCGCTACGGGGGTTCGATATATTACCGATGCCTTTGAAAAACATCATCCTGCATTAAATGTTGCAAAAAGAATTCTCAATCAAACTCATCCAAACGTTAGAAAGAAAATAATTGAAAACTGGGTTGTCAATGGTCTTCTGGTTGGAACTAATAAAAGGGATGAATATAAGCGAAAACATGGTATTCATGTTCCTGCGTTGCTTGTTATTAGTCCTACTATGCAATGCAACCTAAATTGTTATGGTTGCTATGCTGGTGAGTATTCTCAGGCTCATCGTGGTCTATCATTTGAATTAATAGATCGTATAATTAATGAAGCAAAAGAGATGGGAATACACTTTATAGTCATAACAGGCGGGGAAGCATTTGTCCGTAAAGATTTGCTTCAAATTTATGAGAAACACAATGACGTTGGATTTCAAATTTATACAAACGGTAGCCTTTTAAATGAAGAAACTGTCGCAAAACTTGCCGAACTTGGCAATGTTATGCCTTGTATAAGCGTTGAAGGTTTCGAAAAAGAAACTGACGAAAGGCGTGGAAAAGGTCATTTTACAAAGATTATGGGCGCGATGGAAAGACTTAATAGCGCTGGCGTTTTATTTGGTTTTTCTGCAACATCGACACGTCATAATACAGATGTAATTCTAAGTGATGATTTTATCGATTTAATGATAGAAAAAGGCGCAATATTAGGATGGTATTTTACTTACATACCGATTGGGAGAGAACCTGATACCAACTTAATGCAGACCCCAGAGCAGAGAGATTACCAGAGAGACAGAATCAGCGAGATTAGAAACAACAAATCAATACTGCTTGCAGATTTCTGGAATGATGGTTGGTTGACAAACGGATGTATAGCGGCTGGTGAAAGATATTTGCATATTAACGCCAATGGTGACGCAGAACCATGCGTTTTTGCTCATTTTGCTATGGATAATATAAAAGAAAAATCGCTTGCAGAAGTCTTGGATTCACCATTATTCAAAAAGATAAGATCAATGCGACCATATTGCCATAATCCTAACCGTCCATGTATGTTAATTGATGTCCCAGAAGTATCACGTAAAGCTTTTAATACACCGGGCGTATATGCCACGCATCCGGGAGCAGAAACGTTGTTTAATGAACTTGCACCTGATATTGACAAATATTCTGCTGAATATGCTAAACTTGCAGATGAAGCATTAAAGATTCATCCTCATAAACCTGTAACTAAAACAAAATATTGTACAAAGGATGATACCGTTAAGAAATCTGGTATAATACGCAGAAGCCTAAGTAGAAAATCAAGAGTTACAATCAGCGGAGATTAAATTTAGCAGATGGATATAGACAGGCTAGCCAAAATAGTAGAAGCCGAAGTAAAAAAAGCAATAGCTAACCAAACTGGTTCTATTTTAGCCAATATGCCAAATCAATCAAATCCATCAGGAAAGAACATTCTTGCGCTCTTTACTGGTGGATATACAAAGCTATCCGAGGCATTGGCTCAAATTGAAAAACTGATACAATCATCTTACCAAGTGGATGTTGTGATGTCTATATCTGCTGTTAAAGTCATTGGGCAGGATAAAATACGTTCCATATCGGGCATTGGAAATATAATATGCGAACCTGATGATACAGTATCTTCTCTTAAGATTATCCAAGAAAAAGATTTCATTGTTATTCCTGTCCTTACCAGAAATACAGCGGCAAAGTTAGCTCTTGGAATTACAGACACACTTGTTACAAATATAGTAATGCAAGCCCTTATATCCTCAAAACCAGTGATCTCAGCAAGAAATTCCGCTGACCCAAAGGATGCAGATTGCCCTTGTGTTGGGATGCTTAATACCCCGCCTGCATTGATAAAACTTGCAGAAAACTACCTTCAAAAATTGGAATCTTATGGAATGAAAATCGTCGATGCCTCTGACATCGCCAAATTTGTGCTTTCCAATGCAAATGAAAATAATCCATTAGATCAAAAGTTAATAACTCACGACACAATAGTCAATCTTCCTCCAAATACAAAACAATTAACACTTGCCAAAGATGCGATAATCACGCCATTAGCGAAAGATAAAGCGAAAGAACTTGGATTAAAGCTAATTATTGTAGATAAATAATGCAAGTTTATCATTAGTATTTTAATCTATGGAAAACAGTGTTGCGGATACCAAAATAAGATTTATTGCAGATGAAATGCTGGGAAAACTTGCCAAATGGTTGAGAATTCTCGGTTATGATACAATCTATTATCGAGAAAAAGGCGATAATGGTCTTATTCAGCGCGCACTTGATGAAAATAGGATAATATTAACAAGAGATACTAAACTCTCCGAAAGAAAACTTGCCAGAAAATGCCTATTAATTAAAAGCGAAAATTTCTGGAAACAATTCGAGCAAGTGATAAAAGAACTTGACTTGGATATAAAAAACAAGCTATTTACTCGTTGCCTTGTTTGTAACAGTGAATTGATCTACGTTGAAAAAGAAAGCATAAAAGAGCAAGTTCCAGAATATACATATCAAAATCAAACCAATTTCTATAAATGTCCAAATTGTGAAAGAATCTATTGGGCTGGAACACATAGAGAGAGTATGGCTGATTTGATAAATAAATGGTAACGTCATTAAAGTAATTAAAATAGTTCTTATGTTAAAAATATTATACAAATCTAAAATTCAGATTCCATGTTGAAAGATATACTTTGATATGTTAAGATAATTTTATCATAAATAAGAATTCCCATTTAATTAAAAAAGGAGATAGCTATGGGTATGGAACTTGGTTTTATTGGATATAACGATCTTGCTGGTGTCGAGGCTGATGCAAAATTCTCAGCAGAGAATGGTTTTTCTGCTTTGGAATATAACTATTGGGGTGATTTCAAAGACGTAACTCTGGAAAAAATCCAGAAAAAACGAGAGATTCTTGATCGATATGGTGTTGGTGTATCATCACTTGGTATATGGGGTTGGAATTATCTATCACCTGATCCTGCAGAACGAGCTAATGCACATGAAATGCTCAATCGTGCCATTAAGTTTGGTGAAGTTCTGGGTGCAAAGGTTTTGGTAACAGGTGGAGGCGAAATTTTAAATGCTTCTTTGGAAAAAAAGGTTGAAGAATTTGCAAAAGTGTTTCCACCATTTATGGAAAAAATAGACAAAGCAGGCATGAAAATCGCTATGTATGCGGTTCATGGTAACAGCTTTTTTGATTCTATAGAATCCTTTGAGAAAGTCTGGGAAAAATTTCCACAAGTAGGTGTAAAATACGATCCAGCTAATTGGCAACATCACGGTGATGATTATCTCGCAATGATCATGCTACATGGCGATAAGATTGCACACCTTCATATAAAAGAGCATGTATATCATAACGGGAAACTGGTTTCACAACCTCCTGCAGGCATGGGTGATATCCATTGGGGAAAAGTTATGGCTTTTCTTTATGAGCATAATTACAATGGCTGTCTATCTATTGAGCCTCATGGACCAATCTGGTCAAGTGGTGAAATGCGACATAAAATGTTATTACTTACAAAAAAATACATAAGCCAATTTATGTTATAAATTATAAGGGAAAATAGGCTTTTGTAATCCGTGAAGCATTGTTTCACGGATTACGTATGGCAATTCATAAGGAGAGTGTTTTGATACGAGGAGTATTAATTTCTCTGATTATCTGTCTTTTTTGTATTTCATCTTTACCAGCATCAAATAACAATATAGAACGAAAAGAGGCTTTTGCTGTTAGGATAAATCCTTCGCCTCCGCAGATTGATGGTGAATTATCTGATAAGGCATGGCAACATGCTCCCGAATTTGGTGGGTTCTTACAGCATGATCCAAAAGAAGGTGAAGAAGCAACAGAAAATACAACCTTTAAGGTCATTTATGATGATGAGGCGATATACTTCGGTATTGAATGTTATGATAGTCAGCCAGACAAAATTGTTTCACGACTTGGAAGGCGTGATGTAAAACCAGAAGCGGATTGGGTTTCTATCAGCATAGACCCATATTTTGATCATCAAACAGGATATTGGTTCACTGCGCAGGCTTCAGGTGCGATAACTGATGGAACTATAACCAACGATGGATGGGGAGACTCCTCTTGGGATGGTGTATGGGAAGTTAAAACAAAAATACATGATCAAGGCTGGATTGCCGAATTTAAGATCCCCTATCATGTCCTCCGATTCAATCCAAAAGACGAATACATTTGGGGATTAAACATCGAAAGAAGCATTATCCGAAAAAAGGAATTTGTTCAATGGGTTTTGATTAGTAGAGATAAGCCCGGAAGAGTATCACGATTCGGTGTTCTAAAAGGCATAAAAGACATTAAGCCACCAAATCATCTAGAAATTATACCATATACAATGGGACGAACTATAATGGCTGATAAAAATGACCTTTCAGGAAATATTGGTGTTGATGTGCGATATGGTATAACTTCAAATGTATCACTTAATGCCACGATAAATCCAGATTTTGGACAGGTTGAGGCTGATCCATCTGAGCTAAATTTAACCGCATTTGAATCTTATTTTCGTGAAAAGCGACCATTTTTTGTTGAGGGCGCTGGCATATTCAAAAATCAGGATTATGATATATTCTATTCAAGACGAATAGGCAGATACCCCGGACATTTTCCCATACCAGAGAATGTTGCTGAGATTAGTCGTTCAGAGGCAACAACTATATATTCTGCATTCAAACTCACAGGCAAAACAAAACATAAGACGACCTTTGGCATATTAGATGCCGTAACTTCTCCTGAATATGCCAAAGTAGATGAAAACGGAAAAGTCAAAGATGATTTTTTAGTTGAGCCACTGACTAATTATCTTGTCGGAAGGATCAATCAGGACATAATGAATGGCAGTTCAAGAATTGGACTATTGACAACTGCTGTTCATAGAAAGGATTCCGTTTCTGCCTATGCTGGTTCTATGGACTGGAGCCTAAATTTTCTTGATAAAACTTATGAATTCAGCGGAACAACCGCAATCAGCAATGCTGGTATAATAGATGATGATAATCAAAAGGGATACCTTGTTCACCTTGAAGGTGATAAGCGTGGAAAAACTTTTGGTGGCGAATTAGGATTTTTTGCTATTTCTCCAGACTTTAATATCAATGATCTGGGTTTTATCAGACGAACTGATATAATTCGTTCTTGGGGAAGGATAAGTTATACAAGGAATAAACCATTGTTCATTTTCCGTAAGGGTGATTGCAGTTTAAGCATAGACTCTGCATGGAATTATAACAATGATCTAATCAGCAAGGGATTTGATATATGGTCGTGGATGGAGTTAAAAAACTATTGGTGGGTAAATATAGAATCTGGACGTAACTTTGCGACAATGAATGATGATGAACTAAGGCGAGATGGTCCTTTGATGAGAAGTCTGCCTAATTATTACGCAGGTTTTACAATTCATACAGATAGCAGAAAATCCGTTGCTTTTCGCATATCTCCTTTCATGTCAAGGAAAGATGATGGATCAAGCTATAGCAGACACATATCATTTGAATTCGAGACAAGACCTATAAGTAATCTTCAAATATACATCGAGCCGTCTTTTGGACATCGTTTTTCATTTGCACAATGGGTTGAACGTATAGAAAAGCAGGTTGATAATAAAACTGAGGTTCATTATGTATTTGGTGAATTAGATAGCAGAACGCTTGATATTACTGCGCGTGCTAATGTTTGCTTTACTCCAAAGCTGACCCTTGAAGTCTTTCTTCAGCCTTTTGTTGCTGTTGGTAATTATGATAATTTCAAGGAATTAGCCAAATATGGAACCTATGATTTTAAGAACTATAACTATGAAGGAAATCCTGATTTTCACTCAAGGGCATTGAAAAGTAATGCAGTATTGCGCTGGGAATTTAGACCCGGTAGCACTCTATATGTTGTATGGTCTCAGTCAAGAGGCTTATATATAGATAATCCAACACTTGACGACCTTAAATTGAAACCTATAGATAGATTATCTGATGTCTTCTCTGATGAAGGCTCAAATGTCTTTCTTGTGAAAGTCAATTACTGGATTGGAATCTAAAACAAAATTAAACTGATACTGAGGGAATTACTAATGAATCATCAACGAGCAAATACTGATTGGTTAAAAGATGCAAAATGGGGCGTTTTTACACACTATCTTACAGGTGCGGATATGTCTGCAAAAGACTGGAATAATAGAGTCAATAGCTTTGATGTTAAAGCACTTGCAGATCAGCTATCATATATTTCAACAGCATATTATTTTATAACAATAGGGCAAAATTCAGGACACTACTGCTCTCCAAATTCCACTTATGACGAATATGTTGAAATATGTCCTAGTAAGTGTTCAGAACGTGATTTAATAAAAGATATATATGAAGCATTAGAGCCAAAAGGCATAAAGCTTTTAGTATATCTGCCTAGTGGCGCTCCTGCTGCAGACCTTACTGCTGCGGAGAAACTCGGTTGGAAATGGGGCTATAACGGCAATTGGCCTGCATGGGGGACAGGACGCACTAACGAAAGGCTTGCAGATTTTCAAAAAAAATGGGAAGAGATCATTAGCGAATGGTCAATCCGATGGGGTAAGAATGTTTGGGGTTGGTGGATAGATGGTTGCTATTTCTCAGATGAGATGTATCGTCACTCCGATCCACCGAATTTCCAGAGCTTTTCTTCTGCTCTAAAAGCAGGCAATTCTGAAAGCATTGTCGCATATAATCCGGGGGTTCTGACACCTGTAATCAGTCTTACTGATTATGAAGATTACACAGCAGGAGAAATCTCGGATGCCTTCCCTGTTTGCCCCGGAAGGCGAGTTAATGGCGCGCAATATCATATCCTTAGCTATCTTGGAAATTGGTGGGGTGGAGGTGAACCAAGATTCCCTGATGAGTTTGTTATTGGATATACAAGGCATGTCAATTCCAAAGATGGCGTTGTTACATGGGATATTCCAATATCGGAAACTGGATCAATACCAGATGCTTTCATA
>CAZMCH010000113.1:0-11881 GCA_964564735.1 uncultured bacterium
TGTCATTAGTAAAGCAAAATATCGGTGATGTTGTTCCTCAGCCAAGCGGAAAAACAGATATAGATCAGGAGCTTATAAACGTTGCTCTTGGAACATTAGCGAAAACAAAGCCTTATATTGATAATCTTGCGTTTAGTGAAGTCCTAGAAGCTATCTGGGAACTTGTAAGAAGGGCTAATAAATATCTTGATGAAACTGCGCCTTGGAGGCTTGCAAAAGACTCGGCTAATAAAGATAGAGTTTCGACAATATTGTATAATTGCGTTGAGACACTTAGATTTTTGAGTATACTGGTCTATCCATTTATGCCAAATTCTGCTTTGAAAATACAAAAGCAAATCGGCATATCAGATAAACTTCCACAACAGACATTTGCTGATCTTGAATGGGGAAAGACTCCCGCAGGAATACCTCTTGGCAAAGTCGAGCCTATATTCCCAAGAATAGAAAAGGAATTAAAGCAAGAAACCAAAACATCAGATTCTTCTGAAATTACGATTGATGATTTCAAGAAAATTGATCTTAGGGTTGTCCAGATACTAACAGCAGAAGCGGTTGAAGGTGCAGATAAGCTATTGAAATTGACCGTTGATACCGGGTCTGGCGAAAGAAATATCGTTGCAGGGATTGCCCAGAATTACAAGCCGTCTGAATTGATAGGAATGAAAGTAATACTTGTTACAAATCTTAAGCCTGCAAAAGTGCGCGGTATAGAATCTCAGGGAATGATCCTTGCAGGTGTTGCGAAAAACGATTTATCTGTTTTGACGGTTCAAAAAGATATGCCAGTTGGGACAAAGGTAAGATAATTATGAAAATAACAGTAAATATACCTGATGAATTAGGTCAAAACTTAAAAAAAATAGCTAGAAAGAGAGATAAAACTCTTTCTTTTATGACAAAGGAAGCACTTGAAAATTATATTAAATTTGAGGAAAGACGGATATTGGGTCAGAAAGTCCTAGATATGATTGGACAGATTGATCTTGCTCCAAACATAGAGGATGAAATTAACGAAGGAAGAAAAGATTGTGATACTCGGTCTTGATACAGGCTTCTTTGTCAAACTTTTAGATGGAAATGCCAAAGCCATTGAAATATGGCAAGGCATAATTGAGGGAGGCGACTGCGTTATCAGTTGTCTAACACTATTTGAATTAAGAAGATTATGCCTAAAAGGAATGTTACATGCCGATAGTTTGGATACACTTGCTAATGCAATAATGAGCATTTGTGGAATTGTCTGGCTTGATAATTCGGATATTCATGATTTGGCTGCCAGAATAAGCTACGGAACTGGAATACCAGCGATTGATGCACTTATTGTTGCATGTTTCGTCAGATCAAAAGTAGAAAAGATATATACAACAGATAAGCATCTCAAATTATATCAGAATAAGAATATTGAGATAGTTGTTTTATAAAGTTTAATAAATATGCTCATAGACACACACGCACATCTGCAGATGAAGGATTTCAAATCAGATTTAGACAACGTTCTTAGAAGGGCAAAAGATGCTGGAGTTGATTATATCATCAATTCCAGCTTTGATATACCGTCAAGCCAAGACGCTGTTAAACTCGCTGAAAAATATGATAATCTTTACGCATCAGTAGGTATACATCCTCACGATGCAAAAGCTTTAGATGATAAAGCATACCAAGTTCTACAAGAGTTAGCCAAACACCCGAAAGTCATTGCGATAGGCGAGATCGGGCTTGATTATTATCGTGATCTTTCGCCACGTTCCCATCAAAAAGAAGCATTTGAAAAACAGATGGCGCTTGCTCATGAAGTTGGCTTGCCGATAATTATTCATAACAGGGATTCGCATGAGGATATGCTGACAATACTAAGACAAAATCTAAATGGATTAGGTGGAGTTATGCACTGTTTTTCAGGGGATCAAGATTTTGCTGATGCCTGCATAGATTTGGGCTTGTATATATCATTTGCAGGTCCTGTTACCTATCCAAATGCGCCTATTTTGCGCAAGATAGCAAGTGATATTCAGCCAGATAGATTTTTTGTTGAGACGGATTGCCCATATCTTGCCCCCCAATTCATGCGAGGAAAGAGAAACGAACCTGCTTATGTAAAGGCTGTCGCTCAGAAGATTGCAGAAGTTAGGAGGACAACCTTACCTGAGATTGGTAAGATAAGCACAGATAACGCAAAAAGGCTTTTTAGATTATGCTAAGGAAAAAAGCAAATGAAAGGAATTAATATATGTATTTCGTTTTACGAAACTGATGCTATTTTTTGAAGCGTGCCTTTAATTCTGCGATTGCGTCTTTGTTTGACTTTGCCCAATTACTCAAAACGTATCTCGATACAGCGAAATAAGCTGGTTTACGAAATGAATAAAAGTTTTTCCATGCCCATATAAATTTTTCCTGTAATTCAATTGGAGTCATTTTCTTTGGCTTAAATACAACATGAGAACCATCATATAGCGACCATTTTTTTGTAAATATTCGCTTTTCTGATTCAAGAATATCATATAACCTGCTTCCCGGTAAAGGATGAAGCACTGAAAATTGCACGGAATCCATTTTCATCTCATGGCAGAATTTAACAGTATCTTTTGCAGTGTTGAGATCATCTGAATCAGAGCCAAGAACAAACATTCCATGAACTTTAATATTATTATCATGTAATTTTTTAATACATTTTTTTATATCTTCAAGCCCTTGTTTTTTATTATATTCCAGAAGAGCTTCAGGATTGATTGACTCAAATCCGATAAGCATTGTTTCACAATTTGCCCTTGCCATCAAATCAACAAGCTCATCATCCTTTACAATATCAGTTCTTGCTTCTGCTGACCATGACATTTTTTTGTTTAAGCCATTGTCTATAATGCCTTTTAATAAGGTCTTTGTTCTCTCTCTACTAATAGCGAAATTATCATCATAGAAGAAAAGTTTTTTAAAACCCTCTGAAATGCGTATCTTTATTTCCTCAAGAACGCTATCAGGTTCACGAAATCGGCATTTTCTCCCAAATGTTGATGAAACAGTGCAAAATATACAGTCATAAGGACAGCCCCTTGATGTAGAAATCGGGGCTTGTCTAGGGGGACGTTTTTTATCAGTCAGTATTGATAGATCAGGTATTGGATATTTTGATAAATTATCAACTTGCGGAGCCTGTATTATACCAGTAAGATTCCTATTCTCAACAGCATCAAGTATGATTTCTTCGCCTTCGCCTTTTACAACTAAATCTGCATGTTGTAGGGCTTCTTCTGACATATATGTCGGATGAGGACCTCCCATTACTATTTTGATCTTTGGTGCAATCCTGCGTATAGCATCGGCAATTTGGTATCCTCTTTCTGCGGTAGATGTCATAATTGAGAATGCAACAACATCAGCCCTTGTTAGCGCTTCATTTAACCTATCTTTTCCTTTATCGTATACACTTCGAACATTATCTCTAAATACACTTACCTCATGTCCAGCTTCTTTAAGAATTGTTCCAAGACAAAGAGAACCCATAAGCGGAAATCTAAAATAACCATAACTATTAAACGCACAACTTGGCTCTACAAAGGCAACGACTGCCATAAGATCCCCCCTGACAAAAATTATCTATATAATTAAACTATAATGCACCGATTGTTGGGTCTGTTTTTGATTTCTCTTTTAATGCAGAAAAATCCTTTTGGCACTGAAGGCAAAAACTATCTGACTTGCGATCAAGGCTTTTTAGATCAGTCGGCAAATACATAACACATCCATTATCTGGAACATTAGACAAACCAAACAGATGACCTAACACATGCACAGCCTCTTTTCCCATACGCTCAATTAGTAATGCATCATTTGGTTTGCCACGAACATAGGATTTTGGGTCCATGCGAATAATTGAGATTAAAGCCATTTTTGCCTGTTTGAAAGACTGTCCAAAGAAAAATGTATAGCCCGATTCAGGAACAAAAATATCAACATTCGTAACCCCTAAAACTCTCGAATTGGGTGGAAATTTCAGCTTTTTTGACATTTCGTGAAGTATATATACCGATATATACTTTTGCTCGTCATAGTCATACGCATCATCAGGGATAGACATTCTTTTGTCAGCAGTAACATAAACGTTTGTCGTGAATCTTTTTTCCAGTTTGGGAACAATTGCCTCAAGATATTTGATGTCAACATCGCCAATAGGAACTAGGTAAATATCTGAATCAACATCAATATTTCCTTCATAGGTCTTTTTATTATCTTTTGATCCACAAGACACAAAAATTATACTAAAAATAATTAATAATATTGCGAATTTATACATATTTTATCACCTACTAGATAGCCAAAGGGAAATTTAAGGGCATTTTCTAGCAATTTCCTATTTTTCTTTTATACCATACAATTCATTTAATTCATCAAAGGGATATTTTCCTGTTATACAACCTGTGCAAGTATCGTTTTCTGTTAGGTATAATTCCTCCAAATAATCCTCAAGACTCATATAATAAGCTGACTTCGCACCAAGAATCTTGGCGATACCTCTTTCAAGTTCAAAGAGATTTTCGGCAGATGTAACTTTGTTTGCTATAAATTGCTCACGGCCACCGCTAAACATTTCTATTCCAAGCGGGCATATATGGCGTATTGGTGGGAAATTAAAGCACCAAATAACATCTTTTGCGCCTGCATCCATAGCCATTGCAGAAACTCGTCTGGTAGTTGTTCCCCTTACTATCGAGTCATCTGCAAGAATTACTATTTTTCCTTCGACAACATCATGCAAGAAACTTAATTTCCTCATTACTAGCGAAGCCCTATCAAGACCTTGTATTTCAGGACCCCTTATAAATGTTCTTCCTGTATATTTATCTCTTATTAAACCATGTGACATCAAAGGTATTCCAGTAGATTTTGATAAACCCACACCAAAAGGGATACCTCCATCAGGAACCGGTATGATAATACTTTCTTCAGCTTCTCTAAGTGTAATATCAGACTTTATTCTTGTTCCAAGACGTTCTCCGCATCGCTGTCTAAAACTGCTTAATATATGACCTCGAACATTGCTATCAGGGCGAGAAAAATATGAGTCCTCAAATATGCAATAGGCTGTTTTCTTACGTTCAGCAAATCTTATCGTCTTTGTTTCATTATCAGATATAATAAATGCAGTTCCCGGCTCTATGTCTGTCTTTGGTATTTTGATTCCGGGATAATAGAGCTTACGCAATTCATTCATAACACAAGATTCAGAAGCGATAACATATCCATCAGGGAGTTCAATAAGACATAATGGTCTTATACCAAAAGGGTCTCTTATACCCATAACGCTGTCATCAGTTACAATGAGAAAAGCATAAGAGCCAGTAAGGTTTGGAGCAACCTTCGTCAATGCTTGCTCAATAATTGCACTTGTTGGCAGATTTCCATTTTTTGCAATTATTCCTTTTGCAACATAAGCCATTAATCTCCCAACTGTTTCTGTATCTGTTCCACCTTCCATATCATCTTTAACAGCCTGCAATAGTTTTTGTGCTGTAAGTGTTGTTATATCTTCAATATCATCACATTCAATTTTTGGTTTACTTGTTTTTTCTGTGTTTGATTCTGTTTGTGATAATGGTAAGCCACAAAATGAAGTTATAGTTCCATTATGAGCTATATAGAACTCAATCCAGTCATAAGATATTTTTATTGGTTGTATATCGCTTGTTGGAGTTTCATTTTTTAGATTAGTGGTTGGATAACGGTTATGCCCAATACCTCTATCGCCTTTTATTATGCAATCATCAGAGAAGCCAAAATTATTTGAGACTAGACCGATCTTTCTCTCAAGTCTGAATATTCCATCATTGCATATTAATATACCGCAAGCATCTTCTCCCCTATGCTGAAGAATGTGGAGTGAATGAACCAATTTTCTATATACATCCTCACGACTCTTTGAAAATATGCCCACGATTCCACAATCAGCCATGCCTTTTATTATCTCCTGTTCTTTATTGTTTGAGCATCACTTTTCTAATGATTTGAGATGCTTCTTTGCTTCTTCAGCCCATGCGCCGGGCGGATTCATTGCTAGGAATTTCTTCCATTGCTCAATAGCCAGCTTTGTCTTTCCCCATCTCTCGTAAACTAGCCCTAGATTATAATTTGCTGTCGGATTTTTTGGGTCCATCTGCAAGACTTTTTCAAAATAATCAGCAGATTGACCGTATCTCTCCATAGTATATAATATATTTGCATAATTTACCAGTGCTTCGATGTTACTATTATCGAGTTTGAGTGATTTTTGGAATTGTTCTTCTGCTTTTATGTAGTCGTTCAAGTGATTCGCATATAAATACCCAAGACGATGATGTGCCTTTGCTGATTGATTATTGATTGCTATCTCTTTTTTATATTCCTCAACCGCCCTTGCAAGTTCGCCTTTGCGTTCTGCTATCAAACCTAATTGTAGATGAACCCCTTTGTATGAAGGATCAGCCTTGATCGTTTTCTCAAAATATGTCCTTGCGGTATCTTCTGCCTCCTGTTCTTGATATAATAAGGCGATATTATAATAGGCATCTGCACGATTCGGCTCAAATTCAGCAACCTGTTTCAAATCTTCGATTATCTGTTCTGCACGATATACCTTCCCATCAATAATCTTTGCTTTTTTCATTAGCATTGCTCTATCATAATAAGCATCTGCAAAATCTTTTTTTAGCTGAATTGTCTTTGTAAATTCATCAAGGGCTTTTCCTTTATCTTTATTTTCTAGCAACTTTGCGAATTCATAATGCCATTGGTAGTTTCTAGGAGATAGCTCATTTGCTAGATCATAATGTTCAATTGCTTTATCGATATTGTTATTCTTTTTATATAATACTGCTAGATCATACTGAATCTGTGGATGGTTTGGGTCTAACACAAGCCCTTTTTCATAAACATCAATTATTTTGCTTTCATCAATGCCCTTTTTGACATAGATTTTACCTAGCCTAAGATATGGGCTTGCTTTTGTCTGATCTAGTTTGATAACTGCCTCATATTCAGACATTGCTTTATCAATATCGCCCTTCTTTTCTTCATAAAATATACCCAGTTTGTAATGGGATTCTGCATCAGAAGGGTCTAGCTTTACGAGTTGCTCAAGAGAATTTGCGGAAGAGTCAGAATCACCAAGAATTTCATATATCATCGCTTCTGTTCTATATGCTTCTATCATTATTTGTGGATTAACATTGGCTTGATTTGTTATTTTTGATATTGTGGAAAGTGCCTCATTTAGCTTGTTTTGATCTTTGTAAATACCAGCTATATAGACTAGAATATCCACTCTCGATGGATCAAGTAGTGAGGATTTCTGATAAAACTTCATGGCATTATCTTTATCATCCAAACCATCAAAGACTCTTGCTAATCTATAATTTGCCTCTGAGTCATCAGGGAAAAGCATCAAATATTTTTCAAAGCTAGTTTTTGCAGAATTGAGATTATCTCTCTTTATATTATCGCCTTGAGATTTTTCTGCTATTTCTAATGATGATGAACCTTCATTATAAAAATATCTTTCAAGACTTTGATCAAGCGAAACTGCCTTTTTATATGCGGATTCTGCCTCTCTCAATTTGCCCTGTGAATAATATATATCACCAATCGGCATATAGGCTATTATAAAATTTGGATCAAGTCTAATCGTATCTTCATAATGCTTTAAAGCATCTATTGGATTACCCGATTTTGCCTGTATTTCAGCATAGTAATAATGTGCTTCTGCATTATTCGGATCAATGGAAATCACCTTATCTAGTGATTCCTTTGCAGTCTCTATATTGTTTGATTCATATTGGCTTTTCGCTTCGCTGACAAAGTTTTTCATAATGGTTGGATCAGCCTGAATAGCTAATTTATAATGCTCAATAGCCCTTTCTTTTAAGCCCATTTTGAAATATTCCGAACCGAGTGCAAATTGTGCGGTTGCCATGTTTGAATCTATGCTGATAGCGTTTTTGTAAGATTGTATGGCAAGTCCAGATTTACCTTTTTCAGCAAATATATTTCCTAAATCATAGAAAGCCTGTTTTTCGTCCTTCTTTGTGCTTTCAGAAATATATTTTTGACCGTCTTTATATGCCTTGCTCACAATCTCAATATCCATGTCGTTCTTTGCATATATTTGACCTAGTTTAAAATATGCGTCTGCTATTTCTGGGCTATGTTTTAAAGCTAAATTGAATTGTTCCTCAGCATTTGTTAGATCACCTTGCGCAAAGTAAATCATGCCTGTTCCATAATATGGATAACCCCATTTGGGATTGATTGCAATTGCCTTTTTATATGCAAGATTTGCCAAATTATCCTGCTTTTGATTACGATATACTTCGCCTAGATTGTAATATGCAGAATAAAATTTATCGTCTAATTCTATAACTTTCTGGAATTCCACTTCTGCATTTTTATAATCGCCTTTTCGCAGATACATTGCGCCAAGACTGAAATAAGCAATAGTAAGTCTGGGATTTAGCTCAACTGCTTTTGCAAAATATGCTATAGACCTGTCAATATCTTCGTCTTTTGATGTTGAAGCATAAATATATCCAAGAGAGTATTGATATGTTGCATTATTCGGTGAATCAGCTACAAGCCTTTTATATAAAGACTCTAGTTCTGTAGTTTGTAATTTCCATTTCGTAATAAATACCCTATGAGCTTCTATATTATTTGAATCAGACTTCATTAGACGCTCATAATCTTTTGTAAAATCCTTTCTATTTTCCTCTTGTGCAAGAACGGGAAAAATAAGGAAAAATAAAATAATTCCTATACATAAACGTTTCATTTCATTTACATCCTTGATATAATAAATTTATTAGTTCATAATCAATACTTTTCTGTTTAGCCTTCCAAGTCCTACCGATGTTGCAAACCATACAGATTCACCGTCAACAGCGATTTCATAGGGAGTATGACCAGCTAATTGCGATGGATAACTCAAAGGTGTTGACCATTGGGAATTTCGATAATTGTAATAAATAGTCATTGTATCTGTTCCAACCCAAACTTCATTTGCCCCTGCCCCAACGGTTATCAGACTACTATTAATTAAATGATCTGAATCTGCATCAGCATCCCATTCCGTTATAGTCCATTCCCGCCAAGCTAATAAGGTCGGATCATATCTACTCACACCATTGCTCAAAGAACTATACCAAGCAAACCATATATTATTACCTGCATAACTAATAAATGGAATTGATCTACCAACTAATTTTGATTGCTTATCTGCTATATTCCAGTTACCCGTTGAATAATCATAGATACATGCGCCCTTTGGTGTTCCACACCAGATGCCTTTTGGTGTTGATGCTAGTGATAATACCATATTGTCGCTTAAGCCATTTGATATTGTATAATGCTCCCATTTATTGATGATTTCATAATATTGATATATGCCAAATTCTGTCCCTACCCATAAACTATCTTTATCAACACACATTGAAAATATTTTTGGCAGGTCGCCCTGAATTCTGATTGGTGAATCCTGAATAAGTTTGCCATTGGCTTTATCATATTTCTTGATCCATGAGTTTGATGTCCCTATCCAAAGATATGAATCATCTACCGCTAAGGATACAACATCAATATTAGGGATCGTTATTCCTTCAGTCGCCAAACCTGCCATTTTATCAAACTTTGCTATGCCGTTAGGAGTTCCAACCCAAATATAGTTTTTGTCTAATGCAATACAGCGTATATCATTACTTGGTAATCCTTCGGATGTATCATAAATATTCCAAGCAAGTTCATCAATCAGCCTTCTTGCTTGTGTAATCAGTTCCTCATCATTTGATATTCTCATAACGTTGTCTATCTCTTGCATAGCTTTTGAATATTGCTTTTTTCTCTGATATATCATTGCAAGAGAAAAATGGGCGTTATCTCTTCGCTCTCCTGATGGAAAAGATGAAATGACTTTATTAAAGGCGTTTTCTGCCAGATCAAGATTGCCTTCTTCCATATAAAGCCTACCAAGCTCATAGATAGCCTTTTCTGCATTTGTATCATTAGGAAAAGCCTTTGTAGCGCTTTCTAGCGTAGTTATTGCCTTCTGGTTATTCTTTAGCTCCCAAGCATATAGGAAACCTGCCTTGTAGGAAGCAAATGCTGCGTTTTTATCCTGAGGGTATTTGGTAAATAGTAATAGATATGTATCTGCTGCTTTTTCGTTATCTTTCTTATTTATGAGATACCAATCAGCAATATCTTTTAGGTAATTATCAATCCCAAGTTGATCTGGTTCCTCATTTATAACACGTGCAAATATTTCCATCGCATCATTTTTTTTGTTCTGTTTGTAGTATAGCTTACCAAGTTCAAAGAGAGCGTCTTTATATTCAGGAGATTGGCTTATAGCAGTTTTGAGTTCTTCGAGAGCTTCATCATCAAATCCGGCTTTCATAAGCTCTCGCCCTCTCAATAAATGAAGGTAAGCCCTTGCAGAAACCTGTTTTGAATCTGTAACAAAATCAAGGAAAGCAAGCTCATTGATTGGAACTTTTATTTCCCCAGATTGCGTCTTTATAGTAATTTCTGTTTCTACAAGCGTTCCTCTTATTCTTTCACCATTGATTTTGTAGATGATTGTATTGTATTTTTCTGATTTTTGCTTATCGTCATCTTTGTCTGTAACCTTGTCCTGTGAAAAAACTTCAGAAGCGCAAAAGGCTAATAATATTGAAAAAATAATGCTAATCATGAATAATCTGGACACTATATTTCGTTTTAACATATCTTAAAATCCTCTTTTTGCTACAATCTAAACAAAGGCTTACTTACAAAGCATTGCTAATAGATTTTACATAAATTCATATAAGCAGTTAGCTACCAATTTGAATATATGGCTTCTTTTACTAACTCTCCACCGTTGACATTGCATTTAACGATTGCTTTACTATTTGAATAAATTTTATCTGCTACTTCTTTTGATATAATAACTTTTTGGGCATCCATTGGGTTGACAATAAATATATTTGTGTCTTTAAGATTTGAAATAATTTCAGGAAGGTCATAGTATTTAAGGATTTCAGGTATTATAATGCTCTGTCGCCATGAGAAAGGGAATTTTTCTGTCATTGCCCCATAATGAGAAAGCATATCCATACATATTACACGTTTGATATTTGAATTTAACAAAGCAACATGAAGGGCAACAATTCCACCAATGCCACGTCCACCAACCATAAGTCTATTTTTATCTATATCAGGTCGGGAATTAAGATAATCTAATCCACATAAGGCATCACGAACACGTAATCCCATAATTGGCTTTGAGTTTGCAAGCGATAGATATGTTAGTATTCGTTCTATATCATTCCAGCCTGCAAGGTCATAGGCGGTTGGTTCAGGTGATAGACTTCCTAATCCACTGACATCAAGGCTTAATATACGTGGTTGGTTGGGTAAACAATCAGGCTCATAAATCCTCAATGCTTGACATAAAAATCCATCATGCCAAAATGCAGACCATTTGCGGTCTTCATCAATCCATAATAATCCGGGGTGAGGTGATTTATCCTCAACATGAGATAACATAATTCCAGAAAGACAGACGTTATCATTCGGTTGAATCTCTATTTCTTCAAATAAAGCATGCCATACATTCCGAGGATTCGATTTCTGGTTTATTTTTATGGGCTTGATATCTTTTGAGACATTTAAAATATTTTCTGATATTGTTACAAGATCAGTCTTTGTTGTAGAACGTTTTTCCTTTAGTTTTATAGCCTCTTCCCTGTTGATAGTAAACATATTGGATTGGCTATTTGGATGACACAATAATTTTTCGCCATCAATAGTTAATATTTGTTTGTCTGTCGTCAATATCGCTTGAAGATCATTTTTCTTAATAAAGTTATTCATC
>CAZMCH010000114.1:0-11826 GCA_964564735.1 uncultured bacterium
ATTATTTTGAGCCAAATGGCTATCAATGCCATACTTACGGGATCAACTTCTATCTGCCTACAAGTGCAACAGGAAGTGGAACTCCTGATACATATCATTTCCGTAGTTCAATCAATAGCGGAGTCGTTTTGGGTTGGAATCTTTATTTGCCTGATTTTCCTGTTGAACATGCAAGGAAGATGATTGATGAATTTTATCGTATAAGACCTTTGTTTTATGGTGATTATTATCCCCTAACATCACATAGTGTTGAAGATGATGTATGGATCGCATATCAGTTCCATCGTGAGGATATGAAGCAAGGAATGGCTCTTGCTTTCCGCAGACATCAGAACAAAGATGAATCAATATGTCTTAAACTTCATGGATTGAAAGATGATGCAAACTATGAGATAAGTTTTGAAGATACAGGCGTTAAAGAAACTCTCAGTGGTGAAAAACTTATGTCTGGTATTAATGTAACGATTCAAGATGCACCGGGTTCTCTGCTGATAATCTATAAACAGATATAAATATTTTTAAGACTACAGATAGACACAAATTCAATATTTATCTGTGTCTATCTGTGATTAGATCAATACTAAACAAGAAATGTTTGAATGGTTTTTAAATGTTGTCGATACAATTGGAAATTGGGGATATTTGATCATATTCGTTATGACTTTTCTGGAAAGCTCTGCCTTTACAGGTATGCTTGTCCCTGGTGAAAGCCTTGTCGTCATAGCGGGATTTTTATCGTCAAGAGGTTATCTTGATATATCCACTTGTGCGATAGTAGCATTACTTGGAACGGTGCTTGGTGATTCTGTAGGATATGCACTTGGCAGGATCATTGGTCGAGGATATTTTGATCGTCATGGCAGATTACTTTTCATTAAACCAAAGCATATTGAGAGAGTTGAAAGCTATTTTCAAAAGCATGGAGGTAAAACCATATTTCTTGGAAAATTTATTGGTTTTTTTCGTTCCTTTGGACCCTTTAGCGCTGGTATCTCCAAAATGCGCTATCGCAATTTTTTATTATATAACTTAACCAGTTGCGTTGTTTGGTCTGCTGGATTTTCCTTGTTAGGATATTTCTTTGGATGGAGTTGGAAAGCGATAGAAAAATGGTCGGGTAGGGCTGGTGTATTTATATTCTTTATGCTTCTTGTAATTATCTGTTTTAGCCGATTGTATTCAGTTTTTGTGAGGAAACAAACAGAATTAAAATCATGGTATCATGAAAGATACAGCCTTATAGCCAATTCTCCACGCACAAAGAGATTTATTGAAAATCATCCAAAGCTTTTTGATTTCATAAGAAATAGGCTTTCACCAGAAGGTTATTTAGGAATACATCTAACTGCTGGACTCGTCGTTAGCTCTGCTTGCGTTTTGATATTTGGCAAGCTAACAGAAAATATTATAAATAATGAGGCAATTGTCTCAATTGATAATTGGGTGCTAGATAATATACTCTATTTTAGGACACCGTTTGTTACATGGATCATGATTATAATAACAAATATTGGTGAATGGATAACAGTTTATTTATTAAGTATACCGATAACAATATATATGCTTGCAAAAAAGAGAATAGGCTCTGCCATTGGATATGTTGTTGCAGTTATTGGAGGCGGAGGGCTGAGTATTCTATTAAAATATGCAATAGGAAGAGAAAGACCCATAAGCGAGACAACCTTAATCAGAGTTGGAGGATTTAGCTTTCCTAGCGGACATGCGATGTTATCTGTTGTATTCTATGGTATGATAGCCTATTTTTTGATAAAACGAGCAAATACATGGAAAATGAAGCTTTTTATAATGACATCAACAGGATTTATGATATTTCTTATAGGCTTAACTCGTCTATATTTGCATGTCCATTATCTTAGTGATGTTATTGCTGGATATGTCGGAGGAATATTCTGGTTAATTATTTGTATCACAGGACTTGAAATATATCAGAAAAGGCGAGATTTAATATTACAAGGTCAATAAAAATGGCGAATTTTTGGAAATTTATTTACAATATAATACTAATTCCTTTGTTATATATAGCTTATAAGGTCTATGCGCTTTTTAATTCGAAAGCTCGTGATGGAATAAATGGACGCAAGGGATTGTTTAATGTTCTATCAAAAAAACTTCCATTAGGTTCAGAAGAACGCAGAAATCTGCCTGTTGTATGGTTTCATTGTGCGTCTGTTGGTGAATTTGAACAGGCAAGACCGATTATTTCAATGGTAAAGAACAAAGCACGCATATTTGTAACGTTTTTTTCACCCTCCGCATATAATCTCTTGGCAAAATATCAAAATGCCGATCTTGTTAGTTATCTGCCTTTCGATACAAGGAAAAATGCAAGTAAAATGTTCGATTTGATTAATCCTTCTATATTTATTTTTGTTAAATTTGATATATGGGCTAATTATGTTTGGGAAGCAGGAAGACGCAATATACCAATTATCTTAGCTGATGCAACGTTGCATGAAAAATCAAAGCGATTATCTCCTATCATAAGATCATTTATGAAATCAATACATAAATATATAAATATCCATTGTGCAATATCTGAGTCAGATGCCAAAAGGCTTCGGTTGTTATGTCCTGATGGTGCAAGGATTGAAGTTATGGGCGATACGAGATTCGATCAGGTAATAGCACGAAAAAACTCCGCAGGAAAAAAACTAGAGGGACTTTTGCCATATTTTGAAGAGCCAGTTGTAATCGCTGGAAGCACTTATGCAGAGGAAGAAACAGTTGTTATTGAAGCATACAGAAAAGTTTTACAAAACTGGGGCAAGATTCAGTTGATACTTGTTCCGCATGAGCCTGAACCCGAAAGGCTTGAAGAAATAGAAAAACTAATGACACAAAATAAAGTTCCCTGTATGCGCCTTGTTGAATTGGAGAAAGGTAGAACTCACTATGGAGAAGTCATTATTGTTGATAGGGTCGGTGTTTTGGCTGAACTATATATGCTTGCGGATATTACCTTTATAGGCGGAAGTTTTCATGGAAGCGTCCACAACGTCATGGAGCCTGCAATAATGGGCAGTCCTGTTTTATTTGGTCCCACAATACATAATTCATTGGAAGCATTTATGTTAATGGATATTGGTTCTGGCATAATGGTTAAGAATAGCGATGAAATGGCTTCTGAGCTTATAAGATTATTGGAAAATACAAATCTTCGTGAAAGACTCGGAAAATCCGCACAAATACTAATTGAGGAAAATGCTGGAGCAACGGAAAAAATTGTCGCTTGTATAGATGAGTTGCTAATGCAAAAATAATGAAAATTAAGGAAAATCGTTTTTTAAAAACAATTGAAGAATATACAACGCTAGTGCTTTCATCTATCATCAATATCAAATTTCATCATAAAATTGGGTATAATTCAGATGATATTAGGAACATAGCAATTATCAAGCTAGATCATATCGGAGATGTTATACTTTCAATTCCTGCATTAAATAATATCAGAAATCGCTTTCCAAATGTCAAAATCACAATGGTTGTCAATCCGTCCTCAAAGTCTATAGCAGAATTCATACCTTATATTGATGATGTTGTTTGCTATAATGCGCGCTTCTTTGATCGCAGTGGAAGTGCCAAAATGTTCGATATTATTAAGGGAATCAGATTTGCCTTTGATATGAAAAAGCGAGATTTTGATTTGATTGTCGATCTGAGAGGTAGTTTTGCCTCAATTTTTTTTGCTATAGTATCTAAAAGCAAATACAGGATAGATAGAGGTAGTTACCTTCTCAAAAGGAAAATAAAACGTCAAAAAAATAATGTAATAAGAGATTCATTTGCAATAAAACAAAAAGGGGATAGGTATACCCTAAAACATGAGGCAGAAATTGGTCTCGATATTTTGTCTAAAGCAGGTATAGATATTATAACAAGAGAGTCAAATCTGAAGAATCCAGATTTTAGTATGATAAATCTTCCTAGTAACCTTTTGCAAAGGGAGAATATGAAAGAGGAGTTAATAATTACCATACACCCCGGTGGACCAATGTTACAAAAGCGATGGTCGGCTGATAATTATATTGAGCTTATAAAGCTAATATTGAGTAATCTTGATTCAAAAATCTTACTTATAGGCGGTAAAGACGAAACTGAACTTGTAGGATCAATTTTTTACGCTGTAAATGATGAGAGAGTCGTTGATCTATCAGGAAAATTATCAATTTCGCAACTTTTGTATAACTTGTGGGTAACTGATCTATTTATTGGGAATGATAGCGGTCCGATGCACATAGCATCAGCTTGTGGAACAAATGTTATTGGATTATATGGTCCTACTGATCCTGAAAGATTTGGTCCTTTTGGCAAAAATTGCATTGCTTTGAGAATGGAGAAAAAATGTCCGCCTTGCTCTCATGGTAATTGCAAGTTTAATAATTATCGTTGTATTGATCAAATATCTGTAAAGGATGTTATGGATACCATAAATGATATACTAAACATCAAACTCTAATCAAAGGAATTTATTATGATAAAATTTGGAACAGGTGATTTTAATTATAGGCTAATTGAAGGTTGGGGAAAGCTACCAGATGGTTGGAAATTTAAGCAGGTCGCTGGTATAGTCGTAGATAGGCATGACAAAGTTTACATTTTCAATAGAGGTGAACATCCCATTATTATCTTTAATCGTGATGGCAAGTTTCTTGGTTCATGGGGAGAAGGCTTGCTTCCCGGGGCGCATGGAATATGCTTGGATAAAGATGAAAATCTTTATCTGGCTGATCATCAGAATCATACTGTTAAAAAATTCACAAAAGATGGAAAGCTTTTAATGACGCTTGGAACTGAGAACGTTATGGCAGATGAAGGAAAGCCATTTAGAAAGCCGACAGGAGTTTCAATTGCGCCAAATGGCGATATATATGTTTCTGATGGATATGATAATCAGCGTGTCCATAGGTTTTCACCAAATGGCAATCTCATTATGTCTTGGGGCGAAAAAGGTGAAGGTGAAGGTCAATTTGCTGTTCCACATGGAATATTTATCTATAAAGATGGGACTGTTTATGTTGCTGATCGTGAGAATCATCGCATACAAATATTCACTCCTGATGGTGAATTTATAGCACAATGGAAATCCGATTTCAATATGCCATGCACGCTTTTTATAGATGAGAATGATATTGTCTATGTTCCTGAATTGCGCTATCGTTTGAGCATACTTAGCCTGAAAGGTGAACTTCTGGCGCGTTGGGGCGGTGTAGAAAGTCATGATCCGGGGATGTTTGTTGCCCCGCATTGTGCCTATACAGATTCGCATGGCGATTTGTATATCGGTGAGGTTCTTGAAGGTCAAAGGATTCAGAAATTTGAGAGAATATAATAATTATAGGAGGCAAATAAATGCCAACAAATGAAGAAAAACAAGCAGTTTGGAGTGCATATCATAGTGGAAAGCCAACCAGAGTTCCAGTAACTTATGGCGTTAATCCAAGAGTCGTTCTTTTCAATAAAGACCTAAACCCAAATGGAATAACGTTCGAGGATTATTTTAACAAAGCATCTGCATTGATTGAAATACAGCTTAGATTTTTAGAATATCGGACAGAAATAATAAATCAATACTGCGATAGCCCCATTGGACGACCAAAATCATTGGGATTTTATATAGACAGCCAGAATTCCTATGACTCGCTTTATTTTGGCACGCCATTGGAATTTCGCGATGGTCAGGTTGCTGATACATTGCCAATACTTGCTGGTAATGACAAATATCGCATATTCGATATGGAAATCGAAAAGCCCCTTGATAATCCATTTATTAAGCACTCCATTAAAAGATATGAAGATATAAAATCAGCAATATCAACACTTTCGTATAAAGATATGACGTTCTCTGTTGCTCCTCCGTTGATAGGCTTTGACGGTCATCTGACAATTGCTACCTGCCTTCGTGGTTCTGAACTCTATTCCGATATTTACGAAGATCCTGTATATTTCAAGCGTTTGCTTCAGTTTATACATAATGCTGTCGTTATTCGCAATAGAGCATTACATAATCTATTTGGATATACAGCCTTTGCAGGAACTAGAGGCGGATTCGCAGATGATTCAATTCAGCTTGTTTCAACCAATACCTATAAAGAAATGATTTTGCCATTCCACAGAGACTGGTATGGCTTATGGTCTTTTAAGGGACCTCATGGAATGCACCTTTGCGGAGATGCAACAAGACATTTCCCAATTATACGTGATGAATTAAACGTTAATAGCTTTGATACAGGATATCCTGTTAATTTTGGATGGCTACGAAAGGCTGTTGGAAATGATGTTGAGATATACGGCGGAGTTGAGGCAGGCATATTACTAAATGGCACACCAGAGCAAGTTTATCAACGGACAAAAGAGATACTACAATCTGGCATCATGGAAGGCGGAAAATTCGTTTTAAGAGATGCGAATAATTTACCTCCTAATGTTCCATTGGAAAACCTATCCGCTATGTATAATTGTTGTTTAGAGCATGGAAATTATTAGATCATATTTCTGCCAATTTCAGGTTTATTAATGATGAATCCCAAAATTAGCTTGCAAATATTATACGCTTTTTGTATACTATTTACGGGAAATATTCGTTATAAATCAAAAGATAATTTAACATGAACTCATAATATTTGGATTGGGCTACCAGCATAAACGAGGCAAAAAATGGGAATAACTTTAAAGAATAAACCACTTATTGAGGCAATATTCGAATTAAGGTGGGAACTCCAAGAACGTAGTAGTGGCATAAAGACTGATCCACATTATAGAATATTAATTGGTAGTATGTATGATCGGGTTAGAAAAGATTATAGTATACATGAGCAGTTACCTACAGCCGACATGCCTGACGAAATAGCTGGATATGTCATACAGCACCGTTTTAGAAAAGGTGTTAATGAATGGCCTCTCATTCAGATGGGACCAGGCATAATTACCTTAAATGAAACTGATGGATATGTTTGGGATGATTTTAAGAAGAGAATTATAGAGGTTATAAAAATTCTTTTTGAAATTCATCCTATTAAGGAAAATCCAAAAATTAATGGACTTTTGTTACGCTATATTGATGCAGTAGATTTTAGCTATGACAAAAATATATTTGATTTTCTCAAAGATAGTATGGGAATAGGTGTATCAATGCGTCCTGATCTTTTTGAAGATAAAAGAGTAAAAGATTTGCCACTGGATTTTGACATTCGACTTACTTATCCATTGTTGGATCCTGCAGGTTCAATACAATTAAGATTTGTTCGAGGAAAAAGGAATTCCATAGATGCTTTAATATGGGAAACTATTGTTAATTCGATAGGAAATGATATACCGCAATCCGAGGGTGAAATAATTAATTGGCTAGATAAGTCTCATGATTTGACACATGATTGGTTCTTTAAAATAATAGATGGTGAATTATTAAGGAGGTTTGAATGATGCCAAAGCTATCAATACCCCAAAAAGCCTTGATATGCTCATCTATATTTGGTTTAGGTTTGGTGGCTAATCAAATTATAGATCCTGCCTCAAGTTTGGATACCAGCAATTTAGAAAATAGAAAGAATATTGAGTATTATTATAATTTTGAAACTGATGTGTCTTCGACCAAACCAAGTTTTAAAGTAAATAATGAAAGTCTTTTTTTATTTGAGCATGATACAGAAAGGAACATTACAAGGAACGTTCAATCTCTTGAGGAAATGGCTTCTGACAATATATCAGATGAAGATATATTGTTAGCAATGCAAGATCATGAACTTATTGTTAAGATGCCACCAATAAAGGAATATAAGATTAGAGTAAAAGTTAAAAGCGTAGAAAAAGCTTCTCCTCGCATTTTTAATCTGGAGGAATTTGATGGAGAGATCGTATCTTTGGTATGATGTTATAAGCAATGAAGAGAAACTTATGCAAGGAGATTTTGTATCTGAGTGTCCAGTTATCATTCCTCCACCATATATAAATATAGATGAGATAGCTGCTGTAGATATCAAATTATATAATGTTATTGTAATGAGCCAATCATGTGATCTGACATATAATAAAATTGATTTGGTTCTTGTCTGTCCAGTTTGGGCGCTTGATGAGTTTGGCGCAAAGAATAATTTATATAAAAGTCCAAACGGTAAAGAAGGATTAAGACGAGGAAATTTCCCCGGATATCATTTATTAAACAAAATTAACATAGATGAATTTCATACAGATTATCTAGTAGTTGATTTTCATAACGTTTACGGGGTTCATTTTGATTTACTTGAGAATATTGCCCGAAAACAAGAAAAGCGAATAAGGCTTCTATCACCATACAGAGAACATCTATCGCAAGCGTTTGCACGCTTTTTTATGAGAGTTGGTTTGCCATCTGATATACCGCCATTTAGATAGATGCAACTTGAATGAATCCTGCCCAATTTCTGTTCATAACTCCTGATCAAATACAAAAAACCTACCAAAGGAAAGACATAATGCAAGAAATGGCAAAAGCAAGATTCAGCCGAATGAATGAAACTCTCAATCTAAAACGCCCTGACTGTATGCCAATGAATGATTGGGGATTCATAGAGTATAAACCTGAAATATATCATCTTGGTAGCCCGGAGTATGCAGTTAAACCCGGTGAGGTGGGAATATCAAAAGATGGTAAAAAGAGATTTACCCATGACGGAGGAGTCTGGTCAGTTGGCGATAAAGAAAAATACAGGGACTATGAAGATGTCCTAAATGTAAGTCTTGATGACTTTGAGATTGAGGAAGTTGATTTAAAAATGCTAGATCAGATGAAACAACTTTATGATGACAAAGCAAAATCATGTTTTCCTATCCCTTGGCATTATGGGACACTAATCACTCGCGCAACGATAGAATTTGGATGGGAGCCTTTTCTCATAGCATCTATCATTGATCCTGATAAGTTTGGCAAAATATTAGATAGATTTGCGCAAGCCTCTTTATCTGTCATTAAGGGATGGTCTCAAATTGACGGTGTTAAGCTAATCGGAATACATGATGATATTGCTGGCACTCGTGGAGTATTTATAAATCCTGAATGGCTTAAAAAATATGTCTTTCCATATTACAAAAAAATATTTGACATTATACACGAAAGTAACAAGAAAGCGTTATATGTATCAGATGGAAATTATCTGCCCGTCCTTGATGACATTCTTGCTACTGGGGCAGATGGTCTATACATTGAGACAACATCAATGTCGCCACGAGAATTGATGAGCAAAGCAGGGAAAGATAAACTTTACTTAATCAAGACAGACTCAAGAATTATTGATTTTGGAACGCCTGATGATATTTATCAAGAGCTAAGGGAATTGCGTGATTTACATCAGGCGTATCATGGAATGATGATTTACATGGGTGGAGGCAATCCTAAACATGGAAACGTTGAGGCTTTCAATCGCTATTATAATCAGCTTTTGGTCTATGAATAAATCGTTATGACTTGTGATTTTTGGCAATAAGGGATATAATTATTAATAGAAGGATATTTCAAAAGGTTAAAATAGATATAAAATGAGATTCAAAGTTGATTATTAGGACTTTGACATTGTTATCAAAAACTTTGGTAGCGTTTATAACTGAGGTGTCTTATTATGGAAGCGAGAAAATTTATAAGCAAAGTTCTGCCTGACGGGCATTTGTCTTTACCAGAAGATGCAGCTAAGGACGTGGGAAAAATCTTTGAGGTTATATTGATACCTTTTGAGGATGCAGACATATTCTCTTATGCAGAAAATTTAGCAAAAGAAAAGGGATTTTCTGAACTGACTGAAGATGATATTGAAAAGATAATCCACGAGTCCAGAGGGGTTAAGTGATACGAATAGTTTTAGATACCAACGTTATTATCTCAGCTATTTTCTGGTGAGGAACACCAAGAATTATATATAACCTAGTTCAGAATAAAAATGTCATTTTGCTATACAGTTCAGAAATGGAAAAGGAACTTATAAAAGTTTTGTCCTATCATAAGTTTGGACTTACTCCAATTGAAATGCTTCCAATACTAGACAAATTAAGAAAGAATGCTATATTTATTCAAGTAAATAGTAAAATTGATATTATTAAAGATGACCTGTCTGATAACATTTTTCTGGAATGCGCAATAGATGGCAACGCCAATTTTATTGTATCTGGCGATAAGCATTTGCTTTTGCTAAAAGAATATCAGGGCATAATTATATTAAGCCCTTCTGAATTTCTTAATTTGATATAATAAAAACCACATCATCAATCGCTGATGTAACATGGCTGACAATTATAGCCATTAATCTTACAAACAAAACAATCGGAGGAACAATTAATGGGAATTATAACAACCATTGATGGAAACGAAGCGGCGGCGTATGCCGCATTTAACACTAACGAAGTAATTGCAATATACCCGATCACGCCTTCATCGCCTATGGGTGAATTTTCAGACGAATGGGCGGCTGTTGGCAAAACGAATATCTGGGGAACAGTTCCGCAAGTAACAGAAATGCAAAGCGAAGGCGGAGCAGCGGGTGCTGTTCATGGTTCATTACAGGCTGGTGCATTGACAACAACATTTACCGCATCTCAGGGATTGTTGCTCATGATCCCGAATATGTATAAGATAGCAGGTGAATTGACTTCAACAGTTTTCCATGTGTCTGCTCGCTCTCTTGCCACACATGCACTATCAATATTTGGTGATCATGCTGACGTTATGGCGGTTCGTCAGACAGGATTTGCCCTTATAGCATCCAATTCTGTTCAAGAAGTCGTTGACTTTGGACTTATTGCTCAAATGTCAACTTTAGAATCAAGAGTTCCATTTTTGCATTTCTTTGATGGTTTCCGCACATCACACGAAGTTATGAAGGTTGAATTGCCATCAAAAGAAGACATGAAGGCTATGATTGATGATGAGCTAGTCCTTGCACATCGTTTGCGCGCATTGTCGCCTGACAGACCAATAATAAGAGGAACTGCTCAGAATCCCGATGTTTATTTTCAGGGACGTGAAGCATCAAATAAATATTATATCGCATGTCCAGATATTGTCCAAAAGGCTATGGATAGATATGCTGGTATCACTGGAAGACAATATCATCTCTTTGATTATGTTGGTGCGCCTGATGCTGATAGAGTTATAGTTGTAATGTGTTCTGGTGCAGAGACTGCCCATGAAACTGTTGATTACCTTGCAGATAAGGGCGAAAAAGTCGGTTTACTGAAAGTGCATTTATATCGTCCATTTTCAAATCAGCATTTCCTTTCCGCATTGCCAAAGACAGTTACCAATATCGCTGTCTTAGATAGAACAAAAGAGCCGGGCAGTGAAGGTGAGCCGATGTATCTTGATGTCGTAAATGCTATTGAAGATACAGATAGATCAGTAAAGGTCATCGGTGGACGCTATGGTCTTTCATCAAAAGAATTTACACCGGGTATGGTTAAAGCAGTATTTGATGAAATGAAAAAAGATGTCCCCAAAAAGCATTTTACAGTCGGTATATATGATGATGTAACAAACACAAGCCTTGATTTTGATCCAGAATTTTCCGTTGAAGACCCAAAAGCAGTTAAGGCGATCTTCTATGGCTTGGGTTCAGATGGAACAGTCAGTGCAAATAAGAACTCTATCAAGATTATAGGTGAAGATACTGACAATTATACACAGGGATATTTTGTTTATGACTCCAGAAAAGCAGGGACAATTACTATGTCTCACCTGCGATTTGGTGCAAAGCCAATTCATTCGATATATTTGGTTGGTAGTGCAAACTTTGTTGCCTGCCATCAGTTCTCATTCCTTGAAAGAGTTGATGTTCTCAAAAATGCACA
>CAZMCH010000115.1:0-2062 GCA_964564735.1 uncultured bacterium
GGATGTTTCTTCCCATTTTTCATCAGGTTTTGCATGATGATCTATGCTTTTTATTTGATTTCCATAATCATCTTTGATTATAATTGTAACAGCCATCTGTTTACTCTTCTTCTTTAAATGTTTCTGAGGATATTATAGCAGATGGTTTTTTATTGCCCAATAATTTAGGACAGATACAAATTAAATTTTTTGCTTGACATTGAAAATAAACTATGTTAATATAGTCAACACAAGCTGAACTTATCTGGCTCGCTTGGCAAGCACGAGCATAGAGAGACGGGGGATCCAGGTTCGGTTTAATAACCTAGGGGCGAATGACTGAATAAGACTAGGGTTACTCAACCCAAGCCCGACAGCTAACCTCGTAAGCTCATACATTGAGAGTTGATGCCAGAGGGCTATTCTCTGGTTTTTTTGTTGCCTGAGAATAGCGGAGTAGTTACAATTTATTTTTGATTTATATAAGCATATCATGTGTTTATGCGCAAAATAAATTCTACCACCAATTCTCTGGTTTTTTTATATCCTCGTAATGCCATCAAGCCAAGCATCAATATTATGTTGTCTTGATATAATATTTTTTATCAAAAAGGTTTGAAGATTTTATTGATGAAATCTTTATGATATTACTAGGAGGAAGTCATGGCTCTTAGGGCTAAAAGATTTGTCTATATGACAGTCATTCTCGAGTTAAGCCTTGTATTAGGGCTTAGTTTGTATTTTGTATCTCATCGTGATAGCAACAGCAATATGGAAATAGTAGAGCTATCTAATATCGATAATTGCCTGCCTTTAGAAACAGAATCCAGTCCTGAAATAGTATCAAATACTCAAGAAATCAAGTCAATCAAAAAAAATCAAACCTCTTCAGAATTTGTAAAATGCCCTGTATCTAGTAATATTGGTGGACCTTATACAGTAGCTCCATCACTTAATATGAGCATTTATCATGCAAAAAAGGGCGATAATCTTTCATCAGTTGCCAAAGAAAATGGGTTAGACTTCTTTACTATATTAAGCGTCAATGGGCTTGAATCATCAAATAAACTATCAATAGGTCAAAAACTTAGAATACCAAATCAGCGAGGAATTATTCATAAAATACAAAGTGGTGAATCCATTGAAGATATAGCCTTAAAGTATAACGTAAATATAAGAAAGATTATTAGAGTAAATCAAATCCTCGATCCAACAGAGATAAGAATTGGTATGGAATTATTTATACCAGATGCAACCATAACATTGGATTTTCAAGAAAGTCTACTAGAAAAAAGTGGAGTAGATTTTGGCGGTAAAAAGAAAAAGGAAAATGAAAGAATGATGGTTGTCAACAATCGAGTTCGTAGTAGAGGTAAAACAACCAAAAGCAGTGGTTCCAAAATTGGCAAAGAATTATTAGAGGTTGAATCTGGTGTTTCGTTTATTAATCCTACAAATACAAAGAAAGTTTCATCTAACTTTGGATATAGGCGTGACCCATTTACTCGTGGTCGTGCATATCATTCAGGAGTTGACATAGATACAGATTATGGTGCAGATGTTCGCGCTTCAATGGGTGGAACTGTTACCTATGCTGGATGGATGGGCGGATATGGCAAATTAGTCATTGTAACACATGAAAATGGTTATAGCACAAGATATGGTCATCTTTCACGTATAAATGTTAAAAAGGGAAGTGTTGTTAAACAAGGGCAACTTTTAGGCGCTGCTGGAAGCACTGGAAGAAGCACTGGCGCGCATGTCCATTTTGAAGTAAGAAAAAATGACAAAGCACTAAATCCCGCTAAAATTTTAAATTCAAAGACCAAAATTACAGATTTTGATGAATCTGATGAACTCGTAGAAGAACTTGATGCACCTGAAAAAGATTAAAAATTATCATTTCTTTTTTACAAAATAATTTTTTGGCTTATTAAACCTCTAATCCTTATGGATTAGAGGTTTCTTTTTTGAAATCTAGAGATACTGAATTAATGCAATAACGCAATCCAGTTGGCTTGGGTCCATCATCAAAGACATGCCCAAGATGACCCCCACATTTCCCGCATAATACTTCTGTCCT
>CAZMCH010000115.1:2072-11814 GCA_964564735.1 uncultured bacterium
CATAAAGTGACTATTATCGGGTTTCGTTACAACGCTTTTGTCTGAAACTGGCTTCCAGAAACTAGGCCAACCAGAACCAGAATCATATTTTGTATCTGAATAGAATAACTCATTTCCGCAGGCAGAACAAACATAAAATCCTTTTTCTTCGTTTTTGTAATATTTTCCGCTAAATGCCATTTCAGTGCCTTTTTTGCGCAAAATGTTGTATTGCTCAGGCGTTAGAATCTGCTTCCACTCCTCATCTGTTTTAGTTATTTCAAACTTCAAATCTTCTTTTTTCATGCTTTTTTCCTCATTTGATATTGAACAACCATAAAGACCATGTTTCTCATAATAACGCTGATGATATTCTTCTGCCTTATAGAATTCTGATGCAGGCGTAATCTCGGTTACAATTTCCCTATCAAATCTTTCTTGAGCCTTATTCTTTGATGCAATGGCTGAAATCCTTTGTTTTTCATTATTATAAAAAATAGCCGATCTATATTGTTCGCCTATATCTGGTCCCTGCCTATTCTTTGTTGTTGGGTTATGTATTTTCCAGAATACATCTAGTAATTGTTCATAAGAAACTAATGCAGGATCAAACTCCACAAGCACTGCTTCAGCATGACCAGTTCTTCCACTGCATACATCTTTATATGTTGGGTTTTTTGTATATCCGCCAGTATAACCAACTGTTGCATTGGTAACACCATTTACTTTTCTGAAAGCAGATTCAATACCCCAAAAACATCCTGCGGCAAATATTGCTTTTTCCACTTTTATTCCTCCATTTGCTTGTTTATTTTCATCTATAGGAATTATATTCTCTTGTTTACATGAATATAGAGAAAGTAATGCAATGATTATCACTATTAGCATTAGTATCGTTTTAGACATTTTTGCACCCTATTTTTTGTGAGTTGTATTTTCAACAAAAGTATTTTAATTTCATAAGAAATAACGCTTTATGATATAGTATATATTCCCTGAGTAAGTTTTTGGAATAGACGAAATACACAAATTTTGCTAGAATAATCTATCAATTCAATCACTATAGTTTTACAGACAAAATACCTATGGAGTTGCTATGAAATTTAACTTTATTTTTTGCATTATGATACTGATTTTATGTGTTGCTCAATCTAGTTTTACAGATGAATGTTATTACCCACAATTTCATGGAGAATACAGGGATAATATTTCACTAGATAAAGATTTGTTGAAACAATGGTCTGATGGAGTCCCAAAACTGCTTTGGAAAACTTCGGGAATTGGGCATGGTTTTTCCACTGTATCAATAGTTGATGGGATGATCTATACTGCTGGCGTTATAGATGATCATACTTATATTTCCGCTTTTGATATGTTTGGAAACATACTTTGGCAGACAAAAAGCGGGAAAGTTTTTTCTGGTGCATACCCCGGTTCGAGAGGAACACCAACCATTTATGACGGTAAATTATATCATCTTAATTGCAATGGTCATATTATATGTTTGGAAGCCAAGACAGGCAAAGAAATTTGGTCGCTGAATATTATGGAAAAATTCAATGGACGCCTAACTGAATGGGGTTTAGCAGAATCATTGCTCGTTGATGGGGATAATATAATTTGCTGTGTGGGTGGAGAAGAAATCAGTATTGTTGCAATTAGCAGACATAATGGCGAAACTGTATGGACATGCAGAGGCATTGGTGATAAGCCCGGTTATGTCTCGCCAATACTCATTGATTATAATGGCTTAAGACAATTTGTTACGATGATGTCCGCTTCTGCAATCGGTGTTAATGCTGATACAGGCGAACTATTATGGAGATATGATCATCC
Source organism: uncultured bacterium (assembly GCA_964564735.1). Classification (GTDB taxonomy): domain Bacteria; phylum Poribacteria; class DTPJ01; order DTPJ01; family DTPJ01; genus CAZMCH01. The sequence goes on from CAZMCH010000115.1 coordinate 3,888, forward strand.
AATCCCCTATGGCTCAAACATCAGCACTCCGATTTACCATGATGGACATATAGTCATTTTTGGAACTTTTGCTTTTGGGGCAACCAAATTTAGATTAGAAGTTGATGGTAATAAATGCACTATTGAAAAAATATGGCATACAGAGGAACTCGATAACGAACATGGCGGAGTAGTTCTTGTCGATGGTTATTTATATGGACATGCAGACGGTAATCATAAATGGCGACACTGGGCATGTTTGGAATATGAGACAGGTAGGACGATGTATGCAGTTGCTGGTTTATCTGGTGCAACAGGAACATTGACATACGCAGATGGTATGCTTTATTTGTTAGGTGAAAATGGAGATGTTGCCCTTATGCCAGCAGACCCAAAGGGTTTTAACATCATCAGCCAATTTAAGCTACCAAAAGAAGATAAAGGACCTCTATGGGCGCATCCAGTTGTATGCGGAGGGCGCTTATATATCCGTCATGGTCAAACCCTATATACGTATGATGTTCGCAATGAATAGATATGAAAGGGGCAATTATATGGAATTTCGAGTTCTTAACGATAAACAAATAAAGCAAATACATGGTGCATCGATAAAAATTCTTGAGACTATCGGGATACAAATTTCTCACAATGAAGTCTTGCAAAGATTCAAAAATGCAGGCGCAGAAGTCGACGAATCAAAAGAAAGAGTGAAAATTCCTGAAAGATTGGTCATGGACTCAATAGAGAAGGCAGGAAAAACATTCACTATATATGGTCGTGATCGTAACAAGCAAGCAAAGTTTGGATTTGGAACAAGGAATTATAATTCCATTGCAGGCGAGGCTCATTGGGTTGACGATACCTGTATGAATAGGCGTCCTGCTTCGCTTGATGATGTTGCGATTGCTGGTCGTATCGGTGATGCACTTGAAAATATTAATATAGTCGGTGCGATGTCTGATCCTAAGGAACTGCCAATAGGCTATCGATGTATAGAAGTCGCAGTGCAATTACTCAGAAACACAACTAAACCTATAACGTTCTGGTTTTATGATAGAAAATCCGCAAAATATATCATGGAGGTCTATTCTGCTGTTTCAGGTAGCGAGGAAGAAGCCAAAAAATATCCCTACGGTTATCCGTTTCTTGAGCCGATAAGCCCTTTGAAATTTCCTTTTCATGGCATTGATCTGCTATTTGAGACATGCAAATTTCCCTTACCAGTTCCAATAGGTCCTATGGCTCAGGTAGGTGCAACAGCACCGGGGACGCTTGCTGGAACGCTTGCACAGGAAAATGCCGAAATACTTGCAGGGAATGTAATAGTCCAAATAATCAAAGAAGGAACGCCTGTTTGCTATGGTGGCATACCTCATGCCTTTGATATGAGGACAACTCAACTTATATTCTCAGGTCCCGAACAGGCATTGATGGCAGTTGCTATGACACAAATGGGCAAGCATTATGGATTACCTGTTTATATAAATGTTGGTTTGACCGATAGCAAAATTGTTGACGCTCAAGCAGGTATAGAGGCAGGCATAACATTAATGCTAGGTGCGCTTTCTGGTGCAGATATTTTTGGGCATCTGGGCATAAGCGGTGTTGATCAGGCTTCATCTTTGGCTATGCTTGTTATGCAGGATGAGGTTATCGGTTATGTTGAACGCATAATGAGGGGCTTTGATGTAAATGATGATACACTTGCTATTGATGTTATTGCAGAAATCGCAGAAAAAGGCGGAACATTCCTATCACATGAGCATACAGTCAGCCACTTTCGCAATGAGTTATGGTTTCCAACATTGCTTGATAGGCAATTCTGGCAGGCTTGGAGAGATGATGCAAAAGATATGATGCAAAGGTGTATTGAAAAGAAAAATAGATTACTTCAAACTCATATACCAGAACCTTTGGCTAATGAGGTCGAAAAAGACGTAGAAAATGTCTTAAAACATGCGAGACATGAATTATCCTGAGTCACCCTCAGTTTTTATATGACAAGATACTACTATGTTTTGAGATGTGAAGTTGATGAACCTGAGGAACGGTTGATTATAACAACAATCAACACTGTCTTAACCATGTGTCCGTTTTTATGGGTGCAGTCTATTTTTTAGCCTTTGCTTCATCGGGCTTTACTGGTCATCCTGCCTGTGATAAAATTGATGTGCAAAAAATCTTTATCTATAGGTAATATTTTCATCATTTGTGGCATCTTATATTCGGGGATATAAATATCAGGAGTGTCAGGATGCGAACAGAGGATGGATACATAATAAGCAGATGCCTTAATGGAGACCCATCAGCATTCGGATTGTTGGTGGATAAATACAAGGAGAGCATATATGCTCTATCCTACTCCAAGATAGGAAACTTCCATGATGCTGAGGATATAACTCAGGAAGTCTTCATCAAGGCATACCAGAAACTGAATACATTAAGGAGATGGGATAGTTTTCTCGCATGGCTTTACTCCATAACGTCAAACCTATGCAGGATGTGGTTACGATCGCACTCCAGACGACCTGACAGCGAATATATTGAGGATGATGTCGCAAAGGCTCTAAGTAACTCATCACTGGAATCATACAGAGATGAGGAACTGATTGCGTCAGTCCATGAAGCACTGGACTCACTGCCTGAAATTCACCGTCAGGTGCTGACGTTATTCTATCTTGGCGGCATGAGCACCAACCAGATAGCAAGATTTCTTGGCACTTCATCCAACACCATCACCCAAAGGCTTTACAGGGCACGTTCCCGAATGAAGGAGGAGATGCTTGTCATGATGAATGCAACATTTAAGGGACAGAAACTGCCATCAGGATTCACACTGCGTATTGTGGAGATACTGAAAAACATGAGGATACAACCAGTCTCTCCAATAAAGGCATTGCCGTGGGGATTGTCACTTGTAGCAGGAATCATCACTGCAATCATTGGTCTTAATATAAACGTAAGGTTCTTTGAGCAACCTTTGGCAAATTCCTTCGCTCAGGGAGAATCGAAGGTATTGAATATCGGCGTATATCCCGTTGATATTATGAGGTCATCTGAAACGCCAAACATATCCAGCCAGCAGATGAATGGTGATGGTACGGCACCAAGTCTGCAAAACGCACTATTCATGACTCCACAGGCTGAGGGTGGAACATGGACTAAAAAGGCAGATATGCCAACAGATAGAACACAGCTATCCATCAGTGAGGTGAATGGTAAGATATATGTTATCGGAGGATCAAGCAATGCAGGTGTTTCATCCACAGTAGAGGAATATGATCCTGCCACAAATAAATGGACGAAGAAGGCTGACATGCCCACACCCAGATATTTTCTGGCGACCAGCGTATTAAATGGCAAGATATATGCCATCGGGGGAGAAAGGAGGGATGCTCCTTTCTCCATTGTTGAGGAATATGATCCGACAACAGATAAATGGGCGAGAAAAGCCAGTCTATCATTGCCAAGAACCTGCCTGAGCGCATGCACAGCAAATGGCAAAATCTACGCAATAGGCGGCATGGCAGCAAGGGCTAATTGGCTTTCGGCAGATGTGGAGGAATATGACCCAGTTGCTGATAAGTGGACAAGGAAGGCTGATATGCCAACACCTAGAATGTGTCTATGCACTGTTGTATTGAATGACAAGATATATGCTATCGGTGGATTACCCAATAAATGGCCTCCTATATCAGCAGTGGAAGTGTATGATCCTGTTTCAGATACATGGACGAAAAAAGCTGACATAGCAACACCAAGAACCTATTTTGCCAGTGTTGCGATCAATGACAGGATTCTCATATTCGGTGGCACAAGCGATTGGGGATTGGGCGATGCCACTCTAGCTACTACGATTGAGGAATATGACCCAGATACAGATAAATGGACAGTGAAGGGAAATATGCCGGAACCAAGGATGTATTGCCCAGCCAGTCCTGTGAATGGGAAAATATATGTCATCGGTGGTCTCAGTGCCAAGAACCAGATTATGACATTGGTGGAGGAGTATGATCCCAAAGGTGAAAGTAAAAGCATCAATTTTAGGGGCAGTCTGCCGACCACATGGGGCGATGTGAGGACTGCATCAAATAGATGATTATATATGGCAAGAAGATATGTTTTCATTCCAACCAAGGGGGATGTGCTATGAGGGATAAAAAGTTAGCTATTCCTATTCTTATCGTGCTAATCTCTATGTTATTTGATTCCATAACACTGGCAGGAAAACCAACGACACAGACATATCATACTGAATATGGCTATGCCATGCTTGATAATTCAGAGGGATACAAAATTTGGAATGACAATGCAAATCCATACGTGGATATTAATAAAAGCTACAATAATCTGGTAGGACAGGACCTAGTGGAGCTTGAGATATATGATAGCAGCAAAGCTCTCAAAAGTATCCATGTTTATCTTGGCAAGCCCGAACTTCCACAGCGATCATCCAGACGGGTGGAATTCTTATTCCCTATTCAGGAGATCACGCAGGCTGATACATATTATGCTAACTACCTGAACAACAAGGCTGTATATGACATCCTGAAGTCAGAGCAAAATGACTTTACCAACCGCATTATACATGCCGATATAGTGGCATATCCGGGAAGTAAGCTAAGAGTCCAGTTCGTGGTTGACCCTGGTTGCACAGCAGAACCCGATGCAGTGCCAACGGCAATAACGCAGTCAGCAGTTGATGCTTTTTATTCTAACGATACAAATGTTTCTTACTGGACAGCGAAGTTAGCGGAACCATCTCCTGAAGCTGACGCGCATGACCATATAATATATACGCTTTATTATGATCTGCCATTTAGCGTTACTGGAACATATCCTGAATTTGTCATTGAGACTGCTGGTTCCGCTACATTGGCAGTGGGCAAGCTTAAGAGCAAAAAATCTGCTTCACATGAGATAGTCTATCTGGCTGAATGCGATGTGCCATTCAAGCTTATTGTTACATCACTGGGCAAATTAAGTGCTGCACCAAGAAGGCAGGATAAAATATCAACTGCATGGGGAGATGCAAAAACAGCACTGATTAGATGAGCATTCATGCCAAAAATAGACAAGAAATTAGAGAATTAGAAAGCCGTCTTGACAACAGGACGGCTTATATTTTATCCTTTCACTGAAATTTTTCATTCATCAGAGGCACACTTTCATCGTGAACGGCGTCATATAGATGAGAGGAGTCATAAAGTGCGAACAGAGGACGGATATATAATCAGTAAATGTCTCAATGGGAATCCAGCAGCATTTGGTCTTCTTGTGGACAAATATAAGGCTAGCATCTATGCCTTTGTTTATTCTGAACTCCACAATTTCCATGATGCAGAGGATGTTACACAGGAAGTGTTTATCAGAGCCTATCAGAAACTTCGGACACTGAGGCGATGGGACAATTTCCTTGCATGGCTGTATTCCATAGCATCCAATCTATGCAAGACTTGGATCAGGTCAAAATCCAGACGACCTGACTCGGAGTTTGTCGAAGACCAGAAACAAAGCAATCTAAGCTATTACAGGAAGTCTTACCATGAAGACAATATCCTTGAGTCAATAAGGGAGGCATTGGACTCTCTTCCGGAGATATATAGTCAGGTTTTGACATTACGATATTTCGGTGGCATGACCATCAAGGAGATATCCACATTTCTTGCAGTATCCCCCAGCACCATTGACCGAAGGATAAGTGAAGCAAAGACCAGACTAAGGGAGGAGATATTAGCCATGATGAATACAGCAGGTGAACGTTATGAGTTGCCATCAGCTTTCACGTTTAATATTATAGAGATAGTAAAAAACATTAGAATCAAACCTATTTCCCCAACAAAGCCATTGCCATTAGGATTATCTCTGGCAACAGGTCTTGTTTTATTACTTTTTGGCATTGGCTCCAATATGTTTTTGCCTAGCCCACAAGCTATTCCAGAGAGTTCCGTATCCTCAAATGCAATGCCGATGTCTTATATAAAGAGGATGCGAGTAGTTTTTTCAGATATACCGAAGTCATCTTACGATCTCATCGGTGGTAGCGATAAAGGAAATGGAGCCTCAGGACAACAGGATGATGCCTTTATGGCGCCAAAGGGCGAAGGCGGGAAGATACCGGATAAGCCTTCATTTCAGCTTGGTAAAGGAACTGCTCAAAAATTGGCATTTTCACCTGATGGAAGCATTTTGGCAATAGGTGGTGGGCTTGGAATCCGATTATATGATGCAGATAATCTAAATGAAGTATGCTTTTTCCAAGAAGGAAGCACTTCCATTGCCATAAGTCCTGATAGCAAAATACTGGCTTCTTGTAATCGTGGCAAAACAATTCAGCTCTGGAGCATTCCGGACCAAAAACAGATTGGGTTGTTAAAGGGACATACTGAAGGTGTTTTTAATATAGCCTTTAGCCCTGATAGCAAAATACTGGCATCAGGTAGTTACGATAAAACAGTTCGCCTTTGGGATATTCAGACACAAAAGGAAATAGGGATATTGCAGGGGCATAAGGAAGTTGTTACGGCACTTACCTTCACACCAGACGGAAAAACGCTTGCTACGGGTGGTATGGACAAAATAATCTGTATTTGGGACGTACAAACACAAAAGCAGATAGGCGAATTAAAGGGTCATAAGGACGGCATATATTCGCTAGCTTTCAGCCCGGATGAGAAACTGCTTGCTTCCGGTGGGAGATGGGAAAGCAAGGATAAAGTAATCCGTCTTTGGGATGTTAAGGAACTCAAACAGATTGGTCTATTAGAGGGACACAATGATGGATTGATCTCTGTTGCTTTCAGTTCAGATGGTAAGACATTGGCATCAGGAAGCGGGGATAACACAATTCGTCTCTGGGATATTCAGACGCAAAAGCAGTCAGCTGTGATTGAGCATACAGCACCAATTTTTGATATTGATTTCAGTCCTGATGGTAAAGCTCTCGTTTCATTAAATGAGAGTGAAATAATTTTCTGGGATATTGCAGCACTTCAGAAAACAAATGAGTTGGATGGTTATACTGCCACAGCAAGCTATGCTGTCTTTAGTCCAGACAGCAAAATGCTAGCATTGGGTGATTATTCCAATACAATTCATATTTGGAGTATTCAGGATCAGCAGGAGACAACCAGAATACAGGGACACACATTTGGCATAAATACACTTGCTTTTAGCCCTGATGGTAATATACTTGCGTCAGCATCAGGCAATGATATCCTGCTATATATAATTCGGGAACAGAAGCAAATAGCTTTGTTAAAGGGACACAAAGATGAAGTTCGGTCCATTGCATTTAGCCCTGATGGCAAAATGCTGGCTTCAGGGAGTCTTGATATGACAGTTCGAATATGGGACGTCGAAAAACTAGAGGAAATGAAAACAATAAAATGCTCATCACATACTCATTCAGTAGCTTTCAGCCCAGACGGCGATATATTTGCTTCCAGTGTTGGTGGCGAGTTGACAATACATCTTTGGGATACAAAGACACAAAGGGAAATAGGCATTTTGCAGGCTGGAAGTATCATACTTCCCATTGCCTTTAGTCCCGATGGGAAAACATTAGCATCTGGAGATACAGATGGTCTTATTATACTTTGGGATTTCAAGACTCGGAAGCGAATTGGGGAACTAAGGGGTCATCAAGGCTCGTTTTTTTCTATGACCTTCAGTCCTGATGGGAAATGGCTTGCCTCAGCCGGCTGGGATGGGACTACCCGAATCTGGGATGTGAATGAGCAAAAACAGATATCTTCATTTTATGGGGTTAGCGCATTATCATTTAGCGCTGATGGTAAATGGCTGGCAACTGTTGATTACTATGGCACTGTATTGCTCTGGGAAGTAAATATCCCTGTTGAAAGCAAAGCTGTTAATCCTATGGGGAAGGCGATTGATACATGGGGCAAGATAAAGAAAACAGACCTTTTCCAGAACTATCCCAACC
>CAZMCH010000116.1:0-11373 GCA_964564735.1 uncultured bacterium
CCATAGGCTTATTGATAGGCGAAACGATACGAGAAACAGTATATCCAGAAAAGAAGCGGAATTTATATTCAGTTCTACATATATTGTTTAGACAGAAAGTCAGCATAATTGGTGAAACGTTAAGAGCAGTCATTGATAGTGCATTTCTGGTATTTAGTAATATTGTTTTGCGAAATGTCCGAACTTATGTCTGAAGCACAGAAAATTTGTGTTGACATCTTAATATTATTAATATACACTACTCATAATCCTATCAGTCTCTGTTTCAGGAAGATATTATCATGAAAGGAGCAGGTTTATGAAAAAGTTAAGTATCGTATTATATATTCTGTTTATTTCCATATTATCCACAACAATAATGGCTGATTCAATGGAAGGTGAAGGAAGTTATAATGAAACCGGGTATATTGCCCCTTATATGAAGTTTACTCAGCTTAATGGTGAATTAGGAACGATGCTTGGGCTTAGCGTAGGTTGGATTTCAGAACATTCATTTATTGTTGAGGGGAGCTTCTTTGGACTTATAAATGAAGTTTCTTCATCAAGACCGGGATCAGAACTTGGCGTAGGATATAGTGGATTATCTTTGGGATATAACATACCTTTGGGTCAGAAAGTTCATATTTTAATAAATACAATGTTTGGTGTTGGACGTGTTAGTTATAAACGTGATTATAGCCAACCAAAGAATCTAGATAAAGACAATCTTAGCTCAATAATTGCAGTTGTGGAGCCGGGACTTAATTTGGAAATAAATATCACTGATTATTTTCGATTATCTTTGGGGGCAAGCTATCGTGTTGTTGATAGAGTCGATCTGAAAAACCTTAGTAATGACGATATAAATGGAATAACAGGAAATATAGCTCTCAAGTTTGGTGCTTTTTAAGAAATATCCTTTTGAAAGGGATAAAATGCCACGTGAAGGCAAACCGATCAATTCAATAGGAAAGCAGTTTGGGCTTTTAATAAAACCTGCATCAGCGGATTGTAATTTTAGATGTAAATACTGCTTTTATCATGGTCGTCCTACCGATCCATATAAATCCGATCCAAAACATAGAATGAGTTACGATGTTCTAACGTCTATGGTTTCACAATATTTGGGTATATCAGGACAGTATACTTCATTTAGTTGGCAGGGAGGAGAACCCCTGCTTATGGGGCTTGATTTCTATAAAAAGGTTATCGAATTACAGCAGGAACATGGATATCCAGGGCAATATGTGGGTAATAGTATACAAACAAACGCCATGCTTATTGATTCAGAGTTTGCCAAACTATTTCATGACTATAATTTCTTATTGGGCATAAGCCTTGATGGTCCAAAAGAAATCCATGATTATTATCGTCAGCAATATAATGGAAATGGAACATTTGATAAAGTTATAGAAGCTATTGAAATATTGAAAGATAATAAGGTCGAGTTTAATATACTCACAGTAGTTAGTGATCTAACCTCAAAGAAACCTGATGAAATATATGATTTTTTCCTAGATAAGCAATTCCATTTTCTTCAATTTATCCCTGCTGTTGACTTTGATATTAATACAAAACAACCGATCAGCTATTCAGTTAATCCTTATGATTATGGAGATTTCTTATGTAAACTTTTTGATAGATGGTTCAATAATGGAAATCCAATAACATCTATAAGGACATTTGACAATATAGCGACTATATATGCTGGAATAAATTCCGAAGCATGTGTATATATGAAAGAATGTGGCAATTATGCTGTAATCGAATATAATGGTGATGTTTATCCTTGTGATTTCTTTGTTGAAAAAGATCAAAAACTTGGTAACATAATGGAAACACCATTCAAAGAAATCATAAGCAATCAAAAGATGCAATCATTCAGCAGGTCTAAATGTGGAATTTTGTTTGAGTTATGTCAAGATTGTGAATGGGAATATATTTGCCATTGTGGTTGTCAACATTATCGCTATGATGGTGGAATGGATTATCTTTGTGAAGCGTATCGGCAATTTTTTGCTTATGCAGATAAACGCATGAAGATACTTGGTGAAAGAATCAAAAGACGGCGTGAGATAGAAATGACTCAAAGACTTCAACAAAAGAAAATACAAGCAAATATTGCAAGAACCATTAATAGAAATGATCCCTGCCCATGTGGAAGCGGAAAAAAATATAAAAAATGTTGTATGTTAAAGTAAATAAAGCTAAAATAAGGAGATACTAAATTGGAAAATGCTCTTTATTATGGTGATAATTTGGATATATTAAGAAAATATATTCCTGATGAATCGGTCGATCTATATTAGCAAACTTAAACGAAGGTGTATTTTAGATGAAATTCACTGGTATTATAACAAAAGAAGAAAGATGGTATGTTGCGCATTGCATTGAATTAGGTGTTGTGAGCCAAGGTAAAACAATTGAGGAAGCACAAGCGAACCTAAAAGAGGCGGTAGAGCTTTATCTGGAAGATTTTGGAGAGGAAGTGGAGTAATCCCAAATGTTCCTATAACGCATTTTGTTAGTAAGAGATTAAGCAATGCAACCAGTTTTTTCATTTATGCAAAATGATATTGACATAAAAGACACCTTCTCAGATGAAAGACAAATAATTCTTCATTGTGGGGACACCAAAGACTTTTTGCGCACAATTCCAGATGAGTCTGTATCTCTTATAATCACATCCCCTCCATATAATATAGGTAAGGAATATGAAGCCAAGACTGAAATAGAAACTTATCTGCAAGTTCAGGATGAGGTTATATCTGACCTTATCCGCGTTTTAAAGCCGGACGGAAGCGTTTGCTGGGAAGTCGGCAACTATGTTGAGGATTCCGAAGTTTTTCCCCTAGATATTTTTTATTATTCGCTTTTCGAAAACAAAGGGCTGAAATTAAGAAACAGAATAATCTGGCATTTTGGTCATGGATTGCATTGCTCAAAAAGATTCTCTGGAAGATATGAAACTTTGCTCTGGTTTACAAAAGGTGATGACTATATTTTTAATCTTGACGCAGTTCGTGTCCCGTCAAAGTATCCGGGTAAATTGCACTACAAGGGAAAAAATAAGGGCAAGCCTTCTGGTAATCCATTGGGGAAAAATCCCTCTGATATATGGGAAATTGTTGCTAGTGATTGGGATAAGGAAATATGGGATATACCAAATGTCAAATCTAATCACCCAGAAAAGACGATCCATCCTTGCCAATTCCCTGTTGAATTGGTTGAGCGCTGTATTCTTGCCTTAACAAATGAAGGTGATCTTGTTCTTGACCCTTATGTTGGTGTCGGGTCAACCATAATAGCCGCTATCAAAAATAATAGGCGTGCAATTGGTGTTGATAAAGAGCAAAAATACATTGAAATTGCTGAAAAACGAATCATGGATTTTCAGTCAGGTGATTTAAAATTAAGACCAATTGATAAGCCGATATATAAGCCAACCGGACGGGAAAAGGTTTCACAAGTGCCAAAGGAATGGTTAAGTGCAGAAGGAAATACCGAATGAAAATAGCTGGCGAATACTCATTTAATAATGGGAAATCTGTGATTGAAAGTGATTACAGCCAATTGCTTGATGAGATAAGGCAGGTCATAGATAATATTGATGCGCAAGAACATTTAACCAAAAAGAGCAAAGAAAAAACTATGCCCGGAAGAATGCTTTATAGCCCTACATCATTGAATAAAGCTTTCAAAACAGGATTTTTAAATTTCAATTGGCATAGTATAAGAGTAAAATGCGATTATACAAAGCAATATTATGTTGATGATCAAATTATAGCCCATAATACAAGGGGTGCTTTTCGAGAAATGGATTTCGTTAAAGATAAGCTAGGTATAGAAGTCCAATTCGGAAAGTATTCATTCATGGTTTATAATGTAGCGGCTAAAATGACCATTTTTCATAATTTGGGACATATTGACACTGGTGTTGAGATTGTTCCTCTAAAAATGTTTGCAAATAACATGTCAACGGGAGTATCATTCTTTGAGCAATTTGTTTGGGATATAGAGGAGTAGCGGATATTGATATTCCTGTTTTGGTTCTCGGTATAATACCTTAGATGGTAACTACCTTTTTATGGAGGCAAACTAATGGACAAAGTGCGTTTTGGTATTGTTGGAACGGGTGGCATGGGTTCTGGACACGTCAACACCATTCAGAATGTTGAGGAAGCACAACTGATGGCTGTGTGTGATGCTGATGAGAACGCTGTCAAACCTCATGTTGAAAAATATGGTATTAAGGGATTCACTGACTATAAAGAGCTTATTGACAGTGGGCTTGTTGATGCGGTCATTGTGGCGACTCCGCATTATTATCATCCGCCTGTGGCTATTTATGCAATGAAAAAAGGCTTAGCTGTCCTTTCGGAAAAGCCAATGTCCGTTACAGTTAAACAAGCTGACGAAATGATCAAGACCGCAAAGGAAACAGGTGTGCCTTTTACGATAATGTTTCAGTCAAGGGCATCTGGATTATATAGGACAGCGCATAAAATAATATCAGAAGGCAAACTAGGCGAGCTTTACAGGACACACATGATCGCAAGCGGATTTCGTAGTCAGGCTTATTATGATTCAGCAGAATGGCGAGGAACATGGGCTGGTGAAGGCGGAGGTGTTCTTATAAATCAAGCCCCGCATGAGATTGACTTATTCACTTGGTTGGGTGGTTTGCCCTGTAAAGTTACTGCAAAAACAGGCACTAGAAGGCATATTATGGAATGTGAGGACGAAGCATCCGCAATGCTGGAATATCCAAATGGTGCGATAGGATTTATGCACGTATCCACATCAGAAGCACCGGGAACGACTATGATGGAGTTCTGCGGAGAAAAAGCAAAATTGACTATATATGGTGGAAAGCTAACTTTACGTGAACTTGAAATGCCTCTACAGGAATTTAATGACAACTCACCAAATATGTGGGGAAGCCCCAAATCCGAAAACGTGGAAGTGCAGATTGAAGAACGAGAAGGCGGACATATAGCAATAATCCGCAATCTCGCAAGACATATCCTCAACGGTGAAGCACTACTTATGCCCGGTGAGGAAGGTATTAACACTATAGAGATTATAAACTCAGTTATACTTTCTGGAAAGAAAGGAACACCTGTTAATATACCAGTTGATAGAGAAGAATATGAGGCTTTTTTAGAGGATTTAAAGAAAACTACAAAGCCAAAATCATCATTAAAAAAGCAGAAAGTTACAGATCCTCAGCATGTTAAATAATAAGAAGGAGAATTATTGAATGTATAAAATCGCAGTTTTGCCCGGAGATGGTATTGGTCCCGAAGTTGTAAGAGAAGGACTTAAAGTTATAAAAGCAGTTGCAGAAAAAACAGGTTTTGAATATGAAACTATATTTTATGATTTCGGTGGCGAGAGATATTTAGAAAAAGGAGGCGATCCCCTACCTGATTCTGCTTTGACGGAATTTAAAGACATGGATGCTATATATCTTGGTGCCGTTGGTCATCCTGATGTAAAACCGGGTGTTTTAGAGCATGGCATCCTTTTGAAGATGAGATTTACGCTTGATCTATATATCAATCTAAGACCGATCAAGCTATATCCGGGAGTATGGACTCCGATTAAAGATAAGTGTCCGGAAGATATTGATTTTGTAGTAGTTAGGGAAAATACAGAGGATTTGTATGTCGGAATGGGCGGATTTTTCAAAAAAGGCACGCCTGATGAAGTCGCTATACAACAATCAGTAAATACCCGCAAAGGTGTTGAACGTTGTATTCGCTATGCCTATGAGTTAGCAAAACATAGAAAAAGAAAGAAACTTACTCTTTGTGATAAAGCAAATGTCTTGACTTATGCTCATGACTTATGGAGACGTGTTTTTAACGAAGTAGGTGAAGAATATCCAGAAGTTGAAAAAGACTTTGCTTTTGTTGACGCAACGACAATGTGGATGGTTAAAAATCCAGAATGGTTTGATGTTATAGTAACATGCAATATGTTTGGCGATATAATAACCGATTTAGGCGCAATGATTCAAGGTGGAATGGGCATTGCCGCCTCTGGCAATATCAATCCTCATGGCGTATCTATGTTCGAGCCGATACATGGTTCTGCACCGAAATATAAAGATACAAATACAGCTAATCCGCTTGCTGCTATTTGCGCTGGTGGAATGATGCTCGAATATCTTGGTGAAAAGAAATCCGCAGAACTTATTGACAAGGCTGTCTCAAAAGCCCTTTCTAGTGGAAAAATTAAAGACCTTGCAGCAGGAAGAATGGGCATGGGAACTTCAGAAGTTGGCGATTTTGTCGCAAGCCTGATCTAAAATATAGAATTCTAATATTAATGATCAAAGATTCTAATATTGTATATGTTCAATCTTAGAATCTTTCACTTTTCAAATCTATTTTATCTCCGGAGTTATTATTAATTTGTTTAGCTTTAAATGTTTTTTTGAGAAAATAATGATTTTTGTATTGATAGTGCTTCTGTATTTAGTTGTTATTGATGATACTTTATCACAAAAGAGTATCGATCTAATTTCTGAAATAACCCTTGAAGGACATACACAAACCGTAACATCATTAGCATTTACTCCAGATGGTGAAATCCTTGCTAGTGGAAGCAATGATAAATCAGTTCGTTTCTGGAATACAGAAACAGGTCAATTAATTAGAACGATAAGCAATCATAAGGACGAGGTAAAATCTATATCATTCTTTCCAAATGGAAGGATGTTAGTAAGTGTAACGTGGGATGGATATATAAGTCTTTGGAATGTTCAGACAGGCGAACTGATACGCACATTTGAGCATAAAGTATCATACAGAACGCCTTATGGATTATCAATAAAAAATGCTGTTTTATGGTCTGTTGCTGTTTCACCGAATAGAAGGCTTGCCACAGGCGGTCAGTATCGAAAAACTTCATCTGCTTGGAATGGTGGAACTTGGTCAGGAACTGTCAGACTTTGGGATGCAAGGAAAGGCGAATCACAAAAGAACCTTGAATGGCATACAGATGCAGTATATTCATTAGCATTTTCTCCTGATAGTAAGATGCTTGCCAGTGGTAGCGCTGATAAGACTATACAATTTTATGACGCAGAAACTGGTGAATTAATCAAAACGTTTGTTGGGCATGAAGATTCTGTATTGTCTTTGGCTTTTTCTCATGATGGTAAGATTCTAGCCAGTGGCAGTGCTGATAGGACAATCAAGCTATGGAATATGGAAACTGATAAATTAATAATGACTCTTGATGGACATGAAGATTCTATCTTGGCTGTTAGTTTTTCAAGATATGATAGAACTTTGGCAAGTGGGAGTCGTGACAGTAAAATCAAGATCTGGAATGTGCAAACAGGAGAACTATTGACAACCTTATCCGGTCATAAAGATAGTGTTACAGAAGTTGAATTTTCGCCAAACAAAGACGTAATCGCTAGTGCAAGCGTTGATAAAACAATAAAGATATGGCATCTAAAATAGTTATCTAAATAAGTTAAACGGAGAAAAAATATGAAAATAAAAGTTGCAGGAGCGCAAATTCCAGTAGTCAGCGATATAGATGAAAATGTAAAAACTATTGAAAGAGCAATGGATTATGCAATATCCGAAAAAGCCGATATTTTGCTAACGCCAGAAGGTTCTCTGAGTGGTTATACGCATGATTTTGATGCAAAAAATGCAGAAAAAGCCCTTGATCATATCACCAAAAAGGCAAAAAATGCAAAACTTGGTCTTGCATTAGGGACATGCTTCATTGAATCCGATGGAAAATGCTATAATCAGATTCGTTTCTATAAACCCGAAGGCGAATATCTTGGATTTCACAGCAAAACATTGACTTGTGGATCGATGGATGAGCCTCCGCAAGGAGAAATCAATCATTATTCTATAAAGCCTTTAAGTACCTATGACTATAACGGTATCTGTATTGGTGGCTTGATTTGTAATGATTTATGGGCAAATCCGGGTTGCACGCCTATTCCAGACCCACATCTTACACAACAACTATCAAAGATGGGTGCAAAGATCATATTTCACGCTGTAAATGGTGGTCGAAGTGCAAGTGAATGGTCTGATGTCGCATGGCATTATCACGAATCAAATTTGCGTATGCGTGCAAACGCTGGAGCAATATGGATCGTTACAGTTGATAATTGCTATCCGCCAGAATTGCGTTGTTCTGCACCATGCGGAGTTATAAATATCAATGGTAACTGGGTTTGCAAAACTGATCCGCATGATGAACAGTTTTTTTGTTATATTATAGAGATTTAAATGAAAAAATTAGGCCTTGACCGAATAAGTTTTAGGAATTTTGAGCTTTTCTTTTTCTTTCCAATAGAAAATTGATAAATAAAAGTATCCCAACTACTATCCCAAGCGGAATAAAATCGCTTAAAGGTGAAAAACCATAATATATAATATCCTTAAATTCCTTGTTATCGCTAGCGCTTGTTATTTCGATATCAGATTCCATTTCCATTATGGAAAAAGTGCGTCTCAATTTGGTAAGATAGCGGTTTTGTCCTATCAATCCTCCGAAAGCAGGATAATCATTGAGTATTTCTTTTAGTTCCTTATCGTCAATTTTATTTGCATATTCAACTTTTGCCCCTGTAAATGTCATTTTACTATCAGAAAGGACATAAACAATAAGGTCGGTGCTGTCTTCTGCATTTATAGATGCAAGGTGCATTGGATAGATCGGCGCACTCGCTGAATACCTGAATATAACTGGATTAATATTATATCCGTAGTAATAATCTGTCATTCCAGACAGAGATGAAGAATCAATTTTCATGGCTGTAAAAAACCAGTTCTTTTGAATGTAATAGTCAAGTATTTCCTTATCCTGAACAGAATATCTATAGCCATTATCATTAAGCCATTTTACTAAGTTATCTGAACTACTTGCGGATAGAGTAACTGTATCATATACCCCTACAGATTTTTCACTTATTATACTCACGCTTGATCCCTGATCTCGTTCTTCTAATGCAAAATCACCCGAAAAAAAGCATCCTGAGCTTCTTCCACTCCATTCTGGAGAGGTTAGTTGCTCTGCCTCATAAAAGACATTTCCAGATACAGGATTCAATTTTGGGGGGGTTGGTGTTGGAACAACAACGCAAAAATCCTGCGGTCTGCCCCTAAAACTGATCTGGGGAATGAAGCCAACTTTTTGATTTGCCCTATCATATATGACTATTGATCGATGCTTGATCTCATATATCAAAGGTTCTGACCGATAAAAAACTACTACACAAGATAATATATTAATAGGTAAAATGAATATTAATAATAGAATATAAAAAATAAATCTTCTCATTATTTGCCTCCAAATCTTAATAATACCACATAAGACCTGCTTTAATAATCAGTCCTGATAATGTAACAGGATATCTCAAATTACCTGATTTCAAGTCAAGTTCGTTTATCAATAATTTAACTTCACCTTCAAAAGCCAGACCGTCCCGAAGGAATATTTGTGGTCCTACAAATAAATGTGAGCCGAAATCCCCTCCTGATGCGGAGATAATATCAGGCATTTTTTCGGTAACTCTTATATAATTTATTCCAGCCCCGATAAAAATCCCTCTTGGGGGATATTTCATAAGATTAAATCTTTTTCTTAAGCTAACCTCAATTGGAATAATACTTATATTAGACCTATCGCCTGATGTAAAAGATGGATCATTATAATATGGATTGCCCTCTTTGCGAATAAGACCAACCGAAGCCAAAATATCCATTGTTGGACTCATATTAAGGCTGTATTGAGTATCAATAGCAAAAGCACCGCCATAAATGCCCTTCATTTCCTCGTGAAACGGGCTATAAACACCTAGCTTGATTCCAATACCATCACCTGAATTGTCAACCCTGACTATCTCTACTGATGATTCTTCTGATGTATTTTGAGATAAAGCAGACATAATAAAATATAAAAAGAAATAGCATAAAGCAATAAAAATTCCGATAAACCTCATTTTTTTAAAACCCTCAATTCATGTTTGTAGTCCTCTGGAAAATCAATATCTCTAATAATAACATCCGATTCAATTTCCACAAGAGATAT
Organism: uncultured bacterium; assembly: GCA_964564735.1. Taxonomy (GTDB): domain Bacteria; phylum Poribacteria; class DTPJ01; order DTPJ01; family DTPJ01; genus CAZMCH01. Next base: position 10,060 of record CAZMCH010000116.1, read on the forward strand.
GTCGTTTTTGTGGCAATCTATAAGTTGCCTCAATCCATTATTATTATCAAGCTGAAAAATCTCATTCTTATATCTATTTGGTATAAGAATGGGATGTCCACGCTTGTTATTATGAACAGGCAAAATAATGCCATTTCTTTGATTACGGAACTGACTTAGTATTTTGGAAATAATAGAATGATCAATGGAAGGCTGATCACAAAGCCCAATTAAAAACCCCTCAGTAGACTCATCTGCAGAATTGATGCCACATTTTACAGAAGACAACATTCCATTAAGATAATTTTCATTTATGGCTATTTTTATTGAGTATTTACTAATAACCTCTTGAATTTTTTCAGCGCAATATCCCAATACAACGATAACTTCAAAGAGATCGGCTTTCAGAAAATTATCAATTACTGTTTCGATGATAGTTTTTTTGGCGAAAGGAAGCAGTTGTTTCAATTCTCCCATTCTGCGAGATTCGCCTGCGGAGAGTATAATACCAGAGACCTTCATTATATAGACCTATAATTTGGCTTGAGTCTTTCTGCTCTGTCAAAACTCTCTAAAGCGTCTCTATGCTTACCAAGCGTCATAAGGACAAGACCTCGACTATGCCAAACATCTGCATCTTCGGGCATAAGTTGAGCGGCTCTATCAAAATTCTTTATAGCATCCTCATATTTGCCGATCAGATCAAGAACGCAGCCTCGATCACGCCATGCCCTTCCGTAGTTGGGATTTAGCTCGATTGCTCTGTCATAATCCTGTAGCGCTTTGTCATACATACCAAGCATATCGAAAGCCCAACCTCGATCGCGCCATGCTTTTTCATAGCTTGGATTTAGGTCAATAGCTTTATTAAGGCATTCAATAGCATCTTCGTATTTTCCCATTATAATAAGCGCACTTCCCTTATCACGCCATATTTTTGAGTTATCTGGTTGAATATCAAGGGCTTTATTGTATGCTTCAACTGCTTTTTCATGCCTACCAAGTGCGTCAAATATCCCACCATATTCATACCATATAGACGCATCATCAGGATATGTCTCAACTAACTTTCTATAAGCCTCAAATGCCTCTTCTATTCTGCCTAATAATATAAGTGCTACTGCTCGCATAGACCAAGCATCAGGAAAATCAGGCTCAATCTGAACAGCTTTATTGTAGTGTTCTAGTGCTTCTTCATATCTATCAAGAATTGTTAATGCTATACCATGAGAATAATAAGCTATTGCATCACTTTTCATAGATTAATCCTCCTTAAAACGTATGGTTCTTTGGTAGCAAATTCAAGCAAATCCATACAATTCCTACATACAGGTT
>CAZMCH010000117.1:0-11260 GCA_964564735.1 uncultured bacterium
GTGATGGGCAAAAATTAAGGATCCAGAAGCCAGAATAAAAAACTCAAATTCTATGTTATTGATGCTGTTAAGGTTGCCCATGAAGCTGGTATGTGCAATAGAATCAATACAACGATGCAGGCTTGTTTCTTCGCTATTAGCAATGTAGTTCCCAGAGATGAAGCTATTGCAGGTATCAAGAAATCAATAGAAAAATCCTATGGCAAAAGAGGTCCTGCAGTTGTTCAGATGAATTTCAAAGCAGTTGATATGGCAGTTGATAATCTATTTGAAGTTAAAGTTCCCGATAAAATAACTGCTACGTTTGATATACGTCCACCAGTTCCCGAAGATGCCCCTGAATTTGTTAAAAATGTTACTGCAAGGATAATCGCTAATGAAGGCGATCTGCTTCCAGTCAGCGCATTTCCAGTTGATGGCACATTCCCAGTAGGAACAACGAAATATGAAAAGCGAAATATTGCTTTGGAAATGCCTGTATGGGATCCAGAAGTCTGTATCCAATGCGGAAATTGTGTAAATATATGTCCTCATGCGGTTATACGCTCAAAAGTATATTCTCCAGATTTGTTAGCAGATGCACCATCAACATTTAAGTCCGTTAAATCAACTTGGAGGCAATTTGAAAATACAGTATTTACACTTCAGGTATCTCCAGAAGACTGCACAGGTTGCGGATTGTGTGTCCATGTTTGCCCTGCAAAGAATAAAAAAGATCCAAGCCTTAAGGCTATAAATATGGCTTCACAACCACCAATTCGTGAAGAAGAATGCAAAAATTGGGATTTCTTCCTTACCTTGCCTGATATAGACAGATCACTGTTGACTGTATCAAGACTGAAAGACCTGCAATTAATACAGCCCTTGTTTGAATTTTCAGGAGCATGTGCCGGTTGCGGAGAGACGCCTTATGTTAAGCTGTTGAGTCAGTTGTTTGGCGACCGCGCTCTTATTGGAAATGCAACAGGTTGTTCTTCTATTTATGGTGGAAATCTCCCAACAACGCCATGGACAACAAATAAAGATGGTAGAGGTCCATCATGGTCAAACTCCTTGTTTGAGGATAATGCCGAATTTGCGATGGGTATGAGGCTTGCCATTGATAAGCAGATGGAATTTGCTCAAGAATTACTTGGTCGCTTGTCGTCAGAAATTGGTGATGATTTGGTTCAAGCTTTAATTAATGCAGATCAATCAACCGAAATTGGTATCAAAGAGCAAAGAGAACGAGTAGAGATACTAAAGAACAAACTGTCCTCGTCAAATTCGTTAGATGCCAAAATACTATCAGGTATAGCAGATGCTTTGGTAAAAAAATCCGTCTGGGCATTGGGTGGAGATGGCTGGGCTTATGATATTGGCTATGGCGGTCTTGATCATGTTATCGCTTCTGGGCGTAATGTTAATATCCTTGTCCTTGATACCGAAGTTTATTCTAACACAGGTGGTCAGATGTCAAAATCAACCCCAAGAGGTGCTGTTGCAAAGTTTGCCGCAGGTGGAAAACCTATGGGTAAGAAAGACCTTGCAATGATGGCAATGGTTTATGGTAGTGCTTATGTTGCAAGGATCGCAATGGGTGCAAACGTCCAGCAGACAATCAGGGCTTTCATTGAAGCAGAAGCGTATAATGGTCCATCTATCATAATCGCATATAGCCATTGCTATCAACAGGGATATGATGTAACAGGTGGGAATGGTCTTGAGCAACAGAAATCTGCAGTTCAAGCTGGTCATTGGGTACTAATGAGATATAATCCCGATCTGTTGAAAGAAGGCAAAAATCCTCTAACACTAGATTCCAAAGCCCCATCAATTCCGCTTGAAAATTATATATACAAAGAGCCTCGCTATAGCATAGTTACTCGCAGTAAGCCCGAAGTTGCAAAACAATTTCTTGAACTTAGTCAAAAAGACATCAATTTAAGATGGCGTTTATATGAAACATGGGCATCTATGCAGTATGGTGAAGATAAGACAGAAGATAAAGGCGAAGAAAGCTGAAAATAAAACATAAAACATGAGACGTAATGTATATTAAAGCATTACGTCTCACGAATCATGAAATATAAGGAGTGTAAAATAATGGATCTATCAACAACATACATGGGATTGAAATTACAAAACCCTCTTGTCGTATCACCATCGCCTTTATGTGAAAAAATTGACAATATCAAGAAAATGGAAGATGCCGGAGCGGGGGCAGTGGTATTACATTCGCTATTTGAGGAACAGATAACATTTGAGAGCAACGAACTTGATGAGTTTTTAATTCGTGGAACTGATAATTTTGCAGAATCTCGAGGCTATTTTCCGAATCTCGAGTATATAAAAGTTGGTCCAGATGAATATCTTGATCTCATAGGTAAAGCGAAAAGTTCTGTCAAAATACCTATTATTGCTAGCCTTAATGGTGTTTCAACAGGCGGTTGGATCGAATATGCAAAGGAATTTGAGAAAAGCGGAGCGGATGCTATAGAGCTAAATATATATTATATACCTACCGATCCAGATATTGTTTCTCAGCAAATTGAGTATATGTATATAGAGGTTGCCAAAAACGTTAAAAATAGCGTTAATATTCCTGTTGCGATTAAAATAAGCCCATATTTTAGCTCAATGGCATACATGGCGCGTAAATTTGATCAACTAGGTGTTGACGCATTGGTGATGTTTAACAGATTTTATCAGCCTGATTTTGATCTAAAGAACATGGAAGTAAAACCCAAGTTGGTTCTCAGCACTTCTGATGAACTAACCTTGCGTTTAAGATGGGTTGCTATTCTTTATGGACATATCAAAGCTGACATGGCTATCACAGGCGGGATTCATACTGCAGAGGATGTTGTTAAATCAATGATGGCAGGTGCAAAGGTTGCCATGATGACTTCTGCGTTAATGAAAAATAGCATCAAGCATATAACAACTGTCAAAGACGAACTTGTTAAGTGGATGGAAGAAAACGACTATAATTCCATAGCTGAAATACAGGGCAAGTTAAGCCAACAGTCTGTTGCCGAACCAGCCGCATTTGAGCGCGCAAACTACATGAAGCTATTGAAAGGTCTGATATAGTTTATTTTTTAGCCCAGTCTTTAGGATGGCAAAAATCCTAAGCTGAAAGATTGGGCTACATCTTCATTACATTTGGGATATGTTATGACATATAACGAACAATCGGATTTTGACTCCCCTTGGAAAGATATACTTGATAATTATTTTACGGAATTTATGGCATTTTTCTTTCCACAGGCTTATGATGATATTGATTGGTCAAAAGGATATGAATCTCTTGATACGGAATTACAGCAAATTGTTCAGGATTCAGAGCTTGGTAAACGAATAGTTGATAAGCTTGTTAAAGTATGGCTTAATAGTGGTGAGGAATCTTGGATACTAATTCACATAGAGATACAGAGTCAAAGAGAGACAAGCTTTGCAAAACGCATGTATATCTACAATTATCGTATATTTGACCGTTACGATCGTTTTGTTATAAGTTTTGCGATATTGGGTGATGAGCATCCGTCATGGAAGCCAAACCAATTTGGCTATGAAATGTGGGGCTTCAAGGTTGGTATTGAGTTCCCAATAATAAAACTGCTAGATTATAGTAATAGATGGGACGAATTGGAAAAAAGCCAAAATCCCTTTGCCATAGTTGTTATGGCTCATTTAAAAGCACAGGAAACATCAAATAGTGGGGAAGATCGTAGAAAATGGAAATTTTATTTAGCTAGATTATTATATGAACGAGGTTATAAACGAGAAGATATTATACAGCTATTAAAGTTTATCGATTGGATAATGAAATTACCTGAAAATCTAGACATAAAGTTTTGGCAAGAAGTTCAGCAATTGGAGGAGGGAAAAACTATGCCATATATCAGTAGTCTGGAAAGAATCGCAATTAAAAATGGTTTGGAAAAGGGATTACAGCAAGGTATTCAGCAAGGTATTCAGCAAGGTATGCAACAAGGTATGCAACAAGGTATGCAGCATGAAGTTCTCCGTCTATTAATACAGATTTTGGATATAAAATTCAAGACTGTTCCTGAAAATATAATTGATAGAATAAATAATATTGCTGATATTGAAAAATTGGAGATATTACATCATCACGCAGTATTATGCGATTCTATCAAAGATTTTGAAAAAAAATTGGACGATGTTATTTCTAATAACATTCAATAGTTTCTAATTTGGGATGGTTCACAATTATGGTAACAAGTTATGAATGATCTTTAACAAGACGCTGTTCAGAAAAATCACAAAACTGGATTCTCCGCTTGCGCTGGAATAACATTATCGTATTTTATACCATAAAAATTGTTACCTTGATTTCCCTAGATAATGAACCATGCCTCTAATTTCATCACAAATCAAAAACATAAGAAGGAGGTCGTTATGAAAAAATTTATATTAGTTATGGTTATTTCTTTTTTGATGTTTTCCGTGTGCTATTTGACAAAGGCGCAACAAGTAACTTTGGGTTTTATTGGAGATAAAGGAACTTTCCTTGATTTTAATAATAACGCTTTTGCATGGGCAGAAAAGACTTTTCAAGCGAAACTAATCGCTCCACAAGACATTACAAAAACCGATCTGACAAAATATGCTGTTCTTTGGTGGCAAGATGGTGATACAGACCCTACTGCATTGCTGGATAAGTCAACAAGTTCTGCTTTAATGAAATATATTGAGAGTGGTGGATCATTGCTTCTATCATCAGCGGCAGAAAAACTAGCAACAGCGCTTGGCGTAGAGTCAGGCAATCCCCGTATATATGGGCCAGGAGCAGATGGTAATACTGCTGGTGTTATAATCCGTGAAGATACCTTAAAACATCCAGTTTGGGAAGGATTCAATAGAGTAGCAGGTGAAAAGATTCAAGTAACTTCCAAGGGCTTCCCTAAATCTTCGGATTATTATGACAAAACATTTAAGGAAGCAACCACTATCGGCGATACTTGGGAAAATGCTACTATGTATGATGACCGAGTTGGTGCGTTCGTTGAATGGACTAATAATACAGGAAAGGGAATAATCTTTGGTATGGGATGGCGAATTCCGCATTGGTCAGATGATAATAAAGATATTAAAACACTCCAAAAACTGACTACCAATGTCATTAATTACCTTGCCAGTAAATCGCTTTACTTTGCGGTAACACCAAAAGGAAACATATCCTCAACATGGGGAGAAATTAAAGAAAAATAAGTATTATAAATGTTATATTTTCAAATAAATTACTTTTTAAAACCACAACCGCATAGATAGGACTATTGGATAATGAATATATTGCCAAATAGTCCTATTTTCCAATAAAAATGAATGAAGAACTTATTCAGTCATATATATCTTTTAAGGCTCCATCGCCTCGTAATATTCTATTTCTATTTGATAGGTCGAGTATTTTGCCTACAAATGGCACTATAAAAGTGCTAGATCGTGATTTTGAAATAGTGAGTTATGATAATGATTTGCAAATCAGAGATACCCTTGAAGATTATAAGGATGACACAAACAACAGACGATTTTGTATCGTATCTCCAAAGGACGATGCGGATAATTTAGTAATATCAGATTTTATGGTGCGAAGCAGTTGCATAGAGATAACTCCACAAATCCTTCTTGAATTTTCGCAGGATGGATATGTTTGGTTTGAGGAAGTCAATCAACTAAAAGGAGAAGACTTTTGGGATAATTTTGATAGATTAAAAAAATATAGAAGTAACTTACCAAACAACATATCTCAAATGGAATGTGAATCTATAATATTATCTGCAATGTTAAATATTGATCTATCGAAATCTCTGCTTCCCGTCGAGGCAATAGAACTTCAAAGGAAACTTGACAGAGACGAAAAAATCGCTAATTTTCGTATAAAATACCCTCGATTAATAGAGTCGCTTGAGCGCAAAGTTCATGATGCTATACCTTTAATGGCAAGGGTTGGCAGTGATGATGATCTTGTGAAGTTTCTTTGGCTTACTTATTCTCTTTCTCAACATTGCGATAATTATGAATTGCTTTTGCCACGAATTCTTGGCGATGATATATGGCAAAAATATGGTGATTTTCCTCTTGAGAGATCAGAAGAGATTTGCGAACAATTAATTGAACGAGACCCGATGCGCTCCATAGCACAGATCAAAGTCGTTGAAGATTGGCTAAATCAAGATGAAGAAAGGATGCGGATTTTTAAGGGATGGATTGGGGTTGGAAGTGGAAATATCACAAAAGCTGGTGAATATGCCTCCAAGGAAAAATGCTTTTGCACTCCTCTAAAAGATGCACTTCGTATAATTGCCAGAGCAATGGTATCTTCAAATGCAATGGTCTTGCCACAGCAATTAATGAATGCGATTTTGAAAAACATATCAACAAATCACATCTTTCTGCAGGATGATTTAAGCTATGCGCGGATTCTAGATACATTCAAAAGTTTCTTTGATCTTTATGAATTTATGAATTTAATAAGGGAAATAAAGAAGAAAGAATGGTGGCATTATAAGGAAAAAAAAGACAATATAAACATTTGGCTTCAAGAAATCTATCCAAAATACATTTCCCGTATTGAAATAATCAGAGATAGAATTGAAACACTAAATTTTAGATGTGATCTTCTTTCATCAAATCTTATGCAAAAAATAGCCTTAGAAGCAAAGCAAGTTCTGAAAGCAATGGGAGAAGACTTTGCAAATCTCATACAGAAATATTATTCTCTATGGGTTATGGAGATTGAAAAACAAAGACCTGATCTAATAACAGATTTTATGCCCAAGATTTTCTTGCCATTATTCAACAAATATATAAAAAGTGAAAATCAATCAGCTTTTATTATCGTCTTTGATGGAATGAGATGGGATGAATGGGAATTACTTAAACCCATGATTCTAAAAATGTTTCATGGTAAATTGGCAATGGAGGATGTTATCCCTTTAATATCTATCTTACCAAGCACGACAGAATGGGCTAGGAAATCACTGTTTGCAGGAGTGTTTCCAAGGGACTTTCAATCATCAGATGAAAATGAATTATTTAGAAATGCAATAGAGAATCAAGAAATTATACAAATAAAAACCTATGGAGAAGCCCCTTCTCAAAGGGATAGTATGCTTAGCTTTTTTGAAGATAATAGTCAAATTAAAGCTATTGTTTTCAATTTGATTGATATAAAATTACATAGCACTATTCAGAATTTGGTTACGCTTTATGAGGAAGTTCAGGTAAATTTTGAGAATACGATTCAACCATATTTAGAAAAAATACCATCTGATTCATTAGTTTTTATATTGTCCGATCATGGTTTTGTTGATCTAGATGGCAAAGGTATTATTGCACCCGATAAAAATCAGGCAGACCTTCACAGGAGATATGTCGGTTTGAAAAGTTTTTCTAACCCAAATAATTTTTCGTCATCTGATTTTGTTTTTTTTAGCTCAGAAAACATAAAAATGCCATCGGATAATGATATAATAAAATATGCCTTTGTTCGTTCTGGAAATTATATCACTTCTGCAAAAGAGCAAGAATCAGGTCGCACTGTTCGATATGCTCATGGTGGAGTCTCGATGCAGGAAATGATAATTCCATGTGCGATATTTGCCCCAAAAAGTCAGGGACAATTAACAATGTTCTAGTTTTTCATTGCTTTGCCATTGATATTTATGTAAAATAAATTTAAATTTTTTTGATTATCAGTTTTTGTTTGGAAATACAAGGAGGTATAATAATGAAAAAAGTCTGTTTTTTATCAATTTTACTGTTATTTTTCGTTATTTCAAATTCATTTTCTGCTGATAAATCCCTTATTTTATATCTACCACTTGACGATAATGCAGGGGACGTTGTAAAAGATAAATCAATGAATGCAAATGACGGACAAAAATTTGGCAATGCAAAATGGTCAGACGGCAAGATTGGAAAATGCCTTGATTTTGCTTCTGGTTCTTATGTTAGGGTGCCAGAGATACCAATCTATGACGTTACAGACGCAGTAAGCCTTATGGCTTGGGTAAAAACAACATCTGTTTCCACTTGGGCAAGAGTCATTGATCGATCTCAATGGCAAGATAATGGTTTTGATCTTGCACTTAGTCAGGTAACACATGCCCCTTTGTTTGAATTTTTTGTCAATAATACAACATCACAGGCTCTCGCATTAACGCCGGTTGATGATGGCAAATGGCATTTTATAGCTGGAACTTTTGGTAATAAAAAAGTGCGTATCTATGTAAATGGAGTTATGGAAGCAGAAGTTACATCAACAGGAAATGTTGACATAAAGCCAAATAATTTTCCGATTACATTGGGAGTTGAGGCAAATAACCTTTCAGGACAACCCTATACAGGCATGATTGATGAAGTTGCTATATACAATCGGGAATTATCTGCAAAAGAAATAGAGGACATTTATCAGAATGGTGTTCCAACTTCATCATCCGTAAGTTTCGCAGGCAAGCTAACTGCAACTTGGGGAATGCTGAAAAAGTAATATATTATTATTTGGCTTGTAATATTAGTTGATCAATATGGGAATATTAGGTTAAAATCAAACGTTTATAGTATTAATATAATTTTTTATAAAACAATCTTTGAGGAGGAAATTTTAATGCCAAGATCAATCTGGATCGTGGCAATCGCCCTTATATTTCTATGGGGCATGAGTCATGAATCTATAGCGGTTAATGAAATAAATGAAAATGCTGGAACAAAAAGCGGTCAGATATTGAAAATAGGTGTAGGTGCGAATGCAGTTGGCATGGGAGAATCTTATGTTGCAAGTGCGGATGATGTTTATGCAACATATTGGAATCCTGCTGGTCTAAGCAAGGTTGAAAAAATTCAGATTGGTCTTATGCACAATGAGTGGTTTGAAGATATAAGATATGAATATATTGGTTATGTTCAACCTGCTTGGGATTTAGGCACAGTCGCTGGAAGTGTGTCTTATGTCTCAATGGGAGAGCTAAGTAAGACAGATGAGACAGGTATAGAAAAGGGAACTTTCCGCCCTTATGATCTTTTGCTTATGTTTTCCTACGGAACAAAGCTAAATAAATTTATCTCTTTTGGTGTCAATGCAAAATTTCTTCAGGAAAGAATAGATGATCAAAAAGCCCAAGCATTTTCAGTTGATCTGGGAGGAATGTATTCATCAAATAATGGCTTTATTGTTGGTCTAAATGTTCAGCATATTGGAACTAAGATGAAATTTATAGAGGAAGCTTTTGGACTGCCATTAAACGTTAACTTTGGTTTGGCATACAAGCTGATGAATGGAAAATTGACTCTTGCTTCTGATGCAAGTATACCATCAGACAACGATATGAATATTGGATTTGGCACAAATTATAGAATTATGGGCGTTTTTGATATTCGCTTAGGTTATAGATATGCGGTTGGCGGCAATGATCTTGGCGCTATTTCTGGATTGCGTGCAGGATTGGGCTTTGGTGTTGGTCGCTATCGACTTGATTATGCCTTTGTTCCTTATGGTGATCTTGGTCAATCGCATAGAGTTTCACTTATTGCCAGTTTTTGATAAAGTGATAAAAATGTAGCAGAGATATAAGATATTGGCTCTGCTACATTAGAATATTGCTAGAATTTAATTTTTCCCCATGTAGTTGTCAGATTACCAGATGGACTTACCGCAATTTTAGGCTTAATCGCTAGATCATCTTCTACATATTTGCCTTCATATACTCTAAAATGAGCAAACCAGACTTTACCTTTCTGCTTATTAAATTGAATATGGATGACTACCTGTGGAGGACTTCCCATAGTCATAACAGGGGAGAAGAAATATTCAGTCATTTCACCATCACTGAGGTTGAAGTTCTGTGATGGACCTACCCATGTATCAAGTTGCTCAAATTTTACGCCAATGCTTCTCTTAGCATCTGCTTTTGCCCAAAAAGAGCAGGTATACGTTTTGCCATTTTCCACATCAAAACCTTTTGAATGAATCTCAGGTTCCCAATCATTAGCTCCGACATTCTGTATATCTGCAAGAACAACATTCCCAACAGCGAATTTTTCCTTTTTATCTACTGTAAATGGATTTCCTAATCCAAGGGACCATCCATCTACGCCAGATTCGAAATCAGGATTTGACACTAAGTTAACTATTTCTTTGGCTGTTGCCGAATCTGAAATGGAAAATATTGAAACAAAAACAAATAATGTAAATAATAAACTAATTCTTGAAACCATGAAAAAAACTCCTTTCTATACCTATGTCTAGAAGACATAGATAAAATATTTTAACTATAATTAATAGAAACCTCCTCCCGCTTTGTTAAAAAAATGGGCGATAGTTTATATCGCCCAAACAAAAGCCTATTTACCTCTAATTTCGCCCCATGTTGTTGTTAGTTTGCTAATGGGTGTTACTGCGGAAAGTACTTCTGGTACATATTCACCAACATAAACTCGGAAATGGCTAAACCATACATCATCAACCGAACCCTCAAATTGGATATGTATGACAGAATTTGGTGGGCTTTGAAAATCTGATACAGCAGTTATATGATGATGTTGCCATTTATCTGTTACAATGACAGTATCGCTTGGACCTCCCCAGATATCAAGTTGCTCGAATTTTACCATAAGATTTCTGGTTTTTCCCGCTTCTGTCTTTGCCCAAAAATCAATTGTGTATGTTTTACCTTTGTCTAATGGAAAGCTGGGTGAGTGTATTTCTGGCTCCCATGGATTAGCACCTAACCTGTCAACTTTGCAATAAACAGCATTACCTACAATGCCTTTCTCATTTTTATCAATAGTTAATGAGCCATAATCTGCCCCGATTGACCAGCCTTCTGTATCATTTACAAAATCGGGGTTGTCAACCATATTAGTAATAGCTGAGGTTGCACCAGAAACCATAATAATTGAAAATAGCATAACTAGAATCAAAACAGCGATTTTTGAAACCATTTTTTGCTCCTTTCTATATATTAATACCCAGTGCCTAAACAATAATAAAGTTTGATATATAATCCTCCTTTCGTAAGATGTCATTCATAAATATCAATTATTTGTTTCATCGAAAATATTTTATAGGATTTTCTATCACAAGTCAAATAATTTTTTAGTCTGATTTGTCCTTAGTTTTTAATTAGTTTTTAAAAAATTTGTATTATTTTAAGATTAGAAAATTTCTGATTCACCCTCAGTTTTTATTAAGCAATGATAAAATAAGGACTTGGGATAAAAATATGTGAGAAAGTATTGGAAATAAACAAAA
>CAZMCH010000118.1:0-11149 GCA_964564735.1 uncultured bacterium
CCTTGAAATATTCTTGGATTGTTTGTATCATTCTATCAGGATTGATTATTTTTTTATAGCTATCCTCCAATACTTTCATGGTAAAATAAATATTAAAATAAAAGGATATGCTATTTTTTGTCTATTTTCAATACTTTCTTACATATTCACATCTCAAAACATTGAAGTATCTTTGTCTTATAAAACTGAGGGTGATTCAGCAGTTAGTATTTCTTGACAATATAAAGCTAATAATGTATAATACGATTAGTTGTTTAATAGATTTATCTAATCCTCACACTAATAATAAAGGGTTTAATTACCTAGATATTAGAACCAACCATCTCAGCTATAGCTTTTTTGCCTTAAAATATTTATAAATTCTTAGTATCTTTAATTCAATAGTCGAATTCCTATCAAAATATGGGATTGAGGATATTTTGGAATCCATCTTGACTTAGGTATAAATACACACCAAAGGTGTTACCATATTTAGGTTTGGTATGCTATACCTATCTCTGACTAGGAGCAAATAAATGTCTGCTGATTTACTACGATTGGCTTCTGAACCGATTAGTGCTGATAATCCCGTTGGAACACAATTAGTTGATGATCCAGATTATGACAGGATAAACACAGAAATCCAAAAGGTTGGCTCTCTACATGGAGAGGTCGTTGAATGGGAAGAGGTTGTTAAGGCAGGAACAAACATTTTAACACAAAAATCCAAAGACATAGCGGTTGCTATTTGGTTATGTATGGGTCTTTTTCAGAGACAGGGCTATAAAGGATTAAGCATTGGTCTTGAGATATGTCTAAATCTCATGGACAAATTTTGGGATACAATGTTCCCTCCGCTTAAAAGAATTAGAGGACGTTCAGCAGCGTTTATATGGCTTGCCTCAAGAATAACACCGCTTATACAGGAAAAAGCGCCAAGCCAAAATGACGCAGAAGCTATTCAATTATGCGCAATCACTATGGAAAAACTCGTTCAGATGATTGACGAAAAATTTGGTAGTAATACACCAACGAATAGCGAAACGCCTAATCTCCTTGATTTGAGAAAAGTTCTTCAGGGATATGCCCTGAAATTCAAGGCAGAAGAAAAAAAGGTCGAGGAAAAACCCAAAACAGAAACTACAGAAAAACCAGCCGAACAGGCTCAGCCAAAAACGACAACAACTACCGCTACTGCTGCGCCAACCGAATTTACCTCAGCAGTAAATGCTCATCAGGTAATCGCAAGGGCTTGCGGATACTTAAGAGGCTTAAAGCCTGACGATCCAATTCCATATAAGCTGATCAGGATTATACGCTGGTATCCTGTTGAGAGTCTTCCTCCCGCTGTAAATGGAAAGACACAAATTCCCGGTATACTTCCACAATTGGTTCAGGGTTTTCAAAATTTGCTTAATGGAGGTGAATGGGAAACGCTATTAAGACAGTCTGAAGCGAATTTTTCCAACTCTCCATTTTGGTTTGATCTTCAGAGATTCATCGATCGCGCCATGACAGAGCTTGGTCCTACATATACAAATGCCAGACAGGCTGTGCGTGTTGAATTAGCTACGCTCGTTAAGCGATTACCGAACATACTGAATCTTACATTTAATAACGATATACCATTTGCAGATGACCAGACAAAAATGTGGATTGAAGCGGATGTTTTGGCATCTATTGCGTCTGCACCGCCATCAACTAGCCAACCAGCAAAAAAAGAATCAGAAGAATCATCATTAAAAGACAATATAGATGAAATTATCAAAGAAGCAAAACGTATTGCAGTTGGCGGAAAACTTGAAGACGGTATATCTCTGCTAAAAAAACATCTCTTAGCAGCATCTTTGGGACGAGAGCAATTTATCTGGAAGCTTAATATCGCAAAACTATGCCTTGATGCAGGTAATCCCCGCCTTGCATTACCACAACTTGAGTCTCTCGATGAGGAAATCAAAAAATACTCTCTTGAACAATGGGAGCCAGAACTAGCTACTGAAGCAGTCAAATCGCTTTATCAATGCAGAAGCAAGCTAATGCAGGATATAAAACAACCTGCACCACAACTTGCTGAATTGATCGATGAGCTATATGCTCGTTTGTGTCGTTTGGATGTTCTTTCAGCTTTATTACTAGATAAGAAATAAATTACTTGCTTTATTTGTTAAAATGATCATAAAAGTCTTATTGGTCATTTATGAAAGGAGTGAATATTATGGGTCAAGGAGGATCAGTTGCTCCAAAAGAGCGTGTAAACATAACCTATAAGCCTGCAACAGGTGATGCACAGGAAAATATAGAACTCCCTCTCAAGCTAATGATGATGGGTGATTATACATTAAGTCCTGATGACAGATTATTGGAAGATCGCAAACCAATCAATATAGACAAGGATAATTTCAATGATGTTATGCGTAACCAAAATCTGTCATTGAAAATAAACGTTGAAAATAAGCTATCAGAAGAAGGCGGGCAAATGGCTGTCGATTTAAAGTTTGATACACTTGCTGATTTTAGCCCTGAATCAGTTGCAAAGCAGATTCCTGAAACAAACAAGCTTTTACAGCTTAGAACTGCATTACAAGCCTTAAAAGGTCCTCTCGGCAATGTGCCTGAATTTAGGAAAAAGTTACAGAATTTGCTTGATGATATTTCCGCAAGAGAAAAACTTTTGCAGGAGCTTGGCTTAGCGGATGAAGATAAACAAAAAGAAGGAGAAAGCTAAAAAGCTGATTTTGGTATTGTACTCGAAATCTTAATTAATTATGGAGGTGAGATTATGGCAGAAGTTAATGAACAAGAACAAGCTCAAAAAGAGACAACAGCCGAAGAGGAAGTTTCGTTACTCGATGCAATTTTGGCAGAAACAAAAATGAAACCTTCTGATGAAGGCTATAGCATTGCAAAACAAGGTGTTTCAGCCTTTATTGCTGAGCTACTAAAACCCACTCGTGAAGGCGCAAAAGTTCAACAAAATCTCATAAACGAGATGATCTCTGAGATTGATAAGAAACTTAGCGCACAAGTTGATGAAGTACTACATCATAAAGATTTCCAAAAGCTAGAATCTGCTTGGCGCGGATTAAAGCTAGTCATTGATCGAACTGATTTCCGCCAGAATATCAAAATTGAGGTTCTCAATGTATCCAAAGAGGATTTACTTAATGATTTTGAAGATTCGCCAGAAGTTACCAAGTCTGGTTTATATCAGCTTGTATATAATACTGCCTATGGAACTTTTGGTGGACAACCGTATGGTGCTATGATAGCCAATTACGAGTTCGGTCCCGGACCACAAGATATTAAGTTGCTTCAATATGTTGCCAGTGTCGCTGCGATGTCGCATTGTCCATTTATCGCCGCCGCAGGACCACAATTCTTTGGGCTTGACGATTTTCGTAAGTTGCCTAATCTAAAAGACCTTAGTTCTATATTTGAAGGTCCTCAATATATAAAATGGAACTCTTTTAGAGAATCAGAAGATGCCCGTTATGTTGGATTATCAATGCCTCGATTTTTATTACGTCAACCATATTCTCCAGAAACAGTTCCAATTAAAGCGTTTGAGTATACAGAAAACGTAAGTGATGGACATGAAAAATATCTATGGGGTAATACTGCTTTTACTTTTGCTACACGTTTGACAGAAAGTTTTGCCAATTTTGGTTGGTGTCCAAATATTATTGGACCACAATCTGGTGGTGCGGTAAAAGACCTTCCTATGCACTTATTTGAATCTATGGGTGAAATTGCCACCAAAATTCCAACCGAAGTGGCAATAACTGACCGTCGTGAATTGGAACTTGCCGATCAGGGATTTATGAGCCTTGTTTACCGAAAGGGAAGCGATAATGCCGCTTACTTCTCTGCAAACTCCGCTCAAAAGCCCAAGTTCTTTGGTGATACTCCCGAAGGGAGAACAGCAGAAACCAATTATAGACTTGGGACGCAGTTACCATATATGTTTGTCATTACACGCCTAGCGCATTACATTAAAGTTATGCAACGTGAAAATCTTGGTAGTTTTAAGACCCGTGTTGATCTTGAAAGAGAACTGAACGACTGGATACGACAATATGTATCAGATACAGATACACCAATGCCAGGTGTCCGTCAGAGACGACCTCTTCGCAGAGCAGTAATAAATGTAGAGGATGTCCCGGGAGAAGCAGGATGGTATAAGGTTAGTATGAAAGTCCAACCTCACATGAAATACATGGGTGCTTTCTTTGAACTTGCGCTAGTCGGAAAACTTGACAAACAATAAAAAGTGTCTATCTGACACACAAACAACTACTGCAACGATTATTCATTTGCTGCAGCACAAAAGAAGGAGAAATCGTTATGCCAATGCCATTTCATCTTTACATAACTGGGGAAAATCAAGGCAACATATCTGAAGGGGCTTGTGACATTCAGGGAAGAGAAGATAGCATTCTTTGCCAAGCACTTGATCATAATGTCCATATACCTTACGATATACAAACTGGCTCAACAACCGCCAAAAGAGTTCATGATGCCATAAAGATCACAAAAGTATTTGATAAATCATCGCCAAAACTTTATCAGGCTTTATGCACAGGTGAAACGATAACCGAAGCAGTATTGAAATTCTTTAAGGTTATTGGCTCTACTGAAACTCACTATTTCTCTATTAAAATAGAAGATGGTAGGCTTGTTTCTGTCAAGCCTTGGGTCCCAAACTGTCTCGATCCCACAAAAGCAACTTTCACTCACATGGAAGATGTATCTTTTACCTATAGAAAAATTACTTGGACTTGGGAAGTTGACGGTATTGAATCCGAAGATGACTGGACTGTTGCTAGATAATTTATTCTATGCAAAATCTATCTTAATAAGGGGCGGGAATCTAAACCGCCCCTTGCTTTATCTTGATATGGAGCATATATACTATGTTCAAATCACGAACTTTATTAGAAAGATTCAATGACCCTCATGCTGAAAGACCTCTTAGCACAAATCAAAGCACAGAGGAACTAGCCGAATCTATACTAAATAATCTAAAAAGAATGCTTAATACACGTCAGGGAGGTCCAATGATTCATCCTGATGATTATGGTATGCTTGATATTACAGATGTCTATACACGTTTCCCTGATTCTATCGCTGATGTCCAAAGAGCAATCAAGACAACCATCGAGAAATACGAACCTAGATTGAAAAACGTGCAAGTAGAGCATACAGGCGAAGGCATGGATTTACAAACTCTCAAATTTAAGATTACTGCACAGCTTGCTGACAGAAAAAGAGATTCAATATATTTTGAAACACTTGTTGATCCTTCTGGTGAGGTGCAGTTAAATGGATAATAGCAGAGAAAAAAAAGGCAATTATAACGAATATTATCAAGATGAATTATTCTTCCTTCGTGAGATGGGCAGAGAATTTACTGAGACTCATCCCATGCTGGCGCATTATCTCACAGAGGCAGGAAGCGACCCCGATGTGGAGCGATTATTAGAAGGCTTTGCATTTCTAACAGGTAGAATCAGGCAAAAACTTGATGATGAATTACCAGAGCTGACACATACCATCATGGGTTTGTTATGCCCACATTACCTAAGACCAATACCCGCCATGTCAATAGTTGAGTTTGAGCCTCAAAGAACCTTACGAAGTAAATACCTTATTCCTCGTAATAAGACGGAAATTGAGTCCGTCCCTGTTGCAAATACAAGATGTAAATTTAGAATCTGCTATGATGTTGAAATACTGCCCATTGGGATAGATGATGTAATATTAGAAAATCAACAGATCAAGATTTTATTCAGAATTCTTAATGGAGTTCAATTCTCCGCTTTGGAACTAGACAAGATCAGGATTAATTTGCATGGTGACCCTGCAATACAATATGAATTATACAATATTCTTTCTCGTTATGTTCAAAGAGTCATCATCAGACCAACAGGAATAACCCAAGATGATCAAGCAATAATAATAGATAAAACTAATGTCAAAGCAGTTGGATTTGATGAATCCGAAGGTATTATCCCATATCCTCCAAATTCATTCTTGGGTTATCGGGTTATTCAGGAATATTTTGCGTTTCCTGATAAGTTTATGTTTATGGATATAATGGGGCTTCGACCTGCAAGCAAATTGGCTATACAAGATACATTTGAGATGGTTTTTCAGTTTTCACGCCGTCCAAGTGATTCTCTTAGGCTAACAAAAGATAATATTCATATAAATTGCACCCCCGTTATAAATCTGTTCTCTAGGTCAGCTGATCCTATACGCATTAATAATGAAAGGACAGAATATAGAATCCGTCCAGAAGGACCGAATCCTCAGCATTACGAAGTCTATTCTGTTGATAAGGTTATGGGTCTAATTTCTGGGACTGCACAACAATACGAGTATAAGCCATTTTATTCTTTTATTCATAGCCTATCAAATAGCTCTAATATCTATTATCAAACAAGACTTCGTGATTCTGTTAATGCAGAAAATACAACAGAAACCTATATATCATTTGTAAACCACGATCAATCATTTGTTACACCCTCTACTGAGATAATATCAATGGAACTCACTTGCATAAATCGCCAACTTACCGAACAGCTTAGACTTGGTGACATCAGAATTCCAACAAGTAGTTCCCCTGAAATTGCAAAATTCCGTAATATAACCAATATTACTCCTATAATATACCCGAATTTTGGCGGTTCACTTCACTGGAAACTTATATCTCATTTAACCCTAAACAAGCTATCAATTACATCAGTAGAAGCCTTGAAGGGCATCTTATCGCTCTATAATTTTCAGTCTGCACAACGCACAGCAGTCGCAACAGAAAATCAAAGGCGTTTGGATAGCATTGTTGCTGTTCGTGGTATCCAGAAAAACAGGCTATATAGAGGAGTCCCAATAAGAGGAACAGAAATACAAATTGACATTCAGGAAAATAATTTCCTCAATGACGGAGATATGTATCTACTATGCAATGTCCTTAATGAATTTTTGGCTTTATATTCAACAATAAACTCATTTACTCAAATGACCGTAAGAGGCGTAAGTCGTGGAGAGGTTAATACATGGCAGATGAGGATCGGGAAACAATCCCCCCATTAATTAAAAGATTAGTTGAAGAAGGACAACAATTTTCGTTTTTTCAGGCGGTTTTATTAATTGAAAAATACTGCAGTTCTATAAAAAAAATCGCTAATATTGGTCAAGATGGTCCCCCAAGCTTGGAGTGTATAAGATTTCAGTCAGACCCTTCTCTTGCTTTTCCTATTTCTGATATAGCCTCTATAAAAGAAATTGAGGATGCTCAAAATCCGCCAAAATTCCAGATTATAACCACATTTCTTGGTTTATATGGTCCTGATTCTCCATTGCCCGATTTCTATACAGAAGAAATAATCCAAAATGACAAAGACGATACAAACGTTAAAGATTTTTTGGATATTTTTCATCATCGTATAGTATCATTATTCCATAGGGCATGGCTAAAATATCGCTATTATCTGCAGTTTGAACCAGAAGGGAAAGATGATTTTTCTCGCAGGATATTTTCTCTTATAGGAATGGGAACTCAGGGAATTACTGATGAACTAGATATTCCTGCTATTCGATTGCTTCGATATATTGGGCTTTTTATGCAGCAGAACCGATCTGCATTGGCGCTTGAAAGCATATTATCTGATTATTTTGATGGTATTCCTGTCCGTATAGAGCAATGCGTTGGTCGTTGGGTAAAGATAGACAAGGATGATATATCTTTTTTGGGTGCAGACACCCAACTTGGCGTAAAAACCACTATTGGCAATAGAGTATTTGATCGTGCTGGAAAATTCCGAATAACGCTTGAATTGCCCAATTTTGCTATATTTAAAAGGTTTCTGCCAAATGGTGATTATTTTCATTCATTGAAAGAAGTAACAGAAGCATTTTTACCTGTTCCACTGGAATATGAAATTGAGCTAATACTTCCGGGGAGTGAAGTTCCTAGTATGGAGATGTCCGCTGAATCTGCACCCCAACTGGGCTGGACTGGCTGGCTGACATCCGAAAAACCATCGGAAAATGTTTCCGTCATCTTTCAGGCAAATTGATAAATTAGAAGATTTTAGAAGACTTCATAATAAATGTTTATAAATTTAAAATTATTGTTGAAAGCATCATTGAAGATAAAGAAGCAATACCGCAAGGTTCTTAAAATAATGCCTGAAGATCAAACTAAATGGACAGAAGATGATCTGAAAAGATTAAATCTTTTGAATGCCTAAACAACAAGGAAGGTGGAGTATGATAAGAGTTGATCCTAAAAGTTTAACAAAAAAGCTAAATAAGTTTTGTATTGAAGCACTCACAAAAGCTATTGGTATCTGTGTGACAAGGGGAAATTATGAGGTAACTATTGAACATTACCTAATGGCTTTAATTGACAATCCTTCAGCGGATGTTCAAGCAATTTTGCGCAATTTTGAGATCGATCCTGCGCGTATTTTGCGCATGCTAGTGCATGAAGTTGAGACTTTTAAGACTGGAAATACAAGAAATCCTGCATTAGACCAAGCACTCTTGGATTGGTTACAGGATACTTGGGTTTTGGCATCGGTAGAATATGGCTATTCTAATATCCGTTCTGGTTTTCTTTTTGCTACGATAGTTGCCAATCCATCACGTTACGGCTCTGGTGAATATGTTGACGAAATCGCTAAAATATCAAATGACATTCTAAGGCGTGATTTATTGACCATCGTTTCAAAATCATCAGAAGAACCAACCGCAATGGGAGTTAAAGAAGGTGTTGAAGGCAAGCCCGGCGAAGGAGGAAAACTTCCCACAGGCGATACTGCACTAGCACGCTTTACCATCAATTTTACAGAAAGAGCAAGAAAAGGTGAAGTCGATCCTGTCTTTGCTCGTGATCGTGAGATGCAACAGATCATTACTGTTCTAGGAAGGCGACAAAAGAATAATCCGATCATCGTTAGCGACCCCGGCGTTGGAAAAACTGCAATGGTTGGCGAATTGGCTTTGCGTATCGTCAATGGCGATGTGCCTGATATTCTTAAAAATGTTGAAGTTCTTAGCCTTGATATGGGACTTTTGCAGGCAGGTGCAAGCGTAAAGGGTGAATTTGAAAATCGTCTAAAAGCTGTCATCAGCGAAGTCAAGGCATCCCCTATTCCTGTTGTGTTGTTTATTGATGAAGCACATCAAATGATCGGAGCAGGTGGAGGCGCAGGAGGTAGTGATGCTGCAAATCTTCTGAAACCAGCACTTGCAAGAGGCGAATTACGAACAATAGCCGCAACCACTTGGACAGAATATAAGAAATATTTTGAGAAAGACCCCGCCCTTGCTAGAAGATTCCAACTGGTAAAACTCGAGATACCAACAGACCCAGAAGCGATGATCATGCTTCGTGGTGTCCGTGACAAATATGAATCTGCGCATAACATTCGCATACTAGACGAAGCGGTTGTTTCTGCTACAAAATTGGGCAGTAGATATATTTCCGCAAGAAACCATCCTGATAAGGGAGTTGATCTACTTGATACCGCTGCTACCCGCGCAAAACTCAGCCTTACAAGCAAGCCTGATGTTATAGAATACGCAGAACGAAATACACAAGCCCTCGAACGTGAATTAAATTCACTATTACGGGATAAAGAAGCTGGTTCTCCAATAGAAGAAGCCAAAATTCCTGAACTTGAGAAGGCTATCGCTGAATCAAAAGAAAAAGTCATACAATTAACTGATAAATGGCAAAAAGAAAAATCCGCTGCCGAAAAAGTAATTGAAATCCGAAAAAAACTTAATGAACAGAATAATACAGAAAAACCAACAGAATCCAATGAAAATAAAGAAATAACAGAAACAACAAATGAACCACTTGTAACTCAAGAAGATCTGAAAAAAGCCCTTGATGAATTCAAAGAGGCACAGGGCAAAGACCCTATGCTATATCTTGATGTAAATCAAGATGTTGTCGCAAAGGTTGTCGCTGATATGACAGGAATACCAATCGGAAAAATGGTTAAAGATGAGGCAGAGACAATTCTACATCTTGACGAGGAAATACGTAAAAGACTCAAAGGACAAGATCAGGCGATAGATGCGGTATGTCGTGGCATTAAGGCATCAAAAGCTGGAGTGAAGCCACCAAATACACCTATGGGTGTTTTCTTATTTGTGGGTCCCAGCGGAACAGGAAAAACTGAATGCGCTCTTATCGTTGCTGATCTTATGTTCGGTGGCGAGCAATTTATGACAATTATCAATATGTCCGAATTTCAAGAGAAACATACTGTTTCAAGACTTATCGGCTCTCCTCCCGGCTATGTTGGCTATGGTGAGGGTGGAGTTTTGACGGAAGCTGTCAGACAGCGACCTTATTCTGTTGTGCTTCTCGATGAAGTCGAAAAAGCTGATCTTGAAGTTATGAACCTATTTTATCAGGTGTTTGACAAAGGTATGCTTTCTGATGGTGAAGGTAGAGTTGTTGACTTCAAAAATACAATCATATTCTTGACTAGTAACCTTGCAACCGATATAATAACTAATATGTGCGCCTCACCCGTTCAACCGACAACAGAGGAGTTATTGGCAGCTATAAGACCAACTCTAAGTCAGCACTTTAAGCCAGCTTTGCTTGCAAGAATGAACATAGTTCCTTTCTTCATTTTGTCGCCTGATGTCCTAAAGGAGATTGTCGTCTTGAAGCTAAATGGTCTTGGTAAAAGGTTATTTGATAATCACCGAGTAAAATTTGTTTATGAGGATACGGTTGTTGAGCAGATAGCGGCGAGATGCACTGAGGTTGAGACAGGTGCAAGGAACATTGACCATATATTAAGTGGGACGCTTCTTCCACGCATATCAACAGAAATACTCCAACAGATGACCATCGGTCCATTACCCGAAAAATTAAAGGTAGGAATTACTGATGATGGAGATTTCTCTTTTGAGTTTGCTAATGAATAGATGGTGATTATAATGCCTGTGAAATGCAAAAAGAACAGGATAAGCAAATATGGCAGAGCAAATAATTGAATTTATTGCTCCGCTAATTTTGATATATAAGGTTGAAAGTTTTTTACAGCTTCGTTTTTGCTATTTGCTTGTTTAAATACGAAAATGTGAGTTTTGGACTGCTGATAGTTCTTTTTATAACGCTGTAAATTCAGAACTC
>CAZMCH010000119.1:0-11139 GCA_964564735.1 uncultured bacterium
AAATAAAATAATGTCAATTTCGATTTATTCTCATTTTTTTGTCTTACATCCTACACAAAAAAGATAAGCACAAGCACTGAAAGAATAGCAGGAATTGACGAACACCAAAAAACGACCCTATAAGTATGTTCATCAATCTGGTTTTCTTTGGTATTTTCACTATTGCCTATAAGTTGATTAGATTTATTAGTATTACCAAACAAATCGCCAAAGAAACCTGATCCGAACACTATGGAAGCCATGATAATAAAAGCAACAATTGGACCAACAACAGCCCCCGCATGATCCATTGACCTATGAAAGCCAAAAGCCTTGCCTCTATTTTCAGGAGAAGTTGAGTCTGCTATTAGAGCATCTCTGGGCGCAGTTCTAAATCCCTTACCTATTCTATCAACAAAGCGCGCACCTAATATATGCCAACCTGCTGTCGAAATAGCTATAATAGGTCTTGTCAAACCTGATAGTCCATAGCCTCCAACGACTAAAGCCTTTCTACGATTTAGTTTATCTGAAAGCCATCCAGAGATCAATTTAAGAAGGCTTGCTGTTGTTTCGGCGACGCCCTCAATTAAACCAACAAATGTATACTTTGCTTTTAGAATTGTTGTCAAAAATACTGGCAGTAATGGATAAAATAGTTCTGTGCTAAAATCAGTTAAAAAACTTGTTATTCCCAGAGCAACAACATTTCTGCTAATACCAGAGAAAAATGATTTATTTTCACTTGTTTTTTCCGTATTTTCCATATTTAATTACCTATTTTATCTCCCCAATCTCTTATCTTCCTCCTTAAGCCATGCCCCATAATCTCTTGGTTTTGGATCTGGTGCGCCCAATCCGTTTTCTGTCCTCCATCTTAGCAATGGATGATCTCGTTTTTCTTGTGGCAGATCGACTCTTTTGCCATAAGCAGATGACTCAAATATGCCCATTAATATTTCAAGGACATGCAAAGCCTCATAGCCACTGGATTCATGCTCTCTGCCTTCGTCTAATGCGCGGACATACTCATCAACATACCAATATTCCTCTTCATTTGCGCCACACTTTGGATCAAATCCCTCTGGTGATATAGGAGATAGAGACTGCCATTTATCGTGACTACCATCTGGTAAAAAGTGCGGTGTTGGCAAATGCCATGCGCCTGAATTTTTCCAAATTATACGCCCTTCATCGCCATAAATTTCCATTGCATAGGCAGTCGTATCCATAGCCTTAAATCTATGTTGTAGCAATGTTCCTGTTACATTATTAGCAAACTCAAATGATGCGGTTATCCTTTCGCAAGCGATAGTTCCCATCCCAAGAGGAGACATTAAAACATCATCAGGTGTAATCCTATGCCCATCTGTTAGACCAATTGCCATAACACTTCGACAATGACCACCAAATCTGATGATATTATTAACCATGTGAGTTCCAATATTCATTAATCCCAAACCAGCATAATATCCTTTGCCACTGCCATAAATATATCTTATATTCCCGATAAGTCCTTCTTTAATCGCTTTTGCGACAGCCTGCATATTGCTTCCTGTTCGTCCTTGATGATGAACCGCAATCTTAAAGCCCTTTTCTTTTGCCTTTGCTATCACCTCGTCTGCTTGAATCAGATCAACGCACATCGGCTTTTCAACATCAATATTCGCCCCATATTCCAAAACCCTCATACAAAGCTCATGGTGAAACTCTGTTCCTGTTGGAATTGCGACAATATCGGGCTTAGTTTGCTTCATCATCTCATCAAGATCGGTGAATCTTGATGAAATGCCGAACTTTTCGCCAAAGCTGTCTGCTCGCTCTTTCACGAGATCGCATAAAGCGACTATTTCTGTTCTAGGATGTGCATGATAAGCCTCTCCAGCCGACATCCCACGACTCCGACAACCAAGTATTGCAACACGATATTTTTTCATAATGACTACCTTCCACTACGCAAACGAAGGATACAGGGTATACTGAAACATTTATATTTCCTGTGTCCTTTTGCATATTCTCTTACAGATGCGGACCAACACCTTGTGGCTTATATTCAAATGGTTTTGCTGGTTTTAGGGCTTCTTCACGTGCATTTGTGAAATCGCATTGGGCAACTCCTAAATCTCCACCTATAATTTCACGCTTTACCTTCTGATAATAGATGAAGTTTGCAAGTGTTACATCAGATGGAACCCTATGATCAATAAATGGAATATATCCACCTTTTTCTATTAATTTTGGTATATCCTTCATATGAGCGTCTATTGCATCAGGACCTTTACTTATCTGTATTTTATCAATACCACCAAGTAATAGATATTCTGGATATTTTTCCCGTATCATAAATGGATCGCTTTGAGCAACTCTTTCCAATGGATAAAGCCCGTTAACGCCTGCCTCAAGGAATAGCTCAACCATATCGTTTATATTCCCATCACAGTCGCAGAGAATAACATCAACGCCTTTTGAACGAATGAAATCAGTAACTCTACGATAATATGGAGTCATAAATTCTCTGAATGTTTTTGGCGAAATCAACGATCCATGATTATATGCCATATCTTCCCATACCTGAACGAAATCAAATTGAACGTCATCCAATGCCTTGCGCATACAGCCAATCAACACATCAGCCCAAAACTCGCCCAAAGCGTGCATAAATTCAGGTTCTTCGTAATATGCGGTGCAGGTTCTTGCCAAACCTAGCCAGCCTCTTGGCTGTCCAAAGAAGCCTGAAAAGTTAAGACCCAATGGATAATCACGCTTTTTGTAATTTTCTACCATCTCCGCCCAATTTGCGGGATAGCGTTCCGGTGCATCAAAGCTATCATAATAATATGGTTTTGCCTTTTCAAGATTTTCTAACGAATCAATTCCATAGGGCGAATTTGGGATTGGACCACAGTTAGGGTTAAAAAGCCTTCTCTCACGTCTGATGTCCAGACCAAAATAAAGCTCTTCATCAGCATCAGGAGGCATACCTTCTTGATGCCATCTTTCTAAAGTCTCTCCCCAATAGCCAAACTCCTCATTTGGTATTCTATCAACAGGCTTAAAGTGCATTACTGCATTGAATCTCTCTCTATGATTCATTAATTCTCTCCTTTTTAATCTTAAGTCTTCAGTCTTAAATCTTGAATCTTAATTTACGCATCCCCTCGTTCAATCATTTCAAACAGAGGATTTTCCTTAATCTCTAATGGAAACTGGATCACCGATCGCCTTCGGGACGACTCAAATATCGCCATTATCACTTCCAAAGTTGCTCTTGCGCTGGAAGCATCTAAAAGATGGCGTGAACCTGTTTCAATACTGTCAATCATCAAACGAACTATCTCGGAATGTGCTGATGGTAATTCTGGCAATGCCAATTCTTCAACCGCACCATTTTTGACCAATCTCACCCATGGAACTCCCGATGTAGGCGCATCTCCATCAATTTCGATCAGCCCTTCTGTTCCACGAAGTATTATATGATGATAATTACTTCCTTCAACACCTTTCCAGAGCGGATCAAATTGCTTTTTGCCATCTTTCATAAGGTTTGCGCTACCGTGAGTTAATATGCCTCTTATCCCGTTTTCAAAGCCAAATATGCTTATGGTTGCATTTTCAACAAGGCTACCCCATCCATGATGTCTTTCTCTAGCATCAATCTGCCCCAAGACCCATTCAATAGGCTTATCATCAGCAAACCAGCGAAGCAGATCAATTGTGTGTGTCCCATCAACAAGAAGGCTTGAACCCGGATGACCATGTCCTTCAACCATTTGCAATTCGCCGATTGCACCGTTTTTTAGTGCATCATAAGCAACCACATATTGAGGAGAAAAACGCCTTTGATGACCTATAATAAGTATTGAACCAGCCTGTTTGCAGGCATCAATCATTCCATCCGCTTCACCAAGACTCAAAGCAATTGGCTTTTCACAAAATATAGCTAATGGCTTATATTTAGCAGAATCTATCGTCATTGATGCGTGCAAGTGATGATGTGAACAGACACTTACTATCTCTGGGCGTTCTTTGTCCAGCATTTCGTTATAGTCAAGATAGCGTTTTTCTTTTGGGACATTATACCTTTCACCAAAAGAATCAACAGCCTCTTGGCGTATATCTGCACAAGCGATAATAGGGATATTATTGGCAATATATCCGTGTGCATGTGCATTGGATATTCCCCCGCAAGCGATAACAACCGCATGGTATTTATTCGACATCTTACTATTGAGCATATAAAGCCCCTTTATGTTCGAAAGCGAATCTTTTAAACTTTAACATTGCATTTTTGCAAAAGTAATAGCCTGAAATTCCTTTATTTGTAAAGGTTTATTATCTTTTTCATCTCTTTGAAAAATCAGAAAAATCTGCATTACAAAGCCTATCCTCGTAAAAATGAGAATCAGCAAAAATCAGCGGTCTATTTCTTTATATATCATCTCTAAGTGCAAGAATATTCGCTATATTAGCTTTTTGATCAATTTTTGGTATGATTTTTCCACTTTTTGATGTTAGAAGCCTTGTTACACCAGGTCCATGTCCAGCAGTAACACAATTACTATGAACCACGATTCCGATAGTTATTGCACCCTTAAGATATATGGGTCCATAAGAATTATCTGCATCAATGATCGCCACAATATCACCAAATCTGAGTGTATCAAGTCCATATTCATTCACAATGTTTTTATCAAACATTTGTATATCATAATCGCCTGTATGTGCATTATTCCCCCCTATGCCCGATCCCATTATACAAGCAGGAACTTTATGAGTAACTGGAACAACAAGAGAGTCGTCTTTTTGTTCTATGCCCATCTTTTCAAATAATTCGGGGGACATATTCATTACTTTGATATATGGAAAATCAAGGAGTTTTAGACCAACGCCAAAGGCTTTAACCATAATTTTATCGCCTATAACCATTTTTTCCATTGCTTCTGGCTTAAAGTCTATAAGAACATGCTCGATTCCACCATGTTTCCCTGTAACAATACCTTTTTCGCCCTTTGCATCTCCACTGATAGCGATTGCCTCATTACCTACACATGACAGAGTATTATATCCTGCATTTTTATCGCCATCAATTTTTGTGCTAACCGCAGGCTCAACGTGGTCCGCCTCCCAACCAACTATTGGGTCTCCGACACGTATGTTATATGTAATACCACCGACACCGGGTAGAACCATCGGTTGACCATCAACGTTTATTCTATACCCTGAAGCAAGCGGTGGCGAAATTTCGCCAACTACCGAAGTTTTTACTAATTTATCTACATTTATTCTAATCATCAAAATCCTCCTAATGCTTGACCAAATTATTTATAGAACGCTAATTAAGCAGATTTAGCAGATTAGAGCGGATACAAAAAATCGTAAAATATGAAACATGTTACGCATAAAGCATTACGCTTTACTTATTACGAACTAAATCAGCGCCAATCGACTTAATCCATTTCATCCGCATTCTATTCCTAAAAAACTTATTCTGTTGATCAATAATTTAAAGTATTCCTTTTGTTGAAAGAACCCCTTTAATCCTTTCATCATAAGATACCGATTGATCTAATGCCCTACCAAAAGCCTTGAATATTGCTTCTATTATATGATGTGTATTATTCCCATAATTAACGTTTATGTGAAGTGTCGCCCCTGCATTATTGACAAAGGCATGAAAAAATTCCTCTATCAATTCTGTATCGAAATCACCAACTTTTTCGTTTGGTAAAGATACATTAAACACGAGAAATGGGCGATCACATAGATCAATGATAACAGTCGCCAAAGAATCGCTCATTGGAATAGTGGCATTACCATATCGCCTGATTCCCGCCTTATCGCCACACGCTTTGATAAATGCCTTTCCAAGACAAATTCCAACATCCTCAACAGTATGATGTTGATCAACCTCAAGATCGCCCTTTGCCTGTATTTTCAAATCAAAAAAACCATGTCGGGAAAATAATGTCAGCATGTGGTCAAAAAATCCAATCCCTGTGTTGATTTCTGATGTTCCTGAACCATCAAGGTTTATTGTAATATCTATATCAGTTTCTTTAGTTGCTCTTTTTATTTCTGCCATTCTCTCTGACATTATTTTACTCCCTTTTTTTTCATGATAGTATTCAGACAATATGAATTTTTATATATATTCACATTTTTTAGTCCTGTCTGAATAGTCGTTTTTTTGCAAAATTACAATCCTATACAATACTGCTTTACCGAATTAATTATTTATAGAACGCTGATTAAGCGAATTTGGCAGATTAAAGCGGATAGAAAAATCGTAAAATGTAATTCGTGAAACGTAAGACGTATTACGCATAACGCATAGCACATTAAGTATCACTCATTACGAACTAAATCAGCGTCAATCAGCTTAATCCGTTTCATCCGCGTTCTATTCCTAAAAAAATTAATCTGGTCAAGCACTATTCGGGCAATTTCCTTGCCCATAAATATATCATGAAATTCATACCACATATAAAGCCAAATATATATGACTGAACAATAGCCAAAATTGGATCGCTATCGCTTTTAACAAAACTAACCACCATCGGCAAACCAAGCGCAATAAATGTAAATACCGCATTTTTTATCCCGCTAGATGTCTTTACAATGTTTATGCGACCAAGTAGCGACTCAAAGTAATATTTATCAAATATTCTTGATGTCCAGATGCCACTTACACCGCCAAGTATTAATCCGCCTAAGAATAACAAAAAGGCTTCAATTTGATTGCCCTCTTGTATTGCACGAAACATCCACATCACTTCACCAAATATACACGCTATAAACATTACAATCAGCGTAAAAGGCTTCATTAGAAATGGAAGCATCCGCCTTCTTAACTTATTATTATTTGGATCAGGATTATTCATTACTGACTTTCTAAAATTGTAAGAAAAGCATCATTTTCTTCTGGTTTTCCAACTGTAACTCTCAGGCAATTTTCAAGAAGACCTTTCTCATTCAAGTTTCTGATCAATATTCCATTTTCCAAAAATGCTGAAAAAAGTTCGTCTGCATTTGTATTTGTGCGAAATAGTATAAAATTTGCGTCAGAATGAAATTGCTTTATACCATCTATTTTGTCAATTCCATTGATCAATCTATCTCGTTCTCGTAGAATTTGATTTATATAACCAGACATTTGATCTTTATGATTCAGTAGTATCAAAGCAATCTTTTGGGATAGGCTATTGATATTATAAACCATTTTGACTTTCATAATTTGCTTTGTTATGCTCTCATTTGCGATCATATAGCCAACTCTCAGCCCCGCAAGACCATAAGCCTTTGAGAATGTCCTTAGAATCACAAGATTTTCATATTTATCAAGCAAAGGCAAAAAAGTGTTGCCTGAAAATTCATAATAAGCCTCATCAAGAACAATGATTGATTTGCTTTCATGCTCTATAATATCCATTATGCCTTGATTTGAAAAGCAGTTACCCGTTGGATTATTGGGATGGCTGATAAATACAATGCTTTTATCAACACTATCCATTTTTGATATTATCTCATCTTGTTTGAGTTCAAAATCTTTTGAAAGAGGCACTCCAATTGACTTTGTTCCCCATACGTCAGCAAATATGCCATAGATTGAAAATGTCGGAGTAGGAAATATCACACCTGTCTTATTTCCACCAAAGGCGGATATAATATAGCTTATAAGTTCATCAGACCCATTGCCAATTACCAATTTATTTGTATCAACATTAAGTTGGGATGATAAAGCCTGTCTTAACTCAAATGCTGATGGATCAGGATAGCGATTAAAATGATGATTATATATTTCCTTTGCAATTACATCCTTTATATTTTCAGGAATATTGTATGGATTTTCATTTGCATCCATCTTAATTTTATATGGAACATCCTTTACGATATAAGGTTTTAAGCTAGCAACATCCGATCTTATGAGATCGTCAATTTCAAATCTCATTCTGTAACCCTTTCTATGTCTGCGCCAACGCCTGCAAGTTTTCTCTCCATATTTTCATATCCACGATCAATATGATATACTCTTGATACAACTGTCATGTTATCTGCTGATAATCCAGCAAGCACAAGTCCTGCACCGCCTCGCAATTCAGAAGCCATCACTGGCGCACCGCTCAATCTTTCTACACCCTTTACAACTGCACTTGCACCCTCTACTTTTATATCAGCACCCATTCTATTTAATTCGCTGATATGTATAAACCTATCTGTAAATATTCCTTCTGTTATAACACTTATGCCCGGAACCGTTGCTAATAAAGACATCATTTGAGGCTGAACATCAGTTGGAAATCCGGGAAAAGGAGCCGTTCTAATATCAGCAGGCTTCAATGGATCATTTGCTATCACTCTTAAACAATCATTTTCCTCTTTAATATCAACACCGATCTCTTTTAGTTTTTGAATAACCGACTGAAGATGAGAAATATTGCAGTTCTTGATCAAGATATTCCCTCTTGTAATTGCACTCGCAACCATATAAGTTGCAGATTCTATTCTGTCAGGTATAACGGTATGCTCTGTTCCATGTAATTTATCAACACCATGTATAGTCAACAAAGGTGTTCCTGCGCCTTCTATGTTTGCTCCCATTGAGTTGAGAAATGAAGCTAATTCTATTATCTGAGGCTCACATGAAGCCTCTTTTATAATAGTAACCCCATCAGCCTTCACAGCGGACATCATCACATTTATTGTTGCCCCAACACTTGTGCCATGTATTCCACTAAGATAGATTTCATTCCCAACTAATTTGTCTGCTTTTGCAATAATATAGCCATGCTCAATTTTGATTTCTGCCCCAAGTTTTTCTAATCCCAAGAGATGAAGGTCAACAGGTCTTGTTCCAATAACACACCCGCCCGGAAATGAAACCTTCGCTTTATGAATCCTGCCAAGTAATGCACCCAAAACATAAATAGATGCGCGCATTTTTCGAACAAGATCATAAGGGGCTTCAAATCCATCACATTTAGACGGGTCTATTCTCAAGTCTGTGCCATTAAAGTCTATTTTTGCCCCCAATGCTTCAAGTAATCCTACCATCGACTCAATATCTGCTAATCTTGGGACATTATGTATTATGCTAACTTCATCAGACAATATTCCTGCAACAATTAAAGGTAAAGCCTCATTTTTTGACCCGCTAATCTCAATTTCGCCTTCGAGTCTTTTTCCGCCATGTATAATAAATTTATCCATTATAATTCCCTGATTTTTATATTTCTATAAAGCACCGGACCATGATCTCCCTGTAACATTAATGGTCCTTTTGGAGGATTTTCTCCCGGCTTTAACTCTCCGCCTGTAGGTCCTTTTATTGTTACGTCTTTATGTATGACTTTATCGTTCAACACTACGGTTAAAACCATGCCTTTGAGAGTAATATCCATAGTTTGCCATTCACCTGCTGGTTTGCTTGCCTCAACATCAACGGATTTTTGATTATATAGCGCTCCGTTTTCTCCGGGATAGTTGATTGTTTTGCCAAGACTATCCAATACTTGCAATTCATATTGACCACGTAGATAAATACCGCTATTACTGTCTTTTGGAACAAGATATTCTATATGTAGCTCAAAATCACCAAACTCTTGTTCGCTTATAATATCAACACCAACACCCGTATTATCGAGTATACCGTCATGGGCAATCCATTTATGCTCTTTTGCATTTCCTCTCATTTTCCAGCCTGTAAGGTCTTTACCATTAAATAGCTCTATCCATTCTTTTGACATAAAATTAATCCTCCTTAGAACATTTACCAGAAATTATTTAATCTGGTTGTTTTGCATTGTTGAGGTCATCATTTGCATCATCACAAGTCCTGTGAATTGTTCTTTTGTTACCTGGGTATAACCGCTTGTCTTGGGTTCAAACTTATCCAATGGTATATCAACATCAAATCTGATTTCATCAAAATTGACTACTGTATTTCCACCAACTGGATCATTTATTTCATACTTTATAGGGTCCCAAACCCTATCAAGAATATATACAACCGTATTTCCCTTTTGTTTTGGGTCATTAGGTTTCATAATTATTTTATGAACCTGCTTTTGCTTTATAGTCAATAATCCACCATAAGTAACGTTTGTTTCAATCCAGAATCTTTCTCTATCTTTTGGTTGTAAACCTCTAAATACCTTTTGTGGAACTTGTATTGTGGTAAATTGTTTGGTTGCAGGAAGAATAGCTGTCGCTATTATGGGCATTTTCCCGGGCAAAACGATCTGTATATTCCCTAGATTTCCCGTAACATCAATAAACATTTTATTCGATTGAACAGCATATATATCAAGTTTAGTATCCAAAAGCAACGGTGGGCTTAACTTTGCATTTGGATTAATTCTGCCTTCCCCTTTGATTGACATCTTAATTATTGCACTATTAACTCCTTTTATTTCATCAGAAAAAAGGGCATCATATTTTCTAAATGTCTTTTCCAAAATTGATTTAGCTTTTGATGACGAATTTTGAGAATAACAAACAGAAACCGATAATATTGTAAATAACACTACTATTATAATTAATATTGATGATTTTTTAATGATCTGCATTATAAAAACTCCCTTTTAGGTGTGTCAAGAATTGATTATTATCTAACAAATATGAAGACGAAAACATTATAATCATTGGTTTACTTTTATCCCTAAAATAGCATTATTACAATATCGTCATTGGGTCCATATCAATAATAACGGAAACATCGCCCTTTGTAATCTGTGATGGGAATTTATCAAAAGCCATATTTATCAATTTATTAATCTCCATTGGGTCGACAGATTTTAATAATATTTGCCAACGAAAATAACTTTTTATTTTTGCGATTGGCGCAGGCGCAGGACCTATAATTTCTAGTTCTGGAAAATTTGCTTCCTGAAATGATCGCATAATGCTTTCCAGTTCATCTGCGGACTTCATTGTTGCACTTTCAGATAATCCCCTGAGAAGTATTCTAGCAAAATGAGTGAAAGGTGGATAGGCAAACATTTCACGATTGGCGATTTCTTGGCGATAAAAACTGCGATAATCATGATCTTGTGCAGCAAGGATGCTGTAATGTTCAGGATTATAGGTTTGTATTATAACTTCACCTCCAGCTTGGCTTCTGCCTGATCTGCCTGCAACCTGTGTTAATATGTCAAAGGTGCG
>CAZMCH010000120.1:0-10842 GCA_964564735.1 uncultured bacterium
TATTATCTGTTGGTAAACAAAGTGGATATTTGCCATTTTATGCTACGGTTGTGACTGATAGCAAGGTTCATCATATGGTTATTGATTCGAGCAAAGTTTATAAGGCTTTATTAGAGGCTGTCTTACCATATCTTTGTGGCGAGGTTGATTCACCACCAATTCCATTATCTGATCTTTTGGAGCCTGAGCTTACAGCTATCGCATCAAGAATGTCTTGGATGAATAATGGCAAAAGGATATTTCTCTCTGACTTACGAATTGATGATAATGGATATGATGGGCAAGCATTTGGCGAGGAATACCGAATCGCAAAGATCGGTAAATAAAACAAAATAACATTATTTAACAAGGAGAGAGTATATCATTTTTGATATGCCAAATATAATATGAATAAAGTTAAAGTTGCAATGGTTGGTGCTGGTGGAATGGCAAACAGCGTTCATTATCCTTCGCTTGCGTCTTTTGATGATGTGCAAATTGCTGGAATATCTGACATCGATGAAAATCGCATGAATACGACTGCGGATAAATATAATATAGAAAAACGCTACAAAAGCTATCGGAAAATGATTGAAGAAATAGCACCTGATGCGGTCTATGTCATCGGACAACCAAATATAATGTATGATATATGGACATGGTGCCTTGATCAAGGGCTAAATTTATATATTGAAAAACCTATGGGTTTATCTATACATCAAGCAAGATCATTGGCTATTCTTGCAGAAAAAAAAGGATGTATAACACAAGTTAGTTTTCAAAGAAGAACATGCCCTATGGTAGTTATGTTGCGTGAGGAATGCCTCAAACGAGGTACCATTGTCCATGCAGTTTGTCGCTTTTATAAATTTGCAATAGGGGCTAATTATGGACCAAGAGACCACATGATGGACGATAGTGTTCACGCCATTGATACTCTCAGATGGATCTGTGGTGGCGAAGTCATAAAAGTAGATAGTGTAACAAAGCGTGTATTGGTTCCTGATATAAATTTAATCATGGCATTGCTACATTTTGATAATGGTGCTTTGGGCGTCTTAATGAATAGTTGGTCTAGTGGAAGACGTATATTTGATGTTGAAATGCACTCAGCAGGAATATGCGTAGAAGCAGAACACGAAGGCAAAGGTTATCTTTATGCTGATGGTGATACAAAGGGAATTGAATACGATACAAAGGAAGTCGCTGGAAGCGATCAAAATTTTGTCTATGGTGGTTTTCAGGCAAAGAACCGAGAGTTTATTGACTGTGTAAAATCTGGCAAACTTCCGGGATCAAATTTCTCTGATGCAGTCAAGACAATGGAAATTGCAGAAGTTATCTTAGCTCAAAATACACTGAGGGAATTTAGTAGATGAGTAACAAAGTCAAAATCTGTGCCATTTGCATTGGAACAGGTGGCGCAGACTATCAAACAAAAATAAATATGGCTATTGAATATCTGCATATAGCAGGCAAAAACGGAGTAAATATTGCCTGTTTACCAGAAGCTTTTGCATCTAATAATCCTGAATCTATACGAGGTCAAACTACCGAAACTATAGCCAAATTGGCAAAGCAATATGATATGTATATCATCTGTCCAATATATGAAAAAGCCAATGATTGTATCTATAACACTGCTATCTTAATAGATCGTAAAGGTAAAATCATTGATTATTATCGCAAAATATTTGTCTTTTGGGGTGAAAATGTTAATCTGAGTAATGAAGGCGTCAAGACTTTTAATACAGATTTTAGCAGAATAGCGATCCTTACCTGCTTTGATCTAAACTTTGCTGAATTATGGCATGAAGCAGATGCACAAAATGCAGAGATAGTATTCTGGCCTAGTGCCTATGGTGGTGGGATGCCATTAAACGCATACGCAATGCTCTATCATTACTATATCGTTCCAGTTGGATGGGGAAACATCATTGATATTACTGGCGAAAATATAAAGGACGTTATCAGTCCAAAAGAAAATTTATTTATTACCGATTTGGATATAGACAGAACATTTATTCACGAAAATTTCACAGGAGATAAAGTTAAAAAAATGCTTGATGAATATACTGGTGAAATTTTGATCGAAAAACATTATACTATGGAGGCATGGTGGTTATTAAAATCAATAAATGATAACATTAGTGTCCGAAAACTATGTAGAGAATATGAAATTGAAACCTTGCGGGAATATCAACATAGAAGCAGATCGCAAATTAACGAAATCCGCAAGGTTGGCGGTATAGTATAATCAATAAAAACTTTAATTATCTGTGAAACAATTTCCAGCTACGACCCGGCAGATCAACTCGGAATTTTTCTATATTTCCTATATCTGCGACTGTAACATAGCAAGTTCTGCCATCGGGTCCGCCAAAGGCGATATTAGTGCAGTTTTTTCCTTTTAATTCTACTTCAAGCAGGATTTTTCCTTTGGGAGATACCTTTGCAACTGTGCCTTTACCATATCTTGTTACATATAGATTTCCCTCAATATCACAACGCATACCGTCCATGCCAAAATCTGAGAAATTTATCAATAGGCGTTTATTGCTTATCTCTCCATTTGGCGATAAATCATAAGCCCAGATATTACGCTGAACGCTTTCATTGACATAAAGCGTTTTTTCATCTGAACTTACTTCGATACCATTTGTAGTTCCCATGTTGGTTTCTAGGAGAGTAACCTTTCCATCAGTATCAATGCGCCATATTTGCCCCGTCGAATCTGCCCATTTTGGATCACTTGCATAAACAATATCATTTGCGCCTATGGCGATGTCATTTGGTTGATTCATGGTTGGTTCGTGTGCATAAATAGTGATTTCTTTTGTCTTCATGTCAACTTTGAGGATATTGTGATTTGTATAATCTGCTATGAGCATAAAGCCTTTGCTATCAAATCTAATGCCATTTCCTATGCTTCCATTTGGTAATTCTAGGAATACGCTACATTTGCCATCAGGCGTAACCTTACCGATGGTGTGTTGATGTTCATAATTTACAGCATAGAGATTACCTTCTTTATCACATGCAGGTCCTTCAATACCAGCAGTAAATCTTCCGGGTTCTGTGAATTGTTTGCTTATATATAATTCTTCTGACATGGTTTCACCTTTCATAAAAATATTTGTATTTTTTTGATATGATACATCAATTTTAATCCAGTAGAATCTTACTTAAGCTATTTCGGTATGTCAATAGCAAAAAAACTGGGATTCAAGTTCTGCCATTGTATATTTCAAACTCAAATGAATACTTGATTATAAACAAAAAATAGCTTAATATATTTATTAATAACTAAAACTGTAATATGGAATTTGACTCATTATTGATGGAGGTTAATATGTCAAAATCAAAGTTAGTTTTAATCGCTGGAAACAAAAGCCATGGAAGCGGAGCGCATGAGCATCCTGCAGGGTGTTATTTACTTGCAGATTTACTAAATAAGTATGTTGATGGCATTGAAGTTACAGTCCATCAAGGCTGGCCAGAGGACCCAAAGGCTTTTGATGGTGCTTCTGCATTTGCTATATATTCAGATGGTGGTAGTGGTCATCTTATTATTCCTCATCTTGAACAAGCAGATAAACTCGCAAAAAGTGGCGTTAGTATCGGTATGTTACATTATGCTGTTGAAGTCCCAAAAGAAGAACCCGGAAAATACTTCCTTGATTGGATCGGTGGATATTTTGAGATGCACTGGTCGGTAAATCCACACTGGACAGCAAATTTCGAATCCTTTCCAAAACACCCAATTAATTCAGGGCTAGTGCCATTTTCATTTGAAGACGAATGGTATTATCACATGCGTTTCCGAGAGGGTATGAAAGGCGTTACTCCTTTGTTAAGCACCGTTCCGCCAGCTTCAACAATGGAA
Source organism: uncultured bacterium (assembly GCA_964564735.1). Taxonomy (GTDB): domain Bacteria; phylum Poribacteria; class DTPJ01; order DTPJ01; family DTPJ01; genus CAZMCH01. Next base: position 3,866 of record CAZMCH010000120.1, read on the forward strand.
AGACCTGATGGTCCGCATAGTGGAAATCCAGATGTGCGCAAGGCTATCGCAAATAAGGAGCCTCAGCATTTAGCATGGTGCGTCGAACGCCCTGATGGTGGACGTGGCTTTGGCTTTACTGGTGGACATTATCATCGAGGATGGGCTGATGACAATTTGCGTAAGTTTATATTAAATGCCCTCGTCTGGTTAGCAAAGCTTGAAGTCCCCAAAGAAGGCATCTCTACACCCAAACCAACTGATCAGGAATTAGAAGCCTACCTCTCAAAGTAAGATATATTTGGGAGACACAATCTTTGTGTCTCCCTTTGAAAAGGAGGGTAAAATGCAGTCATTTGCTGAAGACCGTTACGAAAAAATGCCATATCGCAGATGTGGTCGGAGTGGATTAAAACTACCTGCTATCTCTCTTGGCTTCTGGCAATCGCTTGGAGAACCCGGCAATGAGGAGATATGTCGAAAATGTATGTATTATGCTTTTGACAACGGAATAACCCATTTTGATCTTGCAAACAATTATGGTCCTCCTGCAGGAAATAGCGAACGAGTTGTTGGACAGATACTAAAAGATATGCCTCGTGATGAACTCATAATCTCTACAAAAGCAGGATTTTATATGTGGCAGGGACCATACGGCGATTGGGGCAGTAAAAAATATCTTGTCACAAGCCTTGATCAATCACTAAAAAGGCTTGGTTTGGATTATGTCGATATATTCTATCATCATCGTCCTGATCCAGAGACTCCTCTTGAAGAAACACTTTCTGCACTTGATCTTATTGTTAAGCAAGGCAAAGCACTTTATATTGGTCTTAGTAATTATCGTGGTGAAAGATTCAAACAAGCGATAGATATTATAAAATTACATGACTGGTCGCCTGTTACAATACATCAACCATCATATAATATGTTTGATCGTTGGATAGAATCTGATCTTCTGCCTTATACTGATGAAGCTGGAACTGGCATTATTGCATTTGTGCCTTTGGCTCAAGGCATACTGACAGATAGATACTTAAATGGTCTTCCACAAGATTCTCGTATGGGAAAACGTGGTGAAGCAGGAAAAGAATGGTATGAAAAGCAAAAATCTGCAGGTGTTTGGGATAAGGTTGCAAAACTAAATGAGATTGCTATAAATAGAGGACAAACAATGGCACAATTGGCAATTACATGGATTCTAAGAGATCAACGTATCACAAGTGTTCTGATAGGAGCATCAAGAGTTAGCCAGCTTGATGAGAATATAAAAGCCATTCAAGCACCTAGTTTGACTGATGAGGAATTGCAAAAGATAGAGAATATAATACAAGGTAAGTAAATTAGAAGAAAAAAGGGTATTGATGTCATAAGAGCTGTTTTGCGGGTTGCGGTCTGTAGATTTATTATTGTTAATAAACAATAGCTCAAAAAATCAATACCCAAGCTAAATTGTATTATTAGCAAATTATATGCCTATTTATGATAATGTAGAAACCTTTTATTTACTGGTATTTGTTTCTATTCTTCCTATTTTTCTCCAATAAATCTGCCCCAAAGAGTGCGTCATTTCTGATTAGTTTTGCACGATATGGTTCAAATCTAATTAATAATTGGCATAGGTTTTCTGATATTCACAAGTTTTTTTGCGAATTTTTTGGAACTTTATAACATTTTTCTTTAAGTCGTGTTTGTAAACTGGCTTAATATCTAGCTTTGTGTCATCTGCAAAACTCTTATTTATTGGTATATACAATTTGATATTCGTGTTTGGCTATGATATAATTGTTTCTGTCTTTTCTGGTATGATTATTATTCTATTAAGTTATGAAAGGAGATAACAGATGGGAAATTTTATTTCACCACCTAATAATGCAGTGGTATTATTTAATGGCAAAGACTTAGATAATTGGCAGACAAGGGACGGAAAACCAGCTGGTTGGGAAGCCAAAGATGGTGTTATCGCTGTCGTTCCAAGAACTGGTGATATTATGACAAAACAAAAATTTACTGATATATATCTTCATCTTGAATGGATGGAGCCAGATATGCCCGATGCAACTGGGCAAGCCAAAGGCAACAGCGGAGTATATCTTCAAGGACGATATGAAATTCAAGTATTGGATTCCTATGGAATAGAGGTCCCTGGGAAAGGCGATTGCGGAGCAATATATAATCAATATGCCCCGTTAGTAAATGCCTGTAAACCGCCTCTTGAATGGCAATCTTATGATATGATATTCCGTTCTGCGAGAATGAATGATGGAAAACTTGAAAATGCAAGAATAACTGTCCTTCAAAATGGAAAAGTTATACATAATAACGTCATTTTCGATGGGGTAACTGGTGGGGCAATTGATGATAAGGTGCTTGAGCCGGGTCCATTGTTGCTTCAAGATCATGGCAATTTGCTAAAATATCGGAATATATGGGTTGTAGAACTCCCCCTAAAAGGCTCAGATAAATATTAATTTAACTATTACAATTCCTTTTTTTATGGTTCTGTCATATTATCAGAACCATAAAATTCGCTTATTTTTTTATAAAAATAGATTTTGTAAATCTGAAAACCTAATGGAGGATCAAAATGGCGATAAGATTAGGTGGTCCCATATTTGCTAAGATAGATGATCCAGTTGAGCTTGCACATGCTCATCGGAAAATAGGCTATCGTTCTGCTTATTGCCCATCAGTTGCTTTAGAAGATAAACAAAGGATAAAAGCAATAGAAAAAGCTTTCAAAGATGAAGATGTCGTTATTGCAGAAGTCGGCGTATGGGTTAACATGATGGATACTGATGATACAAAGCGTAAACAGAATATTGAAGCAGTATGTCATGGGTTAGCACTTGCTGACGAAGTTGGTGCTTTGTGTTGTGTTGACATAGCAGGATCGTTAAATCCCGAACGTTGGGATGGTCCTCATCCTGATAATATATCGAAAAAGGCTTTTGACATGACAGTTGATAACGTCAAATATATAATCAATTCTGTAAAACCAAAAAGAGCAAAATTTGTGCTTGAAATGATGCCTTGGGTAATACCTGATAGCCCTGACAGTTTTCTTGATTTGATTGAAGCGATAGATGATTCAGCCTTTGGTGTTCATCTTGATCCTGTAAATCTCGTTAATTCACCAAGACGCTATTATGAAACATGCAAGCTGTTACAGGAATGTTTTGATAAACTTGGCAAATGGATAGTAAGTTGCCATGCAAAGGATACTCAATTAACAAATCAACTTACAACACACATTAACGAAGCGAGACCTGGGACTGGCAACCTTGATTATAGAACCTATTTAAAAGGTTTAAATTCACTGCCACAAAATCCTCCCTTGCTTATTGAGCATCTCGGCACAGAGAAGGAATATACACTCGCAAGGGAATATATAATGTCTGTTGGGAAAGAAATCAATATACCATTTTAGGAGGATTTGTATTGTTAAAGAAAAGACTGGGCAGAACTGAGCTTATGGTTTCGGTTATAGGTTTCGGTGGACTGATAATTCCAAGAATTAGCCATGATGAAGCAATCGAGGTTATTAAATATGCACTTGATCATGGTGTCAATATCATTGATACCGCCAAAAGCTACGGAGATAGCGAAGAAAAAATCGGCTCTGCGATCAAAGACAGAAAAGATTGTATAATAACAACAAAATCACTTGCCGATAATGCAGAAGCTTTGTTATCTGATATAGATTTACAGCTTAGACGCCTTAATCGAGATAAAATCGAATTGTATCAGATTCATAACATAAGCACACAGGCAAAGCTAGAAAATACTTTGAAGCAAAATGGATTATTAGATGCGCTAAAACAGGCAAAAAAAGACAAAAAAATTGATTTTATAGGATTTTCAGGACATAACAAAGGTATACTAGCAAAAGCAATAGAGACCAATGAGTTTGATTTTGTAGAAATGCCAATAAATGTCATTGATAGAAACGTTTGGTGTGATACTCTATCTTTGGCATTGGAACGTGATATGGGTGTTATTGCTATGAAACCGCTGGCTGGTGGTGCGTTGACAGATATGTCTCCAGAGATTATATCATTGGCACTCAGGTATGCAGTTCAGCAGGATATATCATCTGCAGTTGTCGGAATGAAGTCTTTATCAGAAGTTGATTTTAATATACAAGAGGGTATAACAACCAAACCATTATCGGAAACAGAGGAAAAACAGCTATTTGATTCTGCAAACAGCCTTAGCAAGACTTTTTGTAGGCAATGTGAATATTGTTTGCCATGCGATCAGGGATTAGATATACCAACAATATTTATCTATTATAAACATTATACACGCTTTGGCGCACATGAAGTATCACGGCAACGTTATGCTTCGCTAAAAGTAAAGGTTGATGCCTGTATCAAGTGTGGGAAATGCGAGAAAAGATGTCCTTATGAACTTCCAATTCGTGAGCTTTTAAAGACTGCAGAGAGTGTCCTTGCTTGATCATTTATCTTCAGATGATACTAAGATGAATATATCTATTTGTAATAAGGAGTTCCTATGGTTTATAAACACAAAATACACTATGCTTGGGTTATACTCATCATGGGGACATTGGTTGTATTTGGCGCGCTTGGCCTTGCTCGTTTTGGTTATTCTATAGTCTTGCCATCCATGCAGAAATCATTGAATATGAATAACACACAAGCGGGTATTCTTGCCACAGCAAACCTAATTGGCTATCTCATTTTATCATTAGTTGGTGGTGCTTTGGCAGCACACTACGGACCAAAGCTAATTATTACTTTGGGATTAATGTTGACTGGTTTGGGAATGTTACTTACTGGAACGGTGCAAAATTTCTTTACTGCTGTATTTTGGCGTGCATTGACAGGTATCGGAAGCGGAGCAAGCAACGTTCCTGCGATGGGTCTAATATCTGCTTGGTTTGGTCCCAAAAGGCGTGGTCTAGGTGCAGGAATTGCATCATCAGGTTCGTCAGTAGCACTTATTGCCATTGGTCCGTCAGTCCCATATATAATGTCAATCTATGGCGAAAATGGCTGGCGAAATAGCTGGTATTTCTTTGCGACTGCCACATTTATACTTGCCTTGTTAAGCTTTTTCATATTGAAAAATCGTCCATCAGAAATTGGGCTCAGACCTTTGGGTGCGACGGATAAAGAAACCACGTCAAATCAAACAAATAGCACAACTAATTGGGGGCTTGTGTATCGTTCATTTTCAGTCTGGCATTTAGGATTAGTTTATATTGCATTTGGGTTTTCATATATTATATACATGACCTTTTTTGTTAAAGGATTGATTTCAGAAGGAAACTATACCCAAGCATCCGCAGGCAATTTATTTATGATGATGGGTTGGTTTAGTCTTTTATGCGGTCTGATATGGGGGTCGGTTTCAGATATAATTGGGAGAAAATACACATTATCAATAGTTTATTTGATCCATGCCATATCTTTCAGCCTTTTTGCACTTGCCCCAAATAAGTTTGGCTTTACAGTTTCAGCGATACTTTTTGGCTTATCTGCTTGGAGTATTCCAGCGATAATGGCAGCAACTTGCGGAGATATACTCGGTTCAAAGTTAGCCCCTGCTGCATTGGGATTTATTACGCTTTTCTTTGGAATAGGGCAGGCACTTGGTCCCTTCGTTGCAGGACGCATAGCAGATGCTAATGGCTCTTTTCTACCAGCATTTTTATTAGCGGGTGTCGTTGCTTTATTGGGCAGTATTGGGTCATTAACCTTGCGTTCATCAGGAAGAAAACAGCTATAAAGATTTAAAATAATGAAGAATTAATTGTGTCATGGAAATGACCCAATTAATTCAAGCTTCATTATAATGGACATTTGGAAGAATTTAAGGCATTAATAAATGACAAAAAATCAATTTATATTAAACCCATTCTATGGATTTATCATTAATACTAACTCTCCTGCCTTCACGTGTTGATACATAACAAGCAAGCGTCATACGTAAAGACATTCTGCCTTCTTCGACTGTGCATATTGGAGGTCTTTTACCATGAATGAAATCTGATAAAGGACCTGAAAGCCCAGCGATACGTTCACCATGACCAGCAGGACTTTTGATTTCACTACAAGTCCATTGTCCTGAACTTACTTTATACCATTTAAGACCGCAAGCATCTGCTGGACGAGGAACACCGCAGCTTGGACCATCTCCATAATTTTGTATGATAGAGCCTTTTTCGCATATAATTTCTGTTGTGTTTTCATAGGCAGGGGCAGTAAATGAGCAAACAACTTCTGCAATAGGACCATCTTTATAGCGGAAAATAGCCATACCATTATCATTTGGCACTCTTGGATCAAATAGAGACATTATCTCTGCTGTTACTGTTTCAGGAACACCCAAGAGCCATTGTATAAAATCAATAGCATGTGAAGAGTCATCAGCCCATATATCTCGGTTTAATTCGGGTTGTGCATGCCATGTTTCTGAAAATCCTCCCCAAAGATGTGTTCCCAACCCATGACGACGTCGAACCATAAAAACTTTGCCAAGTTCACCACTTTCAAGAATCTCTTTCATCTGTATATTTTGCGGATCAGTGCGCATCTGCCAAGCCATTGAAAAAGGCACACCATTTTGTCTGACAGCATCAACTATTCTGTCTGCCTGTGGCATTGTGAGAGCCATTGGTTTTTGGAGTATGATTGTTTTCTTTGCTTTTGCTGATTTTTCAACAAGAGTGGCGTGCATTGACGTTTCCGATGCAATTACAACAGCCTCAATTTCAGGATTAGCAAGTAGTTCATTAATATCTGTATATGCTTTAAATCCGAATGCTGATGCAGAATTATTCAAACGTTGTATATCATGATCCCATCCTGCCGATACCTCAATATCAAAGGCAGGATTCTGTCGCCATTGTGAACAATATGCCCCAACATGACCATGTGCAAAACCGAGAATTCCAACTTTTATTGCCATTTTAATATATCCTCCTGATTATTTCTTTGATCCGATTGTATTATCAATCCATTCAAATC
>CAZMCH010000121.1:0-10835 GCA_964564735.1 uncultured bacterium
GTCGGTCAATCCAAAAAGTTTCAAAAAGACTGGGATCGCGCTGTTGAGGATGGCTGGGTTCCCGGAAAAGACCTTTTTGATATGGAAGAAGCTGCCGAAAAAGGAACGATTGTTCAAATGCTCGTTTCTGATGCCGCTCAAAAGGCTATTTGGCCCTCTATAAAAGCCAAATTAAATAAGGGTGATGCCCTTTATTTTTCACATGGATTTTCAATCGTCTATAAAGATCAGACTGGTGTTATCCCACCCGATTTTGTTGACGTTATTATGGTTGCACCAAAAGGATCAGGAACATCCGTAAGACGTAACTTCCTATCAGGAGCAGGTATTAATTCTAGCTTTGCTATAGCACAAGATTATACTGGAAGAGCAAAAGATCGCTGCATTGCTCTTGGAATTGCAGTCGGTTCAGGCTATCTATTCCCGACAACATTTGAGGGTGAAGTTTACAGCGACCTTACTGGTGAACGTGGTGTCCTAATGGGCGCACTCGCTGGTATGATGGAAGCACAATATGAGGTTCTTCGCAAAAATGGTCATTCACCAAGCGAAGCCTTTAATGAAACTGTTGAGGAATTAACTGAAAGCTTAATCCGTCTTGTTGGTGAAAATGGTATGGATTGGATGTATGCCAATTGCTCTGCAACAGCACAACGAGGAGCATTAGATTGGAAGCCAAAGTTCAAAGAAGCGGTTCTACCTGTTTTCAATGAACTATATGAGAAAGTAAAGTCAGGAGCAGAAACAGCCAGAGTTATCGCAACTGGAAGCCAACCTGATTATCAAGAACAATTATATAAAGAATTGCAAGAAATCCACAACTCAGAGATGTGGCGCGCTGGACAGGCAACACGTGATCTGAGACCAAAAGAACCAGCCAAAGGTGACATTTCGTCAATGAAGGGTGTTGGCGGAAGAAAGATATAAAACTCACAAGGTCGCATTTGAAAATGCGACCTTTTTTATTATCTAATAAACTATATATTTTTTAGGAATAGAACGCTGATGAAACAGATTAAGCGGATGGACGCTGATTTAATTTGCAATAAATAAATCAAATGATTAATAAGCAATTATGTTTCAGGATTTTATATCCGGGCTAATCCGCCAAATCCGATCAATCAGTGTTCTATAAATATTATTTTTTGTTGATTTTTTTGACATAACAACTTATAATTTCTATTAAGCAATTTAAATATCAAAAGTTATTAAGCAATTTTAGGAGAGGTGAATTTTATGAAAAAGCTAACACTTATTCTTGCTTTATTAATCTTAATTATTTTGCAGAGCTATGCTTTTGCAGGATCGTTAGGTGACCCTTTTGATGGTAACACACTAAAAAATCCTAATTGGAAATGGCAAAATGAACCAAATTGGGACCTTGGCAAAACAAATAACGGTTGGTTACATATCAATACTGCAAATAACCAAAACCTTTGGGATGTCGATACCGTTGCCAAATTATATCAATTAGTTGAGGCTGATAAAATAGACATCGCAACTCATCTTGTTATGGATTATAAAGGAACAAGCTCTTGTGTTTCTGGACTTGTGATCAAAAGCCCTTCTGATGCTAACTGGACAACGATGAAGTTTTGGGGAAGAGCCGGAGACGCAATTCTTCAATGGCAACACAAACAAGCAGAGGTTGTCGGAAATGTCCCCGGATCAAGCCAACCCGCTGGAAGAGTAGAGGTATTTATTAGAATTGCAAAAAATGGAGATGAATATACAGGCTATTGGAAGAAAAACGCAAAAGATGATTGGATAGAAGTTACACCTCATGCGAATAAAGCATTAAAAGCACCGCTGGAAGTTGGTATTTTCGCTGGTAACTGTGAAGGCGGAGGCACGATGACCGCACAATTTGAGTATTTTGAAGACCTTATCACTCCTTATGCTTCTGTCGATTCGTCAGGAAAAACAGCAACAACTTGGGCATCCCTAAAGGCTTTTTAGGTGAAAAAAAGCGAATTTAAGAATATCTAGCCATAGATATTTACCTTTATATCAGTGAAATTCTATGGCTAGGTATTATAAATCTCTTACAAGATAAAATCAGGAAATTATCTAAATCTTATCGAATAAAGATCAGCATCTTTAAGAATAAAGCGTAATCTGACAACCTGACCTGCAAGTAAACTCAAATCTGAACTTGTTTTCCACTGAACAATTTTTTCAATCTCATCACCATATATTTCTGGGCAATCATTAAGATTGAATCCAGAGATCGCATTTCCATCTTTATCAGTTATCTCAACGCGAACACTTCCGACTGCTGATGTTGAGTAGTTTATAACAAGCTCTTTCCCATCAAATATAAACGGCTTTGTCAATAACTCTCCGCCTTTATAGGAAGCATTGACAGAAACAAAGCCATCTATCCTTAATGTATATCTTCTTAAACGATTGTTTTCCATACAATAGGCTTCGCTTGAATATATTGAAAGCTCTTTTGGGGCATTGGATATTCCCGATTCTGTAACGAGTATTCCGTAGGCGGTCATGTTGTTTCTTTGTCCCCATCTCTCCATCTGAAGCCCGGGACGTATAAATGCTTCAAGCCATCTATGCCAGTGTAAACCATCTCTGCTTGTCATGTAAACGCCATCTGAAACACCTGTCCATAACTCTTGCGAGAGTTTCTTTCGGCTTTCAGCAAATCTCTTGGGAAATCCCATTAATATATGTGGCGCGCGATAATATGGAGTAACTGCATTGGTATATAAATGCTCAAGCGGTGCATCACCAAAATCAATCCATTGAGGTTCTGTCCAATTAATGAAATCTTTTGATGTGCAGGTCATTATTTGTCTTATACCATCCTTAAAATCACGATGAAAATCCATGTAACATTCTGTAACAGGATTCCAAAAAGCAAGGTTTTGCGAATCAAAAGCACCTTTTGTAATAACAGGCTTATCTTGTATTTTTACCCAATGTATACCATCAGAAGACTTAAACGCAATTAATCCCTCACTACCTAATCCGCCTAATGCCTTATATTTTGCATCTGAATCTACATTTGGGTTTGTATCTTTGAATGGTGTAAAGTTATGTATGCCGATCCCTCTCCATATAATATTATTTTTCGTTGAGCCATTAAATTCATACAGATTGAGTTCTGGCTTATACCAATTGATGCCATCTTTGCTTTCAGCATAGCAGGTCAATTCATGCAAATCTTTCTTATTTGCAAAATCATAAGCTGAACCTCGATAATACATTCGATAAATATCATCATCTTGAAAAACTGTTACATAAGCACTTGTGTTGCCATCATGCGGGGAATCAAATACTATTGACACTTCACGAGGTATAGGATTATGGAGTTTTAGAGATACTCCGTCCATTTTATCAATCAAATAATCATCTACAAATAGCTCAAGTCTTGAACCGATATTGCAGACATCATTCGCTTCTGCTAAACTAAATGGAAATATCATCATTGGTAACATAATTAGCATAATCATCACACTCACCTTTCTATTATGACCTGTTATTGAAACTAATTTGCCAAAATGGTATAATCTTAATCGTATTGAAACATTGTCAATTATTGCATAATGATATTGTGCTGTCAAGAACATTTGAGGGAGATAAAAACATGCCAGAAGATAAAGTTCGAATTGCTTTTGTCGGTTGTGGCGGACATGCGAATCATTCGTTATATCCCGTTATTCATCGAATAAATGAGATAGATTTGGTTGCTGTTGTGGATCAGGTGGAAGAAAAAAGGCTTCGTGTCCAAAGATTATTCGGTGCATCAAGGGCTTATGCTGATGTGGATGAAATGCTAGATAAAGAAAAGCCCGAGGGTGTATGCGTTATCGGTCCTCCACAGATGCACTACGAAGTTGGGATGCACATACTTGAGAGAGGAATACCGATATTTGTTGAGAAGCCATCAAGCATTGATTTTGAACATGCCTATAAACTCGCTGAATCAGCCAAAAAAGCTGGAACATTTGGCATGACTGCCTTTATGAAAAGATTTGCAACTGCCTATGAGGAAGCAAAGGCAATAACAATGAGTCCAGAGTTTGGTCCTGTTTCAATGGTGAGTATAAGATATACGCATGGTGCATATCCTTTAATATGGGGTTTAGAGCCTCAGCCTTTATGCTGTTTGGTTGGAAATCAATGTCATGCCTTTGATCTTGCAAGATACTACGGCGGTGATGTTGTTGAGTTATATGCAAAATTATGCGATCATGGTCAGGGGCGATTTGCTTTTGCTGTAACATTGGGGTTTGAGAACGGCGCAGTTGGTCTGCTTAATAGCAATGCCACTGATGATCCAGTGTGGAATATTCGTGAAACGCTTAATGTCTCAGGGCTTTTATGTAGTGTAGATGTTGAGGATATGATATATCTTGATTATCGCCCAAATAAGCAGTGGTCAGCCAATTTAAGAAGCTATCCTTGGCGACAAGGGATGTATGCTTTACCACATGCTGTTGCTTATGGACAGGGAGGGCAATATCTAGGCTACGAAGGTGAGTTACGTCATTTTGCGCAGTGTATAAGGACAGGTGAAACACCAAGATCATCCCTTTATGATGGCGCCGCATCGCTTGCCATTGCAGAAGCCATCTGGGAGAGTGTTCAGACAGACAAACCTGTTCAACCAAAGTCTATTGGAAAGTAAGGTGAATTTACAAACTGAAACTAGGTAAGTTTCTGGCAGACATTGGAATAGGATCAAGGCGTTATTGCAAAGATTTGGTTATGTCTGGTGCTGTTACCGTCAACGATAAAATACCCGAAAGTCCGGGGATAAAGATAAATCCTGATATTGACATTATTAAAGTTAATGGTAAATCTGTCTCTTATAATATTGAAGAAAAGATTTATATTCTTCTAAATAAACTTCCGGGCTATATTTCTGCATCTTCATCTCCTAGCGGAGAACCGACTATTATGGAGTTATTGCCAGATACAGGTAAAAGACTTTTTCCAGTAGGACGGCTTGATAAGGATACAGAAGGGCTTATTATTGTTACTAATGATGGTGAACTGACATATCGTCTAACGCATCCAAAACATCACGTTGACAAAGTTTATCTTGTATGGATAGATGGCAAGCCTTCTAATGAATTACTTGATAAACTCAGAAATGGGATTGAGCTTGATGATGGCATAACTGCACCTGCTATTATTGAGATAGAAAATAACCAAACTATTCAAAGCAATAAAGACATAACTTGTCTAAGAATTACTATACATGAAGGCAGAAAACGCCAGATCAAAAGAATGATCAACGCAATAGGGTATAGCGTTTTGAGGTTAAAACGCATACAAATCGGTTCAATAGTTTTGGGCGATCTTAAACCCGGAAAATACAGGTATTTAACTCAACAAGAAGTGAATAAACTTAGCAGATTATAATTAAAAACTTAGGAGAACTAAATGTCACCAAGAGAAAGAGTTATAAAAGTTATAAACCACGAAAAACCTGATCGCATACCCATATATGGATGGGTTAGTGCAAATTTGGGAGATATAATAAATAAGGAATTCGGCTCAGTGGCAAATTTTGAAGATCACTATGAGTTCGATTTTGCTCATATATTTGGAGGTCCGGGACCTTATTCTGGTGAAATGCTCAATGAATTACGGATTAATAAAGGAAGACCTATTGAACCCGCGGATTTAATGGAAATACCGATCTTAGACCCCAATAAACTTGATGATTATAAGTCAATTAGCGACCAGATAAAACATCACAAAGAGGATAGAGGAAGATTTGTATATGTTCAAACCCCTGGGATATTTGAATGTTTAAATGGTGTTTTTGGCATTGAAAATCATCTTAGTTATTTACTCATGTATGAAGATGATCTACATAAAGTATACGAACGCCAAGCACAATGGAATAGGGCATTTGCCAATAACTGCATTGATCTTGGTGTTGACATGGTTCATATATCAGATGATTGGGGTTCACAAAAAGGCTTGATGTTTAGCCCAAAAGTCTGGTGGAATCTTATATATCCTTATCATAAGATAACATGCAACGAAGTTAAGAGAAGGGGCGCTTTTCTAAGCCTTCATTGTGATGGCAACTTCACATCTGTAATTGACGGTGTTATTAAGTTGGGATATGATGTCGTGCATCCATATCAGGAATCTGCTGGTATGAATCTTTATGAATATTTGGAAAAGTATAAAGATACTTTCGTTATTATGGGGGGGCTTGATGTTCAGTCAACAATTGGATTTGGGAAGTTGGATTTCTTGAAAAAAGAGATCGAAAGAGTCCTTGGTCTTTTTAAGGATGGTAATCTTTTATATTGCACAACGCATTTTATACAGAATCACTGCACTATTGAGGAATTGAAATTTGCGTATGATACGATATATGAATATGTAAGGGATAATGCGTGATGGGCGAAGCGTAAAAAATAATACGACCAAAGAATAGGTTCTATAAATGGAAGAGTCTAAATCATGGATGCAGGAAGCATATAACGCAACAATAAGGCTGTTTAATACTCGTATAAAGAGATATAAAGCTTTGATTATAGGCATTGCTATTGTCGTTTTTGGCTCTGTGATATGGGCGATAGTGTGGAAATCATGGTCGCCTTTTTTGTGTCTGATTATCCCGATCTCACTTTGTGGAATATACCTTTCTAGCGATTTGATGTTGATCAATAAATGGCAAAATATTGTTTTGAATTTGTGGATATATGATGAGCTTGATATTGGGTTGTTTATTGACACAGTATCGCAAGTTCGCATGTTACCAAAAGAGACTTTACAAAGCCTATTAAAAACGCTACCAGAAAGAGAATTAGCGGGCAAGGTTCCCAAAGAAATAAAAGAATCGATAAAAATGACAATAAAAATCATTAATCAATGCCAAGTTGATCGAATTGTTTTTTCTACTTGTGCATACTCTATGGGGTTGGGATTTCTGGCTTTCGCATTGCTTCATCAACGATGGCTAATGTTATTCGGATCAATTCTTGTTGTGCCTGTTTTTTTTATAGGAAAAACTTCTTGTTATATAAGGTTGGTAATTTTAAGACGAAAAATAAAGCAATTAAAAATAGATTTGAATCTTTTTATGGAATTTATCGATAAATTGGACTATAAATTCAACCAAGAAATAGAAAAAGTATTTAAATTTTGAAAATCCCTCTAAGTCTCCCTTTTGGAAAGGGAGACTCTAAGGATCATAAACTAGATATTTAATTCGGTCAAGGATTTGATAATTTTTTCATCAATTTATAGGCTTCTTCAACGTATTTTGGTGCGTTTTCAACATCCTGAACCTCTAATTCGAGAGTTATTGTGCTTTTATAGCCGATCTCTTTTAGTGTATCAAAAATGACAGGAAGATCAACTTCACCATGTCCAATAGCTACAGATTGCGTTCCGATATGGTCTTTCAAATGAACATCAAAAATTTTGTTGCTATATTTTTTAATTAAGGCTATCGTGTCAACTTTTGCTGAATGAAAATGCCCAGTATCAACACAAATCCCTATTAGGGGATGGTCGATCTCTGCAAAGATTGCTTCATAATCTTCCATTTGTTCTATAACATTGCCATAATGAGGCTCAAGCGCAATTTTGATATTACTGTTGTCAGGTGTTAGCTCAATTATTCGCTTAACACATGCTATAACACTCGAAATATCATGATCTTTTCGACTGACAGCACCAGTAGATACAACATGAATCCCACCTAGAATATCACATAGCTTTGTGGCTTTAGCTATTGCCTTTGCATGTTCCTCAATTTGTAAGGGCGTTGCACCACCATATCCCGGAGGATACAATCCCATACATTTTAGCCCTTTGTCTTCAATGCGTTTCCTTAAAGAAAAAGCATCAAGCGCATCAATGGCTTGTGGACTCCATGTCATCGGTCCATGTATATCAACATATTCAAATCCTGCCTTTGGGGCATGATTAAGCATTGCAGACACTTCGTCATCCGCATAGCCTCTATAACAAACAGATGCACAACTTAGATACATAGCTTTTCTCCTGATATTTATAACTCATGAGACAAAATCACAAGAGTTAATTCCATGAGTGTAATAAGATCAATTGCATTATGATATAATATCCCTGAAATATATTCGGGATTACCACTTCTAACGTAATCGTGGTATATTTCAGGCACAAGCGCGCTTGGAACGTCATTTTCTCGCCGTCTGTTGCAAACAAAGTATTCCAAAGTCTGTAATTTACAATCTGGAAACTCACCTTTCCATCTACGTCTGGAATGATGAAGCATATCAATATGTGTATGCGACCATTTTAAGAACTTTCTATGGAATATCATCCTATCTCTTATGAATGGTATATCAAAAGATTTTCCATTAAAGGTAACAAGAGATGTAAATCTTGGGACAAATTCTGTAAAATATTGCAATAAATGAACTTCCTCAGAATAATCTCTGGCAAATAACTGATCAATAACGAGTTTATTGCTATCAAAATATAATAATCCGACTAAAAAAAGAGGCGTATTTGAAAAGCCTGTCGTTTCTATATCAAGATAGACAATATCATTTGGGTCTGTATTCAAGAGATTTGTTAGCTCATTGATCGATCTGTTTTTGCTACGACCAATAAAGTCAAATGTGCTTATATAACGTTGATTCAGTATATCAGCGTTGTTACATAATTTGGCAAAATTTGGGCGTATAAGATAGAATTCTCCCTGTCCTACCTTGATAATTTCCCCTGGAATTAATAATCCAAGCTCTTTATGATCTCTTTGAGTTTTTTCGTTTAATGACCGCATATTTAAACCTGATATTACATTTAGAAAAAATAGAACGCCGATTTATTTTGCAATGTAATCATTAAAAAAGATTTTTTGCTTTGCTCAAAATGACAGCGAAATGTCACACTGAACAAAGTGAAGGGTCTTCTTTACGCCATAAGTGAAAAACTCGTATTATCAATTTTATAATCAGCGAAAATCCGCTAAATCCGTTCAATCAGCGTTCTATTTCCTTTAACTGAAAAAGTCGTATAAAATATGAAAAATCACGAATTTCACAAATTAACGAATTCCACGAATACTGATAAATAAATAATTTGTGAAATTTGCATATTTGTGTAATTCGTGATTAAATATTATTTTTTGGCGATTGCTGTAATATATGTAATGAAATTAGAATTGAATATTTACGCCAAAAGCAGGCAATATTGGCAACAGATGTTCTGTTACTCGTTGATAATTCTCAAAAGAATATTCATGGACATTTTTACGATTATATAAATTCATTACTTGAAGATAAAGACTCATGCTGAATTTGCTAAATTGGAAATTTTTTATAAAACGCACATCAAGGCTATGATACGGAGGGTATCTTCCACTATTTGGCTCATCATATTTTTTTGCCCATACGCCATCAATTATCTCATACCAAGCAGGAGTATATGGATCGCCAGAATGGTATCGCCATGAAACGTTTATCCATCCATCAATAAGAAAGACATAGTTTCCATTTAAGTTTAGTGAGTGCCTTCTATCGTAAGTCTGTGGAATTCTGCCATAGTCGGTATCAATTTCTGATTTTGACAGGGCATATCCAAGACTCCAAGAAAATCTTGGTAACGGAGACTGCCTTATAAAAAATTCTATGCCTCTTGCATTTCCAGAATCAGCATCTATAAATAAATCCTCTTTTTTGCCATAGTTTTTAATTCGCCCTACAAGATTATCAAAATTTTTATAATATGCTTCAATTTTTAGAAGCAGGTTCACTTTTGGAGAATAATCTGCTGATAATATGTAATGTATCGCCTTTTCTGGTGGTTGGCTATTGGAAATGCCTTCCTCAACAGGCAAATTCGTAATAAGAACTGGTTGATCATATTTGCCCCATGCGCCTCTCAAAGTCAGTTTTTCATTAGGCTTAAATGCCAAAGCAAATCTCGGCATAATGCTGGAATATCCGCCAAAATCCTGATACATGAACCTTAATCCGATATTGCCACCAAGCCATTTTGTTATATTTAGCTCATCCTGAATATAGCCATTAATATTCCAGCCATTTATATCGGTATTTACAGAAGTCTCTATTTCGTCTTCTTTTAAGTAATAATCATATTCAGCCTGTGCTAATTGCCATCGGATACCTGATTTTAATGTCTGTCTTTCCATCCCATAAGTCAGATCGCTTTTTAAGCCAAAATAGGACATTGCCCTATTATCCATGCCATCAATACCCTCTTTTTTGTTACGTCCCGCATTGCCAGTAAAGGCGTAGGTATCAAGAAGGCTTTTTTCTCCTATCAGGTGATTCCATTTTGCCCATGTCATATCGTTCCAATATTGAGAATCTATATCTTGATTTTCGCCTATCTGATCGATTATGTTAGAATCGCCAGTATATAGTATATGTGCAGATAACTTATCTTTTGGTGTTATATTATAGGCAAATTTGCTGTAAATATCATAGAATTGTGGCTTGAAAACTTCCTCAGATTCTATAAGCCCCATTAGTAAATCAATATAGCCACGCCTTAATGAAAATAGGCATGAACCCTTTGAAATTGGAACGTCAAATATAGCATGTGCATTGAGTAAGTCAATCCCTATATCACCACCAAATCGGCTTCTTGTTCCACCGCCAGAAGTAATGTCAAAGACTCCAGACATTGCATCGCCATGTTCTGCAGGGAAACCGCCAGTAAACAAGTCTGCATGTCTGACAATGCCAAGGTCAATGACTGAAATTGCACCACCAAAATCCTGAAGATGATACGGGTCATAGAGTTCTATTCCGTCAAGTTTTACAATGACTTCGTCTCTTCCTCCTCCACGCAAAGAAAATCTTGCGCTAAAGTCATCTGCA
>CAZMCH010000122.1:0-10743 GCA_964564735.1 uncultured bacterium
CAAAGAGAAACTGCGAGATTCTTGGATTCATTTCAGGCTTGATCCCTTCTGGACATTAGATAATGCGTGTTTCTATGAAGTGTAAAAAAATGAGGATGAATCAGAGTTTTCTCGAAGATCAGACATTAGATGTTGTCTGTCTTAAAAATTTGTGATATGATTTCTTGAAAATTAAGAAAAAATACTGATTAATAATCTATCAAAGAATACGTATCGAGAAAATCAAAATGATAAAAATTAGAGAAATGCGTGATGGTGAGGAAAAGGCTATTTGCGATACAGTGATTAAGTCTTTCAATGAGTTTGTTGCGCCTGATTTTTCACAAGAGGGCATTGAGTCCTTTATGGATGGCGTTAAGCCCGATCTCATTACAGAGCGCGTAAAACGAGGCAATATAATTATTGTTGCTATTGCAGATAAAAAGATCGTTGGTGTTATTGAAATCAAGGATATGAACCATATCTGCATGTTTTTTGTTGATGGCGAATATCATCGGCAAGGCATTGGTAAAAGGCTTTTGAATCATGCCATAAAAATATGCCGATCTATCACTAAAAGCATATCTAAAATAACTGTAAATTCGTCTCCTTATGCTGTGCATATATACGAAAAATTGGGCTTTCAAAAAACATCAGAAGAACAAATTAAGCATGGAATAAGATTTACCCCAATGGCAAAAAAGCTGTAAATAACATTTGTCATTCCCGTGAAAACGGGAATCCAGAAAAATATATTATTATGGAAACTTCGCTTAATGAAACAAAAACCAAATATTCCAAATCTTGCGCAAAACCATTTCTAAAATGGGCAGGGGGAAAGACTCAGTTATTACCAAGGCTAGAGGAAAGGCTCCCTGAACATATCAGATCAAATAGAATGATAGAGAGATATGTTGAGCCTTTCATCGGAGGAGGGGCGTTTTTCCTTTATCTAAAATCTAATTATGATATAAAAAAATCATATATATTTGATGTTAATAATGAGCTTATAGTTACTTATACAGTCATAAAAAAGAATCCTCATCAGCTTATTGATGAGTTAGATGAGATTCAATCAGAATATTTCAGTTTGCCAGACAGCAAAAGGGAATGCTATTTTTACGATTTGAGGAATAAATATAATGATGGCATAGGTTCATTCAATTGCAAAAAGTATGATAAATCATGGATAGAAAGGGCTTCAATGCTGATATTTCTGAATAGGACTTGCTTCAATGGGCTTTTTCGCCAAAACAGCAAGGGCGAATTCAATGTTCCTTTCGGTGATTATAAAAGCCCTAAGATATGTGATGAACATAATATAATGTCTGTCCATGAATGTCTCAAAGATACGACTATAATATGCGGGGATTTTACTAAGTCTAAAAGATATATAGACAGCAACACATTTGTTTATCTCGATCCACCTTATCGTCCAATAAAGCCGACTTCCAGCTTTACGAGTTACGCAAAAGAGGATTTTAATGATGATGACCAGATTCGACTTGCGAAGTTTTATAAAGCAATGAACGATAAAGGCGCATATCTTATGCTTTCTAATTCTGATCCAAAAAATGAAAACAAAGACGATAATTTCTTTGATGATTTATACAAAGGATTCAATATAGATAGAGTATTGGCAAGCAGGATGATTAATTGCGATAAATATGGTAGAGGCAAAATCAGTGAATTAGTTGTTACGAACTGGCACTGCAAAAAATAAAATGAAAACTAAACACGGAGACACAGAGACACGGAGTTTGAGAGGTAGAAAAATGGACTTAAAGAAAAAAGCACTTATGTTATCATATTTCACAGTGATATATAATATCATTGAAGGCATAGTCTCTATAATCGCAGGTATCTTGGCAAGCGGGAGTATTGCGCTTATCGGATTTGGTATTGATAGCTTCATTGAATCACTGTCTGGCGGGATTATGATCTGGCGATTCGGCAAACATGGCAAGCTATCTAAGGAAGATGAAGAAAAGATAGAGAAAAGAGCAACTAAGCTTGTTGCGATTACGTTCTTTATACTTTCCGCATACATTTTATTTGAGTCAATCAAAAAGCTGTATCTACACGAAAAACCAGAATCAAGCCTGTTTGGGATAATCATTGCGATAGTTTCTTTGATAATTATGCCAATATTATTCTACACAAAATACAAGACAGGTAAAGCCCTTAATAGCAAAAGCTTAGTAGCTGATTCAAAGGAAACTTTGGCTTGTATGTTCCTTTCGGTTGCTTTACTGATAGGGCTTGGGCTTAATTATATTTTTGGTTTCTGGCAAGCAGACCCGATTGTTGGTTTAATTATCGTTGTCTTTCTCGTAAGAGAAGGCTATGAAACATTAGAGGAAGAAGATGAGGAATAAATATAAAGTAAAAATATGCGGAACGACAAGCGTCAAAGATGCGCAAATGGCTGTTGACGCAGGCGCAGATTATCTTGGCGTTCTTGTCAATGTCCCTATATCAGAGCGTTCAAATACTATTGAGCAAGCAAAAGCCATTGTTGACTCGTCAAGCATACCTTCTTTGACGCTTCTTTATAACATGACTGCAGACGAAATATGCCATATTGTTGATTTAATAAATCCCTATGGAGTTCATCTGATTGGTGATGTGAAAATAGAGATAATACAGGAATTAAAGAAAATATTAAAATGTAAGATATGGACGACCGTCTATCTACCCGTCAAAGATCAAGGCGAAGTTGATATTGATAAAATAAAAATGCAAATGAAAGAGCAGGAAGAAGCTGGGGCAGATGTTATAGTTATTGATACTATGAGTGTTACTCGCTACGGTGGAACTGGCAAGACTGCTGATTGGGATATTGCAAAAGAATTGATAAAACAAGTCCAAATACCTGTCTTTTTGGCAGGTGGAATCAATCCAGATAATGTGCGTGAAGCTATATTGAAAGTTGATCCCTATGGCGTTGACCTTGCTTCAGGTGTCGAATCGTCAAAATGCAATCGTGATCCAGAAAAAACCAACAGACTAATTGAGGAAGTTCGCAAAGTTGAAAAGGAAAAATAACGCTTTTACATTCATATCCAAAAGCCCTGAAATCACAAAGCATATAGCAAAGGAAATAGGCGCAAAGATAGACAAAGGAACTGTTATTGCCTTATGTGGTGATCTGGGTGCAGGAAAAACTGCATTTGTTCAGGGTTTGGCAGAAGGATTGGAAATAAAGGCTTTTGTTACAAGTCCGACTTTCATTATAATAAATCAATACGAAGGCAGACTGCCACTATACCATATTGATACCTATCGCCTTATGTCTAATGATGAGATGTTTGAACTCGGATACGAGGAATTTTTTTATGGCGATGGTGTAACTGCTGTTGAATGGGCGCAAAAGATAGAGGAATTATTGCCAGAGGAATATCTGCGCGTTGAATTAGAATATGTAGGCGAATCAGAACGTAAAATAACATTAGTTCCCTATGGACAAAAAAACATAGATTTAATAGAGGAGGTAAAGGATAAGCTAATAGGCCTATAAGCCTATCAGCTATACTACTATAATCCTATGATTATTCTTGGAATAGAAACATCAACGATGACGGGTGGATTAGCCCTCATTGATGATAATAAACTAATATCAGAATACACCCTTAACATGAAGACGACCCATTCATCAAGGCTATTGCCTGCTCTTGATTGGATGTTAAAAGACGCTTCATTAGACAAAGGGCAGATTGAAGGAATCGCTATATCTATCGGACCAGGCTCATTTACAGGCTTAAGGATAGGATTAGCAACTGCCAAAGGTCTTGCTATGGGTTTTGATGTCCCAATTGCTGGCGTGCCAACTCTTGACGCACTTGCATATAACGTTCCATGCCCAAAATATCAAGTCTGCGTTGTCCTTGATGCAAGAAAGAAAGAGGTTTACTCCGCATTTTATAAATATGAAAATGATATTCTTGAAAGAAAAAGCCATTATGAAGTTATTTCTCCGTCAGAACTTATCGAGCAAATAAAGGAAAAAACCATAATCGTAGGTGATGCAATAGATATTTATGGCGAATTGTTTAAAGAAAAACTCGGCGATAGGGTTTTGTTTGCGCCAAAAACGCAAAGATTGCCTAGATCGGCTATTGTTGCGGAAATCGGACTCGCAAAGCTAAGGGCAGGCGAAATGATTGATATTGCATCGTCAGAACCAATTTATATCCGTCCATCAGATGCAGAGATGAAGCCAAAATCAAGATGATATAAAATTAATCTATTGTGGCAAAAGCGACCTAATCAATGGCAAATTTAATAGAAAGTCTATCCTGCCTATTAATAGCGATATACGAGACATAACGGTATAACCAAATGCGGCGCCAAATCCGATCATCAGATATATTATACCAACTCTAGATACTCCACCCAATACGCCTTTGTGTTCCTTTGAGAAAAAAAAGTATAATAAAGTGCAAATAACGCCTATTAAAATTATAATGGCATTTACAATTACAGATGCGCTATCAAGAGAACCAAATGGCATGGCTGTCCCTCGTATCTGCTCATAAATATCCGCCTGCATATTAGGGGCGATGCTTGCACCTGCATAGTATCCCATCATAAATGCAAATGGCAAGCGCACCATCCACCCGTATTTGTGAGTGAATTGCGTAAACATCATCAGACCAAGCACGGTTGGAATGATAATCTGTATTTCGCTATATTTGCCTTCTGTAAATATTGATTTTATTGGATCGTATATATATGGCATAAAATTGTCGTGGAATGTGATAGTAAGTAGGTATCCAGCCGAAACTCCTACAAAAAGATGTTCTGCGAATTTGAAAAATGGATTATCTTTATATAAAAAGCTATATATGCACAACGTAAGTGCGGCACCGATCCATAAGCCTATAAACGTCAATTTTTCACATCCTCTCGCCGTTTTTGTCTCAATAATAGTATGTATACTACATTACCAAAAATAACGATTAAAATTATGACAACATGAGCAACCGATTGAACTTTCATTCCTAATGTTGCTTTTCCTTCTTGATCGATCAGGTTTTCATATTCTGCAGCACCTTTAAGACCACCAATTATGCCTATTAGCTGACCTGTATTGAGGTATGGATATAATCCAGAGACCATAACGCCAGTGCATCCAACAGCAAGTCTTTGATTATATTTCGCACCAGCATAAAGTATCCACCAATCAGTGCTTAGACCAGAACTGAAATCAACAACCAATGCTATGTCATTGTAATTCCTTATATTCTTCATCATCGGAATCTTGGATAAAGGCGTGCCTGTATAGTCATTAGGGAAAGGTATTGTTATATCTTCACCCATACCAAGTATCACTGCAACAGGCTGAACCTTAAAACCAAGATAAACATAGTCTTCATGCTCTTTATAATTATATTCCTCTGCGGTAGAGCGCATCGCATTATCAGCGATGGTTGCCCCTTCTGAGTGAAGGCATACACCAATGACTTTAATATTCTTTGAATAGCAATGCCTTAAAACAGCAACACACATAGGATAAAGTTCTGGCATTGTTGAAGGACCAAAATTAAAGCCTATAATCACAACTGACCCTGATGGCAGAGAATCAATATATTCATGGACATTTTTAACAGGCGGAGAGACGTATATTGGCAGACTCATAGGTATAAAAAAAGGCACAATGACAGCAATTGCTATTATAAGATATATTATACGTCTATCAATATTGTTAAGTTTTTCTAGTTTTGACATTACTCATTGCTACCGAGATATGATCTTTCTATACCCAATATGACTTTTAATGATGTGCTTATTGCCCCAAGTGCTGCACCGATCATGATTCCCCTTCTGGAAGTCATCGCTATATGCGACATAAGCCATTCTGCTGATTCTTCTGGAAAGAAAGGATAGCGATCAACAAGTGCTTGCGGGATGATATTTTGCCATAAAAAAACGCCTATTGGAACACGCCCAAGCATAACAATAATGGCAGATATAAGCAATAACGTGGCTTCGAAAGTCCTCGCCCTGAAAGCACGATACGCTGCAGAAGCCATGAAAAAGGCAAGTAATGAGAACATTGCAGATTCAAGCGATGCGTTTATATTATTAAATATCCATAGGAAGAGATCGCTTTTTTTTCCGCTGATTATTCCAACACCAGCAGTAACAAAGAAACCAATAAAGACAACAATGCTATAAATCCAACCATTAGATTTGCGCGCTATTCTTTTAATATGCAATCTGGCAAGAGTGCCAATTCCAATTACTGTAGCAAATACACCCATTACATAGACCCATCTTGTTGTTCCTTTAAATATATTATTGAAATATGGGTGTGGAATAAAAGGCTGTATAAGCGTAAATACGCCCATTATAAGGCAAATTATGATTGGTATGCGTTTTTTCATATATTATCTGAAAACTTTATGCAGAAAGACTACACGTCCTATAATTTTTGTTTCATAATCATTTGGTAATGGTATCAACGGAGGTTGTGAGTTATCATGCGATTGAAGAATAACGGTATCACCTCTACGATAAAATCTTCTTAATTCTGGTTTGTTATTGACTGCAACTAAAACTCTATCTCCGTCTTTTATCTTTGCTTTTGAGTCAACAATAATAATATCGTCATCTTCTATTTTATCGTCAGTCAAATTTTTCTCATTTGCAAAAATGGCAAATGAATTGTCAAGATCAAGCTGAATCCCCGTTGGGATTATATAATTCCCCGCTTTCTTTTTTGATTGGCTATAAGAATATAACAATGGAATTTGTGGGATTTCGTTTACTATTCCCACATGACCAACATCATTATTAATGTTTTTTCTATCATCATCAGCAACAGGCTTGAATTGTGTCTTGAGTTTATCCATTTGTCGTTCATATTTCTCTCGCTGAAGCAGTTTTAATAGTTCATCAGAATTAAGATCAAGTATTTCAGCCATTGCGCGCGCAGTATCATCAGCGATTGGAACACCTGATATAAACCTGCTAATAAGAGTTTGATCTTTGCCTATCTTAACAGCAAGCTCTTGTTGCGTCATGCCCTTTTCTTTCATGGCATTTTTTACCATTTCACCAGCTTGACTCGCCATATTGAATCACCTTCTATGAGAATTTATCAAAATATATGTTCTCTTTTTTGAATCCTTTAGACAAAAGAATATCTATAGTTGCGTCTATCATTGGCGGAGGTCCGCATAGATATGCTTCTTTATTTTCGCCGTTATCTGTGTATTTATCAACAATTTGATGTATAAATCCAACTTCACCAACCCATTTATCCTCCTCAGGTTCTGATAGTGCCATAATAAACTTAAAATTTGGGTGCATTTCAGAGAGTTTATAAAACTCATCTATATAATATAAATCTCTTTTTGACCTTGCGCCAAAGTAAAATGTTATATTACGAGTGCTTCCTATCTCTAATAAATGATATATTATTGACCTGAAAGGCGCCATACCGCAACCGCCTGCAATGCAAATAATATCATTAGTTGAGTCTTCATGCAAGTAAAATTCACCAAAAGGACCTGTAAAGGAAATTTTATCACCAATATTCAAGGATTGATGTATATAAGTTGAGCATACCCCACCAAGAACTAGCCTGACTATGAGTCTGATCGTATCTTTTTCGCTTGGAACAGAGGCTATTGAATAAGCCCTATATTCTGATGTATTTGGAACACGAAACTGTATATATTGCCCCGGTCTGAATGATGCTGTTTTTGGCTCTATCAATCTAAGTGTTATTTCTTTTGTATCATAGTTTAGTTTCTCTATATCGATAATCTCGGCAATAAACTCATTTATGGCAAGGTATTCGTTTGGTATTATAACTTTTATATCAGATTTTACTTTTACTTGACAAGCAAGCCTGACATTTTTTGAAATATCAGCCCTTGTCAAAAATGGCAGTTCTGTTGGCAGGACTTGTCCTCCACCTTCAGCCACGATCATCTTGCAAAATCCGCATGTTGCTTTTCCCCCACATGCAGAAGGAATGAATATCTTATTATCAAAAAGACCTGATAAAAGGGAATTTCCACCATCAACGATGAATTCCATTTCATTATTGATTGTAATTTTGCATTTTCCATAATTTGAAAAGAAATGATCAGCAAGGACAAGCAAAATCCCCAAAATACCTGCGATTCCGAACATTATTAGAATAGCTGTGAAATTAATCATTTTCCAGTTTGCTCAGTTTTATAGACGCTTTCTATATATGTTTTTCCTATCATCAATAGCACATATAGAAACGAATTTTCCCTTATAATCCTCTATTATTTCATAAATGATTCTGTAATGCCCAGCAAATCTGAACCCACGATATCCCGATAAGTTTTCTTGCAATGACTTCCCAATTGGAGGGTTTTTCATTATAGCTTCAATCGCTTTTTTGAAATCATCTTCTGTTTCTTTGCCAATCTTCTTTCTCAGCCTTTTCCAGTCCCTTTGGGCTTGAGGTGAAAACTCTATTCTAGTTCTTTTTGAAATTCTTCCCAACTTTTTGATTCCCCTAGTTTTGCTTCTTTGCTACCTTTTCTGATTCTTTTCACCAAACTTTTATTTGATTTTATTTCGGCTGTCTCATACCAAGAATCTATTACTTCCTTAACAAAAGACCAATCGCCAGAATCTATTGATCTTGATATTGACTGGTATAGCTGACTTTTGAAATCTTCTTTGCCTTTTTTACTAAAAACATTTAACCAAGAAAAATCATAATCTTCCAATTGATTTTCGCTTTTTTCAGTTAAAAGACTTGATAATCTAAATGCCAAATGTTCTATCTGTTCTGATTTTCTTGTTTTTGTTAACACAATCACTCAACTCCTCAAAATAAAATTTAATAAAAAAGCCATCAATACTATTCAGACAATATTTTAAAGCCCAACGATTCCAGCAAATCCTATAAAAGCCAAAGCCATTATACCAGCGATTATCATGGTTATACCTGCACCTTCAAGGGCTTTTGGGACATTTGCAAATCGGAGTTTTGCCCTTATACCTGCCATAGCAATTATCGCCAAAGTCCAGCCTAGTCCACTACTCAAAGCATAAATAAAGGACTGAATAAAGGAATAATTCCTCAAAACCATAAATAAAGACAATCCAAGAATGGCACAATTGACAGTTATTAGAGGAAGAAAAACACCCATATTAATATACAAAATACTTAAATACCTCTCAACAACCATCTCAACCAACTGAACTATACCTGCAATAATAATTATAAAAACCAAGTATTGCAGATATTCAATATTTAATGGGACAAAGATATAATGATATAAAATCCAGTTTACAGACGCAGTAAGAACCATGACAAATGTAACCGCACAGCCCATTCCCCATGCAGTTTTTATATCCCTTGATACTGAGATAAATGGACACATGCCAAGTAGATATGTTAATGCGATGTTATTTGTGAACAATGCAGAGAAAAATATTGCAAATAAAGTCATTTCTTTTACAAATATGTTATGTGTTTCACGCTTAATGCCTAGCTAATCTCTCGTAACCAAGACTTTTCAGAACTTCCTTCCATACTTTGACTTGCGCGTCAAAATGAGCATCTCGGTATCTTGTAGAATATCTTTGTTCAGGATCACCTTTTCTAATAATATCAATATCTTCTAATATTGCTTCTGCGGCGACTCTTGCACCTTCACGCCCAACTCGTGTCCAGATATTAAACCTTATAACACCATCATAGGCAAGAGTTCCTAACTGCTCAGGAGGAATACTTGACCCGCCATGCAGGACAATCTTTGCATCTCCAAGCAATTCAGTTACTTTCTTTGCACGTGCGCCATCGTAATCAGCCCAGCCAAGAGCCTGTTGTTTTGAGCCTAATTCAACAACGATAAGATCAACACCCGTTTTTTCAATGAATGACTTTGCGGATTTTGCGTATTCAGTATTATCATCAGTCAAAGCCTTTGCATCGTGATGCCCTTCGACTGCTGGTCTTTGAAGTGCGCCCTCTATGACAATATGTTTACTATATTTTTCAACCATTTTTCTGGTTATGTCTATATTTTCATCAAGTGTTCTTTCGTCCAATGAGCCGTCAACCATGACCGTTGAGAATTTATCTCTATATTTATCCCAAAGCCATTCTTCTGTTATCGGATTTCCATGATCATGATGCGGAAGAGCAATGACATCATAATAAGTTCCGCCCTTAGTTCCGCAGAGAATATCCATTGCAGAAAGACAAAGCCTAAGCCCTTCTTCTTTTGTGCTATGTTTTAGAACTCTCTTTGCCTGTTGCATTTCCTCATATCCAAATGTTATGGTTGGTGCAACAACAGGCTGTTTTATTCCATATTCATTCGCAAATTCTCTTACTGCATATAATACTGCCTCTAAGTTCATAACGCTATCATATCCCAAAACAGGCATAACAACATTGGCTTCTCTTAGCCTCTGTAAGATTTCTAATGTTTGCATTCTATCTGTTACAACTGGCATATTTTTACCTTTCGTTTTTTAATATAGTGTTTTGTCTAGCTATAAGATTTAGTGGATTTATCCAAGTTTTATTTAATCAGAATTATATCATAACAAAATAATAGAGACAAGATTTATATCAAGAAATCTTATGTTTTCTAATAATTGCTTATTTATGAGAATTTATATTCGATCATTATCAAAAAACCCTTGAAATTAACAATAAATTATGATATGCTTAATTATGCTAACTTATATAACGGGGTGTAGCGCAGTCCGGCTAGCGCGCATGCTTTGGGAGCATGAAGTCGGAGGTTCGAA
>CAZMCH010000123.1:0-10565 GCA_964564735.1 uncultured bacterium
TTGTCGTTCTGGTTCATGCTGGCGAGATAAACAAAGAGTATCTACCGCAGTTATTTTCATATAATAATCCCTTTAAAAATATATAAGCTATTTGCTAGCCAATAGGTCAATCCCCGTTAATTTTCTATATGCCTCTAGGTATTTTTCGGTTGTTTTTCTTACTATATCATCAGGCAATTCAGGGGCAGGTGGAGTTTTATCCCATCTTATTTCTTCGAGATAGTCTCGGACATACTGTTTGTCAAAACTTTTTTGAGAACGACCGGGTTCATAATCTTTCATAGGCCAGAATCTTGATGAATCTGGGGTTAAAACTTCATCAATAATGATGATTTTGTCGTCATCATCATATCCAAATTCGAATTTTGTATCTGCGATTATGATCCCTTTTGATTCTGCTTCCTTACTCGCTTTCATTAATATTTGGATACTTTTTTCTTTTACCTCATTAAAAGTATTTTTCCCAATTAGATTTTCTGCCTCTGTGTATGTCAATTCCATGTCGTGACCTGAGTCAGCCTTGCTTGTTGGTGTAAATATCGGTTCGGACAATTTGTCTGATTCCCTTAAACCAGATGGCAGTTTTATTCCGCAAACTGAACCTTTTTCCTTATATGATTTCCAAGCACTGCCCGATATATAAGCCCGAACAACACACTCTATATTTATTCTCTTCGCCTTTTTAACTATCATGCTTCTGCCATCGAGAATATCTGAATATTTTTTAAGTTCTTCTGGAAATTCATGAACATCAGAAGTTATTAAGTGATTACCAATTATATCTTTTGTAAAATTGAACCAAAAAGATGACAGTGCAGTCAATACCTGCCCTTTATATGGAATAGCGGTTGGCAAAACAACATCAAATGCGGATATTCTGTCGCTTGCAATAAAAAGCAATCTATCATCTAGATCATAAATATCTCTTACTTTGCCAATGCTAAAAGGTTTAATTCCTTGTAGATTCGCTTCTCGAACAACCTTAACCATATAATTCTCCTTTCATTTAACGAGTTTGCTTATCTGCCTAAATTGCTCTGTTCCTGCGCATTTTGTTAATTGGAAAATAATCATCTCAGTAGAAGCAATAAATATTCCCGATTGAGCCATTCTGTTTAATGCTAATCTCTTATTATTCTCTGTTCTCGATGAGATAGCATCTGAAATTACATGAACCTCATATCCCTTACAAATAGCACTTATACATGTCTGAAGGACACAGACATGAGCCTCAATGCCAAAAATAATAAGGTTTTTTCTATGTAGCGAATCGATTTCTTTGACGAATTCCTCACAACCAAAACAATCAAATGCAAGCTTCTCAATTACCTTTTGAGTTTCAGATAATTGCATATCTCCAATCGTTTTTCCCAATCCTTTTGGATATTGTTCAGTAACAATTAATGGTATATCTAATATTCTTCCAGTGTTGATCAATCGATTACTATTGTCTATGACTGTTTGCAGATCATGTATAACAGACATAAACTTTTCTTGAATATCAATCATTATGAATATTGCATCGTCTGCATTTGGTATTCCATAATTTGACATATTGTTATAATCTCCTATTTGCAAAGTATCATTTTCTTTATGTCAATTTTATGACCACATTTTAGCTGATAAAAATATATGCCAGAAGATACTTTCTCTCCATAATTATTTTTGCCATCCCAAAAAGCACAATTTGTTTTATCTATATATGTCCCTGCATTTCTATAGCCTAATTCTATCTCCTTAATGATTCCGCCATAAATGTCCGTTATTATTATACTCACATAGCCTGATTGAGCTATTGTAAACGGAATCCATGTTTCTGGATTAAACGGATTTGGATAATTTTGCAACAATAATGCTGCATTTTTTTCATCAATAGCTATCTGGTCTTTATCATTTGTTGTTTCACTATCCAATAGGCTATTTTCTGCAACAGCAGAGAATCCTTCTTCTACAACAATCATTTGGTTGAGACTGACATTTTTCATCTTGGTATGAATTCCAGATGTCCAATATATATCAAGTTGCTTTAAGATGGATATTTCCCCAAATCCAAATTCAGCAATAAGGCTATCTTGTGAACTATATCCTGTGCCTCCAGATATTTCTCTTATTTGTATCGATTCATCTGTTGTTGCTTTTATACGAACCCCTATTCCACCCCTATTACTTATTGATCCAACTGTTTTTACATGAAGCCAATTATTGTTGTTTCCATTATTACTATTATTACTATAGAGGATATTGTCTCTAGTAGTAAAAGAAGCATAAATATCAATATCACCATCATTATCAAAATCACCAGCAGTTGCTGACCACGCATTACCAAAAGCTCCTAATCCATATTGATCTGTCATGTCTCTAAATGTGCCATCACCATTATTAAGATATAAAAGTGATTTGCCTCCCCATACTGATAGGTAAAGATCAAGATTGCCATCATTATCAAAGTCTGCAAGAGTTGGCGTGCATGTTTTCCCAGGATTTATAATTCCGGCTTTATCGGCAACGTTGGTAAATGTGCCATTCCCGTTATTATGATATAAGTAAAATTTTCCATTATCCCCCACAAATATATCAAGGAAACCATCATTATTATAGTCGCCAAAGGCAGAACCAGTGCTTTCTAATGGTTCGCCAACACCTGCTATATTTGTGATGTCCTTAAAACTACCTCTATCATTTCTATATAGCTTATTAGATGTCCCTTTATTAGTAATATACAAATCTGGGTCTCCATCATTGTCAATATCACCCCATATAGAGCATCTTCCAGGTCCGCTATCTGATAAGCCCATTTGGATAGTGGCATCTTCAAAAAATCTGCCATTCCTATTTTTGTATAAAATGTTTGGAGAGCCTTCATTTACAATGAATATATCAAGCAAACCATCAAGATCAAAATCAACGAAAACAGCACTTCTGGCACGTCCAAAATTTTCTATTCTTGCCTCTCTTGTGATATTTCTAAATGAGATACCATTTTCATTTTGGAAAAAAATATCTGCCCCATCATTCACAGGAATATAGATATCTAGATCACCATCATTATCATAATCACCAAAGGCAATACCAACACCATCACCAATGACTTTTATTTTTGAATCAATAGTAAAGTCAGTAAATGTCCCATCACCATTATTTCTGTATAACATATCATTCGGATCAGATGATATGTATAGGTCTAAATAACCATCATTGTCAAAATCGATAAAGGCAACGCCATTGCTAACTTCTGCTGATTTGATTCGGGTTTGCTCTGTAATATCAGAAAAATCTGCAAAGGCATTGGTGACATACAAAATTGTTATAAAAACGATATATAAATAGGATTTTGGTTTGAAATGAAAGTGTTTCATGCTTGTTTTCTAGTGATATAGTTGGAAAATATGAAATGGAAATATTTTGTATACTATTACTATACCATCCAAAAGAGATTGATTCAAGAGAAAAAAGAAGGGAAGGGGATTGATGCCAGAATTGTATAAGGTGGGAAAGGAAGGAGGCGAGGGGTATGCGGCGGCATTAGAGACTCCTCCTACCTTTCTCCATGTTATTTATTCCTATTAATTAGCATAAATCATGCCCATAATATATTATGGGTTTATATTATTGAAAAGCCAAATAAAATCAGAAAAATCATGCTCTTATTATGGAATGACTATAAAAAATGGCAATAAAAAAGTAATGCCTCATGTTGCATGTTGCAACATGAGGCATATGTTATCAAGGTTTTATACACAAATTGTGCAATATATTAGTCTTCATCAGTAAGAGGAGCAGATTCGACCTTTTTGATGTCTGGAATGGCTTTCTTTAGCTCTTTTTCGACAAAATTCTTGATAGTCATCTGGGAAAACGGACAACCAGCGCATGCTCCTTTTAGCTTGACGGTTACAATATTATCTTCCGAGACATCCACCAGTTCTATATCTCCACCATCCATTTTTAGACCATTTCGGATTTTTGCTAATACTTCCTCGACTCTTTCTTTCATTATGCAGTCTCCTTGTATGTTTGTTTCAGTTTTTGTATTAACTATTGGTATTATTTTAAACACCCCAAAAATTCTGAAAATTCCTCTCATAATCAGTTCAACACATATTGCATACTCAGCCATCACAGAACCGCAATACACAAATCAAATGATTTTTTGCACATAAATTTAATTATGGAAGCTTTTTTACAGACATTATAAATGTCCAAAAAACAGGCAATTTGCCAGATTTTGTCTCCAAACGCCCCATAATGATAATTATGCAGAGCAAATAACAGCCAAAAGCAGGTTTTCCTGTTTATATTTTTGCTCCAATACAGATAGACGCCTTCATGTTTCTGGTTCATCATTGTTTTTGCCAAGTAACTTCCAGAAAGAACGATCTCGCTTTTTCTCTGGTTTTATTCCCTGAAACAATAACCTTTGCGCCTCAAGCTCTTCTGTCAATTTCATGATTATGGCGTCTGACTTGTCACGATTGTTTTTTATCTCTTGATGCAGATTGTCAATTTGTTTATTGCGATCCTCAAGCTGATTTTTTAGCCAGTTTATCATGCCATCTTTGTCTGTTGATGGCATGCCATTAATGACACTAACGTCATCGGTTGTCACGACCTTAACCAACTTCCTTGTGCCTTCTGTTTTGGCTTCATAAGTTCCATCAGCTATCCTACGCCATATCGTTCTTTCTGACACGCCAAGTATGACAGAAGCCTCTGATATTGTCACCCACTTTGTCATAGTAATAGAAATCCTTTTCTGCTTGATAAATTCACGGTAACGTCAGACCAACACGGCAATTAAAAAAGTATGACAAAAAATTGACATGCCATAACTTGCCACAAATGGCACGTTTTGTCAGAAAACAATTAATGCAAATTAATATTGTTAAGAAACAAATTCCATATCAAACAATCAACAAATCACTTTATATCCAAACTCTATTTTTCCTATATCTCCAAAAGTATATCACAATTAGCATATAAGGACATCATAAAATAAGTATTTTATTTGTTAGCACCATCAGTTAGTCCATAATCCTCATCAAATATCCCTCTTTGTTTCTTTATTTCATATAAAGGCTCT
Source organism: uncultured bacterium (assembly GCA_964564735.1). Lineage (GTDB taxonomy): Bacteria > Poribacteria > DTPJ01 > DTPJ01 > DTPJ01 > CAZMCH01. The sequence continues at coordinate 5,081 of CAZMCH010000123.1, forward strand.
GTTCCTTTAACGGAATTGGGCAAAAACCATGTGCTATATTCAGCAACTTTTGGGGGTATTTGCCTCATAGTATTGAAAGCAATGGATTCACTAAGAGGTGGTCTAATAGTATAGAAACTCATATTCATAAAAACAATTCCTATTACAATGGATGCTTCCAATATACCAAATACAGCACCTAATATGTTACTAAACGTGCTATATGTCAGAACTGGTTTCATTATCCATTTTACCAAAAATATATTTATCAGCTGTGTAACAATATATGATAAGACAAATACTGATATGAAACTTATTAGCTTTACGGTTGGCGTATACGTATCAAACGTCATTTGAAAAGATAGTGCAATTCTTCCATATAATAGAGATGTGCAAATAAATGAGAGATATATCCAAAAAAGACTAAAAAATGTCCGTAGTCCTCCCCTTCTCATGCCACTGAATCCACCAAGTAATATCATACAGAAAACAAAAATATCAAAAAATATCATCGATGTAAGTATTCCTTCTTCCATATAACTGCTGATTCACACTCCTTTTAGCCCGGAGGCCATCCTAACTCTCTTTTGCCTAACATGTGTATATGAATGTGTTGTATCACCTGCCCAGCGTCTTTTCCGCAATTAATAACAAGGCGAAAACCATTCGTTAATGAAAACTCTCTAGCTATTTCAGAGGCAACCTGATACATTGTTCCCATAATCATCAAATCATCATCAGAAATATCAATTACAGATGGTATATGTTTTTTGGGTATAATAATTATATGAAACGGTGCCTGTGGTTCAATGTCCTCAAATGCGACTATGCTTTCATTTTCAAATACTATTTTTGCAGGAATCGTGCCTGATATGATTTTACAGAATAAACACTCATTCATGAAATTCTCCTTATATATATCAGATTAATTAATATTATATTCCTTTATTTTTCTCTGCAATGTTCTTAAGCTAATCTTCAATATATCGGATGCTTGTTTTCTATTACCATTGGTTGAAATAAGAGCCTGTTTTATCGCCTCTTTTTCTAATTCCTGCATAGATATACCGGGCTGAATTATATTGCTATTATGACTCATGTTTTTTGGCTTAATCTCATCAGGTAAGTCTGATAGACCCAAAGACTTTGATTGTGACATTACAACCATGCTTTCAATATAATTTCTTAATTGCCTGACATTTCCTTGCCAATTATAAGCTTTTAATAATTCCAGAGCATCTTTATCAATACCAGTAATTTTTTTTCCATTTTTTTTATTAAATTCATCTATGAAGGCATTGATTAATAATGGTATATCATCTTTTCTATCTCTCAAAGGCGGTAAATTAATTGTAACAACTTTTAAGCGATAATATAGATCCTCTCTAAATTTTCCTTTTTCCACTTCCGATGCCAAATTTCTATTTGTTGATGATATTATCCGAACGTCCACTTTAATCAGATTCACTCCACCAAGTCTCATAAATTGTTGTTCTTCAATAACCCTCAAAAACTTCGCTTGGGTTTCCAAATTCATCTCACTAACTTCATCAAGCAAAAGCGTCCCACCATTTGCCAATTCAAAAGCTCCTTGTCGCTGTTTTATTGCACCAGTAAATGAGCCTTTTTCATGTCCGAATAATTCACTTTCAAGAAGACTGCTACTTATTGCAGCGCAATTTATTGGTATGAATGGTTTGTTTTTGCGAAGGCTATTAGCATGTATTGCATGTGCGACTAATTCTTTGCCTGTTCCAGTTTCACCATAGATAAGAACGTTTGCATTTGTTGGAGATACTAATCTGAGTTGTTCAAATACATCTTGCATTGGCTTGGAATTACCAATAATATTTGAGAAACCAAACTTTTCATTTATCTGTTGTTGCAATGCGATATTTTGGTTTTGCAGAAGTTCATTCTGTTGCTTTATGGCACTTAGATCAAGAGCTTTTCTTACTTTTTCTCTCAATTCTGCCATCTTAATAGGTTTTGGTATATAATCTACTGCGCCAGCCTTCATTGCCTCAACTGCATTATCTATACTTCCATGTGCAGTTATCAGAATGACTTGGGTTTGTAAATCCAAGTCTTTTACCATCCTTAGAATTTCCATACCATCAATATCGGGCATTTTTAGATCTGTAAGGATAACATCAAAGGAATCCTCTTTTACTGCATTTAATCCCTCTTTCCCACTTGATTTACTTACAATGCCATATCCCTGTGATGCAAGGGCAGATGCCATAGCTTCAAGTGATGGTTTATGATCATCAATTATAAGTATTTTTTGCATATTTTGCCTAATCAGTTATTTTAGTTTTTTATTGGAAGGAATACTGAAAATGTCGTTCCTTTACCAATTTGGCTTTTGACTTTTATTTCCCCATTGTGCATCTCAATTATACGCCTTGCAATGGGTAAACCCAAACCGGTTCCATCTTCTTTTGTGGAATAAAATAGGTTAAATATTTGATCAAGTTTATCTTCTGGTATCCCATTACCATTATCAGAAATATCAATTTGTAGCGCAGAATCCAATTTTATTACCTGTATTACCAAAACCCCTCCATCAGGCATTGATTGATAAGCATTAATCAAGATATTAATTAATGCTTGTTTTATTTGGCTTCTGTCAATATAAAGCTCAGGCAAGTCCCTATTATAATAACGCTTCACATCTATTTTTAATTGCCGTGCTTCAGGTTCAGAAAAATCAAGAAGTTCATCTAGTATTAATGCGAGGTTATACTTTTCTGGATTAGGCATTGGCAATCTTGCATATCTTAAAAAATCATTTAAGATTTGCTCTAGTCTGCTGATTTCTTTATCCATTATATTAAGACGCCTGATTACTTTTTCGTCCTGAGAATTTTCTGAGTTTTGCCAATCTTCTTTCAACAAGTCTATATTAAGTCTTATTGTATTTAATGGATTTTTTATCTCATGAGCAAGTGAGCTAACCCACGTAGATATGTTATTTATATCTGCAGAACTAGACTTACCTTTCCCTATTAGCTTTTTTATCAGATTCATAGGATTTTGTTCATACTAAATGGATTCTTGTTTTAAGCTTCTGCTTTTTTTGCTCTTTTCGGAAAAAGCCTAATATTCATACGTGCAATTGGACTTGCTATATATAGAGTTGAATAAACACCAGAAATAAAACCGATCAATAGGGCAAGTGACAAAGTATGTAATGTGCCTACTTTTGCAATGATAAGAATTGCAATAATGGTTAATAAAGCTGTTCCTGTTGTAATAATGGTTCTGCTAAGAGTTTGGTTTATGCTAATATTTAATATATCATCAAATGTCTTTCCCTTTAATAATTTCGTATTTTCTCTAACTCGGTCAAATATAACAATTGTATCATTGATCGAAAAACCTATAATAGTCAGAAATGCTGCTACTGCGGTTAGGTCTATTGGTTCATTTAATATAGAAAATGCACCAAGTGTAACCAATACATCATGAAACAGGGCAACAATACCACCTATACCAAAGCGAAACTCAAATCTTATAGCCACATATATCAATATCATTATGATCCCAAGACCAAGTGATTTTATTGCACTAGATATTAGGTCTTTTCCAACACTTGCGGTTACTGTATCGATATTAATGGCTTTTTCATCTGTTTTCCAGCTATTACTTGGATCAAGAAGCGCTTGCTTTATAATATCACTGACCTCTCTCCCAGCTATGGACTGATCTTCAGGCGTTGATATTATAACTTCTGATTTTGTTTGCCCATGCTGAATCGATAATTGCGATACACCTGCTTTTTCTATTACAGAACGTATTTCATCAGAGGTTACATCTCTATCAAATTTCGCCTGAACAACAACACCACCTCTGAAGTCGACTCCCCAATTGGGTCCACCCTTCACTATTAAAGAGATAATTCCAGTGATTATAACTATTGTAGATATTACATAGGCGATTCGTCTAGCACCTATAAAGTCTATATGTGTTTCTTTTATGAGTCGCACTTGATTCCTCCCTAAAAACCGAAATATTTGTTGTATTTATTAGTCTTTTCTGTTTATATCAAATGAACCTAAGATATTCATTAAATACTTAATTTTTCAAGATGGCGTCTTCGGTAATATGTCCAATTAAATATCTCTCTCGTAACAAAAATCGCAGTAAACATATTAGCCAAAAGACCTATAATTAAAGTTACGGCAAATCCTTTTATTGGTCCTGTGCCAAACTCATATAGAATTATACCAGTAATTACCGTCGTTACATTTGAGTCTAAAATAGCCGACAGAGCTTTACTATAGCCTGTGTCAATGCTAGAACGAACAGTCTTACCTGTCCTAAGCTCCTCTTTTATTCTTTCAAAGATCAGAACATTTGCATCAACAGACATACCAATTGTCAATATTAAACCTGCGATACCTGGCAAAGTAAGTGTTGCACCAAAACCTGACAATATGCCAAGTATAATTTGCACCTGAAATATTAGAGCTACAACAGCAATCGAGCCTGACCATTTATAATAGATTAGCATAAATATTACAACAAGACCAAGACCTATTGCAAAGGCAATTTGACCTCTGCGTATGGATTCTGCTCCAAGCGTAGGACCAACTATACGTTCTTCTGCTGTTTTCATAGGAGCAGGGAAAGCACCAGCTCGTAATATTTTTGCTAGATAGCTGGCTTCTTCGTCGGTAAATGACCCTGTTATACGTGCGCTTGGGGATGATATTTTTTCAGTAATTCTTGGTGCAGATTGTATTACTTCATCCAACATTATCGCCGTTAACTCATCAACATGCGCACCTGTAAATTCTGAAAACTTCCTTTGTCCATCAGAAGTGAAATACATAAGGACTTCTGGAGAACCAAACTCACCACGACTTACTTGCGCTGAGTTGCTTTTTAGGTCTAAGCCTGATAAAAATGCCTCTGAAGTCAATACATACCAATTTCCATCAATATCATATCTAAGTTCAGAACCGGGTGGGAGTTCGCTAGGTTTGGGTTCCAACATGCCTGCTTGACCGCTCCAATGACCACCTGTCACTGGATTTTTCAAAACAAGCTTAAATTGTAAGATCCCCGGAGTCTTTATCGCTGCAAGTGTCTGGGTTGGATTCTGTTCTTCGGGAATTTCTATTAAAATTCTAGGTCGTCCACTTACTCGTCTTATTGATGATTCTGCGACACCAAATTTGTTAATTCTATTCTCAAGCGTTTTCATTACCGTATCAATGTTTTCTTTTGCTAATCTTTCAGAACTCTCCTGACTTAGTTGTACAGAATATACCACAGTATTTTCTTTTTGTCTTAAAGACTGCATCTTTTTTGGTTTATCAAAATACTCCAATTTACTTAATACTTTCAGCGTAGTTTCTATATAATCATCTCTATCTGCACCTTGAAATCGTTCCGGAATAGTGATTGTTATCAACAGAGGATTAACTCCACCAAATATTGTATCTATAATATCGTTTATATCCCTGTCTTGTGTTATTGATATATTTAACTCAGG
>CAZMCH010000124.1:0-10444 GCA_964564735.1 uncultured bacterium
TTGTGCCTTTGTGTCTTGGTGGTAAATACAATTTTTTATGTCGAACTCACGTTAAATTATGCCATCAATTATATATATCGTGGTAGGTAAGGGATAATGTGAATTGATGGCTTTAGAATGAATTTCCTCTAAAATCTCCAAATGGCATGTTAGCAATATGCCCCTACTTCTTTAAGGAGGGAATTTGGAAGGACGCCATTTTCCCATCCTACTAAAATGTCAAAGTTGATGTTTTGGCTCAGATGTTTGCATTTTTAACGATTATTTATTGGAACAAAATTGCTATTTCTTTTATCAAATAATATGGAAATATCTTGGTGTAATTCAAATTTTGGGTAACTCCTTATCATAGAAAAATGGAAAATAGGAAATAACTTACACAAAGGCACATATAAATAATAAAGAACAAAGAAATAATTTATAGAAATCTCTCTAGATCTCCCTTGCGAAAAAGGAGACTTTAAGAATCATATAGGCAAAGATCAATTTGGATTAGCAATGGTTTTTGAGCAAAGCGAAAAAAATTTTTTATTATTTTCACGACTTGTGCTAATTATTTTTGTAACCTATTATTTTATCTAGGTTTTTATAATTTCCAGCCTAAAAGGCTGGGCTACAAAGTGCCTTCAATACTTGATTTATGGGAACTAGCATAAGTCGTTATTTTCCATCATCCTAAATAATCTTTGCCTAAATTTTGAATTAGACTGGAAAATGTCTAAAACTGAAGATCAGACATGAATACGGACAAAAAATACCTCCTATGATAAAATATAAAATCATAGGAGGTTAAAATCATGAAAAACATCACTGTATCATATAATACTATTTTCAAAGTATAGTTACACATTGACTTTTAGCCTGCCTGTAAAGCCAAGCTGGAAGTTTGGGCTACAATGCAACCTTTTTTGATGAAAATGGTATAACATCAAAAGATTTGTAGATCAATACTTTGATAAAGATAATGTCCGAACTTAGTTAAAAAACTTGACTAATTTATAGATAAGTGGTAGTATTCATATTAGATAAATATACAATCAAGAGGGGAGCAAAAATCTTTTCCTTTAGGTTTAGATTCCAGAAAGATTATAAAATAATAAATGTTAATTCCAATTTAATATTATTTGAAAGTGGAATATAACCAGAATAATATTTATTATTTGAATACTAGCCTATATTTTTAGCAAATAACATTTATAGGAAGATAAATAATGGAAGATATTTTGCTGAAATGTTTGGATTGTGGCGAAGTTTTTTGTCCAACAAATTATGACAAATATCCATCATTTAGTTATGATGAATCGGATATTTCAATTCAAGAGAGAGATGACCTTATTGACTTCAATTTAACCCATAAAGATCATACCATTGTAGAATTAAAAATACTAGAAGATTCTTATTGCAGTGTTTATCCTTTCCTTGAGCCTATTAGGGAAGATTTTCTTAAAGCTACTGATGGAGAAGATATATTTACCATAAAGCGTTGGAGAGATAACATAAATCAACCTCTAAAATATGAAATAATAGACTTTGAAATTGTTTATAATGAACCACAACTTGATATACAATCAAAAGATATTAAAAGACAGATGCTCTATGATTCTGATATATATAAATTTGATGAGAAAATAATTGGAATTATAATTAATCTTTATAAACAATTTGTATCTCAGATTGGTCTTGATAATATATTAGAATGTGGTTTTTCTATGGATAATCCTATGGTTTCTTATGGAAAGCTGGATGATAATAGCAAGGAAGATTTTCTTTGGCTTTGCCGACCTGAGATTGGCGAAAAACATACATTAATGCTTGAAAGGTTTATTGACGATAATTCTGAATATGATGATGTAATGAACATTCAGATAACAAGCTCTTTTGGATTAGAGCCTTTGTCTGATTTATGCCATGTATTAAATTAGTGGAGATGAAATAATAGGTTTTTTATGCCAACAAATAGCATTTTAATTAATTTCAATGGTTGTCCATCTTCTCTTGATTCTTTAATGCCTGACAATGGACTAGCCAATCTTGCAGGAAGCTTATTAGAATCAGGACATCATACAATTATAATGGATTTTTGCACGGTTAATATAATAAGGAGGATGATACCTGAGGAATTACAGATAGATTTAGAGGAAATCTATAATGAATCCATCAAAGTATTAGTTTCAGGCGGACAATTTACAAAATCAATGCTTGATCATCTTGTCGATTTGGATAAAAGATTAGAACAAAGCAAGTCTTTGGAACTGCCTAAGATCGCGGAAGAAATTATAAATCAAGCGCTAAATATAGATGCTGATTTCATTGGATTTAAGTTATGGACAGGAGAAGGATTTGAGGGATCTGTAAAAATAGCCGAAATAATAAAGAGTAGATTGCCCGAAGTTAAGATAATTGCAGGCGGACCTCATGTCGATTGGTTTATGAAAAATATATTTGATTATACAGATATATTTGACATTCTTGTCTATGGTGAAGGCGAAGAGGTAATAAAACTTATTGCAAATTATGTTAAAGGCAATCAAATTTTAGATGAAATTCCAAATATTATATATAAAAAGAATGGAAATATATATAAAACCCCCAAACAGATATTACCTGATCTCAATATATTAGCAGATCCTATTTATGATGAGAAAATTTATCCTGCTATTGTTGGGGATCAAAAAATCAAATTCATCATGATTGATGAAAGCAGAGGCTGTCCAAATCAGTGTTATTTTTGTATTCATCCGCAAAAAAGCGGAAATCGATGGCGAATTCGTGATTATGAAAGAATAGTTGATCTTATTGAAAAACTCAGTAGGGAATTAAATACAAGCATATTTAGGTTGTCTGGTTCAAATACTCCTTCTGATTTAAGAAGAGATATAGCCAATGAATTGATAAAAAGAAACTTGGGCATTTCCTATGCTGGATTTGGTCATGTCAGAAGTGATGAGGATTATGAGTTTTTACGCTTATCTGGTTGTGTCTCTCTGGCTTTTGGAGTAGAGTCAGGTAGTCAACAAATACTAGATCAAGACATAAATAAGCGGGTAAAAGTAGAGCAGATAATTAGAGCATTGACGGGTTGTAAGCGTGCAGGTATTCTTGCAGTTGCGAGTATTATAGCCCCTTGTCCGCATGATACAGAAGAAACATTAAAAGAAACTCTGGACTTGCTGATACAGACTAGACCAGATGCGGTAACAATACAGTTGCCCGGACTAACCCCTAATGCTTTTTGGTATAAATATAAAGAGCAATTTGGTTTTGAGCTTGATGCTGACTGTATGACAAGATCGATGTTATATAAGATAAAACTGCTTCTTCCACCGATGATGTGGGAGAAATTACCATACAAAATAAATGGAAAATCAAGCCATGAATTAACAAAAATGGCACAAGATTTGAGTTCTGAATTGGAGAAACATGGAATATTAACTGGAATTGGAGATTTTCTTTTGCTAATTAGTAATTCAATGAAGATTCCTGCTTTGGAAATGCGGAATATTAACAGGAAGATGTTTTTTACAGGAGATTTTAATACAATACAAAATATGGTATTATCTTTCAATAACCTAACAAAACGGCTGAATAGGGGGTAGCCGGAGGGGGTACTTGAAGAGGAAAAGGGCAGTATTGACAGGAATAGGGGCAATAGCCCCCAATGCTTTGGGCAAGAAGCATTTCTGGCAAGCACTAAAAGAAGGAAAATCTGGGATTAAAAGCATCACAAGATTTGATGTGAGTTCATATCCTACTCAGATCGCTGGGCAGATTGATGACTTTGATCCGCTGGATTATAATATATCGCCAAAAGAATCACGAAAGCTCTCACTTGCGGCACAATTTGCTTTATCTGCTACTCAGATGGCAATAGACGATGCTGAGATTCAGAAATCAGATTTGGAAAAAGCGGGTGTGTTACTAGGTGTAAGTGGTAGTGCAACAGATATAATAGAATCTCAGCACGGTGCATTTATGACAAAGGGATTATCTAGGATGAGTCCGTCTGGAATTGTATCAATTATTCCGAGCGCTTCTGCAAATAGTATATCAATAAAATATAAATGTAAAGGCACTGTTATAACAATATCGAATAGTTGTGCTGCTGGAATGGATGCTTTAGGATATGCTTTTCGTAGTGTATCACTTGGCGAAGATGAAATAATTATAGCTGGTGGAACAGAATCGCAAATAACGCCTTTTGGGCTTGCGCTATTCACGGGACCGAGATTTATGTCCACAAGAAATGATGAACCAGAAAAAGCAAGCAGACCTTTCGATAAAGATAGAGATGGCGGGGTGCTTTCTGAAGGTGCCGGTGTTTTCATTATTGAGGAGCTAAATCATGCACTCGATAGAGGAGCGCATATTTACGCAGAAGTTGTTGGATATTCTAGTAAAGCTGATGGTTCTGCACATTCTAGCCCGGAAACACTAGATACAGGAATTAGAAGATCAATGTTTCTTGCGTTAATAGATTCTGGTCTTGATCTTGAAGATATTGGCTATGTATGCGCACATGGTCCGTCTGATGATTTTGATAGGATTGAGTCAATAGCTATAAAAAATGTTTTGGGAGACCATGCCTATAAAATACCTGTTAGCTCAATAAAATCTATGATTGGTAATCCACTTTCGGCGGCAGGTGCTTTACAACTTGTTGCATCTGCTATGGTATTAGAAGATGGTATTATTCCGCCTACAATTAATCATGAAATGCCAGACATTGATTGTGATTTAGATTATGTTCCACAAAAATCAAGGGAAGCTTCAAATATTAATGGTATTTTAATAAACTCTCATGGATTTGGCGGAGTCAATTCTAGCTTGGTTATAAAAAGATACAATGACAATTGATGTAAATAGATTACTGCTAGTCCTAATTATACTTACTACATTTAGTGTCGGTATATATGTCCAGCTGAAAGATAGGCGTAGTGCTATTAATACGTCTTTCAACATAATGGCAATGACAATTGTAGTATGGACTTTTTGTATTTTCATGATTTTGACATTGTGGAGATACACCAATCCTATAATTTGGGTAAGAGCTTCTTATTCAGCAGGAACATTGATGACTACGAGTTTTACCATATTTTCTTTGATATTTAGTTATGGAGAACTTCGTCCTGTAAAGAAATTCATGATGGTCTTGATTCCTTTATGTATTTTTATGGCGATACTTTCTATGACTAATTACTCTGTGGTAAGTATTGATTATGAAGACGGAAAAATAAAAAATGTTGTATATGGCATTGGAAACATAATTTGGGCAATATTCGTCATTTCTTGCCTTATTGTGATTCAATACTTTCTGATAAGTAAATGGCGAAAAGGTAACGGAATTGAGCGACTAAAAATAAAATATATGTATCTCGGTGTTGCTATTGCAACGACATGTATGTTGTTAACAAATATCACGCTTCCAATTTTGGGATTTGAGAAAGCAATTGGATATGGTCCTGTTTCGATTATAACAATGCTCGGTTTTATTGCCTATTCCATAGTCAAGCATCGTCTGATGGACATCAGGATATTTATCAGAAAGGGTATCGTTTATTCTGTCTTAATGGCTATTGCGACTGTTGTCGTTGGTTTGATTGTTATAGGCATACCTTCTGCTTTCCCTGAGTTAGAAAAAGTACATTCAGCGGTAGTTGTTTTAATTGGCGGAGGCTTTATTATTTTTGCAATGAAGCCTTTTTATCATGATATAAAGGAGTTTTCTCAGGTCTTTATATTAAAAGATCAATATCGCAATCAATCAATATTAGCAAATTTTTCTTCGTCTGTAGCAGAAACTCTTGATATGGAAAAACTCCTTGAATTGATATTTAATACTACAATTGAAGCAATGAGGGTTGATAATGCTTCACTTTGGATGTTTGATTCAAAAACAGGATTATTCAAACTTGCTTATTCATGTGGTGTAAAGTCAGATGAATTAGCCAAATCTATTAATCCGGATAGCCCTATTGAGTCATATTTACAGATAAATAATAAGCCAATTGCAAAAGATGAGCTAGCAAAATTGAAAAAGACTGATGTTTATGATGAGTTAGAAAATGAATTTAACGAACTTAAGGCAGAAATAGCAATACCATTGATGGCAAATAATCAATTAATAGGGGTTTTTTATCTCGGAAATAAACATCACAATAGAATGTATTTTGAGGAAGACATTGCATTTTTAAAAGCGATAATGAGTCAATCATCAGTCGCTATACAGAACGCAAAATTACATAAACAAGTTGTCAATATGGAAAAGTTGTCACTTCTTGGGAGATTATCGGCTGAATTAGCTCATGAGATAAAGAATCCTTTAGTTACAATAAAAACTGCCTTTGAATTCATCGTCAGTCAGGAATCTGGTGATTCTTACGAATTAGATGATAATTTTAAGGTTTTTTGTAATCTAGCATTAGGAGAAACAAACAGAATCGATAGATTGATAAAACAACTTTTGATGCTTGGTCGACCTTCCCCTCCGAAATTCGAATGGTGCGATGCAAACAAGATTTTGGATGAAACGATATTATTATTAAAACGCAATATTGAAGAAAATTCCATAGAATTAATTGATAAAAGAGATAATACACTAATTGAGATATATGCTGATAAAGATCAACTCAAGCAAGTTTTTATTAATATAGCCCAAAACTCCATTGAAGCAATGAAAAATGGAGGAAAGCTGGAGATCGCAATGACTTTGGATTCGGATTTCGATGAATCAAATAATAATACAGATGATTTATTAGAATCAAAAAATAGAGTTATAATAAAAATATCAGATACCGGAGAAGGAATGACAAAAGAGGAATTAAAAAACATATTTGAGCCTTTTTATACACAAAAGGTTACAGGAACGGGTTTGGGGTTGGCAATTGTAAGTAATATTATACGTGAGCATAATGGCATTATTGAAGTTGAAAGCGTTGAGGGGAGTGGAACAACCTTTACCATTAATATACCTCAGGTATGTCAAGGAGCAAAAATGTCATTAGCCGAACAAATATAAATATTTCAATTATTGGAAGTTTTTATTACGAAAGGGAAATCATTTATGCAATCAAGAGGAAGTATCCTAGTTGTAGATGACGATATTGGTGCAAGAGAGTCTATGAAAATGATACTTGGTGGTCGATTTGATGTGGCAACTACCGATAGAGGCTATAAAGCAATCGAACTTGTCAAAGAAAAGGAATTTGATGTAGTTGTCTTAGATATAAGAATGCCTGATATTACAGGTATTGAAGTTTTAAAGAAAATAAAAGAGAATGAACCATCACCAGAAGTTATGATGGTTACTGCTTTTGCTGCTCTTGATACTGCTAAAGATGCGATGAAATTAGGTGCTTATGATTATGTAGAAAAGCCTTTTAAGAGTTTTGATGAATTGCGCAATGCTGTTAGCAAAGGCATTGATCGAAAATTGAAGATGGCAAAATCTCTTCAGCTTGCAAAGGATTTCGATGAAGTTAGAAAACAGCTTCTCCAGCTAGAAAAATTATCTTCATTAGGACAGATCGCATCTGAGGTTATCCATGAATTAGCGACACCAATAACGGGTGTTCTTGGTTATTCTGAATTTCTTTTGGATCAGGAATGTAATGGAATAATCAAAAATAGCCTTCAAAAGATAAAATCAGAGGCGGAAAGATGTCAGAACCTTATTAGAAATGTCCTTACTTTTGCTCGAAAACCAGAGAATATCAAAAAACCTGTAAGTGCAAATGAAATAGTTAGAAGAACGGTTGATATTAAAGCCTATCAAATTAGTTTGGATAATATAAAACTCGTCTTGAATTTAGATCCTGAACTTCCTATAATACTTGCAGATTTTGGTTTGATCCAGCAGGTTATATTGAATATAATAAATAATGCGCAGGATGTTCTTAAAAAACATGATAAAGAACGTTTAATATTAATTTCAACAAAAAGCGATGCTGATAATATATTTATCACTATTGAGAATTCTGGTCCTTTTATACCAACAGAGCATATTGATATGATATTTGAGCCATATTTTACAACTAAAGGTGCTGAAAATGGGACAGGACTAGGATTGAGCATTTCAAGAGATATTATTAATAATCATAATGGAGAGATAAGTGTAAAAAACAATAATACAATAGGCGTGACATTTACAATTAGACTGCCAATATACAAAGAATAAATCGGAGAATAATATTGATAATAGCCATTGATGGTCCTGCTGGAGCGGGAAAAAGCACTGTCGCAAAACTGGTTGCGCAAAGGCTTGATTTTTTATATTTAAATACTGGTGCTATGTATCGAGCAATAACGCTTAAAGCATTAAAAGAAGGAATTGATCTCAATAATGGAGATATTCTTGCTGAATTGGCAAGAAAAACTAAAATTGACTTTGAAGTGGGTTCTGGACAAGTTATTTTAGATGGGGATGACGTTTCACAAGATATAAAAAAACCTGATATTGATAGAAATATATCCACAGTTGTTAAACATCCTCAGCTTAGAGAAGTAATGGTTCGTCAACAGCAAAGCATCGGTATAAATAATAACATTGTAGTAGAAGGACGTGATATAACGACAGTTGTCTTTCCAAAAGCAGAAATTAAGATATACCTTGATGCCTCAATTGAAGAACGAGCTAAAAGAAGACATGCAGAACTTAGAGAAAAAGGTTACAATATAGATTTAGCACAAGTTATAAAAGAAACATCCAAAAGAGACGAAGCAGATAAAACAAGAGAGCATGGGGCATTAAAGGTTGCCCATGATGCTATATTGTTAGATACAACAGGAATGAGTATTAAGCAAGTAGTAGAATCAATATTGGAGGTAGTGGAGAAGACAAAATCATGAGTTACAAAGAAATGCCACTTCATTATCACTTCTTTCATGTAATTACCCGCCCATTATTCAAAACACTTTTCAAATTTAAGATTTATGGGGCAGAGAATGTTCCACAGAAAGGTGGGGTTATGCTAATGATTAACCATGTAAGCTATCTTGATCCTATTTTCATTGGTGCAGCAGTAAAGAGAAATTTGCATTACATGGCAAGATCAACACTTTTTAAGAAAGGTTTTATAGACCGTTTTTTAAGAAGTCTAAATGCTTTTCCCGTCCATCTTGGCTCTGCTGATAGGTCTGCCATTAGAAATGCCCTAAAACTGCTTGATGAAGGCAAGCTTTTACTCGTATTTCCCGAAGGAACACGAAGCCATGATGGTTCATTAGGAAAAGCACAAGACGGAGTCGGATTTATGGCTCATAGAACGAATGCTTGTGTTATACCTGTTTTTCTTGATGGAACATATAAAGCAATGCCTAGAAATTCCAAAATGATCAAACCAACAAGAATTACTGTATCTTTTGGAAAACCAATAGATATGAGTATTTATCGCAATAGCGAGGCTAATCGTGAAACCTATAGTAAAATAGGTGAAGATATAATGTCTGGTATTGCAAAACTCAAAGCAGAACGGGAAGCATATAAAAAAGGAAGATATGTAATGGAATAATGCTTATCCTATATTATCTGCTTTTTTTCTTGTCTAGGAAATTATATTCTTTTGTATTAATTCAAGAAAACCCTTCACTGCGTTCAGGGTGACATTTCGCTGTCATTTTGAGTGAAGCGAAAAATTTTTTTTATTTTTTTAACAGTTGGAAATAAAAATAGGAGATGTTAGTATTATTATGGGTCAATACGTGGTCATCGGGGCTGGAAATTTTGGCTCTAATCTCGCAATTACTTTATTTGAACTTGGTCACGAGGTGCTTGTAATTGATAAAGAAAAAAAGATCATCGATCAGATCAAAGATAAGGTTACACATGCTATTATTGCTGATGCAACAGATAAGGATGTTTTGGATGAGTTTATAAAAAATAATGTCGATGCAGTAATAGTCGGTCTTGGTGAAAATATGGAGGGTAATATCCTAACAACTCTTCATCTTAAAGATATGAATGTAAAAAGGATCATCTCAAAAGCGATAAGTGAAGAACATGGCAAAATATTAAGGGCAATAGGCGCAACTGATGTTGTATTTCCTGAAAGAGATGTTGCAATTAGAATGGCAAAAGAATTATCCGATCCAAATTTAATTGAGCATATACCACTTGCTCCAGAATTTAGCATAGCTACTGTTGTTTCGCCAGATAAATTTATCGGCAAAACAATGAAAGAATTGCAATTAAGAAATAAATATGGTATTGAGGTTATAGCGATAAAGGATGTTTTGACTGATTCTTTTTATATGATACCAGATGCAGATTTTAAGATACCTCCTGATAGTGCGCTTCTTGTTATTGGAGAAAAAGTTCGTGTTGAAAGGCTTAGATTTTAAGAATAATTAATTAACGTGAGTTCGACGTAAAGAATTGTATTTACCACCAAGACCCAAAGGCACAAAGCAAGAAATAAATTGAAGATTAAAAGATTGAAGCTTTTTAACG
>CAZMCH010000125.1:0-9894 GCA_964564735.1 uncultured bacterium
AATTATAACCCAAATATTTGAAGATAATAATATTCCAAGCGATATGTATAGATTTTCTCTTAATGCCAACCATATACAAAGGGAATACTGCGTCCAATATCGTGAGTCTGATTTTAATTTTATTGCTAGGCTGATGGAAGAGGAAGGAATATTCTATTTCTTTGAGCATGATGACGAAAAGCACGTTATGGTTATAGGTGATAATTCTGGCATATTTATACAAGACGATTCATCAACAGTTTCCTTTAATGCACAAGCAGGCATGGTGCAGGATGAGGAAAGTATTCATACATATCGTTTTTTCCAGCAAGTTAGACCCGGTGTTGTTTCGCTTAGGGATTTTAATTTTGAGCAACCATCATTAATGGGTATGCCCGTTATGGCTTTTGGTGTAACAGAAGGCGTTGACAGTGAACTAGAAGTCTATGATTATCCCGGGGATTATTATGAACAAGATATTGGTAACGATCTGGCAAATTGGCGTATGGAAGCATTAAGAGCAAATGCAAAAATTGGTATTGGACAAAGCACTTGTCGGCGATTCTTCCCCGGTTATAGAATAACAATGGAAAATCATCCTAGGGATAGCTTTAATCAGGAGTATTTGATAACACGACTCATAACAAACGCTACACAACCTCTTGGCGAAAATGCTGATGAAGGCACTACTTATAGCAACGACTTTGATTGTATACCTTATGATGTGCCATTTAGAACTATAAATAAAGCAATTAAACCAATTGTTGAGGGAGTCCAAACTGCAATGGTTGTTGGACCCAGCGGAGAGGAAATATACACTGATGAATATGGGCGTGTAAAAGTCCAATTCCATTGGGATCAAGAAGGACAAAGGGATGAAAACAGCTCTTGCTGGATAAGGGTTAGTCAGGGATGGGCTGGACCCAGTTGGGGAATAATGTTTATTCCACGTATTGGACAAGAAGTTATTGTTGATTTTCTCGAAGGTGACCCTGATAGACCAATTATTACAGGCAGAGTCTACAATGGCGAAAGTATGCCCCCATATAATTTACCTGATGAAAAAACAAAAAGCACTATCAAATCAGATAGCTCAAAGGGTGGTGGTGGCTCAAACGAAATACGTTTTGAAGACAGTAAAGGAAATGAAGAAATATACGTCCATGCTCAAAAAGACATGAACGAAAAAATAGAAAATAACATGAATACCAACGTAGGGGCAAACCAATCCATCAGTGTTGGTGGCGACAGAAGCGTATCTGTTACAGGTAATCAAACCGTCAAGGTCAAAAAGAATGAGACTATAGAGATTACAGGTGATCGTAGTAGAACAGTTGATGGAAATGACTATATTGTTGTCAAAGGCAATCATGGAACATCAATAAAGGGTGACACCGAAATCATCATAACCTCAGGCACTTATTTCCATGATGTTAAGACAGGTGCCGTAACATATCACGCTACAAATAACGTTATTGAAAACTATGACGCAAAACAGGATACAACAGTTAAAGGCAATATAACAATAAAATCAACGACAGGCAAAATCGTTATAGAAGCAGCCAATGAGATTGAGTTAAAAACAGGTGCTAGCACAATCAACATGAAAAAAGATGGCACAATTGAAATAAAGGGCATGAAGATCGGCATTGATGGAACTGCAAGTGTTGGCATTAAGGGTAAAGCTTCTGTTGATATTTCAGGTGGAACAGTTACATCAAAAGCAGATACAGTCAATAAAACAGAAGGTTCTATTGTCCTTTCAGAAGGAAAAGCTTCAAATACCGTAAAAGGCGGCATGGTTATGCTGAATCCTTAGACCGAAAGTCTCCCTTTCCCAAAAGGATATTTAGAGTGATTTAAGAGGGAATAAAATGAGTATAGTTATATCTGAGGAAATTCTTCAGCAGGCACACATGACAGAAGAGGAATTAAGACAAGAAATTGCTATTTTGC
Organism: uncultured bacterium; assembly: GCA_964564735.1. Lineage (GTDB taxonomy): Bacteria > Poribacteria > DTPJ01 > DTPJ01 > DTPJ01 > CAZMCH01. The sequence continues at coordinate 1,936 of CAZMCH010000125.1, forward strand.
TTTTCCAAAAGGAAAAACTTACACTGGCACAAGCCAGTAAATTTGCGGGAATGAATCGAATACAATTTCAGCATTTGCTTGCAAGCCGACAAATTCCGATCCGCTATAATATTGAAGATTTCAATAGAGATTTGGAAACGCTAAGAAAGATGGATAGAATATAATAAAGATTGCCTCAAAGTTTGATCTAAAATCAATTGGGTTGCTAGGCATCTTAATTGAAGCAAAACATAATAGAGTTATATTCAAGGTTAAGCCTATTCTTGATGATCTTTTGGTTAAAGCAGGATTATGGATAGGCAATAGATTATATAATCATGTTATAAAAATTGCAGGAGAATAAATATCTCCAAAAACAATTAACACAAACTGTTAATCATGGGAAGCAATAAAGAAATAAAAGAGCAGTTCTCCATAGCACCCGGCAAAGATGATGCTGGCAAGCCGATTTTCTCTGTGCTTGTGAAGCGCACCTATGACATCAAGCATAATCAGCAGGCAACCAGAGCAGAAAATTCATTGCCTCTTAATTTAATGGATACATATTACGATCATGGCGATCCACAATGGGCTACGATTAAATATGAATCCGATATGATCCCTTACAAGATCGCAACTGATTTTGTTGTAATTGGCAAAGCTTATGCGCCAAAGGGTATTCCAATAATGCAGATGGACGCTTCGGTTGAAGTGTCTAATGTCAAGAAGACTATCCGCATAATTGGCGATCGCAAGTGCATATTCAGAGGAGAAAAGAAATCACCTGTCTTTACAGAGCCAATAGAATTCAATGAAATGGAAATAAGATATGAGAGGGCTTATGGTGGCAAAGACGAAATAAGCGAACCGAATCTGCCCCTTATGTATCCACGAAACTATATGGGGAAAGGCTTTGCAGTCAAAAATATACCAGAAGTCATTGACGGATTACTATTGCCTAATTTAGAAGATCCAAACGATCTGATTACGCCTGAAAACTTGGTTTTGGAGGATATTTATCTATGGAATCGCAAGCCTTTGCCACAAGGATTTGGCTGGTTTCAGAAGACTTGGTATCCACGCAGTTCGTTTGTTGGTGCGGTTCCGGGCTTCGTAATGCCTGATGAAGTGATGAAAGAGGAGATACTTGGCATTGTTCCAAAAGGACAGATTGCTCTTTCACGCCAATTTAAGCTACCTAGCTTTGATGTTAGATTCAATAACGGTGCGTCTTTAGGACTTGTATTGCCATTTATGTCAGGTGGAGAAAGTGTCAAGTTAACTAACATGAGTAAAGACGGGGCTTTGGAATTCAGGCTTCCAAAAGATACACCAAAGATAATGCTTGATATTGGGCTAGGAGAAAATGAGCTAAAGCCTTATATACACACGGTTTGTGTTCGTGTTGATGATATGCAGGTTGACATAGTTTGGCGGGGAGCGCATGAATATCCGGGCATAGATTGGCTACCAGAAATGACCAAAATGGAGACAAATATAGCCTGAAAAATGGCTAAAATCATAAAAAATAATAAGGAAAAAAAGGGAAAATAAGGTGTAAATAACATGATAAATCACAATGTCTAGCATTTTTTTCCTTATTATCCAACCATAATTTATAGTATTTGCTGATCAGACATAAATATTATGGACAATATAGATATTCAGATAGAAAAACAGAATTTGGAGAAACGAAAAATCCAAAAAATAGTTCTTCCTGGGCAGACGCCAGAAGGTCAACATATCCTTAGCGTCCTAATCAAGCGAAGCTATAAGATCGGTGATGATGGGGGTTGTGTGCCTACGGAGGCTGATGAGAAGATTTTTCCTGCTGATGTCTTTTATGGTGATCCGCTGAATTCGTCTGTTCAGTTTGAGAGTGATTTTGTCCCATTTAAGATAGCAACTGATGTTGTGCTTAATGGCAAAGCCTATTCTCCAAATGGAATACCAACAGAAACATTGACAGCATCGCTTATTGTTGGTAGTGTTCGCAAAGATATTGCTGTAATCGGTGATCGTGTTGCAATATATCAGCATTGGAGAGACCCGAAATTCACAGAGCCAAAGAGATTTATATCAATGGATATACGCTATGAAAACGCTTACGGCGGTGTGGATATTTTTTCTGATATGAAGATGCCTTGCATTTATCCTAGAAATATTCTTGGAAAAGGCTTTGTTATCAGCAAGAGCAAGAAAACTGTTGACAATCTACCATTGCCGAATATAGAGGATCCAAGCGATCTACTTACACCATCAAGATTATGTATTGAGAGTATCGTGAATTGGGAAAGGCAACCGATGCCACAAGGTTTCGGCTGGTTTCATAAGACATGGCAACCAAGAGCATTACTTGCTGGAGTGATGCCTGCGGATCGAGCCCTTGAGCAAGAAATGCGTAAGATTTATGCTCAAGCTGTTCCAGAACATCAGAAGGCTGATTTTGAAAAGACGCAATTTCCAGATATGGATTTTCGCTTTTTCAATGGGGCATCGCAGGGATTGGCTCTACCTTTTATGAACGGCAATGAAAGCATTAATACAATCAATCTTACACCAGAAGGCAAGTTTAGCTTTCAATTGCCCAATAAACGACCAATTATCGGGCTTGATATAGGAGATGGAGTTCAGGAATCAGAGGTAGTTTTACATACTGTAATGATACGCATGGAGGAAAGACAGGTTGATCTTGTGTGGAGAAGCGCATATCCTTACCCGGGACCTGATTGGTTCCCAGAGATGAAACAAATGGATGTGTTTGTTGATAAGGGTTTGGTAGCATTATAAAAAATTGGAAAATCCCTCTAAATCTCCCTTTGAGAGAATGAAACTTTGAGGATTTATAGAACGCTAATAAGGCGGATTTAGCGGATTAAAGCGGATAGAAAAAGCATGAAGCGTAAAACGTGAAAAGTAGTATCCAAACTCGTTACGTTTTGCGTATCACTTATTATAAATAAATTCGGTTGACCAATAGGAGTATAAAATGGAAATAAAGACACTTGATAAGAGTAAGATGCAACTGGCGCATGAAGGCACTATCTTTGCTCAAGGGGCGTTTGGCGGTAAAGAAATATCAGCGCCTTTTGGAACTGCGTGGGGCTATCTAAAAACCAATATGCAACAGAAACCAGAAAGATCGGAAGTTTCCAAGCTATACTTTATCGTTGAAGGTGAAGCAGAAATGCGTATTGAAGATGAAGTCTCATCACTGAGAAAAGGCGATCTGCTTTATATTCCTGCTGGGTCTATGCACTCCATAAAGAATCCAAATCCTGACGACCTTGTTACATTTGCGATCTGGTGGAAACCTACGGAGGAAAACAGATGAAACCAATAAAGATAGGAATTATAGGATGCGGAGGAATCTCACGCGCACATGCACGAGGCTATGAGAATTTGACAGACCTTTTTCAGATAGTGGCGACCTGTGATGTAAATGAAGCTAGTGCAATAGAAAGAGGTCAGCAACTTGGGGCAAAGCACGTCTTTACCGATTACGAAAAAATGCTAAAAGAGGCTGATATTGATGCGGTTGATGTATGCCTCCCGCATGATATTCATGCGGAAGTGAGTATTAATGCTCTTAATTCGGGCAAGCATGTCCTTGTTGAAAAACCTATCGCAACTACACTTTCAGAAGCAGATAGCATGATTTCTTCTGCGGATAAAGCTGGAATGAAGCTGATGGTCGCGCTAAATGAACGATACGATCCTGCTCATGAACGCATAAAGCAGATGATTGATGACGGCACATTGGGAAAATTGCTATGTATCAGAATTGATCATAATCAGAACGTCCTTTTGCCAGAGGGTCATTGGATTAGATCACGAGAACGGCTTGGCGGAGGGGTGCTTATCGGTTCAGGTATCCATAGGGTTGATTTGTTAAGATGGTTTGGAGGAGAAGTCAATAAGATAGCAAACTTCTGGGTCAAACAGCCAGAGCGCATGGAAGGCGAAGTCGCTGTTGTTATGAACGCATTATTTGAATCTGGATGTATTGGTGAAGTTACTGCTCTATGGGCTGTTCGTAAAGCGCCTTGGTATGAAGGCGTTTGGGTTTATGGAACGGAAGGAAGCGTCTATAGGATTAATGGTCTATTTTGGGATAGTCCTGAGGGATATACCAAGTTGGATGTTCCAGAAGCCGATTCATTTACAGAAGAATTACGCCATTTTGGTAATTGTATAATTGGCGATCATATCCCCCTTACAAATGGCAAAGAAGCAAGACGAAGCCTTGAGGTTGTATTAGCTGCATATCGCTCTGCAGAATTAGGGCAAGTAATAGAGTTACCTATGAAAAAAGATTGAGGAGGTTTTGTTATGCCTTTGTTTCCTGCAGCAAAATTGGGTTGTTTGGTTATAGGTGTTGATATGCACGCAGTTGTTCCTGCTCCACCACTTCCCGGAATACCTATACATCCCTATATTGGTTCGGTTTTTCTATGGTTTACGCCGAATTTTCCAATGTCGAATGTCTTGATTAATGGTATACCAGCATGTGTATCCGGTGCAATGGGCATATCCGCGCATGTGCCACAAGGCGCGCCTGTTCCACAAACCCCAACAAATATGACTTATTGGACAAGGTATTTAACCAATGTTGCGATGAATATTACACTTGCGGGATTGACGATATTCGCAAATATAACCATTGCGTTAATTTCAGCCATGATTTCAGCAGTCGCTGGAATAAGTAGCTCTAATCCTGCAAGGAATTATATTAAGGATCTAACAGGTATTGATACAACAGATACAATGACAACTTTGACTACAATAAACGCAACATTTTCAGCATATACAAAATGGCAAACATGGGCAAAATTGCTAATGCCTCCGATTCCCTATCCTGGGGCGCAAGGTTCAGTAGCTGTAGGAAGCCCTAATGTTACTGTAAACGGTGGTGCTTTGGCTTTTGGATGCGGTTTTGTTGGTACATCTTGTAGTGATATACCAGTAGTGCCAAATGCAAATGTTATAGATTTTGGGACTGTATATGTTGGAATGAGCATTGCTGATTTGGCGAGGGCTGTTTCTATAAGCATGATACAAAATGCAATGCAATACGGCATGCAAAGAGGATTACAAAGATTGCCTTTGACGAGAAATTCAAGGAGTTCAAGTTGCTGAGAATGGAACGCTGATTTAGCGGATTCGCAATAAAATCAGGGCTTTATAAAATATTGTTATAAAATCCCTCTAAATCTCCCTTAAGGAAAGGGAGACTTTCAAATATGGTGTATTATGTCAAATGTTACTAGAAAGATGATTCTTGATCCAATTGATTTGGTAACGGGAGAGTGTTATGTTGAAAGGACAGACTTTTCCCTACCGGGTCCGATAAAACTGGATTGGCGCACCTATTATACAAGCCTTCTTAAGACTGACGGGGCGATGGGTTGCGGATGGACATATAATTATAATCGATTTCTTGTAGTCGAAAATGGCTTCTGCGCCTATATAGATGAAAATGCAAGCACCGTTCCTTTTCCCGCCATTCCAGAAAAAGGTGAATCTGTCGAAGGTCAGGATAATCGTTATATATTATTTAAGGAAGATGAAGGCAAATTTAGGCTTCATCTGCCCGATAAGTTGATATTGTCATTCGGTAATCCATTCAGAGGGCTTTTGAGGCTCGAAAAAATATTTAACCGAAATGGTAATACAATTACATTCCTTTATTCAGGCGATTTTAATCTAATACGGATTGTTGATTCTGCAAAGAGAATATTAAATCTGGAACTTGATAATTCAGGTCATATAGTTTCTATTACATGCTCACAAGAGAATAATCCTGCGGTTGGGATCAGGCTTGTTTCATATACATATAATAAAAATGGAGACTTAATAGCTGTAAATGATGCGAACAATCAGACATCGCGCTACGAATATGACAATAACCATCGCCTAACCAAAAGGACGGATCGTAATGGATATTCTTTTAATTATGAGTATGTCGGAGAGAAATGCGTTAGGACTTGGGGAGATGATGGATTGTTTAGCGGGGAAATGACTTATGAACCTGAAAAAAGACGGACAATATTTAAGGGATTTGATGGTCGCAAGGTTGATTATCGCTATAATGAAAATAACGTAGTTACAGAAGAAATCGATCCTTATGATAGGGTAACTCAGAACGCCTATGATGAAAAAGGGAATCTCGTTTCTGTTCTTGATAGATGCGGGAGACGAGTAGTTTTTGGATATGATGATCATGGCAACAAAGTTGAAGAAGTAGATGCGGAAGGCAGAAGGACGACTTATGCCTATGATGATAAAGATCAGTTAATAGAAAAAACAGAGCCATCAGGCGAAAAAACAACCTATGAATATGATGATCGTGGAAATATAATAAAAGAAGAGAAATCTAACGGAGATATAACGATCAATGAATATGATGCGGAAGGTCATAAGATACTTAGCCAATCATCAAATCAAATGCCTAAAAAGTATGTCTATGATCAGTATCATCAGCTTATCGGTATACAATTTCCATTTGGTGGGGATATAAACGGTTATAAATATGATATGCTGGGAAATGTTATTAGCGTTTGGGATGGCAAGACATGGATTAATCATAGATACGATAATATGTCCCGTCTTGTTGAAATAGAATATCCCGACGGGACAATAGAAAAGAATGCTTATGATCCAGAGGGCAATCCTATATCCTATACAGATAGACTCGGTAGGACATGGAAATACAGATATAAAGCACGAGATCAATTAATAGAGATTGTTGCCCCAGATGGTAGTTCGCTAAAATTTGATTATACAAAGGCTGATGAGCTTTCAGAAGTAATCGATCCTAATGGTAATCGAACAGAATATCTATATGATATGTGCGATTATATTATCGGAATCAAACGCAATGGTAACCTTTATGAAAGCTATGAACGAGATGGCGAAGGACGTCTTATATGCAAGAAAGATTCACAAGGCAAGATTTTGATGACTTTGGCTTTTGATGTTGCTAATCAACCAATCCAGAGAATTATAGAAAGAGATGGCAAAAAGATAGAGCAAACTTATACTTATGATGATAAAGGCAATCCAATAACTGCAATAAATGAATATGCCAATGTGGAAAGAGCTTATGATCCATCAGGCAAAATCGCACTAGAAAAGATTAATGATAAAGGTATTATTAATGAATATGATAAGACAGGTCGTATTATAAGAAAGATTTACGATGATGGATCGGAATTTAGATATGTCGATAAAGGTGGTTTCGTTGTTATCCGAGACCCGTCTGGATATTGGCATACTTTTTATTATGATGGAGAAAAAATACTGCAAAAACGCTTTGCCAATGGCCTCGATGAAGCATTTAATCATGATTTAGACGGGAAAATCATTAGCCATAAAATACAAGATAACGGTGGAAATGGCAGAATATATATAGATAGAAATTATGAATATGATGTATTAGGCAGATTAGCGAGTTTGCAGGATTCACAAGTAAAAAAACGCTTTGATTATGATAGTAAAAATCGACTTATAGGGATTCAAATAGAAAATGGCTCAAAAGATGATGAAGAAAGATTTAGTTATGACAATGGCGGAAATGTCTATTTAGAAAACATATTTCCCAAACCATATTTTCAATCAGGAAATATGCTGACAATATGTGGCGAAAGGCGGCTATCATACGATTATAGAGGACGTGTCGTCCTTGATGAACGCCCTGATGGCAAGTATAAATATAGTTATGATTCAGCGGATCAGCTTATATCGGTGGATTTGCCAAATGGTCAGACTGCTGTTTATGAATATGATGGTCTGCGCAGGCGAATATCAAAACAGATAGGTGATAAAAGGACAATATTCGGCTGGGAAGGGGATCGGCTCAGTTGGGAGATAATGCCCGATGGAACAAGACGAAATTATCTTTATCTCAATTCAGAAGATAATGCTCCAGTTATGTTCTGTGATGTTAAACAGAACTTAGAAGGCGAAATTGAGTATATA
>CAZMCH010000126.1:0-9702 GCA_964564735.1 uncultured bacterium
GTATTAAAAAATGAAACTTACTATAATCCCCCCTTTTTAAGGCAACTTATCATAACCCCCCATTTTAAGGGGGGGATAAAGGGGGGGGGTATTAAAAATGAAAACTTACCATAATTCCACCTTTATCAAGGACAACTTATCATATTCCCCCCTTTCAAGGCAACTTATCATATTCCCCCCTTTTTAAGGGGGGATAAAGGGGGGGTATTAAAAATGGAACTTACTATAATTCCCCCCTTTTTAAGGCAACTTATCATAACCCCCCTTTTAAGGGGGGATAAAGGGGGGGGTTAAAAATCCACTAATCATCATATACAAAAACTCACAAAAATAAAGGAAAATAAACCCATCTCAAAACCGCATTTTTTGTTGCTATTACTTGCTTAATCCGCTTTTTCAGGTATGCGGGAAACGTCTTTTTTTCCCTCGTAAATTACCTTTTTTCCCATTTTCTGCTTTTATTTTCTACCAATTTCACAAAACATAAGTTTGCAGTCCGTAAAACATATCTCTCTCAAATGCAGAAGATAAAAATGAGTATCTTTATCATAGTTTTGGAAACTCTGTAACCCTTAGATTAGTGCATCCATAAGGAATTAAAGTTAGTTGTACTCTTGGTTGTGTTGAACTAACAGGACTTACAGGTAAGACTCCCGCTGCATTATGTTCAATTATCCATTCTGGAAGAAGCACACCACCAACTTTGGCAATAACAGGCGCACCATCAGGAGAAAATGGACAATTACCGACAGGTCTTGATTCAAACGCTATGGAGTTTTGGATATGTTCTTCATCAATATCAAGAGCATAGTTCCATTGTGTTGTTGGATAGACTTCATAATCAGCATGAGGCTCTTCTCCACGAACCTTTTTCCAATACTCACCAATCATTAAGGAATAAACTAATGGTCCTCGTTCTATTGAAATACTATTATTATAGCGTCTTTGCGTCCTGACGTTCATTGGCAATCTTAGAGATATTGAAGTAACGCCTTTCCATTCCCGATCAATACAACGGAACGTTCCTGCTTTTGCCTTTATCGATCCGCCATCAATATCCAGTTCTGCTCCATCTGCCCATTCAGGTATGCGTAGATAAATCGGAAATTTGGCTGGTTGATCAGACTTTATTATAAAACTCAAATGGTCATTAAACGGATAATCAGTATTGACAGATACCATAATAGGCTTGCCTTTTATATCAGTATTAACTTCGCATGGGGCATAAGCAGTTGCAACCAATCCACCGTCTTTCGTTTTCATCCATAGATGAGAAGCAAACTTAGGAAATCCTTGATGAAGATTAGCAGTGCAACAGCCGTAATTTGGCTCTAATCCAAAGATATTAGCATCTGCACCATTAGTAGCATAAACTTTGTCTTGTGAGATTCTGCATACGACTTGATTTGATTGCTGATCGTATTGATGCTCCCACATATCAGGCGAAAAAGTTGCGGGTAAAGCGTTAAATGTTATCTTCTCAAGCCTATCTGCCAATATTGGATCGCCTAATATACTGATGAGATTCTCAAGAGAGAACATATATTCAACAACAGCGCAAAGTTCAGTTCCCTGAGATGGATTTAATCCAGCATAATGCTCATCACCAGTGAAAATGCCAGTAACTTGACCATGATATTTATCCAGCATTTCCATAACTTGATAAACTGATTTTCTGTCATTATCATCATTTGTATATCTGAACCAAACACCTGGAGATTTGACTGCCATAGCATTATTAACAACATGGGTTGTCTGATCAAATCCTTCTGTAAGCCTTTCCTTATACTTAAAATCAGCGAAATGTGCGCTCCAATCATATCCCTGATCGTGCATTTTTCTTGCAAGATTTAACATCCATTCTTCACCAGTGCGCTCATATAGCCAATAGACACTCAAAACACCATCAGCCCAGCGAGATTTTCCCCAATCAAACAAAGGTTGCGTATCAAGCAATGTATCTAGCTTATGAAGCGCTTTTTCTATAACATTAACAATTCTTTCATCACCAGTAACTTCATAATATTGTGTCATTGCCTTCATAATAATAAACACTGGCCACGGATCATATTCCCTATATCTTCCATAATGCACGGGTCCCAACCAGCCATCATCATGTTGATGTGTTATTATATAGTCCATCCATTTATGAACCTTTGCTTTGAGTTTTTCGTCATCAAGCAAAAATGCAAGAGGAATAAAGCCGTCAAGCCAATATGGTGCGCGCTCCCATCCTTCAGCCTCTCCGCCTATCCATCCGCTTTTGGCAATATCATTCCAAAATTCGTCAAGATGACCGCTGAGTCCGTCTGCCTGAATTTGTAATTGATTTAGTAACCATCCACTAGGTTTTATGCAGCCCAAAGGCAATGACAAAAATGCTTTTTCTGCCAATTTATTCATGATATTACTCCCTTAATTATTTAATCAATCCGTAAGTCAATAGTTAAAGAACTAAACCTAATTATTTGCCTTTTTCATAACCTATAAGTTTCAGAGGCACGCAATACAGTAATCCCAACTAGCTCTTTATCTCTATAATGATAAATCACATTGTCTTCCATGATGCTATCGTTTGCATTCTGAGGCTCATAGAAGCTTATATACATCACGTCGGCTTATTTGTCATAATCCATCCAAACTTTATGCGATGGCGATTTCAATAAGTAGGGAACGGAATCTAAAATGCTTGCTTTTGCCACAAAACATCCATCCTTATTATACATTCGGGGTCAGATGTCATAAACGCAGTTATAACAAACCCATCATCATTGGATTCCTTATATACCACAACCACAGATTTCTTTGATATAATTGTTTTGGGATAATGTCTTAATGCTATTAACTCATCTACCCATCCATGAATAATATAATCGGGATCTGATATTGTATCAATAACCATGTCCAAGCATCCCGACATATAATCATGCGTTTCAGTTATGTGCACCCATTGTTTATATGTTAAACGTATAGGTATGTTATTTTTTGAGTCAATGACCGCTATAAAAGCCATTAAATTTATCCTAAAACATAGCTCTTTCCAGCACAGACATTGAATACAACAACGCCTTGCTCTGTTTGGGCTTCTATTGCTTTGCCATCAGACTCAACCTTAACATGCGTCCTTGTCCTGACCTTGCATTTTCCATCAAGAGAGGACTTTATGACAGCCTTTATAATTTTACCATCTTTCCAAACAATGTCAACCTCGTATCCACCTCTAGCACGCAAGCCTTTAACATAGCCATCTTTCCATTCTTTTGGCAATGCTGGCAGAAGGTTTATCTCTCCTGCATGGCTTTGTATCAGCATTTCAGCAATCGCTGCAGTTCCGCCAAAGTTTCCATCAATCTGAAATGGTGGGTGAGTATCAAACAGGTTTTTAAGCGTGCATTTTTCTAGCAATGCCCTGAGATTGCTATATGCTTTCTCTGGTTCTTCCAAGCGTGCCATGAAATTCACAAGCCAAGCCCTACTCCAGCCTGTATGCCCTCCACCATGCGAAAGTCGATATTCCAGCGATTTCCTGACTGCTTCCGCAAGCTCTGGAGTGCCTCTAAGTGTAATCATTCTTCCGGGATGAAGTCCGTAAATATGCGACATGTGGCGATGACCCGGCTCAGGTTCGTCATAATCTTCTATCCATTCCTGCAGGCGTCCTGTCCTTTTGCTTATCTGCAAAGGTGCAAGTCTATCCAATGCAGATACAAGCTCTGCCCTGAATTCCACATCAAAAGGCTCATTTTCGCTAAGTGCATCAATCGCGTCAATGCAGTTTGTAAATAAATCATTTATAATTTCAAGGTCTATCGTTGACGCATAAGTAAACATTGATGTTGTGCCATCAGCCTTGCGGAAGCTGTTTTCTGGTGAATGAGAGGGATTTGTGACGAGTTTTCCAGCAACAGGCGTTCCTTCTGGAGCTTCAACGAGGAAATCAAGCATAAATTTTGCGGATTCCTTCATCAACGGATATGCTCTATTTAACAGAAATTCCTTATCCATACTGAATAGATAATGCTCAAATGGATGTTGGCTTAACCATACTGAACCAATAGGAGATATTCCCCAAACACCATCAGCAGGAGTAGTGAAGCCCCATATATCTGAAAGATGATGAACAACCCAACCCCTTGCCCCGTAATGAATCCTTGCAGTCCTTTTCCCCGGCTCAACGAGTGAATCCATATAATCAAATAATGGCATATGACATTCTGCAAGGTTGCAGACTTCCGCAAGCCAATAATTCATTTGTAAGTTAATATTAGTATGATAATCAGAATTCCAAGGGGCGTTTATATGCTCATTCCAGATGCCTTGCAGATTGGCAGGCAGACAGCCGGGGCGTGAACTGCCCATTAACAAATATCTGCCGAATTGGAAATATAATGCGAATAATTGCGGATCATCGCCACCATTTTGTAAATTAGATAATCTTTCGTCTGTTGGCAAATTGACTGCATCCGTTGTTCCCAAATCAATGTCAACACGATTAAAAATGCCCTGATGATCGACTATGTGCGCATCTTTTATGTCATCATAGGACTTGCCTTTAACTGCAAACAAGTAGTCCTCACATCTCTTATAGGGGCTTGCGCTTGTATCATTTTGATTGATATAGTTTGTTGCGCCAACAATCAACAAAGTAACTGAATTTGCATCCTGTATGCTCAATGCTTCGTCAGTTATGCAGACGCTTCCGCCTTCTGCCAATGCCTGAACGTAACAGGTAAATTTTATGCCTTCATCACAGCATTTGCCATGCAATATAAGGCAATTATCGGAAAATTTCTTTGTTGATGCGTTTTCTTGACGTGTCAATACTGCCTTAAATGATATAGGTTTATCAGACTCAATTCTGACAGCGATAACTTGATCGACTGCAGAAGCAAAAACTTCCCTTTTTATCGCAACTCCATTGGCTTTATAGGTTGTGGTTGCGATGCCTGTTTCAAGGTCGAGTTCTCTGTAATAATCTGATATTTCACTTTCACTCTCAAATTCAAGATGCAGATCTGCAAGAGGTTGATATGATTTTATCCTTTCAGGTACACCCATCATCTTTTTAGCTGATAATTCTGTTGCTTCTTTATTTTTGCCTTCAAAAAGTAATTTTCGGACTTCGTATAGAGCGTCGAGTGCCTCTAAGTTATTATGATCAAAAGCATATCCATCCCATACGGTTTCTTCGTTTAGTTGCAATCTTTCTATATCTGTTCTGCCAAAAACCATCGCACTGATTCTGCCATTACCAATAGGTAATGCCTCTACCCATTCTTTTGCTGGCTGACGATACCATAAAACGTATTTTCCCATAATAAAAACTCCTACCTATTATAGTATTTAGGAATACTCACATAAAGACCTATTAAGAGTGAATTTTCTCTGAATAAATCAATTTTTGACAATGAAAAAATCTATGATTTTCCTAACATTTTAGCCATAGTAATATCTTATGTCAAGAGTATCTATCTCATACGAAAGCTAGGACTGGAATAACAGCGAGAATTAGATATTCACAATAAACAGAATTGTCAACATCACAAAAGAATGTTATAATGTTATCTGTATTCTTTGGCAAATTCCTTTTCTTACATCGATTTACATTAAGCCAAATAATTGTTTTTGTTTATTAGAATTCTAAAAGGAGAAAAAAATGGGGCGCATTAAACAATCTGTTAGCTATTGGTGCTTTGCAAATAAGGGGGTTTCAGACGAGGATTTAGTAAAAGAATCCGCAAAAATAGGCTATGCCTCAATTGAAATGCCACCAGAGAGTATATGGGGCATGATTAGAGATAACGGAATGGTAATTGCATCGTTAGGTGGTCATGCGTCGCTGACTGATGGTCTTAACAAAAAATCAAACCATGATAGGATTGAGCAAGAAATCCTGAAAAATCTTGAAATAGCAAAAAATAACAGCATTATTTCACTAATTGTATTTTCTGGTAACAGAAATGGCATATCTGATTGGGAAGGTCTTGATAATACTGTTGAAGGACTGCTGAGAGTTGCAAAAGCAGCAGAAGATGCAGGGATATATTTGGTATTAGAACTCCTAAACAGCAAGCGTGATCACAAGGACTATCAATGCGATAGAACTGCATGGGGTGCAGAAGTTATAAAGAGAGTTAATTCACCAAAAGTAAAATTACTATATGACATCTATCACATGCAAATCATGGAAGGTGATGTAATCCAAACGATAAAAGATAATATTCAACATATTGGTCATTTCCATACCGCAGGCAACCCCGGAAGAAGAGATTTGGACGAGGATCAGGAATTATATTATCCAGCGATTATGAAAGCAATCAAAGATACTGGTTATGATTTATATGTCGGGCAGGAGTTTGTTCCAAAGGGCGAACCTTTGGAGGCTTTACGAAGGGCTTTCAATATCTGTGATGTATAATACCAGATTAAAAATAAAATGGGGCGTTTATTTTACGCCCCATAAATGACTTAAAATTAGCTTTTCCAAAGACCATGTTTATTACAATATTCTCTGGCGGTGAATTCCTTTGCTTCAATACAAAATGTTGCTTCAGGTTCTTCGCCAGGGTTAAGAAATTGACGATATGCTTTACCATCAGCGATTAGCTCGATCCATGTGATATAATGAGATGCTTCCATCGGATGGGGAACGCTTCCAACCTTAACTTTAATGCCATGATCGGTGGCTTCCAATACAGGAACATGCTTTTCTTTTGCTGCATCAACGGTATTTTCTTTAAGAAGGGTCATTGGTTCACCACAACAAACAAGCTCACCAATTCCGCTGTCGATAACCTCAACCATGTTACCACATATTTCACAGTAATAGACTTCAAGTTTTTCTGCCATCTAAAATCTCCTTTGATGATATGAATAGTTATTTTAATTTATGAACAGCTTCTAAAACTGCGTCATAATCTGGATGGTGTGATGTATCATCAACAATCTGAACATAATTAATTATTCCTTCTTTGTCGATTACAAAGACAGCCCTTGCCAGAAGACGCAATTCTTTTATAAGAACACCATAGGCAATACCAAACGAAGCATCACGATGATCTGATAAGGTTTGAACATTTGTTACACCTTCTGCACCACACCATCGTTTTTGAGCATAGGGTAAATCCATACTAATAGTTATTATTTTTATATCTGATCCTATGTTTTCAGCTTCTTTATTAAATCTTTTTGTCTGGAGATCACATAAACCAGTATCAAGAGATAATACAGAAGATATAATAATAGTATTTCCTTTGAAAGATGAATATTTTACTTCATTCCCTGAATTATCTAATACAGTAAAATCAGGGGCAATATCACCTATCCTGATTTCATTACCAACAAGAGTTACCGGATTGCCACTTTTAGTTATAATACCTGATCTTTCTTTCATAAAATACACCCCCTTATTTCATATGAAATCAAAATATTAAACATCAGTAATGTAATGCTTATTCCCAAAAATATGCTAAAATCTAATCTAAAAATATGGATTTGGATAAAATCACCTGAGTCAAAGTTTTTATACCTTATGATTGAGATTTGTGTTTATATTAACTATTATAATGAATAGAAACATTATACAAAAACGACAGAAATTCTCAATTAAAGAACCAAAAACAATACGCAAAATAGTTCATTCAAAATGGTGTATAGAGAGCAATCTTTATGGTTTGACGATAAATCAGATAATAGAGGAGATGATATTTAGTTTTATATGTCAGAAATGGCGAATGTCTTATGTAACGTTTGATGGATAGAGCTAGTTGGCATTCGGAATGATGGAGATAAGAGAGTCCAAATATTATGAATTAACAATGAATTATAGATTCAAATAATCTCAG
This sequence comes from uncultured bacterium, assembly GCA_964564735.1. Taxonomy (GTDB): domain Bacteria; phylum Poribacteria; class DTPJ01; order DTPJ01; family DTPJ01; genus CAZMCH01. The sequence continues at coordinate 7,845 of CAZMCH010000126.1, forward strand.
TTTGCCTGCCTAATTGAGTAGTTCCAGTTACCTTTTATTGATACTGTCAAATTTTTGACGATTTGACTGAGTGAGAATCTCTAGATAAAAGGAAAAATTCTTGACATAGATATTATAAACATTTATAATACGTTTAGACTTCTTCAATAAATCCTGTTAGAATCTTTCAGGATAATCTTTTATAATGTATTTTCCTAAAATTTGGAGGGAGGGAAGATAAGTGTTAAGATTAACATGGGTTCTAATTTTCTTGTTTGTTCCTGTATTGTTTGCTTCTTCTGCGGTAAAGCCAGAGAATTTCGTAGGCGTATGGTTGTTTGATGAAGGGAAAGGCGATATAATAGATGATTCATCAGGTAACGGTCATGAAGGAAAAATGCAGGCAGCAAAGTGGACAGATGGTAAGTTTGGCAAAGCCTTGCTATTTGAGGGAGCTGGAGAGGTTAAAATTAACTCTACTGAAAAGCTCAATCTTGGTGACAAATTTACTATGATGGCTTATTTTTATGCAAATGCTACGGTTGATTGGCATCAAATTATCGCAAAGAATAATGAGTATCTATTGCGTATTGATCCGCCTGGTGAAGGCAAAAATATGTCTGCATTTGTATTTATAGCTGGTGGTTGGGAGCCTCGCGCTAGCGCAGGTGTGCCAGATACTAAAACATGGATTCACTTTGCAGCGACCTATGATGCAAAAACTACATTCCTCACAGTTTATGTCGATGGAGAGAAAAAAGGGCAAAGTGCAAGAGCAGGCAAACCAGCAGCAAACAATGAACCAGTTACATTTGGTCATTGGGGTGGAGGATCAAGATTTCAAGGAATTATCGATGATGTAGCTATCCTAAATGTCGTTTTAGAACAACAGGACATTAAAAATATTGCTGAGAATGGCTTAAAAACTGTTTTAGGTGTACAAAGTGTGCAGTCTGTTGGAAAACTAGCAAGCACATGGGGAGACGTAAAGTATCGCTAAGTTTTAATTTTGTTAAATGGGAGGAGCTTTATAATGAAATCATGCAATTTGATTAAATTTGCTTGTATTTTGGCTTTTATCCTTGTCCCAATTTTGGTATGTAATGGCGCAATTGATCCAAAAACCGCTGTTGGTGTATGGTTATTTGACGAAGGCGTTGGAGCTGTAGCAGGTGATTCTTCTGGAAATGGTCATGATGGAAAGATCGCAGTCGCAACATGGGCAAATGGCAAATTTGGTAAAGCCCTTTTGTTTGCCGGAGATGCATCGGTTGAGGTTGCTTCTACTGCAAAGCTAAACAATGGCGGTCAATATACTTTGATGGCATATTTTAATGCAAATACGCTAAACGATTGGCACCAGATTATAGCCAAAAATAATCAATATCTTCTCCGTATCGATCCGCCAGGAGAAGGTGGCAAATTGTCATCATTTGTTAACCTAAATGGCGGATGGGAACCTCGTGCTAGTGCTATTGTTCCCGACAAAGATAAGTGGTATCATTTCGCTGCAACCTATAGTAGTGCAACAAAAAAATTGACTGTATTTGTTGATGGAGCAAAGGCTGGCGAAAGCGATAGAGAAGGTAACCCAACCGCAAATAATGATCCTGTAACATTTGGTCATTGGGGCGGTGGTTCTCGTTTCAGAGGCTTGATTGATGAAGTCGCCATCTTCAATGTTGCTTTGTCAGAAGCAGACATCAAGACTATTGTAACAAATGGTCTAGCTAATGCTCTCGGTCTTGCAGGACCATCAAGCGTTAGACCTTCTGAAAAAATAGCAACTACTTGGGGTAATCTGAAATAGTTTTATCTCAATAATACTGAAGGCGGAGGCAAATGTCTCCGCTTTTTTTATAGAGTCACCTATAATTTG
>CAZMCH010000127.1:0-9552 GCA_964564735.1 uncultured bacterium
ATTTTTGCCTGAAATAAAAAGGAAGTATCTGTTAGTATTAGAAACAAAAATGCAGGGACAATAATACTTTTGGGGTACAAAGGACAATGGATCGGGGAAAGTAATAGAGTAACAAAGAAAGTAGATGAAAATACAGAGGATAAAATTTTTACCTTCAAAGAGCCAATAATGATTCAAAACAAAAGCGTTGATATTAAAATACCTTTTGATTTCTCTAACGCAGAACCTAAAGAAATCAAAACTAATCTCATTTTATTATTTGGGGATAAAGTAAATAACCAAACAATTGACGTATCGGCAAATATAGTTGAGGGACCGAATTTGGATGGTATTATACGTTGGAATACAATTACCGAATTGCCTCCAAAAAATGCTTTCAGTGATCCTGAATACGACAAAAAACAGGATTCTCATCACATTGATAAAAGCACAAAGGGTGACATTGATATAAATTTGGGAAAGGTTCCAGAAAGTGTTAGATCAACAATAGAGATTGTTTTTAACAACTCATCTGCCAAACAGGGATATAAAGCCATTATTACGATTGACAATATAACAGAGGGATTATCTGTCGAATATGGCGAATCTGCAACTAATAAAATTTATGTTGATATGGATCCCGGTTATGCCTTTTTAGGCAATATTCAGGTAACTGCAAAAAAACAGGGAAATCAAAGTTTCCAAATTCATGTGTCCTATGACAGAGATGATTATGGCTTACCTGAATTGAATATGCTTGTTTCTTTAGACGTAATTAAATTAAGTGAGTCAGTCAAGATTTACGGAATAGATTTTGGAACAACCAATTCATGTATTGCCTATTATGGAGATATAGAAGCAACCACTGTTAATATGGAAGAAAAAGGCTCTCAAAATTACGGTGGCCCAAAGGAGTATCTATATTCGTTTTGCTGTTTTCCAGATCAAGATAAACCAAAGGAAAATTTTGTTGGGCGATATGCTGAGATGCTATATGCAAGAATAACCGATAAAAATAGTATAGGAATCAAATCTGTAAAGACAAAGCTAGGCACAGAATGGAAATTGCTAGTTGGCGGAGAGCAATTATCCGCAAAAGATATAGCCAGTATTATTATTAAGGAATTAGTTACTAGAGCCGTTAATGAGCTATGTATTTTACCGCGCAAAGCTATTATAACAGTTCCGGCAAACTCATCACTTAAAAAAATTAATGAAACTAGGGAAGCATACGCAAAAGCTGGTATAAATGTCGAAGATGTGATTTATGAACCCGAAGCGGCAACATATTATTATCTTCTTGGCACACAATTCGGAAGACAATTATTAACAAGCCAGCTTCAATCTAGTAAGCCCTATACAATATTGACTTTTGATTTTGGTGGAGGGACACTTGATCTCTCCATAATTCAGGTTCTGAAAAAAAGTCAAGAAGGAAAAAATAAAATTGAAATTAGGGTGTTAAGAAGCTCTGCCAAATATATCGGCGGGGATAATATAGACTGGGGTTTGAGGAGAGACGCTATAAAAAAAAGCACTTTGCCGGCAAATGAACGTGACCTATATTGGAAACGCATATCAGAAATAAAAACTAGACCCGAACTAAAAAGCGAGGTATTGAGAGACTTACCTTTGACAAGACTACAGCTCATCAAATATTGTGAAAGGGCAAAGATTAGATTCGGAGAATCTGAGATTGGTAAATTTGAAGAGATTTTTGTGATCGAATCAAAAATTTCCAAGAGCAAGGCCTCGATAGAGATATTTAAAAATAGCTTTGATGATATATGCAAAAGTCTATGGAATGATAGTATTAAAGGCTTTATTGATCAAGTTATGCAAGGAACCAAATTGGATGGACGTAGTATCACCAAAAATGATATTGACAAAGTATTGATGGCTGGTGGATCATCTTCTATTGTGTTCTATCAACAAGAAATAAAAAAAATGTTTGGTGATAATAAGGTAGACCTATTGGAAAGTGACGCAAAGACAGCTGTTTCCAAAGGAGCCGCCCTTTATGCTAATGAGAGACATAATCCAAGAAGTATTTACGAATTTTCAAAAGTTGAGCCAAAAATTGATGTGCGTATAGGATATATGGCAAACACAGAATTTGGACCAAAATTTATTGAAATATTTAATCAAGGAACGCATATTGGGGCAATAAGCGAAAAAAATGAAGTTATCATGCCTACATCCGGCACTTATAAACTCATCGTGGGAACAAATAAAGGTAATAATGATAACTGGCAAAAAGACAATAATGATCTGTATCAAATAGCAGAACCAACTTATGAGGCAACGCCTGGGGATACTGTAGAGGAATGGTTTGAACTTGATAGCGTAGGTAACCTAGTATGGTATGTTAATCATAAAGGTAATATTACTGCACAACAAGTTGAAATTCTGGATAGAGCTGATTCTGGTGACAATGATCCGGGATTCTAGTTTATTACTTGTGATGTGAAATTGAAAATCCCTCTAAATCTCCCTTTGGCAAAGAGAGATTTCTAACACCATTTCCTTATTGAGATACTATATAAGGGAATTTGTCACGCTAGACAATGTGAAGCATCTTATTTTATTTTATGAGATTTTTCGCTTTTCTCAAAATGACAGTTTTGAATCAAGAAATGGTATAAGGTTCATTTCACATCAAAAGTTTATTAAATACTTGGTGATTAAAATTCAATCTTATTATCCTGAACAGGAGGTCTTTAATATGCGTCGGCATCAGGTAAGTCTTTTGGTTATCCTGCCATTAATCATGATCATATTTCTGCCTTCACTCTCCTTGTGCTATCAAGTTATAGCCGACAAAAGAGAAATCAAACAAAACGAAGACGATACATACTCGCTTAATGCTACAATAAAAATTGTTGAACTATCTCAAAAGCTTGATATAAAACTTGCTATAAAAATTACAAAAGCGGATGGAACTGGTGACATGGTAGCTATTGCTGGAACAGACGACGGATTATATACTTTTAGGACTATGACGCCAAGAGAGATTACCAACTATGTGATACCTAACTCAAAAGATATTTTTCTTGATATTAAAGAAGTGACTCTTATATACACCGAATCAGGAAAAGAGGAATGGCATGAACTAACAAATGGGAAAATTACCCAATATATAGATAAAGAAGGTTTGCCCAAACCATTTTCAATATTGCCCAAAAAGCTAAATTTGCGGATCCTCAAAGTAAATGGAAATGAGCCAATAAACGACAAAGTGTCCCTGTCACCAAAAAAAGTGAGTGATCTTGATATAGAATTGGAGATTTTTTCTAAGGGTTATGTCAAATCATTTGATGTTAAATATTCTTATATTTTAGATACCCAAAAACCAAAAATTGGAGGTAATATAACTATTACCGAATCACTTCAGAAGGAGACAATAAAATATAAGTGGAATGGGGAGCGAAGAATAGGAGTACAAGTAAGTGTTGGAAATTTGGCTAGTAACCAAGTATTTGTTGATATTACCCCCAAATCTGGATTTTATAAACTATGGTGGATATTGATACCTATTGTGGTGGTGATAGTTGTTTTTTTAATAAAGCCATATATAAAAAAACAGGGGCAAAACAAGAATAAAAAATTAGGGGGAGTTAGGGAACCATGGTTGAGCAAACTATTGATAAAAAAGCCAATTGAAATACAAAATAAAAGCCTTGAGTTTTCAGAAGAGAAAAAGCGATTTAGTTTGAGTATTCCAAAATCAAAATATAATGAAAAACCTGATTGGCTGATAGTGAGGAGAAATCCATCTGATAAAACTGAATATCTCTTTGAGCTAGTTACCTCCTCTCAGCAAGAAAGAAATCCCGGTATAATCACGTTTAATGACAAAAAGGGCAATACAATATGTAATGTAAGGGTCAGCTATAATAATGCTCAAGTTTCAGCAGAAAATACCGATAGATCAGATACAGCAAAAAATATCATGGAGCAGGAAGAAATAATAAAAAACAGGGCAAACCTAACCAATGCCAGAGATGAGAATATTGATAAAAAAGAAGAATATTTCCCCCCAAGTGCTAGTATTGATAACACCAGTATTCTAAAGAATGATGGAGATAGGGTTGTAGTTATTCTAAAACCAGATAATGATTATAAAGAGGAAATAAGGGTTATCTCTGAGGTAAAACCTGAGTTAAAAACAGAATTAAGGACAAAAGTTTCAGTCAAAGGAAATATTTATCATAGTGGCATAGACAGGGAATGGACTGTATCATTGAGCATTGAAAAGAATTATCAAAGACAAATGCATGATGATCAACTAAAGATTATTGTAACATACACAATTCATAATGGTATACGTTATGTGATCTGTAAGCTACCAGAACAATCTTTTGAAGACACGCCTCCCAAACCAACTAATCTTACTCTTGAGTTTGACGGACAAACAGCAGAATTTCAGGTTAGTAAAGATAGTATTATAAAGATAGAGATGAAAAGAGGCGGTCAATTGAGAACTGACCAAGCCAATAACCCACAGAAGATCATCATACCAACAAAGACGGATTACATAGATAACCAACCTAGAAATACTACTTCCGTTCCTGCCGATAATCTGAGACATAATCTTATAACTGGTCTTAATAGAGTGCTTTCTAACCAAAAAATTGATGAGCAAGTAAAAACGGGAAAACGGACTTTGTTGACAAGGATGTTAGAAAGTCCAAATGATCCAAGTGTATGGATGGAATTCATTGGTTTAAATGAGGAAAAAAGTCAAATCACTGATAGCAAACCAAAAGAGCCAAGTTTCAAAAGCGAAGATGAGAACGAAGCAAGCCAGATAGAAGAGGAAACTAAGGAGGAAATAAAATTTGGCAACAATAAGCTTACCCAAGTGTTAATAGCATTAAAAAATGAAATCAACAAATCTTCTTATGATGAAAAAGATTCAGATATCGAAACTCTTAATAGTATAAGTAACACTATCTCAAGTGATGATTTTTCGATAGATGATTCATATCTAAGGAGTTTGATTAATTGGAGTATCAATTTTTACAAAAGAAAAAACAGCAATGAAGGTATTTGGAGCCTATTCGTTGAAAAAATGCGAGATATTGGCATTTTCGTCATATATAAAGACAATGTTCAATATAATGAAAATGATCATATTGTTAGAGAAGGACCAAGAAAAGATGCGGTTGTAGATAAAGTAGTAGAACCCGGATTCAAGACTTCCGCTGAATATGCAGGAACTCCGAGAGTTATAGAACAAGCAGTTGTCATAACATCATCTAGATATTAGGGGGCTAGATTTGCGTAACTCAGAAGTAAAAACCCTAGAAATCAAGCATTTAATAGAGAAAATCTCTATCTCGATAAATCCCATTGAGATTGGAAATATTCATCTTAGTAGTCTGTCAAAGGAGCATATCAAGAGATTTCCAATTGCGATAGCCTTTGACAGAGCAAAACATTTTCAATTTGTTATATCAACGTCCAGCAATGTAAATTGGTGTTCAGTTCCAGACAAAATAGATGTAGATGAAAAAACAGATTTCTTGAATCTGCCCTTAAGCATTGATCTGGGATTGCTCCATATTGCGGGTCTTGGTATGAGAAATATGGAATTTCAACACCATGAAATAATACTTGAGATTTGCATAAGCGAGAAAGAAAAAACGGAAAATAAAAAGTGTATTTCTGTTGTTATTCCTGTCAATGTTAATTGGATCAGTGATATACCATTCGTGGATAACCCCGGAAGACCAAAAGTAGATAAAACAGAGATTATATTCGATCCTCTTAATTTGACCAGTTCATCTGATAAATCACAAGATAAGGAAATCCATATAACAAATATAGGAAATTCGAAAATAACCTGCGATCTTAATTGTCCAAACTGGATCAAATCTGATCCTTCATGCCTTGTCTTGGAACCCGGTCAGACAAAAGCTTCATCCATTCAAATTGATCCGACCTGCCTAAAAATTGGCTTAAATACAGGCCAAATTGCAATCACAAATTCTGACATCAAGATTAATGTATCCATTGATGTTACAGCAAACGGACCTGTTCCATATTTTGAAAATGATATATCAATATCCATTCCTTATGAAAAAACAAACGAGGATTATATCCACACACTTATTATTACGAATGTCGGAAAAGGGGAATTACATGTCACTTTACCGATAAATATGAATGATCGCGAAACTAAGACAAAATACAGTATCACTGACAAACTTGAAATTCCCATAACTATCCCAAAAAGTAATTTGTGCAGTAATCAGGATGAAACGTTCAATTTTAATATTGAGACAAATAGTGTAATAGAAGGATTGAGGAATATTCTAACACATCTCCAATATACGATAGAGCCAGCCCAAGAAGTAAAGCCGATGGAAAACCAAGAAGCGCAGGCTGAACAGAAGAATGCAGAAAAAATAATGCCACCAATGATAGAGAATAAAACAAAAAAAGAGAAAAGAAATTATGTTATGGCATTATTAGCATCGGTCTTTCTAATAAACATTCTTCTAGCTTTGATTTTGAGTTTATCATGGAATAATAATGCAGTATCTGTAAAGCCTAAACTTGGTTCAGGCAATAAGATAACACAAGTTAATAATAAAAGGAAAAGTAATGATGGATTAGCACAAAAAAATCAGCAATCTCCAATTACTCTAAATGGTAATTATCCTCAAATCCTAACACAAACCTTTCCCGAAACTCAGGCTTCTGATGTAATAAGCGATGAAATTCAAGATAATTCGATACAAAAAACCACAGAAAATATTGAAGAAGAAAGTATTGAAATGCCAGATAAAGCAACGATAACCAAATCTGATAAAGATGATTCATTTATAAAAATCTCTATTTACACTTTGCCACGAGCATACATTTATATTGACAAACAAAAACTGCCAGATGCAACTCCGTTAGAAAATATACAAATTCGTGCAGGTAGTCATATCATACATATTGTAGCGTGTGATGACCCATCCAAAAATATAACAATTGAAAGAGTATTTAAAGACGGTGACTATATATCATTGGATGCAACGCAAGGAAATTGGTGATGAAGTCAAATCCTCTAATAATATTTATTTTCATAGTCTTATCTTTATTTGGTGTTTCACTACTTGCATTAGACTATATTGAGCCAAAATTTGGCACAAAACCCGAGCATTTATCCGCAAACATTCCATCTGCAAGTGACTATAACTTTGAGGGATGGAATATAGCCGGGTTGGGCTTTCTGAATAGAACAGAATTGTCGTTTGAGATAGGGAACCAAATAAAAGCTGAATCTGATGCTATGGATTTTCAGACTATATACGCAGGATATTCAAAACCAACAATGAAATGGGGGGTTTTTAGTATTGGGATAAGCGATTTCCTCAATATGTCAGAATCTAGTAATAGCGATTATATCTATCCATATATCGGATACTCAAAGGAATTTTTTGATATATTCTCTTTTGGAGGAGCATATGCTTTGGAAACCAAATTGGCAAATGATAGCCAAAATTTGCTCAATGGTATTGCTCAGTTTGGTTTAATGATTAATATATATAACTATATTCGTCTTGGTGCAAGCGTAGAAAACAGAGGCTATTATGGCAAAATAGATTCTGCAAGGGTAGGAGCATCCATAATCTTTCCTGCCTTATCCAGAGATTATGCTTTTATTGGAGCTGATTTAAACTCTTCATTCGGCGATATAAAATTATTTGATTCTGCTTATTTGGAACGAGCAAATATGAATTTTGGTGGGGGAATAAAATTCGGTTTCTTTTCAGTTAAAGGATGGCTATCCAAAGATGCTAGATATGAAGATTCACCTAACAAGATCTTCCTTGAACTTTCTCTGAGCAATTCTATTTCAAGTGATAAATTGCATAGCGTTTCTATTTGTGGAAGGCTTCGCAAAATTAAGAATGATTATTTTCTGGAAAGTGGAATTACCTATGCCTCTGGTGAATCAATTATCGGCAGAAAAAAAATGGATAAAGCAGAAAAGCTCAAAATCGATCATAAATTGGAAGATGCCATTAAATATTACCAGAAAAGTCATCGCCTGCTTATTACTGATGATTATAAAAACACAGCAACACAAAATATTCAATCTATCCTTCAAATGCTTAAAGATAATGAGTCTTTTTACAAAACCGGAATGGATTATTATAATTCAAAGAAATATGATAAAGCAATAGATGAATTCGAGAAAATACCTTGGTGGAGCGAATTCTATCTTGATGCTCAAAGCAAATTGAGAATTTCAAAGGATGAATACTTGTCTTATTTATACAATACAATTACTATTAAAATCAGAGACAAAAACATTAAAGAAGCTAGGCAATATTTGAATAACCTATATAAATTAGATCCGGAATACAAGACAATAGATAGATACGTTGCTCTCGAAAATAAAATCAGTGAAATAGAAGTGACGGAAAGAAAAATAAAAATTCATTCACTATATGAACAAGCATTAGCAAAATATAATATACAGCAATTTGAAGAAGCCGATAAGGTATTTAAGGAAATAATGGCTATAGACCAATTTTACATGGATATAAAGCAAAAAATAAATGTGTGTGAGCGATTGACTGAGGCAATGTTTCATTATAGGCAATTGGAATATAGTAAATCTGCCGAAATATGCATGCAAGTTTCTATTCAATATTCAGATGAACCAATAGCAAAAGCTTTATATAATAAGGCATTAGGTGAAATAGAATATAATAACAACAGATTTCAGGAAGCAATCAGGCTTTGGAATATTGCTTTAAGTATACAAAAAAATTCATATAATTTCAAAGATACATATCTGGAAAATAAACTGGATATAGCCAGAAAAAATCTTGCTATTGATAAAGCAACACAGGCAATAGATAAACGTAAATATGATGAAGCCATTTCAATTCTTGAATCTTTAAAGGATAACAATCTTGCTCAAAATCTTATTCAAAAAGCCAAGAAAGGTCAAGAATTATTAAATCTCTATGAGCAAGCTATTTTAAATTTTGAGAACAATCAGTATCTGGAGGCCGAGGAAAAATTGCTACACTGCCTATCTATTGATCCAGATTTTAACGATGCCAAGCAAAAGCTTGAGTCAATTTATAAGGATCTATTGTCAGAAGTAAGGAGTATTTTCTTTAGAATTCCTATGGATCGAGAGCGAAAGATACTAAAAGAGGTAGAGCCAAAGTTAAATATGATAATTATGGCGGAGTATGCCAATCGCAGGGATATAGCTAGTGCTTATCTATATTCTGGGGCTATTTATATTATATTGCCACCTAGGGATAAAGATAAAGCTATGAAGTTATTTATCAAAGCATTAAATATAGATTCAAAATGTGAATTAACTGATGATATTAATTATCCCGATGTAAGTGAGGTTTTTAATAATGCCAGACTAATCGTATTTCCAAAACAATAAGGGCATCATGTCGATTTTTGTAATCAGGCACCATCTTATATTAAAAGGCTTGGTGATGCACTGCCAAGCGACATTTGGAAATACAAAACTTTTATAAGTTCATCAGACGAAGTATCATGGAGTTAAGATTATCATAATTGGTAAAGCACCAA
>CAZMCH010000128.1:0-9466 GCA_964564735.1 uncultured bacterium
GAGTGCGTAACAGCTCACTGGTCAAGCGGTTCTGCGCCGAAGATGTAACGGGGCTCAAGCACATTACCGAAGCTGCGGAATTGGTAATTGAATCAATTGGTAGAGGAGCGTTCTATACAGGTGTGAAGGAGGATCGTAAGAAACTCTGGACCTATTAGAAGTGCTTATGTCGGCACGAGTAGCGATAAAACAGGTTAGAAACTTGTTCGCCGCAAGTCTAAGGTTTCCTGGGCAAGGTAACTCCTCCCAGGGTAAGTCGGACCCTAAGCCGAGGCCGAAAGGCGTAGGCGATGGAAAACAGGCGAAAATTCCTGTACCACCTTATGCGCGTTTGAGCGATGGGGGGACGTGGACGGTAAGACCATCCAGCGATCGGAAATGCTGGTCCAAGCCGGTAGAGGGGCTTTCTAGGTAAATCCGGAGAGTCATTAACCTTGAGAGGTGATGGGGAGTCCGCAAGGACATAAACTGGTCAGCGCGTCTACCAAGAAAAGCCTCTAGCAAGTTCATAGGGTGTCCGTACCGCAATCCAACACAGGTAGACGAGGAGAGTATCCTCAGGCGCTCGAGAGAACTCTCGTTAAGGAATTAGGCAAAATTGTCCCGTAACTTCGGAATAAGGGACGCCTTTTTGGGTGTAACGTTTTACATGTGAAGCTCAGAGAGGCCGCAGTGAAAAGGCCCAAGCGACTGTTTACTAAAAACACAGGTCTCTGCTAAGTCGTAAGACGATGTATAGGGGCTGACGCCTGCCCGGTGCCGTAAGGTTAAGGGGAGAGGTCAGAGTGTCTTCGGACATTCGAAGCTTTGAACCGAAGCTCCGGTAAACGGCGGCCGTAACTATTGAGTAAACCGCAGTAGTTGTAAAATCTGGCTATATGCTGGAAACTCCCGCTAAGCTAATGATACATTCCATATATGTTGGGATCGTAACAATTCATTAGATAGGGACAATCAGCAGGAAAGATCGAAAGGAACCTCCAATGAAACCAGAAATTGGTTATTATCTCGCTGGCTTTGCTGATGGTGAAGGTGGTTTTAATGTATCCTTTAGACCTCACAAAGATTATGAATTTCCATGGAAAGTTTCTCTTTGTTTCAATATCTCTCAAAAAGATAAAGTAATATTGGCTCTTTTCAAACGTTATTTAGGTTGCGGAACTTTAAGAAGCAGACCTGATGGCGTATGGTATTATGAAGTCAATAATTTTAATTCAATTTGGGATAATGTTATACCTTTCTTTAAGAAATATAGGTTTCTATCTGCAAAGAAGAAACGTGATTTTTCAAAATTTTGTATGATTGCTGAAATAATAAAAAAAGAAGAGCATCTTACAGAAGAAGGCATAAAAAAGATACTTGAAATAAGACGAGAGATGAATAATGGTGGAAAACGCAAATACAACGAAAAAGAGATTCTACAAAAATTTCGGGAATCCTCAGAGACTATACGCCAGACATCTTGAAAAAGATGATGATATAGTCCGATCTTACGAGAAATCGTAAGCTAACATAAATGAACGGTTTAGATAACGCTACAAACTAAGGGCCGTTGTAAAACCTGTCTATATGCTGGAACATCCTGATAGGCTAATGATACATCCCATCTATATTGGGATCGTGACAATTCATTAGATAGGGACAATCAGCAGGAAAGATTTCTTAACACTAAATTATCCTCGCTAACTGATTAAGTAAGTATTATAGGAGTTTATAATTACTCATATAGTAAAAAGATAATTTGAAGTGTTAGAATCATCCTCAGAGACTGCACGACAGGCATCTGTAAGCAAGACAGATGAAGATACAGTCCGAACTCAACAGCGATGTTGAGAGCTACACAGAGATGATGTAGCCGATTTATTAAGATCGTAACAAAATTACCTAAGGTAGCGAAATTCCTCGTCGGATAATACCCGACCTGCACGAATGGCGTAACGATTTGGGCACTGTCTCAACGAGAGACTCGGCGAAACTGTAATACCGGTGAAGATGCTGGTTACCCGCGGCAAGACGGAAAGACCCCGTGAACCTTTACTATAGTTTGATATTGGATCTCGATACAATATCCATAGGATAGGTGGGAGACTATGAAGCTGGGACTCCGGTCTCGGTGGAGTCGTCCTTGTAATACCACTGTTATTGTATTGCGGTTCTAACTGCATCCTGTGAATCCAGGTGCAGGACAGTGTCAGATGGGTAGTTTGACTGGGGCGGTTGCCTCCTAAAATGTAACGGAGGCGCGCTAAGGTTCCCTCAGTGCGGTTGGAAATCGCGCGTAGAGTGCAAAGGCATAAGGGAGCTTAACTGTGAGACATACAGGTCGAACAGATGCGAAAGCAGGTCTTAGTGATCTTCCGGTTCTGTATGGAAGGGCCGGGACTTATCGAATAAAAGGTACTCCGGGGATAACAGGCTTATCACGCCCAAGCGCCCACAGCGACGGCGTGGTTTGGCACCTCGATGTCGGCTGGTCTCATCCTGGGGCTGAAGCCGGTCCCAAGGGTTTGGCTGTTCGCCAATTAAAGAGGCACCCGAGCTGGGTTTAGAACGTCGCAAGACAGTTCGGTCCCTATCTGCCGTGGGCGTAGGATATTTGAGAGGATCTGCCCCTAGTATGAGAAGACCGGGGTGGACGGATCCATGGTGCGTCAGTTGTCACGCCAGTGGCATTGCTGAGTAGTCATATCCGGAAGGGATAAGCGCTGAAAGCATCTAAGCGCGAAGCCCACCTCAAGATTAGATATCCCACAATTTGGTAAGGACCCTTCGAGATTAGGAGGTTGATAGGCTGGAAGTGGAAGCAGCGTAAGTTGTGTAGCTTACCAGTACTAATTGTCCGAGGGCTTGATCATTTTTCATTATTTATAAGATCATTTTTTTGTATTTTTTTGTGCTACATCTTATCGCTATGCAGTTGTCAATTTTTTTTGATTTTTCCCGGTGATTAAAGCGGAGAGGAAACACCCGTTACCATTCCGAACACGGTCGTGAAGGGCTCCAGCGCTGATGGTACTTCGAGGGTAACTTCGTGGGAGAGTAGGTCGTTGCCGGGATTTTTTTAGCCTGTTGAAAATAATCAACAGGCTTTTTTATTTTAAATACCATCCTATAAATTTATCATTTTGTGATATTGATGATCATACCATTTTAATTGATAAAAAATACATTTTTTGTCAATCTAATATGACTTTTTCAGTTAATAAAATACAGGGAAATAAAAAAGAATGTTGATAAATAAAGCATTATTAATTTTTTATCTGTATTTTTCCTCTTTGTGAACTCAGTACCTCTGTGGTTTTATATCATAACTGAAAATAATATTACTTATATCTGAACTCATATCCCCCTAATCATTAAGATGTCCTATTGCTTTGGGTATATTATCTATGATAGAATAAATAGGTATATTATCTATGATAGAATAAATAAAGGTAGTTTTAACCGTCATAATCCGACTAAATTTGAGATTTATGCTATTCTATTCATATATAAGGAGATACAATTCATGGAAAATAAATACATAATGCCTGAAAGACAGGAAAAATATGCAAGGCATGATATAACATATACAGATGAAGAATTATTTGAATTTGGCAAACAAAAGACTCATACTGGTAATTATCTTAATGAAATTGCATTTCCGTTAGGTGGTATTGGCACTGGATGTATATCTATTTCTGGTAACGGACAGCTAGTTGATTGGGAAATATTCAACCGTCCAAACAAAGGTTATCGACCTGATTATTCATTCTTTATGTTGTTTGCTCAATCAGATGATAATGATCCAGTTTTTCGTGTTCTAGAGGGGCGTTTACAACCGCCATATCAGGGCTATTCACATGGTGCGCAGATGTATAGGGGATTTGGTTTTGGACCTCCCACTGGATATGGATCGGGATTTGTTAGAATGGCAGAATGTTCATTTACAGGATATTTTCCTTTTTGTAAAATCGATTATGTTGACCCTGATGTTCCTGTAAAAGTTTCAATGGAAGCTTGGAGTCCTTTTATACCTCTAAATGATGAAGATTCCTCTTTACCTGTTGCTATATTTGATGTAAAAGTTACGAATATTACAGAAAAAAACGTTAAGACTACAATTGCATTAGGTTTACAAAACATTATAGGTTTGCCTGAACTCGGTAAAAGCAAGAATAGCTGGCTTGAAAAAGATGATTATCGTGGAATTATAATGACTACGGAAAAGCATGATCCTGATTCGCCAAGATTTGGATCAATGGCATTACTAACGCCTAATGATGATGTAACATATCAACTTAAGTTTGCTGAAACGCATTGGTTCAGGGCATCAGAAAGTCTTATGGATGATTTTGGCACTACAGGAGAATTTATAGGTCCAAAAGAATGTGAAGTTAGTCCTGATGGTCATGCGCACGTTGCACAACTTGGTCTGAAGGTTGATCTTGCTCCCGGTGAAAGCGCAATCAGAACTTTCGTCCTTGCTTGGCTAATGCCAAACTTTGAAAAATATTGGGGCGAAAACCATGTCTGGAAAACATATCAAGGCAGTAAATGGCAATCAGCAGAGGCAATAGCAAGCTATACTATTGAAAACATGCCAAAACTTGAAAGCCAGACAAGAAAATTTGCAGATGCTTTCTTTTCATCAACATTGCCAATTTATGTTCTTGATGCAATTTCTAGTCAGATGTCTATTTTACGAACTCCGACCGTAACTCGTCTGCCAGATGGAACACTTTATGGCTGGGAAGGCTGTCATATCAACGCTGGATGTTGTGAAGGATCATGCACGCATGTTTGGGCTTATGCTCAGACAATTGCTTATCTTTTCCCAAAACTTGAGAGAGGAATGAGAGAAATTGATTTTGCAATGAATTTAAGAGAATCAGATGGACACATGCAGTTCCGTATGGATTTGCCATTGGGAACAGTTGCAGGACACGGCTTTCATGCTGCCGCAGATGGTCAGATGGGCAATATATTACGAGTTTATAGAGAATGGCAAATATCTGGTGATGATGAATGGCTAAAAAAGCTATTTCCATCTGTCAAGAAAGCCCTTGAATATGCTTGGGTTGATTGGGATAAAGATAAAGATGGTCTTATGGAAGGGATACATCACAACACACTTGATATTGAATATCATGGTCCCGAAACTGTTTGTGGAAGTATGTATCTTTCTGCTCTACGTGCAGGCGAGGAAATGGCTCGTTATCTAGGTGATAATGCTTCAGCAGACGAATATAGAAAGGTTTTTGAATCAGGTAAGAAACTTAGCGATGAAAAGCTATATGATGGTGAATATTATTTTCAGCTTATTCCAGAAAACTTTGAAGTTCCATTCCAATATGGAAAAGGCTGTATCTGCGATCAGGTTTTGGGTCAATGGCATTCTAGGATGTATGGTCTTGGCGATATTTATGATCCTGAGCATGTTAAAAGTGCAATCGCAAGTGTATTCAAATATAATTTCCGTGATAATTTCTTCAATCATCATAATCCACATAGAGTTTATGCTCTTAATGACGATAAAGGTTTATTGATCTGCACATGGCCTAAGGGTGATCGTCCAAAAAGAAGCGTTACCTATGCCTTTGAGTGCATGATCGGCTTTGAATATCAGGTCGGCGCGCATCTGATCTATGAAGGATTTTTGCGCGAAGGTCTATCTGTCTGCAAAGCAATACGTGATCGGCATAATGGGCTAAAGCGAAATCCATATAACGAGTTTGAATGTGGCAGTCATTACGTTAGATCGATGGCAAATTACTCATATTTACTTGCTCTTTCTGGATTCCGATATTCTGCACCAGAAAAGACGCTTTATTTTAATCCTGTAATTTGCAAAGATAATTTTCAAACATTCTTCTCAGTTGAGGGTGCGTGGGGTATCATCAAACAACGCCAAGCCTCTTATGGCAAAATCATTACAATAGAAGTGCTTGAAGGTGAATTGGATGTTCAAAATATAGTTTCAGATGAGAGTGTTGTCTTATCTCAAAAGGACTGAAAAAGTGTAAATAAGAACGAATCAGAGAGGGAATATGAATAATAAAACTTTTTTTGTTCAAAGAAATCCATTTTTTAATATTAATCAACTTGAAAATATTGAAGAAGCATCTTTGCGCATACTAGAAAAAATTGGAATTGCAGTTCTTGATGATGATATTATAGCAAAACTTAAGACAAAGTTTAGTTTTAAGGGCAATAGAGCAATCATTGGGCGCAAAATTGCTTCTGATTTCATTAACGATGAACGTAAGAGAAATGGCAATAAATTTTCTGATAAGCCACAATCTATTGATACGACAAATACAAAAATTGATGTTCATTTAATTGAATATTCACAATGGGTGCATGATATTAAAACAGATAAGATTGTTCCATTTGATACAGAAAGGCTTATTGAAGCCACAAAACTATTACATACATTAGGACTTTCTGGTCCAGCGGGATGTCCGATTGATGTTCCTGCGCCAATACAATCTGTTGTGCAATATTGGGTCTCTGCAACTTATTCAAAATATGGCAGACGGCGTGTTGATCCAAAGGCATTAGAGACATTGCCTTATATTATTGACATGGCAGATGTGCTTGGCGATCCATTAAGATCGCTACCTATATATATTTTCAGTCCGTTGACGCTTGGCTGTGAATCGCTTAAGTGTGTAATGGAATATAAAAATAGGCTGTCCTATGTCCATGTTGGAAATATGCCATCTGTTGGATGCACTTCACCAATAAATGTTGGCGATGCCTTTGCACTTTCATCAGCAGAGGTGATCGGTTCTGCGATACTATTGCGTGAATTGATAGATATTCCGATTGGCTGGGGATTCAGCATTTTTCCAATGGACTTAAGAACACTTGCTATGGTCTTTGGTTCCCCTGAAAATTTTCTTTTCCAGCTTGCTACATCAGAGGTTCAAGCCTATTTTCATGGAACAGAATGGTATCCTTCGGGAGGAAATATACACACAAACGCAAAACTTCCGGGGGCGCAAGCCTGCGCAGAAAAATCAAGCCTTATGACTGCGGGTGCGCTCTTGGGAGCAAGAAATTTTGGCTCTGTTGGGCTTCTCAGCCTTGATGAAATTTTTTCTGCGGAACAGCTTATATATGATCTGGAAATAAGAGATCATGTCCAAAGGCTTATTCAGGGTATTGATGGCGATTGCGACCCCCAAAGATGTCTTAATGATGTTATTCAGGGCATTGAGCAAAAAAGTTTCATTTCTCTTGATACAACATTAGAGAATTATAAGAATGTTTATTGGCATCCCAAACTATTTGATCGTCAGTTTTTCTCTGCATGGGAAGGTGAAGGAGCAAAATCCAACCGTCAAAAAGCCCATGCTAAGATTCAAGAACTATTGAATCAATATGAATACGAACTTGATCCAAAACTCCAAAGTGATATAGATAAAATATTAGCAAAAGCAAAATCTGATTATCTGGCATAATTACTATGAATTATTAAAAACGGTGATTTTTGTGAAATCTTATGCAAATATAGTTTTTCCCATACCGATTGATAGCAAGTTTTCTTATGCAATACCAGAGGAATTGCTTGATAAGGCGAAGATCGGAGTGCGCGCTTTGGCTCCATTTGGAAGATCAGATAAAGAGACTGAGGGTGTTATCGTTGAGTTAACTGATAACCCAGAAATAGAAAACGTAAAAGAAATAATTGATATTCTCGATAATGAGCCTTTTTATGCTGACGATATACTCGGTCTGACAAAATGGATAGCGGAATATTATTTCTCATCATGGGGCGAAGCCCTAAAAACAGCAACTCCTGCAGGCATAAATATCATAAGCAAGCGGATTATTGATATAAAGGAGCTTCCCAATCGTGACCAAGTCCTAGCAGAATTATCCAAAAAAGCCCCTTTACAATCACAGATTCTCACTACATTGGCTTGGGAAGGCAAAATGACTATCAATAAGCTAAAAACTCGCTTGAATAATCAGGGGCTATATTCTGCTCTGGCTTCTCTGGAAAGCAAGGGATACATATCGATAAGCACAAAGATTTCTGCACCACTTATTAAGCCTGTAACAGCACATATTGTTCATTTGGTAAAGCCTATTCAGGAAATAATATCCAATATTGAAGATATAAGACGAAAATCACCAAAACAGGCGCAGGCTTTGGAAATGCTTATCACAAGGGAAGGTCAATCAACTTTACTGTCTGAATTAGTAAAACTTACTGATTCTAGTCCTGCTACCATAAAAGCATTGGAAAAGCGAGAATTTGTGAAATTTGAGGAAATAGAGATATTCCGTGATCCACTTGAAGGTGAATTATTCATTGAATCAAAAAACTTACAGCTTAATAATGAGCAATTACAAGCCCTAAATGATATAAATCAGTCCATTGAAAAGGAAAAACATGAGGTTTTTTTGCTCTATGGAGTTACCGCAAGCGGAAAAACAGAAGTCTATATGCAGGCTATTGGAAAAATGCTTGAGAAAGGCAAAGGCTCAATTGTCCTCGTTCCCGAAATTTCGCTAACACCACAGACAGTCTTTCGCTTTGCATCACGTTTTGGCAAGCGAGTTACTGTCTTGCATAGCAAAATGTCTATGGGTGAACGATATGATCAATGGAGGCGCATAAAATCAGGTCAAGCGGATATAGTTGTTGGTGCAAGGTCAGCGATTTTTGCACCTATGCCAAATCTCGGGCTTATCATCATAGATGAGGAACACGAAACATCATATAAGCAAGACGAATCGCCAAGATACCATGCCCGTGAGGTTGCTATAAAAAGGGCTGAATTTGTAAATGCAGTTGTTGTGCTTGGTTCTGCAACGCCATCATTAGAGAGCTTTTATAAGGCAAATAGAAAAGAATATCGCCTTTTAACTTTATCGAATAGAATAGATAATATCAAGTTGCCACCTGTCGAAATCGTTGACATGAGGAATGAATTAATACAAAAAAAGAATCGCTCAATATTCTCAACAAGCTTACGGGAAGCCATAGAAGACCGTCTCGCACGTGAAGAACAGGTTATCCTTTTTCTTAATAGGCGTGGCTTTTCAACATTTGTTTTGTGTAGAGAATGTGGCTATGTCGCAAAATGCAGGAATTGTGATATTTCTTTGACCTATCATTCTAGTAATGAAAATTTGGTTTGTCATCACTGCGATCACCATGAGCCAGTTCCTCAAGTATGCCCTAGCTGTAAAGGAAATTATATACGTTATTTTGGCACTGGAACGCAGAAGGTTGAAGAAGAAACACATAAAGCCTTTCCAGAAGCGAGTATTGAACGAATGGATGTTGATACTATGATGCGTAAAGGGGCATATAAACATATTCTTGATGCTTTTAAAAACCGAGAGATTGATATTCTAATAGGAACACAGATGATTGCAAAGGGATTGGATTTTCCGAATGTTACGCTTGTTGGAGTTATATCCGCCGATACAGCGATAAATCTTCCTGATTTTCGTGCAGGAGAAC
>CAZMCH010000129.1:0-9322 GCA_964564735.1 uncultured bacterium
AATATGGAAACATATGAGTAGTTGTATATGCGTCTTGTATCCAATATATTCTTCCTTCTGATACAACAATATAGGGATCTTTGTCATACTGCAGAAATGGTGCAATAGTTCTGACTCGCTGGGAGATGCTTCTATTAAATAGCATCTTACTTGTATTTTTGATCTTTCCAGAAAATATTATATTTCTTGTATCACCAGGAAACCTAAGAGCGAGAGCAAGCCTGCGCCAAAAATTACTGATCTGAATGCCATCCATACCACAATAAGAATTATAGGCAGCATCATCGCCCTTTGGATAATCAAATTCCTGCGGAGATGGATCATTAGGATTAATTATTACATAAGGGAGTTCACCAATCTCACCTCTAAATGGTTTTTCTCCTTCTCCAAAATATATCTCTGGTCTTTCTATTTTTTGCTTCCAGGGATCGCTTATTTTTGGAGGAATATCATATATATACATATTCGGGAGACCTTCTCTTGTTACTTCGTTTACAGGTATCATTGTCAATCCGTAACCATGAGTATAGAAAAAGGTTCTATTAACCCATGTTTGAGATCCCTTTGTAACATTTGAGAATATTAGTTCACGTGGAGATAACATAACTTGTCTCAATTTACCATCGAGCATATATCTGTCAATATCAACATCAACAAAATCATATTGTGGTCTTCGTGCCTCTCTTTGCTTAAATGTTTCCCTTAATGGTCTCCAATCCCAAAGACGTATATTATCCATTATCGCATTATTTTGCATTACATCCTGAAGTGTAAGTTGTCCTGTCATTTCATAGGGTTTTTCCACTATCTTGTTTAGATCATAAGCCATTCGGGTATATTTGATATTGTAATTGATATATTTCTGTTCCTTATCAAATTCCTGAGGTTCAACCTTAAATCTCTGAATAACCCAAGGATAAAGACCACCACCAATTATAGCAACTGCAATGAATAAGACAATAACTCCAATTGTTACCTTTGTTAGTTTTCTTACAAAAATACCTGCTAAACAGAACAATGCGGCTATTATAGCGACAACCATCATAATATTATAGACGGGTATCCTTGCGACTGCATCTGCATAACCAACACCATATACCCAACCCTTTTGAGAGACTGGCAATAATAAATCATATTTAGCAAAAACACGTCCCCATGCCAAAAGTAGAAGTGTGATTGCCCCTAATATTGATATATGGGCGTGGGCAGACATTGATAGACGTTCTTTTGATCTATAAATACCATAAACAATGCCTGTTCCTATTGTAATAACCAGAAATAACGAGAAAAACCAACCCCTTATAAATCGCAGAAACGGCATTTTAAAAATATAATATGCAATATCTTTATTAAATATTGGGTCTTTGTAATTTTGCGCATCTACACTAGAAAAACTAATGCCATCAGAATTTGTAAATCTTAAATATGGCTCCCATTGGCTTATTGCGCTTAATCCAAGTGCGACACTAAAGACAAGACAAATCAATAACATTACGCCAATGATAAGCTTTGTTCCAATAGTAAATCTATTTTCCCCTATGGGTATAACGTTATCAGTTGACCTTTGAAGCACTGTTTTCCATAATATAAAAAGATTAGCTAATGTTATAATTACTGCAATCAAACCAAAAATGACACATAAGCCAATTTTTGTTAATAAGGTTGTTTTAAATACAGAACCTTTATCTATTGAGGCAGAATTAAACCATAGCCAATCAGGATAAATTTTTACCCATATCTGTAATATTATAAATAATAATGCAATTATGGCAATTACAATTACAAACCGTTTTGCTTTACTGCTCATATTGTCCTCCAAATTTTAGAAATCCTGTCCCAAACCGAAGTGGAACTTATAACCCTTCCCAAAACGTTTTAAATCCGTCTTTTTTGCAAAATCGAAACTTAATGGACCTAACCTAATTCCTAAACCAACAGAAGCTCTTAGATCTAGCAGTCTAAAGCCTTCGCTATCCGAAATCCAAGGCTTGAATTGATCGTCGTATATAATTGGATTGCCATGTATATCATTAGCACCTTCGGGTCGTGGTGTAACACCAGCAAAATCCATAAAAATTGCGCCCCTAATGCCTCCAAGTCCCCAACTAACTGGCCATCCAAATCTTAGTTCATCAATGAAAGGTATTCTTATTTCAAGATTAAGTAGCCCTACCTTTGTTCCGAATATTTCATCATAATCATAACCCCTCATTAATGATTTGTTATAGTAAAGCCCACCTTGCGATTGTCCAAAACTACTGCCCAAATAATAATTATCTTTATCTTTTCCAAGGCTTTCTGCTCCAATAATTCTGATAGCAAAATTTGACCTTTTTCCCAATTTGATATATTTATTAGCCTCAAGAGTTAAATTTGTTAGTTTTAGATCACGTTTTGTTATCTTTATAGATTGCTCAATTGATGCTCCTAGATAAGTCCCAACATAAGGACCAATAGAACTCCAGGCAATATTATTTCTCACTGCAGAAAGACCAATTACATTCAGCGAATCGCTTTTACTACTGCTTCCAGTTTCATTAATATAGTCAAAGAAACGCAAATATCTGCCAACAGATAGCTCAAGCATATTAAACTTGTCTAGCGGATAGCTTATATAGGTTTGTATTCCAGCATTTCTTTGCCAAAACTGATTGCCACCTTCTATATGATATTCATTTAGATTAAATAAGGCTAGACCAAAATCTGTTCTTTTTTTCAAATAGTAATATAATGCAATAACATCTGGCTGGCTCCATAACGAAACAGCATCAATACTCGTCATTACCCTATGATCACCCATCATATCACTTGCGACAAATTGAATTGTATTTTGAAGCGCACCACCTGATATATAGCCAAAATTGACAAATATCACATCAGGCGAAAATTTCAGACCTGATTTTACGCCTTTTATAGGTTTATCGTCAACTGCATAAGAATAATCTTCCAATTCTTCTGGATCTGAAAAAATAACCCTTTCATTTAGCATTTCCATAGATTTTAGGATGTATATATTACTTTTGTAATTATGAAATACAGACATTGCAAGCTTTTCGCCATTTGGCGATAATCTTGGGGTTGAACATCCCGTAAGAATGTTAGTTCGTTTTGTTGCTGTCATGGATTTGGGATCATCTTCCATATTATCAATATCTTCTACATCAATAGTATAAATATCATATATATTATTTACATCTGAGCAATAAAACATCTGTTTGCCATCAGAAGACCATGAAGGCGAAACATCGTTTTGATCTCCGCAAGTTATACGCTTGTTTTGGCCATTAATTAGATCAAGCAAATATAGTTTGTATGATGTATCATGTTCCATCGAATAAGCGATTTTTTGTTCTGTAGGATGCCATGAAAGAGATGTTTTTGATTTATGATCGGATGTAAGCTGTTTTATTTTGCCTTCTTGTATATCAAAAGAATATATATCAGTTCTTCCATTCTTCATACCAATAAAGGCAAGCTTCTGATTATCAGGAGACCATGAAGGGCTATATGCAACATCAAAAGGCATTTTGACTTTTTTTACAATGTTTTTTGAGATTATATTGACAATGTAAAGTATATCACGATCATTTTTTGATGCTATAAAAGCGATCCTATCACCGTCAGGAGACCATGTGATCCCTGTTCCATTATCCCTTATTGACTCGTATCGATTACCAATATTGCTATCATTTATTGCCATAAACAGGTTGCCATCTGTTGCTGATATTATCCTAATTTCATTTCTTATATCCCTGTGTGCAATATAGGCTATAAGGTCTCCGCTAGGCGACCATATAGGTCTAACACTACTATAATCTTCGCTTTTGTCCGTTAGATTTTTTCCAAATGAAGTTGGGTTTTGTTTTTCGCTTATTTGGGGCCAATACTTTTTCTTTAAGTGTTCTTCCCAATCTTTATTAAACTGCTCAAGGTCTATTCCTATGGTGTTTTTTAATGCGGAGTTTATATCTTTTGTTCGACTGACAAATAATTCACGAAGTATACTAGGCAATTTATCTATTCCATATTCTGTAACTAGATATGTTATTGCGGATTGACCTTCTTTGTATCCAAGATAAACCCTTGATTCCAAAGGGCTAAAATCCTGTAAACGTGTTAATGGAACGATAGTGTTTTCTATTACAGCGTCTTTTAGCACCATCTCACCCTCTGCATCCCAATCATCTGCCATAAATTCGGACAAACCCTCAAGAAACCAAAGTGGAGGACTATAAAGAAACTCACCTGTGTAAATATGAGCAAACATATCCCTATATAAGATGTCAAACTGAAAAACATGAGTAACTTCATGGGTGATTACTTCCTGAAAATCGATCATTGAGCCTGTAAAGGGAATAACAACCCTGTATTTAAGCAATTCAGAAAATCCACCAACACCTTCATCTAGAGATTCAAGCACAATATTTGTTTGTCTAAAATCCGAATGAGATTTATATAAAACCAATGGTATCTGTTTTTTTATTTCATGTTCCAAAATCTCACTTATTTTCGCATAGGCGATTTCTGCCATATCACCCATTGTTCTGACAAGCCCTTCAGCTTCTGGATAGTAGTATATAATGAAATGCGATGTTTTATAGGTCATCCAATCAAAATGCCTGTCATTTAACTTATTTTTGCTAAATACCTGAGATGATGATATTTGTGCATTTATCAATATTATTAGTAAAATCAATGTTAATAAAATAGCTTTTCTCATAGTCATTTTTCCGATTAAATGTTTAGTTAATATAGGAAAGATTCTAGCAAGATTATTTTACTTAACCAGATACCTGCGTTCCTTTTCGTAATGCGGAACAAGACTTAAGACAAATTTCGTTACAGGTTTTGCTACAATTGCTCTAAAATTAGACGGGTCATTAGTGCCATCAGTAAAGGGAAGTGCAAAAGAGCTACGATATTCAGGTTGTTCCTCAACACGAGGATTATAATTAAAAATTGTTTCGCCTGTTTTACTATCGATAACTTTTATTTTTAGTGAAATGCCGTATACTTTACGGATATAGCTTCGTCCTTCAGGCATGTATTTGCCTGTTTGTATTGAATATCTTTCTGTTATATATGGCACTGATTGATAACGTTGATAAAAATCAAATTCTCCGATTATTATTGCGTCAACATCTAATTGACGACCAATAGTTGAAAGAACCATCGGATCGTTAATATCTTCATAAGTTATTGGACTATCAAATTCCATATTTTTTTCTTCAAGAACCTGGAATTCTTTACTTTTGTTTAATTGTTGTCTGATCATTCTGGCAATAATCTTACCATTCATTTCATCTGGTTTTGTCTTTTTATCAACAAAATCAATAACAGCGATTGTCTTGTATTTTGTCATATCTATCTTTGAATCAACTTTAACTTTAATTTCAACTGTTTCAGAACTTAAACATCCAGAGAAGATAAATATTGACATATAAACTAATATCAATACATAGCTAATATTCCAATTCATACTCAATTTGTTCAATTTCTTCCTCTTTGCGTATTTCTTTCATGGATTTGCTTTCTATTTTCCCGTAATTTTTCATAAATTTGCTATAGTTTTTTAGATAAATGCTGTTTTTTGGATCAAGTTCTACAGCTCTTTTATATTCAATCATCGCTAATTCTGATTTGCCTGTTGCTTCATAGGCTACAGCAAGATTATTATGTATCCTAGCATCATTTGGATGGAGTTCAACCATACGCTTCCAGCGCATCTCTGCCTCGTTCCATAGCCCAATTTGTGCTGATTTTATAGCAAAAGTATTGTATTTTTGAAAATATCTGTCATTCCAAGAACAGCCTAAGAAGCCAAAAAGAATGATATATAAAATGAATATAAAAAATGTTTTTTTCATTATTTGCCTTATTAATCAGAAGTGAAATGGTTATATCCACGAGCCTCCAATTTAGTGATTACGCCATATTCATCTTCCATAGTAATTTCTAAGTTAGCATCTAATATTTGACCTATCATTGTTATTGCAGTTTCGCATTTCTGTTTAAATTGTTTTTGTAGAATATCAAATTTGTCTTTTTGACACGTAAATAATAACTCATAATCTTCTCCGCCATATAGGGCAAAATCATAAGGCTTGATATTGAGCTGTTTTGCGATGCTTAAGACATTATTTGATAATGGTAATTTCTCCAAGTAGAGACGTGCAGAAGTTGCACTTTGTTCGCAGATATGATGTGTTTCGCTTGCGACACCATCGCTTATATCAATCATAGCAGTTACATATCCACTTTCTGCAAGCACTTGTCCTTCTAATACTCTTGGTGTCGGTGTAAGGTGCTTTTCTGTATTTCCCGATAAATTATTTTGCAAAATTGCCAATCCTGCTGATGAGCCACCGACATCACCAGTAACGCATATTATATCATCAACTTTTGCACCTGAACGGAGTATCGGTTTTTCTGATTTAACCTTACCAAGTAAGGCTACATTTATGATAATTTTTGATGAAGAAACTGTATCTCCACCAACAATATCCACTCCATATTTTTCAGCAATATTTTTCATACCAAGATAAAGGTCGTCAACAAATTCTGCATCTGTATTTTTTGGAAATCCGACAGATAAAAAAGCAAATGTTGGTTCTCCACCCATAGATGCTATATCGCTTATATTAGATGCAATGCTTTTCCACC
This sequence comes from uncultured bacterium, assembly GCA_964564735.1. Taxonomy (GTDB): domain Bacteria; phylum Poribacteria; class DTPJ01; order DTPJ01; family DTPJ01; genus CAZMCH01. The sequence continues at coordinate 6,664 of CAZMCH010000129.1, forward strand.
CAATTTGATATGGGCTGGCTGTTTTGGTGCTAAAATGGACATCCTCAACAAGCATATCGGTTGTTACAAGCTGTAGTTTATCTTTTGAAGGATACAAGACAGCGCAATCATCCCCTATGCCCTTGACTATTGGTCGTTTGGGTATCCCTATAATATCTGACATTCTCTTTATGAGACTAAACTCACCAATGTTTTTTATGAGCATATAAAACCTATAAATAAACTACGTCTTGTTTTTTCAGCGATTCCATAATAGCACATGCAACCTCAACTGCGGATTTTCCATCCTGACCGCTTACAACTGGCGTTCTATCATATTTAACACAATCTACGAAGTGCGAAATTTCATCAACCAAAATTCCAGCATAATTTCCATATATTTCAGGGGAATACATCACATCTGGAACAGGATTCGCCTGCACTCCAAAGATTTCAACGCAATCGCCTGAACCATCAATATATACTGCGCCTTCTGTTCCAACAGCTTCGAACTGAGCATCCAGTCTTTTAAAGAATGATGACGGCAATACCCACGAAACCTCAAGAGAAGCAACAGTTCCATCTTGATATTTTATTAATGCCATGCAAGTATCCGCTGTGCCGATGTCAGTCAAGACACGACTTACTGATTCCGCATATACTCTTTCTACTTTGCTATTTATGCACCAATTCATAAAATCTATATCATGTATGCCTAAAAAGAAAGCAACTGATGTATGTTTTGCAAGCCTGTCTGCACTAGATTTGAGATTGTTTCTTCTTGCGTATAGATGGATTGGCGTTCCGATTTGTCCATTTATTATAGCCTGTCTAGCAGTATAATATCTTGGATCAAACCTAAGTAAATGTCCAACCATAAGTTTAACGCCATATTTTTGTGATTCGTTTACTATTGTATCACAATCCGCAACATTGATAGCTAATGGTTTCTCTACAAGAACATTTACATTTGATCTAATGGCAGAAAGGGCAGGCTCAACATGAAGTTCATCAGAGGTGCATATACTAACAAGATCAAGCTTTTCCATTTTAAGCATATCTCTAAAGTCAGAATAGCCTTTGCATTTATAGGCATTCTCCATTTCGTTTAATCTTTCTGATCTTATATCAGCAGTAGCAACTAATTCACAGAAATCATTTTCAGCATAAATTCTGGCGTGCATTGCCCCAAAAGTTCCGACACCAATCACGCCTGCACGTAATTTCGACATATATTTTATCTCCGATTATGGCATTAATCCTGGAATTAATAGCCCATCAGTTTCGTCAAAACCAGCCATAATATTCATATCTTGCATGGCTTGGCTTGATGCACCCTTTGTTAGATTATCTATTGCTGACATTGCCACGATAAGATTATTTCTCTCAACAACCTTAACAGCAACATCACAGAAATTGCTTCCCCTAACTGATTGTGTTTGTGGCATTTCACCATCGTCTATTATACGCACAAAAGATTCATCTTTGTAAAACTCAGCATAAATATTCATCAATTCGTCTGTTGATACAGTCTTTGTCATCTGCAAATATGCAGTTGTGAGAATCCCCCTTGTCATAGGAACAAGATGAGGTGCAAAACACACTGTAATATTTTTTCCGATTGCCAAACCAAGTTCCTGCTCAATCTCTGGTATATGGCGATGTGAACCGACATTATAGGCAACAAAATTATCATAGCGATTGGCAAAATGCGTTGTCTCTGATGGAGACTTTCCTGCACCTGATATTCCGCTTTTTGAGTCAATGATTATGCCATTAGAATCTGCATAGCCTAATTTAAGCGCCGGTAATATGGCAATTATTGCACCTGTTGGATAGCAACCGGGATTTGCGACCAATTGTGCTGTCTTTATCTCTTCTTTATGAAGTTCAGGCAAGCCGTATACTGCTTTTTCTAATAAATGTGGACTTGTATGCTCTTGATACCATTTTTCATAGGTTTTGGCATCTTTTAGGCGATAATCTGCGCTAAAATCAATTATCCTTACACCAAGCTCATAGAAACTTACCGCAAACTGCATTGATGTTTTATGAGGCAGTGAGAGAAAAACAATATCGCATCTATCAGCCACCTTTTTTATATCAAGACTCTCAAACTCTAAGTCAATCATTCCCCTCAAATTAGGATGCAGTTTACTTATTGGCTGACCAGCATAAGTTTCAGACGTTATACACGTCAATTCAACATCTTTTGGATGTGTTACAAGCAATCTCACTAATTCACTACCAGTGTAGCCAGAAGCACCAACGATTCCTACACGCAACATTGTCATATCTCTCCCCTGATTAGTATATCATAACGATTTTATATTCGATAACATAAGTGGCTTTGAAATTTGATTGCATTATACTACAATTTGATTTAGATTTCAAGGAATCAAGTCCCATTCCAAGCATAAAGTTTAGTTACTCAGACAAAGGAATGCTATCTGACGAGATATAATAAGTAAGGAACACATCTAATAAGACTGTGATAAATTATTGTGAAGTGAAAAACGTGAAATCAAGAAATTAAGAAGGGATGTATCTGATATAGATCATAAGACTTTGGGAAATATATTTCAAGGATGTCTAAAGAATTGTAAATCAATAGAGATTTAAATTTCTTTATTGATTGTATAGTATATAGACATTAACACAAAAGACTATTATAACAAAT
>CAZMCH010000130.1:0-9269 GCA_964564735.1 uncultured bacterium
CCGCGCCGAAGCGCTTGGTGAAGGCGATGCTGATTACAAAAATCTCGGCAAAGTGCTTGATGAAGTCGGTTTCAAAGGCGAATTTGTTGTCGAACTTGCTATCCCCGGTGGAAAAGAACCAACTCGCCCTGTCGCTGATCTCCTAAAAATATCAAGAGAGCATTTACGTGAAACCATCGGTTGGTAAATAAATTAAGGGGTGGGCTAATGAACCGAAATTTTCACATCAAGGTATATATTCCTATTATATTGTTATTATTCTTTATTGGGTGCGCTCTCAGACCTAGCCCAAAGCCTTTGCCTCCACCTAATCTGCAGGACATCTTGTTGATCTTAAAAACTCGATATGACCTTGTAGAAACAATGAGAACACTTGTAAACTTTAAAGTGGAGTCTAATGGCAAAAACAACTCAGTTAGAGGATATATGAATTACAAAAAGCCCGATAATCTTGGTATATACATTATGGGGGCATTTAATGAACCAAGAGTAATTGCATCAGCAGTAGGTGATTCACTGAAGATATACTTTGTCGTAGAAAATGAGTTAATTGACGACAAACTCAAAGATTCAGTAATAAAAGACCTGTTTGATATTGATCTTAGGATTTCAGATATAAAGAGTGCAATCTTTGCAAATCCATTCTTAGATGGTAATACAAATGACCTTCAAATTGAAACTTTTGATGATGAATATGTTATAACCCGTCAATCTTTAAGAGAAGGCTATACCGAAGAAATCATTATAATGGCAAAAGATACATCCATTAATAGATGGCGACTTAAAAATGCAGATAGACAAATTATACAGGAAATATCTTTCTCAAAATATCGTGAAATTGGCGGGATATTAAGACCATTAAAAGCGGTTGTCTATCGCCCTGAAGATTTAACAAAGATCACAATAGAATCGGTTGATCCAGAGTTAAACGTCATAATAAATGATGAGACATTTAAAATCTCTGTTCCGAATAATGTTGATGTCTATAAGTTCAAAGATAAAGGCGAGGAATCTCTGAAAAATGAATTGATTGAGGAATAGGGGTATCTTTTCGTCTTTTTTAGGTAGTTTTTTCGCTAAATATTTTCTATATTTTGTTGTGCAAAGTTGTGCAAAAATTTAGCCCTGCCTTTTAGGCTGTCTGAAAAAGAACCAAGCTAAAAGTTTGGGCTACAGATACACATTTTATTGAAAGAAATAGTTTTAAAACCAATGTTTTGTCTTAAGACATATCTTGACAAGCATAAGCATTACAGGCACTTCAATAAGCACACCAACAACCGTTGCAAGCGCAGCGCCTGATCCTAAGCCAAATAGCATAGTTGCTGTAGCTATTGCTACCTCAAAATGATTGGATGCACCGATCATCGCTGACGGTGCCGAATCTTCATATTTTAGCTTTAATATTTTTGCAAGCCCATAGGTAATCCAAAATATAAGATTAGTTTGAATAAAAAGCGGAATTGCTATCAGCACTATCGCCTGTGGTTGTTTTATTATGACTTCGCCTTTCAATGCAAATAGAAGAATAAGAGTTACAAGCAAAGCTATTATTGATACAACAGTCAATCTATGAATAAACTTTTCCTTGAACCAATCAATACCTTTGCTTTTGATTATCTGCTTCCTTGAGAAATAGCCTGCAATTAGTGGTAAAGCGACATAAATACTCACAGATAATATTATTGTCTGCCAAGGGATAGGCATACTATTAACACCTAGCAGTAAGCCTCCCAAAGGAGCATATAAAAAGAGCATTGTCAATGAATTTATCGCTACCATTACAAGCGTATGTCCGTCATTGCCTTTTGCTAGATAACTCCACATCAACACCATTGCTGTGCAAGGAGCTATTCCAAGCAATATTGCACCAGAAATATATGAACGATAAAGTGGAACTTGCTCAGCATATTTTATGCCTTCATCAATACCCGGTATCCATCTCTTAAATAAGATACCAAGAAAAAGAGTCGCTATTAAAACCATCGTAAAAGGCTTAATAGCCCAATTTACAAAAAGTGTCAAAAGGACAGGTTTTGGTGTTTTGCCTGCCTTAACAACCTCTGCAAAGTCTATCTTGACCATGATTGGATACATCATAAAGAATAGACATATGGCAATAGGGATTGATACTTGGGCTATTGACATCTGATCTAGCAATGATGATATGTCTGGAAATATCCTTCCCAAGATAATTCCTGCTATAATGCACAAAAAGACCCACAAAGTAAGATACTTTTCAAATATGCTAAGTCTCCTGCCTTCTGCAATGATATTTTGCCTACTCATAAATACCTCCTATTAAGGCTATTTTTTTATATCATTTATAACGAAGTTTTTATCTTTAAGTCTATACTCCATAAAGTAACCAACGCCTATAAACAAAGGCAAGGACACTAATGTCCTAACCAAAGTGAACTTCCAGCCAAGATAGCCCATCTCTATCCCAAGCATGGGTATCTTTAGGCATGAAAATGCACCAAGATAAATAAAAATATTCTTTATGCTTGCACCTTTTTTATACAAGATATAAGCAACAGGAAATGCACCATACAAAGGACCAGCCTGTAACATGGCAAGTATGATAACCAAAATAATGCCTTTCAATCCTGATTCCTGACCGATATGCTTTTCTATTTTCGATTTTGGAAACCAGACATCAAAAAGACCGATAATAATAAAAAGAAACGGAATGAATGTTATCATCTCAATAAAGAATTGCTTAAAGTTTATAGATATATCCTTCCCCGGCTGAAATCCTATAATGAAAGAAATCAAAGTGAAAATAGCAAAACTCAATAGCCAGATATATGGCTTATACCTTTTTATCATTTTATTCATAAAATCAATCCTACCAATAAGCCGATAATAATTGCAATAAAGAAGTTTAGGATATTTCTTATTATTGCGACTTTTCTGCCAAAATACTTTATTTCCAGAGGCAATGTAACTATACCGACCATCATTAGCGTTGTCATAAAAGTCGCCACAACAGTATATGATGCGCCTTGTTTTATCAGCATCGCCGCAATCGGATAAGATATAAACCCCGGAATTAGGGCGATAGAGCCAACTATTGCTGCAATTGCCAAACCAAATGCACCCGACTTCGCACCTAAATACTCCTGAATTATGTCAGGCGGAACAATATAAATAAGTAAGCTGACAAGGATAAGTATATTTAAAAAAGGGATTACGATAGTTTTAAACATCATAACCCCCTTTTTTAATCCCGATAGTGTTTTTTTCTTATCTATAAAAAATGAAACCAGTGTTAAAATAATTGAAACTGAGATAAAAATAATAGCATTATTAATCATGATTCGTTTAACTTGATAATCCTTATATTTATATAAATAAGCAAGCATGTTAATATCGAATTTTTCAATATTTATTTGATAGCCACACACTTCATCTGCTTTTGATCTCTTATTAACAACTTGCCATCAGATAAAGCCAATGGAGCCCAACACTGATTGGTATCCAATAACCTCATACTCGCCAAGGCCTTAAAATTATCAGGATTAGGCTCAATAAGATATAAAATCCCCTTGATGCCATCTATACTCAGGATCAGATCATCTGCTAATATCATTCCGCCTTTGTCAAATTCAGGAGAATGTCCCGTCTTCCATTTGACATTACCATTTAAATCCATACAAACCATACCATCTCTGCGACCCGTATTGTCAGTGCATTGTGCATATAAATGCCCTTTGTAAAGTATGGGTGGATGAACATGCGTCCCAAAATCCTGAGTTTTGTAAAGTTCCGTAACACTATAGACATTATTTTTTTTCTCAATTTTGATCATGGCTGATCCGCTTTTATATCCACCTGTTATAAAAAGACGTCCATCACCAATTTCAGTTACATTTGGAATGGGTATCCTGCATTTCCAGCCTTGATATGTCCAAAGAATTTTTCCTGTTTGCAGGTCTAATCCTGCAACACCAATAGGAATATCTTTGCTTGTTAGTCTTCCTTTTATAAACTTGCTACTGCCTATCATTATAATCTGATTTTTGCCCTGAATATTAACAATCGTGGGTGATACGTATCCCTCCTGCGTGGGGAAAGGCTTTGAAACCCATTTTATTTCACCGTTAATCTTATTATAGGCAACAACACCAGCTTTTTCTGTTTGTGATGCCAAAATTATCAAATCACTATAGATTAGAGGATTTTGTGCAATTCCCCAGTTTGGGATTGCCGTTCCACCAAAATCTTTCCATATATTCTTATGCCAGATTGGTTTATGCGTCCTTTTGTCAATACAATATAAATCGCCAAAACAACCGCATGAATAAATGAAATTGCCATCAATAGTTGGCACAGACCGAGAACCGCCATGACTAACATCACCAGGAGCATCATAGGCAAATGACCATTCTTCCTTGCCGGAAATTAGATCAATACAGCGTAGAACGTCTTGTTTGCCTTTTATGCGATCAAGCACATATACCTTACCATCGCTTATTGCAGGTCCGCCGAATCCTTCTCCCAATGGAAAAGTCCATAACACGTTGGGACCTGCTTCTGACCATGATCGCAATAAACCAATCTCTTTTGAGATAGCATTTCTATCTGGACCCAAATATTGATTCCAGTCTGCATAACATTCCCCAACAATTACAAAAGCGATTATTGTCATAAGCATTATGGATGTTTTCATGGTATTTTAACCCCTTTCAATCCGCTTCTGGAAAATCTATAAATTATCATAGGACTGAATATATCAAATACACACCGCCCAAAATGACAAGAACTCCGCAAACTTTTTTGACTATTGTTGCACCTTTAGACTTTTCATTCCAATTCAAATAACGCTGAACCAATTCCGTTGACGTTCCAGCAAGAACAATAACCGAACAATGCCCAACTCCATAAAACAAAAGTAATATAAATCCATATATCATATTAGCTGATGCTAATCTAAAAGTAACGCCAAGCATCGGCGCCATATAAGCAAAAGTGCAAGGTCCCAGAGCAACACCAAAGACAAGTCCTAATATGAATGCAGACAAAAATCCTTTACGCTTCATTCCTACACGTCCCGGTCCAGACCACGGCATAGGAATTACACTCAAAAGATGAAGCCCAACAATAAAGAATATGACAGCAACAAAATAGTTTCCATACTTTCCTATGTTACCCATCATTCTTCCAGCAGCACTTGTTATTGCACCGATAGCACCAATTGTAATAAGTATCCCAATGGAAAATATAAGCGAGGTAAAAAATGCGCGCTTTGTTGATATTTGCCCCTGTTCATTGATAAACCCCACAATTAAGGGGATGCTTGCAAGATGGCACGGGCTAAGGATAATACTCAATATGCCCCAAACAAAAGAAGCCAGAATAGCTATAATGGGCGTGGATTGTATGGCATTAGTAAGTGTTGTAAATAGATATTCCATTACTTATTTACTCCCATCTCCTTTAGTTTTGCAATTATATCATTTTTTGGTAAAAAACCTACATGACGATAAAATTCATTTCCGTTTCTATCAAAAAAAACCTGAACAGGAATAGATGAAACACCATATCTAGCACCCAATATTTGATTTTCTCTAACATCCACAAACTCTATATTGACGATACTCGAATATTCTTTTTTCAGCTGTTCTAATATAGGTGTCATCATATCACAGGGACCACAACCGCTTGCACCAAAATCAACAAGGCTAGGCTTTCCTGATTTTCTTGCCTTATTAACAGGATTATTGATTGCTTTTGGATATTGTGCCTTTGCCCAGTTATCGTTGACCTTTATTGTAACTCGCTTCCCAATCTCGTTGACATATTTTCCGAGAAATTCTTGCTTTTTTTCATTTACAAGTTGAGGTTTTATGTAAGGTTCTACATCTGCAAATTTTGCTCCCTTAAAGGCATCTTTATTAGATTCGTAAAATTCCTTTATTTCCTCTGGGCTTACAGTTATTTTGGCTGTTAATTCCTCAACGTATTTGCGTGTTAAAGCCTGTTCGTTCATATTTTTGTCAATCTTTTTTGAAACTGCCCAAGCTTTGACTTCTGCACTTATTAATTGATCAACAGCCATATTCTCCAACAAGAAAAATAGATTATCTTTGATTTGAGGCTGAATGTTTGATGATGTTTTCTTTACTTCTGCATCAAGTTGTCCCTGAGTTATTTTTACTTCTCCCGCTTCTAATACAACATCATTAGGTAATACACCAATTATTGCATGCTTTAATGCCCCATTAAATAAGCCGGGATAATATTTGTCTATGTTTGCTTCTCCCAAAGTGGAAAAAACACTTATCAAGGCTATTTGAATTAGGACTAATTGAAAAATTTTATATCTATTCAAGGCTAATTCCTTTCTTTTTGAAAGCGTCCAATATGTCATCTTTGGACATAAAACCCTCATGCCTAAGAAACTCATTTCCATCGGGATCATAGAATATCTGTGTAGGAATTAGGTTAATATTATATTTATTGCCTTCTCCAGGATTTTTCCAAACATCAATAACTTCTACATCAAGTTTCCCTGCATAATCTGTTTTTAGCCCATCCAAAATTGGCTTCATCATCTTACAAGGTATGCACTTATCGGCGCCAAGATCGATTAGTTTTGGAAGCTTTGCCTGTTGTTTATTTGCAGTTATATTATTAAGTCTTGATTCGCTTGTTGATGTTTTGGGTGTTGGATCATTAGGGTTTTGGTTAATATCTTTGGTTTCAGTATTAGCTATTAATTGTGTATTATTTGTGCTGGCAGATATATCGTTTTTATTCTTACATGCAGGGATTGATATTAATAACAAAGATAAACAAAAGATGATAGCTATATTTAATTTAGTATTCAATTCAACGCTCCTTTCGGTTTATATTATAATGCCCCAACTATTTTATAATAGAAGGGGCATTTATTGTTAAGACAAATTAGATTCTATTTCAGAATAGACTTTATTAATATTTTCTTCTGTTACAGGAGATTTGCCTTTTTCAAATCCCATCTTTGTAACATCAAAGGCTTTTGGCGTAATGCCAATATGCTCTACAGATTTTGTGGCGCAAGCAATAGCACAGCCATCAATGGTGATAACTTCATCAGCCGCTTTGGTTGTCTCAACGATTCCGCTGACATGACCACCGATTCCGGCTAGGCAATACATTTTGCCTAAGCCTTCTTTTGTCATCTTTCTGCCAACTTGATCCGCAATCGCCCCAACATCTGCGGCGCCTGAACATGGAAACACAAGTCGGACTCCACCACTACAACAATCACTTTTTTTATCGCAACATTTTTCTTCTGGCATTTTTTATCCTCCATAATGTAATGTTTAGTTCCCTTTGATCCATTCTACGATCTGATCAGGAGACGGTATCTTCCCTGCTATCTTTACTTCGCCATCAATGGCAAGCGCAGGAGTTATCATAACCCCATAGTCCATAATATCATTGATCTTTTCAACCTTGACGATTTGTGCGTCAATTCCAAGTTGCTTAACTGCTTTTTCGGCATTTGCTAATGTTTGTTTACATTTTGGGCATCCTGTTCCAAGTATCTCTATTTTCATATTAAACACCTCCCATAATTGAGCCAAAAATCATTCCTGTAATTGTTGATAATATAACAACAAGCCCAATAAAAACTAACGTTTTCTTTGTTCCCATTATGCTTCTGATAACTATCATATTAGGCAAACTTAAAGCAGGTCCTGCAAGCAAAAGAGCCAGAGCAGGTCCCTGTCCCATTCCAGAGCCGATCAATCCTTGAAGTATAGGAACTTCGGTTAATGTGGCAAAATACATTAATGCGCCAACTAATGAAGCAAAAAAGTTGGCAAATATGGAGTTTCCACCAACGATATAGGCTATATATCTTGATGGGATCAGCCCTGTATCACCATCAGGCGCGCCCATTAGTAATCCAGCGACCAAAACTCCACCAAAGAGCAAAGGCAGGATCATTTTGGCAAACGTCCACGTTGACGAAACCCATTCTGTTACTTCATATTTTTTGAACCAAGATATTAGCATCAATATTAATGCAACGAGAAAAGCACCTGCCAAATACCAGTGAACACTATAGATTGCATCCCAAAAACTTACCGATTCCTTTGGCTTTCCCCATGCTGCAAAAATAAGAATAAAAACCATTGAAAGGAAATATAAGCCGGTTTTCCATAAAGGACGTTCTTCTGCTTCTATTTCGGACATAACAATCTTTGCTTTTTCAGCCTCTTCTTTCCTGAAAAATAAAGCCATCAAAAGACCGATAATTATTGAGAATACAACAGCACCTAAAGCCCTTGCTAATCCAAGTTCCCATCCCAGAATTCTTGTAGTGAGTATTATCGCCAAAACGTTGATGGCAGGACCCGAATAAAGAAAAGCTGTTGCAGGACCTATTCCTGCACCTCTTTTATATATGCCAGCGAATAATGGCAAGACTGTGCATGAGCATACTGCAAGCACCGTTCCAGATACAGATGCTACTCCGTATGACAATATCTTATTCGCTTGTGCGCCGAAATATCTCATAACAGAAGCTTGGCTCACAAAAACCGATATGCCACCTGCGATAAAAAAAGCAGGAACTAGACAGAAAAGAACATGCTTTTGTGCATAGTCCTGAAGCATATAGAACGCCTCAAGTATAGCCCCCTGTAATCTAGGGTTTTTTAAGGGCATGTAATAAGCAATCAGAAATACAGCCACAAAAAGTAAAAGTTTTTTCCATTCAGTTTTCATTTTGTCTCCTACATATGCGAATATACAGATATAATAAGCAAAAAAATAAGGCTATGAACTGCTGATTTTACCTAATTTTTTAGCTTTGCTTAATGCCAATATATCAGCTTTAATCACCTTATCATCATTACAAGAAATTTTCATCATTTCCAATATTGCTTTTATATAAGGTTCTACCTCATTATTAAGCGAATAATGCACCCATAGACCATCACGTCTATCTTTTACTAATCCTGCATTTTTGAGTATGCCGAGATTTCTTGATACCCTTGATTGAGTCATATCTAGTGCTTGCATAAGTTCACATACGCATAGTTCCCTTTGTTCCAAAAGTTTTAATAATCTTATACGAGTTTCGTCACCAAGTGCTTTAAATATTTTTAATAATTCTTGCAATTTATTTCCTCCTATATATTTAAATATCCGAATATAGTATATCATAAAGGTCTAATCTTGTCAAATTTTATTTCTAATCTTCAGTCATTTTTATAGTATATAGACATTAACACAAAAGACTATTATAACAAATAGTCAAAAACAAT
>CAZMCH010000131.1:0-9197 GCA_964564735.1 uncultured bacterium
ACCAAATCTCAAGAACCTATGCCTAACCACAATAGCAATGGCAAAGTCTGAAAAACTAACAATAAATGAAATATCAAGGAAAATGCCTGTCAATGTTCGCAATCAGAAGACAAAACAAAGTCTGATAAAATCTATCTATAACTTTTGAGTAGTTCTGCGGATGATTTCCTCTTGTTCTTGTGCGGATAACTCAACAAATCTTGCACTATAACCCGCAACCTTAACCATAAGATTCGGATAATTTTCAGGATGCTGACGTGCATCAAGCAAAGTTTCTTCGTCAACCATGCTTATTTGCATAGTCATCACGCCAAGATCAACAAAGGCTTTTAGAAATCCAACAAACTTATCAATACCTTCTGAAGTCTGTAATGGTTCAGGATCAAATCTGAGATCAAGTGAACTCCCATTGGGGAATTGTGTAAAATCAATGCTTGAAAGTGATCTTAAAATGCCTGTTGGTCCCTGTCTATCAGTTCCCCATGATGGATTGAGATTGCGTGTTAGCATTTCCCTTGCATAACGACCATCCGCAGATGCCCCGACAACTGACCCTAATCCATAATTGGCAACGAAAGAATAAAGAGCTAACTGCCATCTACCGCCTCTGGGATTAGTTCTATGGCGCATTTCAGAATACAGCATATCTGTAACTTCCTTTGCAATTAAATCAACTTCTGCATCACCATTTCCCCATTTACGCGCCAAAAGCAATTGCCTTCTAAGGCTTTCATATCCATCAAAATTAGACTGAATAGCAGAAATTAGCTCAGACATCGAAATTATTTGTTTTATAAACACACACTCTTTGATCGCTGAAAGCGAGTTGACGACATTTGGTAATCCAGCAACAATACATCCTGTTAAGTTATACCTTGTTCCACCTGAGCAAACATCTTTCCCCTTCGCTATACAATCATCAAAAAATAACGACATCATTGGATAACGCCGATTAGCGATATGTGATTCATCAGCATAATTGACCAATGCAACTAATCTATCGCAAACATAATGCAATTGCTGGCTAAAAGATTGCATAATATCAGAAAAATCATCGAATTTTTTCGGATCAGGTGTTTTATAGCCTAATTGTTCATTGTTAAGCAATGATTTTCCCTGATTAAGCGATAATTCAAGCACCATCGGTAAATTAAGATAAGAAGCATTGGGATGGAAAGCCTCACGTCCAGGGATAGTGTTTTCATAACAACATGAGCAGATATAATCCCTTGCATCCTCAATTGATCTTCCATGCTTTATCATGGCAGGAATAAGGACTTCATCATTAACGATGGCAAAACCAAGTCCACCTGCAATATAACTTGCGGATGATTTCCAGTATCTTTCAGGTGCGTCTTTATGCAATCGAAGCGAAATATAAGGCGCAGGCATAGCAATCCTTAAAGATGCCTCCATTATTAGATATGTGAGTTCATTAGACGCATCAATACCTGTGGTTGTTACTCCACCTATGCTTGTTTGACTGCCGGGGGTATATAATTGATGTGGCGTATAATAATCAACATGACGAAAGCACAATAAGAAATGTTCCAGTAACTCAAGAGCTTCTGATCTGCTGATTTTTTCATTCATTATATCTTTGATGTAATATGGATAAAGAAATTGGTCAATACGTCCAAGCCCTAATCCACCACCGGGCATACAGCCACCCATTTCCATTGTAACAAGTATATAGACTATCCAGAATGATTGCAAAGCCTCACGAAAGCTATCCGCTGGATTTTCAGGCACTTTTGATAAAATTTCGCCTGCTATACGCCATTCATCAGAATTTTCTTTTATTGCTCTTTCTTCTACTGCCTTGCGATAACGTTTTGTATAAGCCATTATATTATCACAAGACATCAAAGCAGATTCCCAGAACATCTTTTGCTCTCTGCTTTCAGGCGATTCGGGACTGAAATCCTTTAGCCTGTCTTCGATACGATTTCGTATTCCGACAACACCCTGACTAAGAATATCATCCAAACCCGGTGTAATATGCCCCTCAAAACATGATGCGTAAAATAGGCTTGCTCTGCGCATACGTTCTGATTGCTCATCTGGGCTTCGACCAAACCTAGCATGACCATCTACATTCAAAGCTGGTAACAGCAAATTAAAGAAAAATGGTTCTTCTCCACCAATAAGAAGTGTATCTTCCTCAAGATTTATATCACAGTTATCTACAATATGACGCAAAGCCTTTGCCCTTGCGATACCAGGGTCAATGACTGCGTTTTCAAGATAAATCTGCTTTGCTTCCTCTTGAAGACTGACATAATGCTCAGGCATTTCCCTTTCTTCTAGTCCCATTTGAAATCTGCGCTGACGCAATCTTGCGGAACGTTCTGTGCTACAATCGGGACCAAGATTAGGCGCACGAAAATATGTTTTTTCTAGTTCAATACTCATATATTCATTATTCCCTGTAAATATTTGTTGATTATTTATTATTGTATTGTTTTATAAATCTGACTTCTTCTGGATCATATGGTTCACCGTTATTTTTTAGGACATCATGAAACCAGATTTCTGGTTCAGATGCGCCTTCTGGAGAACCCCATGGAAAGTGAGTTTGTGTTTTGCCATTTACTAATCCCCATGAATAACAGCCGATATTTTCACTTTTGAATAGTGGCAAATGAGTCTTAAAAAGACTATTTCCATTTCGGCGCATCCATTCAGTGCATATCAAAGGTCGTCCATACTGCTTCAATTGTACTATATGATCTTTAACAGACGAAAGGTCACCGTAGTTGTGAAACGTAATAACATCTGATAGCTCAAGAATAACTTTATTCAAATCAGCCATATCATTACTCCAAACGCCGACTGTAATTGGCTGGCTTGGCTTTCCATTTCTTGCCCATTTGAAAGATTCACGTGTCAAAGGCAGGCTTTTATCACCCATTCCGCTATTATATGGCTCGTTATATAAATCCCATACAATAATTCGATCATCATTAGCGAATTTTGAAACTATGGATGTTACATATTCTTCGAGTATGTTCCAATATGATTTATCAACGACTCTTTCATGTCCGGGGCTTGGAGTCCATCCGCTATTATGCACACCAGGGATTGGATTGTCTTGTTTGCCCAAATATGGTTGTTTTCCTGAAAACGCGCAATCATCAAAAAATATCGGCATCACAGATATTTTATGTTTATTCGCTATATTAAGAAATGAATCTAATCTATCAATCATACCCAATTTGTCATTTTCCCAAACTAGATATTGCATAAAGACACGACAGCTATTAAACCCAATGTTTTCAGCCCAGCCTAATTCACGATCAATAGTTTCAGAATCAAACGAATCCTTCTGCCACATTTCAGTGGAATTAACCGCATTGCTTGCGACATAATTAAATCCACATAACCATTGTTTTGTTTTATACCATTCCCACGATTGATCAATAGGTATACTCATATTTTTACTCCATTTATGGTTTAATGAAAAGAGAATAAGTTATATTCCAGTCTTTTTGTTCGTTTGGTGCAAGATCAACAGATACAAAAGGCTCAGGGCAAACCGTCCTTTTTACTGTCCAGAAATTGACATGCGCTAGAGGCTTATTACAAGTGATTCTGACACCTGCATTTGTCTTTTTGTTTAGTACCGTTATATCGTAATCGTTTGGATCATCGCTGAAGCCCTCTATTTCAGTAAAAAGCGATTCATCATCTCCTAGATTTTTGACAAAGTAAAAATCTCCGTCTTTTGCTTCCATAGAACCTTTTAAATCACGCATTATTTTTACATTAAACGGAAATTTTATTAAATAATCAGTTCCCACAGGCGTTTTATCTATCATAAAAAAGTTATGGTTATATTGAGATGTTTCAATATCCCTTTTGCCGTTATTTTTTAATGAGTGATATATTATAAATTCTGGTTTATCTTTTGATAATTCTATCTTTTTTGTATAGAGATAGCTCCAGCCATTAATGCCCGAAAAATCCTGCACAAACTCTATCCAGTCTTCACCATGATTAACAACCCATTTTCCTGCCTCAATAATCCTGTATGGATACCAGAATCTATATGATGGTTCGTCTATTTTTTGTAATATGCCGATACCAATTTTAATAAAATTTTCATAGGGTTTGGCTTCATTGTATCCTAATGCACTTGGCGTATCAAATGATCCTGATCTAAATTCCTCTACGGGACCTGTAATATCATCATGGTTATTGGGATCATGTCCGTCTTTCCATTCATCAAAGTAAGTATGCCCGTTATATTCAACCTGTGATATTACACCCGACCAATCAAAACGAGTGCCACGATAATAACCGTTTACGGAGTCAGGAAGATAGACTCCCATTTTAATTATACCATTTGATAGCTCAACACTTGGAAATGTCATATTTTTCTCTCCCATTGATGATTGAATTGCACAAAAAGTCAATAATAAAGACACAATTATAGAAAAAATTGCTTTTATCATAGATAACCTCGCTTAAAATAACATACTTTTTAGAGGCATTTTAAAAATCTTTTTCGATACTTTTAACATATTTTATTCTATTTCGTCAAAGGCTTTCTTTTAATAGTAAAAAAGCTAACTTTTTGTTTCTGCCAATAAATCTTTTGGTTTTCCCTATTCTTTAGCGACTTTTTTTGGTAGCGCATATATCCAAACATGCCTGCATCTTGGTAGAACTCATCTTAACTTTTATATACAGCGTCAAAGGTTATCAGAATTTGCGGATTAATTATATCTTGATATGCAAATCTTTATCTCAATTATATCATACAGCGTATACATGAGCAATGTCTTTGATGAAAGATTTTCCAGAACATGTCTTCGTTTCTTCTCTGATCATTTGCCATCTCGCTTGATAGTCTTGCCTAATGTCTGCCTGATTTTGCCAAGATAATACAAATAAAACATAGGTCAAATAAAGAATTCATGTTGAATACAAAATCTAAATATGATATACTTCAATAAATATAACAAAGAACGGGAAACATAATAAGTATTTACATATTACAAAATAAATCAGCGAAAGTCCGTTAAATCCGTTTAATCTGCGTTCTATTTTCTCTAAATAAAAAAGCTGTAATATATACAAGAATATGGAGGAATATATGCAAATAAATAACATAATCCAATCTTATAGACAAGTTGGCTACAGAATATTTAGCTCTATTGATAAGATAACTATACTACATAAAATAGTATTATGTCTATGTTTTGCTATTCTTACAGGCATAATGGCACAAATCAGAATATATTTGCCATTTACCCCTGTGCCTATAACCGGTCAAGTATTTTCTGTGTTATTGAGTGCAATCATTTTAGGTGGATATTATGGCAGTCTAAGCCAAGCAATTTATCTAAGTCTAGGTGCTTTTGGTATTCCTTGGTTTAATGGAGGCATCGGTGGATTAGCAGTAATAACAGGATTGACAGGTGGTTATTTGATTGGATTTATTCCAGCAGTATTCATTGTTGGGTTATTAACCCGAAAATTTCTGTATATGAGAAGTTTACATTTTCAGCTATTACTCATGATGAGCGGTGTATTTGTGATTTATGTTTTTGGTGCGATGCAGGTTGCTTTTATATTAAAGATTGGTATATCAGAAGCTATCAGATTGGCAGTTCTTCCATTTATTGCTATCGATCTAATAAAAGCTATATTTGTTGCGGGTATATCATCAAGCATAATACCAAGATAATTACATTTTTTGGAGAATATTATGAAAATTGCAGTTTATCCGGGTAGTTTCGATCCGATTACAAATGGGCATATTGACTTAATAGAAAGAGCATCAAAGATATTTGATTATCTTATAGTTGCAGTTGCCGAAAATCCCGGAAAATCACCTTTATTTACAATAGAAGAACGTATCAGTATGGTAAAAGAGGCTATTGAAAGATATGACAATGTCACCGTAGATAGTATTTCTGGTCTTACAGTTGATTATGTTAAAGAACATGAAGCATCAATTATAGTTCGTGGATTAAGAGCAATATCAGATTTTGAATTTGAATTGCAGATGGCGTTAATGAATCGAAAACTAAACGAGGAAATAGAAACGATATTTCTTATGCCAAGTTTGCAATATTCATATTTAAAATCATCACATATCAAGGAATTAGCAAAACTGGGAGGTTCTCTTGAGGGACTTGCCCCAAATTTTGTTATAGAAAAACTAAAGAAAAAGTTTTTGAATCAAGCTCTACTTACTTGAAATATTGCAGATTAGCGAGATCGTTTTTTGACTATAAGTAATCATTGAAAAATGCAATTTAATCATGAATTACATAAACATACTAATTTCATGAATTATTGTTCGGTTTATATTTGTGCAATTTGCTTTATTCGCTAAATTCGTGATTTTTTCTATTTCTATCATATTTTTCAACGATTACTATAAATGCTTAAATAATTACCACCATTCAGCTTTATGTTTTGCAAATTGGCGACCTTTCCAGATCGCTTTTCCTGTCAAAGCAAAAGCCATAGAGCTAAATGCAATTATAAGAGCAATAATTATATTAATTGGATAAAAAAAGGTAAAATAAATTGGAAAATGGAAAAAAGAGTTAGATGCTCCCCAAATTAATATTGATAATAGGATACTAGATCCCGCCAATATTGAAGAAAAACTACCAAAATTTGATCCGATAGCTTTTATAAATAAGACAATAATTGGCTCTATGAATACAAAACCCAAACATAACCAGATTAAGACAAATTTTATTATTTTGTAATCAAATCCAGCAAATAGATTTTTTGTAAAACCCATAAAAGCTTCATTAAATCCATTATACATCCTGCAATGTATTCTATCAACACCGTTTGTCATGCGCCAACGAAAGCCATAAGACTTTATATTTTTTGCTAATGCAACATCATCGACAGGCTTTTGTTTGATAGCTTCATATCCACCAATTTGATTATATGCTTCTCTTCGAAATAACATAAACTGACCTATGCCTGCTGAAAGTGATGGATTTTTCATTCTGTATGCAAAGATTAACGGTAAAAATGCAAGTATAAACCAAGGGAAGATCGGAACGGTAAGACATTCGCCTAGAGTTTTAACTTTCTCACAAGGAAAAGCTGTTAGAAGGTCTGCTTTCATTGCCATCATTGCTGAAACAGCATCTTTTAAGGTGTTAGGATGGTGTCTGGTATCTGCATCAGTAAATAAAATCAGTTCGCTATTATTAGTTTGAGCTAACTGATGACATGCCCAATGTTTGCCATACCAATCTGGAGGCAAAGGCTTTCCTTTTATAATTTGAAGCTTTTGATTATTATTTGCAAGATCGCTTAATATAAGCCATGTATTATCAGTAGAATTATCATCAAGCACAATGACCTTAAAATCTGGATAATCCTGATTCAAAAGAGATTTTACACACTGAAAAATGTTCGTTTCTTCATTTCTTGCAGGAATAAGAATAGAAACATTTGGATAATGATCGCTTTTTGGAAACTTGCCAAGTTTTCCTAATAGCTTTATATTACTTAATGTGATAAATAAGATAACAGCAAGAAATATAGCGACATTAATTTGAATGTATATCCATAATGACTCAAGCATATCTTATTTAGACTTGCGTCTGAATCCCTTTTTAAATTCGTCACGATGCTTATAAGCCAATATCATAATATTACCTGTCCATATAAGGAAAGTAAACTGATCAAATCCTGATACTGAATAATAGAAAATCAAAAAAATTAACAATCCCAACATGCTGATTATTACTGACCACGCATCAGCGATCTTGAGAGTAGAAGAAATTCCGAGAAACGTTCCAATGATAGTCGGTCCTTGCCACAAAGTTAATGCAGTCCAGATTCCGAATGTTACAGCAACAGCCTTTCCTCCATGAAATTTCATAAATGGCGAAAATGCATGACCAATAACAGGCGCAAGAGCAACTGCGATTATTCCCCATCCAGTAATACCAACTACACGAATAGAAATCATTACAGGAATTACGCCCTTTAGAAAATCCAATAATAATGCAGGTAATCCGATTTTTGCTTTTCCTGCTTTCCACGCATTGAACGCACCGGGATTTCCATCTCCATATTTTCGTATATCAGTATGAAGTATTATTTTGCCTAATAAAAATGAAAATGGTATTGATCCACTAATAAAGCTAATCAATACCCATAGTATAGTACTCATATTATTAATCGTTTATTTTGCTTATGTTTGGTAAAGATGTTCCATTAATATATCTTAATATAACTCCACCTTTTCCAACTGCCCATCCATTATTTTGATTAATAAAACTCAATCCAGTTAATTCATTCTCTAATGGGGAGTTTTGAGTTTTCCATGACTTTCCACCATTAATCGTATTTAAGATCATTCCAAAGTCTCCAACCGTCCACCCTTTCATATCATCGATAAATACAACTTCTGCAAGTGTATTTTTTGTCCCGCTATTTTGCATTTTCCATGTTTTTCCACTGTCTATTGTATGAAGTATTGTTCCGTTTATGCCTACAACCCAGCCTTTTTTGTTATTTACAAAATAAACGTCATTTAAGAGATTCATAGTTCCGCTGTTTTGTAGTTGCCAAGACTCTCCCCCATTTGAAGTATGGAGAATCGTTCCCATCATACCAACAGCCCATCCATTGTTTTTATCGGCAAAAAATACTTGTGAAAGATAATCCCATGTATTAGTTTCTTGTTTGAGCCATGAAAAACCGCCATCTGTAGTATGCAATATAATCCCGTTCATTCCACATACCCAGCCTTCATCAGGACTAACAAAATAAACACCCAAAAGAACATCATTCGTGTTGCTATTTTGAGCCTCCCAAGTTTTTCCTCCGTCTGATGTCCGAAGGATTGCCCCGCCTGTTCCGACAGTCCAGCCATTATTTATATCAGTAAAATGAATTCGTGATAAACACTCCTTACTATCGCTATTTTGTGCTTTCCATGTCATACCGCCATCAGTGCTTCTTAATATCATTCCTCTATCGCCAGCAATCCAGCCATTTTGCTCATCAATGAAAAATATGCCTGATTGTAACTCACTACTTCCGCATTGTTCGTTCCATGTTTTTCCGCCATCGTTCGTATGTAATATGACTCCATATTCACCAACAGTCCAGCCTTTTTGATTATCAACAAAAAAAACAGACTAAAGGTCATTCTTTGTTCCACTATCTTGCGATTCACAAGTCGTTCCTCCTTCGGT
>CAZMCH010000132.1:0-9144 GCA_964564735.1 uncultured bacterium
CTTTGCGTTCCCGTTCTGATGATCTCTATGGGATAGTAAATGGCATAGACTATGATGTCTGGAATCCTGCAACTGATGAAAGTATACCAATCAAATATGATCTATCATCGATAGATGGCAAAACCGCAAATAAAATTGCCCTTCAAAAAGAGCTAGGCTTGCCTCAAGATGCTCAAATACCTGTTTTGGGATTCGTTTCAAGGCTTACATATCAAAAATCACCGGATATTATATATGATTCTACTCATGAAATTGTCCAAAAAGGAGCACAGCTTGTGCTTCTTGGAACAGGTGAAGAGCATTATAAGTATCTATTTGGAAAACTTGCAGAAGATTATCCCAATAATGTTAAATCCATAACATCATTTAATGACCTTTTGGCAAGACTTATTTATGCTGGAAGCGATATGTTTTTAATGCCATCGAGATTTGAGCCTTGCGGTTTAAGTCAGCTTATATCAATGCGTTACGGCACTTTGCCAATTGCAAGGAGAACAGGAGGTTTGGCTGATACTATTCAAGAATATGATCAAACAACAAATAAGGGAACAGGATTCCTATTTGATGATATATCTTCAGGGGCTTTAATATGGGCTGTCCAAAGGGCAATAGATGTCTATCATAATAATAAGAGAGTTTGGCAAAAAATGATAGAAAATGCTATGGAAGCGGATTTTTCATGGGGTAACTCAGCTAGAGAATACGTAAATCTCTATCGTAAAGCGATAGAAAAACACAACAGGTAAATTAGGGATTTGAGGATTCTATGATTACAGATTTTAAGATTATACTTTCTAAATTCTATATTTTTCAAATCTTCAAATTCTTAATCTTCTAATCTTTAATCATTCATTAGGGGATTAGTTATGTTAGACAATTTTTTTAAGCCAGAATCAGTGGCTGTTATAGGGGCTTCAAGAGAAGCTGGAAAAGTAGGATATGAGGTCGTCAAAAACCTTATTGATAATGGTTTTGATGGACAAATATATCCTATTAATCCCAAAGCTGATGAGATACTTGGGATTAAGGTTTATCAAAGTGTTACTGCTGTTCCGAATAAAATCGGACTTGCTGTAATGGTTGTTCCATCACAATTTATTATGCCTTCAATAGAGGAATGTGGAAAAAAAGGCATAGATTCAGTTATAATAATCACCGCAGGATTTAAGGAATCGGGTGGGGAAGGCGCAAAATTAGAAAATGAGTTGGCGCGCAGAACGAAAGAATTAGGAATAAGAGTTATTGGACCAAATTGTTTAGGTGTAATGGATACATACTCAAGACTGAACGCATCGTTTGCAGCAGGTATGCCTACACAAGGAAAGATCGCTTTCTTTTCGCAATCAGGCGCATTGGGAACAGCCATATTAGATTGGGCAATAAAAGAAAATATTGGGTTCTCTAAATTTATAAGCATGGGAAATAAAATGGATGTTAATGAGGCAGATTTACTTACTGTCCTTGCTGATGATCCTAATACTAACGTTATTCTTGGATATATAGAAGGCGTAAAAAATGGAAAAGCCTTTATGAAAGCGGCGTTCGAGGCAACAAAGAAAAAACCTGTAGTAATTGTTAAATCAGGAACAACCGCGGCTGGTGCAAAGGCTGCTTCATCGCATACAGGGACGTTAGCTGGTTCAGATAACGCTTTTCAGTCTGCTTTCAAACAATGCGGCATAATCCGTGCGCAAACAATTGAAGCACTTTTTGATTATGCGCTTGTCCTTGCATATCAAGCTTTGCCAAAAAATAATAGGCTAGCTATATTAACAAATGCAGGTGGACCGGGAATCATCGCTGCTGATGCCTGTGAAAAATCGTCCTTGACAATGGCTAGCTTCCAAAATGAAACAATTGAGCTATTACGAAAGTCTTTGCCTTCAACCGCCGCTTTATATAATCCTGTTGATGTTATAGGAGATGCAAAAGCTGATAGGTATCTTTCTGCATTGGAAGCATTGAAAAAAGACAAAAATGTCGATATGCTTTTGGTTCTTCTTACCCCTCAAGCACCTACCGAAGCTGGACTTACTGCTCAATATATTGTTGATACCTTCGGTGGAGGGAATAAACCAGTTGTCGCTTCATTTATGGGTGGTAATAGTGTCGCTGAGGGAATTAAAATTCTGGAAAAAAACAGGATACCGAATTTTACTAATCCAGAAAGGGCAATTAATGCCTTTGATGCGGCAAGTAGATATTCCATTTGGAAAAATAATCCTCGAGAAATCATAACTGAAAGAGTTGATGTTGACAATGCAAAAATAAAGAAACTGCTTGCAAAGGCTGAAACACAAAGCGAAAGAACTCTTGGTGGTTCTGATGCAATGGATATATTGACTGAATATGGCTTTGTTGTTCCAAAGATGGGTTTAGCTGAAACAGGTCACGAGGCAGTTGAGATTGCAAATCAGATAGGCTATCCTGTTGTTATGAAGATCGCTTCGCCTGACATTCTACATAAATCCGATATAGGCGGAGTCAGACTTGGTGTTGCCACACCAACTGACGTTGAGAGAGCTTTTGAGGAAATAATGTCTTCTGCAAGGCGATTCATGCCATCTGCTTTAATACTGGGTGTTACAATAAATCAGATGATTCCAAAAGGAAAAGAAGTTATTTTGGGAATGGCAAAAGACCCAGATTTTGGACCTATGCTCATGTTTGGTCTAGGCGGGATATATGTTGAGGTTCTCAAGGATGTTGCATTTAGAATAGCACCCATTGACAAACGTGAAGCAAACACAATGATTAATGAGATACGCTCATTCCCATTATTAAGAGGAGTCAGGGGGGAAGAGCCAGCAGACATACAGAGCATCGTTGATTCACTTGTGAAACTCTCGCAATTGGTCACCGATTTTCCCGAAATTATAGAGATGGACATTAATCCTTTGATGGTTATGCCAATAGGCAAAGGCGCTGTTGCAGTTGATTGCAGAATCAGCGTTGAGGTTTAATATAGATGCTAGAAACTATGATACCAAATGGCTGTTAAACGCAATATCAAGTATCTCGTATCAAGTTAAGGAGATTTATTAATGAAAACGTTATTCATCACTTCTACATGCAATTATTGCGGTAAGACATTAACCGCTTTGGGGATCGGAAAGAAACTTCAAGCTGATGGCTTCAAGATCGGGTTTATGAAAATGCTTGGAAAATTTCCAACTACTATGAGTGGAGAAATCATAGATTCAGATGCTTCTGTCGCATGTGAAGTTTTTGGATTAAATGATGCTCCAGAAGATATTTCCCCAATCATAATCACACAAGACATGATCGCCCAAGCCTATGATGGTGATAACCTAAAGCTTGATGAAAAATTTATCAAATCACATACAAAGATTGCAAAAGACAAGGATATAGTGATAGTAGAAGGCGCTGGTCTTTTCGGTGAAGGCTCTGTCTTGGGATTATCTGCAAAACATATAATAGAAAAGCTAAATGCTGATGCGATTGTTATCGATAACTGTGAAAGAGAAATTTTTGCTGATGAACTACTAATGTCAAAAGATATTCTTGGTGATAGAATCGCAGGATTAGTGCTAAATCAAGTTGAATTACCAAAACTTGATTATATACAACGTCGTGTTTTGCCGTTTCTTGAGAATAATGGTCTAAAAACTCTTGGTGTTATGCTAAAAGATCCTTTTTTGATGTCTGTAACCATTAAAGACCTTGCTGAGTCTCTTGGTGGAGAAATAATCTGCTGTAAACATAAGCAAGATGAATTAGTCGAAAGATTTAGCGTTGGGGCAATGAACGTCGAAGGGGCTTTGAGTTATTTCAGGAAGATCAGAAGCAAAGCAGTTATAACAGGCGGAGATAGGGGCGATATTCAGCTTGCCGCTTTAGAAACTAATACGCAATGCTTGATCCTTACTGGCAATCTCTATCCCAATGATGTTATAATAGCAATGGCAGAAGAAAGAGAAGTTCCTATTATGGTTGTCCGTAGTGATACACTCACCGTTGTCCAACGTGTCGAAGACATTATGAGTACAATGAGGATTAACGACAAGCGAAAGATTGACCGTGCCATACAGCTTGTTAACGATGAATTAAACTTCTCCATCTTATATGACCATTTGGGACTTGCAAAATAAAGTCCAGCTAAACCAATTTTCAAATTATATCATGATTAGTTCTAAGGGCGATTCGGTAAATCGCCCTTTTATGTATACAAGGAGGATATAAAATTGGCAGTCAAGGAATTTGGCGTTGGAATGGTAGGATATGGCTTTATCGGTAAAATGCACACTTACGCATACAAAAGTATCCCTGTATATTATAATCCTGCACCTGCAAAAATCCGTCTTGTCGGTGTATGTACATCAAAAGAAGAAACCGCAAAACAAGCAGTCGAACATGGTGGATATGAGTTCGGAACAACTGATTACCATGATTTGCTTGATAGAGATGACATACATATAATAAACTGTTGCACGCCGAACCATCTGCACAAAGACCTTCTGTTAGATGCCATAAAAGCTGGAAAACATATTTATTGTGATAAACCACTAACCGTCAGTGTTGATGACGCAAAAGAGATAATAAAAGCTCTTGAAGGCTCAAATATTATTAATCAAATGACATTTCAATATAGGTTTTCTCCTGCAATGATGCGCGCA
Source organism: uncultured bacterium (assembly GCA_964564735.1). GTDB lineage: Bacteria > Poribacteria > DTPJ01 > DTPJ01 > DTPJ01 > CAZMCH01. The sequence goes on from CAZMCH010000132.1 coordinate 4,638, forward strand.
AAACAATTAATGGACGAAGGATTTATCGGTGAACCCATGAGCTTTAGGGCATTATATCTGCATGCTGGTTATATTGACCCTGACAGACCTATGAGTTGGAGACTTGATATCAACAAGGGCGGGGCGGGTGCATTATTTGACCTTGGTTCTCATGTGCTTGATTTGGTTAGATACCTGCTTGGTGATGTAAAAGAAGTCTTTGCTACAACAGAGACATTTTACAAACAAAGACCTATTGCAAAAGGCAGTAATGAAAAAGCTGATGTAAAAGTTGATGACCTCGCTATTGCTATGATGAAGATGAAAAATGGAGCACTTGGCACAGTTGAAGCATCAAGAATTGCAACTGGTGCTAACGATGACCTAAAAATTGAAATACATGGACGAGATGGTGCGATAAGATTTGAGCTAATGGATGCAAACTGGCTGAGTGTCTATAACAATCGCACACAAGGCGAACCTATTGGGGGCATGAGAGGCTACACAAAAATAGAAACTGTCCAGCGTTATCCTGCACCGTCAGCTTTTCCGGGTCCAAAATTCATGGTTGGATGGGAACGTTTTCATATTGCAAGCATGTTTAGTTTCGTTGATAACGTAGCGAATGGCAAATCTTTATCTCCTACTTTTTATGATGGACTGAAGGTTCAAGAAGTGATGGAAGCGTGTCTCAAATCGGCAACATCAGGAAAATGGATAGGTATATAATACCATCTTTCTATATTTAAGGGAGGAAACACATTGCTATTGACATCAATTGCCCTGTTAGCACTAAGCTTTGCCCAAACTGACAAAATTATACAAACTTTCACAATTGAAGAACATTTCGGCGTCTCTCATCCTACACAGATCATTGATTTTGATTTTGATAAACCCATTGATCCAAAAAATAGCTATATGCTGGATGTTGATGGAAACGAAGTTCCATACCAGCTTATTGATAACGGCAAAAAAATCGCTATAAAAACTGGTCTTCCAGCATATACGAAATATTCATGGAAACTCATGTCAGGCAAAGCACCTTCTCAATTTCCGTATATGGTGAAGGTTTCCAAGACAAACGATTACTACGAAATTATGAATGGCATAGTCGGTGTTAGAATACCAATTCCAGCAGATAAATTTGATAAAACACTTGCGCCAATTCAGGGCATAAGATATAACGATGGCACATGGTCAGCGAAAGGACCAAATTATTTGACTGTAAATGCAAACTCAACGAAAAATATGGATGTTCGGTTTATTGAGCAAGGTCAACTAAAAGTGATTGTTGAGGTATCATACACATTTGATCGTCCTGAATATAGATATGGTGATAAAGTCTATAAAGAGGCAGGAGAAGGTTATTATAAATCAAAGATAGAGATACAGGCAGGGCAACAATCAATCTTGTTTGAAGATGATACAGACATGGAGTTATCCTACTCCCTTGATGTCTATGAGGGGCTTTATCCAGATCAGGCTAGGTATCAAGGGCATCATTCCACATCTGCGGAATATGGCTACGAGATAGACGGTCAGAAATATCGTAATTTACATGAACGCATAAACATGGAGGCTTTTGTTGATCTTGACTATGACAAATCCAAAGTATCGGACTATTATTCATCAGAAAACACTTGGCGACGCATGGCAGTATGGGACCCTTGGGTATATGATAGCGGTTGGTATTGGCTGATGTATGATAAGCTAACATCACCATTGAATAATATTTTCGGAATATTTGCAGGACGACCATCAATCGCACTTGGTGCTAGTAACAGTGGGGTTGGTATATTCTCAAAAAAACTTGATAATGGCAATCCATCAGCAGGGATAACAATTTCAACAAACCTTCGCTGTCCCGATGCCCGAACATATCCACGTGTTCGTTTTGGATGGGGTATGTTTCTTGGCATAGTTGAGGACGATCTCAAAGGCTATGACCAAATTCAGCCAATAGCACAACAAATGAATCTGCACAGCGGAATAAATCTTAATAAAATTCATCGCCTTATTTTGAATTATCCTGATCCAAAGCAGGGATATGGCGCACAATATATGGATGGCGAAATTTTACAGCGAATCATAAAGAAAGTCAGGACTAATAGGGATTATTATGACTATCTTTATAATACAGAACCATCATCACGAAGTTTAATTGATATGTGGGCTGATCCTTCAGGTGAAAAGACCAAGAAAGCCTTAGATGAAATTGTTGAGTCCGGTAGAAACGTGCTTGATCGCTTGGTCAATGGTAATGGCATATATGACTTTACAATACATTATTGGCATGGCGGGCTTGAGATGATGCGAAAAGGGCTTTGGATCGATCAGGTCTTGGCAAGTGGTCAGCTTTCGTCAGAAGAGGTCGCAAAGGCAAAATCCATTGCTGTATTATTTGCGGAGATTCTATGGGATAATGACTTTGTTCCGCTATTTGATAGGCATGGTTTGAATCTTGGCACGCCAAATATGCCCGTCCAACAAACAGGCTATCGCCATTTTTACGCTTTATTTTTAGCCAACCATCCTGACATGAAAGAGCGTGCCAAGTCAGTTACTGATGATGTATTGAAAACTGTTCAGGAAATCATCAATGAACATGGTGCGGAAATGGGCTGTGTTCACTATATCGGAGCATCATTTTCTCCAACATTAAATACTTTGTTACAAATTCGCATGTTAGGCGAAGTTGATCCGTTTGCTATAGAACCGAGACTAAAAAAGTTTGCAGAATTTTATCTGAATTTTCTAACGCCACCAGAGGTTCGGCTTGGCAATGTCCGCAAATACATATCAGTCGGCGACAGTTCCACAGAATCAAGCGAATTGTATGGTCAGCTTGCTACAGGATTCAAAGATGCTGATTTCGAATTAAGCAAAAGGCTTATGGGCGCATGGATCGCAAGCGGGAAGAAACATTCTGGCTTTTTTGGCACAACTCTATTAATGATAGATGAAGAAGCACCATCAGAAGACCCAAATTTAAGTAATGCCACATATAACGGCTGGTATTCAGTTCTAAGAAATGGCTGGAATACAAAGAATGAAACTGCATTGTGGATGGTCAATGGTGATTTTTATTTTGATCATCGCCATGCTGATCAAGGAACGCTTGTCATGTATGCGCTTGGTGCGCCTCTATCAATTGACTGGGGAAGCATATATTATCCAAGAGTTGATGGTGGATATATGCACAGCATTATTTTACCTGAATCAGAGATTGGATTTGCTTGGGATCAGGATAGCCCTGCCCTAAATGCTGGTGATTGGCGATTATGGCTTAATTCTCAACAAAGCAATTTCTTTTCGTTTGACACATGCGCACATGCAGAAGGTAGTTTTCAATATAAGCAAAATCTGACTTGGAGGCGTTCTCTAACCTCAATACATCCAAATCCAGATTATCCAATAATAATCATTCGTGATAGCTTTGAGGGAATAGACAAAGATATTAGCAAAGTGTTTACGCTAAATCTAATGGCTGATGGTGAAGTCCTGACCCCTGCTGGAAATATATCGCCAATATTGAGGACATACAAAAATAATAATGAATTGCCGTCTGCTGGACAGGTCTTTACTCTAAAATCAGGACTGAATAAACTTGGTTTCACAGGGCAATATCTGATTGATTGGGATTTATATACTTTTGCAGATGAAAACCAACAGGTATTTATCGGCAACTGGGCGGATAACTGGCATCAGGAAGTCTCCAATTTTGAGGAACGACAGCATATATTACGAGTGAAGGGCAATGGCTCATTTAACACGCTTATACTTCCATATAGAAAAGGCAAAAAGAGAGATGATCTAAATGTCGTTCAGGAAAAAGATAACTTGCGTATTACATCAGGAAACGAAACTACTATTATTGGCAAAGATTTCTATACATATCAAACTCCAGATCGCAAGGTCATTGCCACTTTTAATAATACAAAAGCAAATCTTGATGGCATTGTCATTGAGGGTGGTCAAGCAGAAATTGAGACAACGTCATCAAACATGGATATAGCAATTCATGGGACGAAAGGGATTCGCAAGATCACAATCCCTGATGGCTGGAAGATAGATAGATTATATTCATCTATTGACTATAAATCTGGAGTACTGACGATAGACTATCAGAGTGATAAGCCATTGGCGATTTCAATGGTTAGAGAATAATGACATAAGGGTTGATCCGATAAAATGTCCAAATTTTCTTTTGGTAAATGGAGTTTTTGAGAACTATAAATCCAAGTTTTCTGAAATTGGTAGAAAATAGAGGAAAAAAAGAGAAATAAAAGTGGAAAAGGGTTAATTTACGAGGTAAAAAAAGACGTTTCCAGCATACCTGAAAAAGCGGATTAAGCAAGTAATAGCAACAAAAAATGCAGGTTTGAGATGGGTTTATTTTCCTTTATTTTTGTGAGTTTTTGTATATGATGATCAGTGGATTTTTAATACCCCCCTTTATCCCCCCTTAAAAGGGGGGAATTATGATAAGTTGCCTTAAAAAGTGGGGAATTATAGTAAGTTCCATTTT
>CAZMCH010000133.1:0-8487 GCA_964564735.1 uncultured bacterium
TAATTCTTCGTATTATTTCTTCTATTTGCCCCAAAAAGCCAAAATAAAAACCTGATTGCATACATGAAACCGTATTTTTGCCAATAGCCTGTAAAGGTTGAGTTATGTCAATTTTAGGTAATAAAGCAGTTTCTCCTGCAAGTGCTTCAATTGATGTTCCTATACCTGCAGTAATTGCGCCACCAATAAAGATTCCTTCTTCTGAAATGACATCAAACGTTATCGCAGTTCCCAGATCAACTATAATCAAAGCTCCTCCGTATTCAGCATATCCCGCAACTGCATTGACAATGCGGTCTGCACCAAGTTCATTTGGATTATCATAATCTATCTTTATACCAAGTTTTAGGTCACTACTAACAATGACAGGCTTCTCTCCAAACCATTTTGAAGACATCTCTTTTAGTTGTGAGGTTACTATTGGGACAACAGATGAGATAATAATTCCTGTAATTTGTTTGTTTTCGATTCCTTTTCTTTCTAAATAATCTAATATTAAAAGTCCAAACTCATCGCAGGTCTTGTTTATATCAGTATGTATTCTCAAATCACCAATAATGTCATTGCCATAGAAAAGCCCGACATTGATATTGCTGTTTCCTACGTCAAATGCTAGTAGCAATGGTATTCCTCCTTTATATGCCTTAAGACAAAAACCATAAAGATTATGCTTGCCTGTTGTTAGACACTATGCTAAAATTAAGGAAAATCAATAAAAAAGGAGATTAATCATGGTTGACAGATTTTCAGATAATAACGAAAATGTAAGATTTTGTCCACTACTCACAATAGTAAAAGCAGGACAGGCAAATTATATGGTATGCCAGAGCAACTGCATATTTTTTCTTGATGAGGAATGTGCATTTATTACATCCGCTAAAGCATTAAAAGGAATTATCAAAGGCGATAACACCAATCATAAAAGTAAAAGTGAAAAATAATCTTTAATCATACAGATAATAAAGGCAGATTATATTGATCTGCCCTTTTTATTCTTCTAATGATAATTTTACTGCTTTTACAGAATCGAGTCTATCGAGAATTTCCTTTATTGATTTATTAAATATAGGGTGTATGGCGTTTTCTGCAATCTCTGCCAAAGGAACAAGCACAAACGCCCTTTCGTGCATTCTTGGATGAGGAATAATTAAATCAGGCTCATTCAGGCATAATTTATCATATAAAAGCAAATCAAGGTCAATTATTCTTGGTCCCCATTTGATTTCCCGTTTTCTACCCATTTCTTGCTCAATTCCTAAAAGAATACCTAAAAGCCTTTTTGGTGAAATATATGTCTCCAATTCAGCGACAGCATTTATAAACCAATCTTGATCTTCATATCCTATCGGTTCGGTTTCATAAAAAGATGATATTTTAATAATCTTTATATCATGATTCTGATTCAGCAGATTCAAAGCATGAAGTATATTTTCTGATTTATTGCCAATATTTGAACCGAGACCAATATATGCTATTGACATTATTATTCCTCATAAAATCGTTAGATTGTTATTGACATATATTCAACAGAATTTTATCATATTAATACAAGACAAACAAGCCTAATTGATGTTCAAAAAATAGATGAAAAATGAGGAAAAAAAATGAAAATAAGAGATCTAATCATTGCCATATCTTTGTTTTTTGTAGCAAATCCCGCTACAATTCTACCCTCTGTTCCTGAAAATGTCATAATTATACGTTCTGAAGGTGGAAGCAAGATTGTAAATGGCAACATGGAATCATCAAGAAATCAAGCTATGAATAATGCGATCTATAAAGCTATTAAGTCTTTAAGCTACGAAATAGCAAGCCTTAGCCAATATGAAAGCGATCAGATTATGTCCAAATTAGAGCCAAATACAAAAGATTATATTACAGGATACGAGATAAACGAAGATAAAGTATTAAATGGAGTTATTAGAATCATTCTTGATGTCCAAATTCTACCAGAAAAACTTGTTGATATAATTTTATCAGACATCGGTATACCATCATTTCGTCATAAGCCAAGAATAATGATTGCCTTATCAGATGAGCAAAAGCCATTGATAGCCGCTTTGGAAAAGGGATTTACAAGACTGGGATTTCGTGTAATTGCAATCAATAATAATGATAACGAGTTAAAATCAAACATAGAGATCGGAGACACAGATCGAATTATAAAAGCTGTTGCAAAACTGGGTTGCGAAGTAGTTATCACAGGAGAATGTGTCTATACAAAGATAGAAAATAATAGACTTGGAAAGATGGTGTCATGGCAAAATGAAGCATCTTTGAAGGCAATAAGATGTCAAGATAAGCAAATTCTTTCCGCTGGAAATTATAAAGGAACAGAACTCTCTCTCAATGAACAAACAGGCAAAAGAAAGACTGGTGAAAAAATTGCACAAGAGCTAATAGCAGACTTTCCTCAAAAGATTGTAAAGATATGGTTAACTGATATGGTTCTTGGCAAGATAAAGCAAACTCCATTTCCATCAAATGTCACGCCACCAGAGATTATAATTGATTCGCCGTATGATCAGCTTGTTACTGAAGATATAACTGTTAGATTTGTTGGTTCTGCAAAATTTGATGAGGATTTGGGTGAAGTAAAATTTTATATAAATGGTTCTTCATTAGCTCTTGATGGATACTCACACCTCTCATCAAATAATAATATAATTCTCTTTAATCGGCAAATACCATTAAGAATTGGAGATAACACTTTGTCCATATCCGCTGTCGGTAAAAATTGTGAAAAAACAGAAAAAAGCATAAAGGTTGTTTGCGATCCATCAAGAAAAGTTGATAATTCGTTAGTGAATATTAAGATTGAGTTTCCTACACCAAATCAAAAGGTTTCAGAAGAATCTATACTTGTTACAGGGGAAATTATAAGCAAAATACCCATAAAAGATCAAATTGATATAACAGTAAATGGAAAAGAGCCTGTCCCATTTCGTGGAATGAAAATTAAGCGAAATCCTGAAAAAGAAAATGAGCAATCGATACCAATCAATAAGCAAGTATTTCTGACACAGGGACTCAATGATATTGCAATTATGGTAACATCAGAAGATGGGCAAAAATTCAAGAAAAATGTGCCTGTTTTCTATATACCTTTTTCCCAATCCATAGCGGAACAAAGAAAATTTGCTGTTATAATCGGAATTAATAAATATGCAGATTCAGATATAGATAGCCTAAAAGTTGCAAGTGTTGACGCAATGAGTATATATAAGATTTTAACCGATCAGAAAGGAGGGAATTTTCCAAAAGAAAATGTAAGAATTTTGATTGATGAAAATGCAACAAGAGAATCAATCATGCAATCATTAGGCGAATGGCTACCGAGTCAGGTTAAGTCTGGTGATATGGTGTTTATCTTCTATTCTGGTCATGGTGGAGTTGAGCCAGACTTGACAGGTGAAGAACCTGATGGCATAAGCAAATATATAATTCCACATGACGCTAATGTGGAAAACCTTTTCTCAACAGCTATACAAAACTCATCAATATCAAAAATGCTACAGCGTATTTCCTCTAACAAAATGATTTTTTTTATAGACTGTTGTTATAGTGGAGGAGTTACAACAGGTGACGAGGTGATAAAATCTATTACACCTCCGTCAATAAAGGTCGGAAATGATGTTTATAATGATTTTTCTGGAAGTGGACGTGTTGTAATATCAGCAAGTCTTCCTGATCAGGTGTCGTTTGAAGTTCCAGAATTGAATCATGGGATATTTACATATAATCTGATCGAAGGTATATCAGGCAAAGCGGATTTTGATCAGGATGGGTCTTTGACTTTGATCGCTGAAATTTACCCATTTTTAAGCAATGAGGTAAATAAAATGGCAAATAAGATGGGTTTTAGGCAAAATCCAACGCTTAAATGTCAGGTTGTTGGTGATATTGTAATTTCAAGGGTTATAATGAAAATGGATTAAGAAATAACAGATTATTCAAGGAGGGATAAATGAAAAATTCAATTGCTGTTGCAGTAGCTCTTCTAATTTTTGTATTTTTTCTATTCAATGCTATGCAATAGATGTAAAATCAATATTGGGAATATGGCTACTTGATGAAAACAGTGGTAATATCGCAAAGGATTCATCAGGAAATGTTAGAGACGGTGAAATCAAAGGTAATATCAAATGGACAAAAGGGAAATTTGGTAATGCTCTTGAATTCCCGGGGCAAGGTGATAGTCAAGTCGTAATACCTCATGATGATGCTCTTAGCGTTAAGACTTTTTCTATAACCGCATGGGTAAATCTTGTAAATAATGGTTCATATCAGGCGCTTATAGAAAAAGGTGCTATTGCAAATGATGTGAGGAATTTTTATCTTGCGGTTACTCCTGAAGGATTACTTTATGTGGGATTCAAAGGCGATGCGGGTTGGAATAGTGTTTTGGGTGATGTAGTTGCAGACAAAAACTGGCATCATGTAGGCGTTACTTATGACTCAAAAAAGATTCTTGTTTATCTTGATGGTAAGTCATATACAAAATTGGCTATTGGAGTTGAAGGCGGTATCGATCCCCTTATAAATGATGCGCCAATAACTTTTGGTGTAACTAATACTGGTGGAGGCGAACCCGCCCAAGGTATTATTGATGAAGCAGGGCTTTTTAATAAGGGATTATCTGAAGCTGATATTAAATCTATAATGAATAATGGTCTTCAAAAATCTGCACTTTCAATTCAGCATTTGGATAAACTAACTAATACATGGGGCAATATAAAATTTTTCTAATTCGCTCTTGTGCTAATATTTTTTAAATGTGAACTAGCACAGGTCTTTAATTTACCTATTTTGGTTAGGAGGCAAAAATGAAATCAGTATTAATCTTTGGCTTTTTGTTGTTTTTTGTGTTCTCATCGACAATGTCCTATGCAATACTTTGGGATTTCAATAATGACGCCCAAGAGAAAGACTGGAAAGCCATATTCGGGACTTGTGAAATAGACAAAGATAAAACATACAAAATAAGCGATCCGGCTGGGGAAGCCCTTGCTATCGCAGGCGAGTCTTTTTGGACTGACTATACTATAACTTGTAAAGCCCGTTTGACTCAACCCGCAGGTTTTAATAATATTGCAATCGCCTTTCGCGCAACAGAAGACGGAACCAGCGAATATATGCTTATGTTTGAAGGGGGACGTCAACAGGCTGAATGGTGGAAGAAAGTATCTGGTGCATACACAGAAATAAAGGTAAGTCCGCTAGAAATTGATTTGAAGAACTGGTTTACGGTAAAGGTTGTTGTTAAGGGAAAAACGTTTGAAGGTTATTATAATGACAAATTTATTAACTCTATTGAGGATTCTGCTCTAAAAGAAGGGAAAGTAGGTGCTAGGGTATATGGTTGCACATCACATATAGATGATTTTGACGTCAATGGACCCGGAATACCACTCACAAGCGTTGATTCATTTGGAAAATTAACAACAGCATGGGGAGAGATCAAAAAATAGGCAAATCTCAACCAAGTGTTACTATACGATCTATAATTATAGGTATATTGCTAATACCAGTAAACGCCGTATGGCTTATTTTAATGGAGGAGTTTAGATATTCTGGTCACCCTACCACTGCGTCCCTTTTTTTTAATGCCATTTTTTGGCTTTTCCTTCTAGTCTTGTTGAATCTTTTTTTGAGAAAGATTAGTCTCAAAATAGCCTTAAAGCAAGGTGAACTTATAACAATATACATCATGTTGGCGATAGCTTCGTCTATCGCTGGACATGATGCCTTTATAAGCTTGCCAAGTTCATTAGGTCATGCGTTTTGGTTTGCCACTCCTGAAAATGAATGGAAAGAGCTATATTGGCAAAATATACCTCACTGGCTTGCAGTTGATGATATTTCTGTCCTTAGAGATTATTATCAGGGCGAATCAAGTTTTTATAATGTCAATTACATAAAAAAATGGATTATACCAATCGCTTGGTGGAGTATTTTTTACTTTACTGTCCTTTATATCATGCTTTGTATCAATGTCATTTTTCGAAGGCAATGGACTGAAAGTGAAAAACTCAGCTATCCAATAATTCAATTGCCATTAGAGATGACAAAGGAAAATCAAGGTAATTTATTTAAAAATAGATTGCTTTGGATCGGATTTGGAATTGCAAGCATAATCGATATTACAAATGGTTTGCATTTTATCTTTCCTGCTGTCCCAGAAATAAGAGTCAAACAATTTGATATAAGCTACCTTTTTACAGAAAAGCCTTGGAATGCTATTGGTTGGACGCCAATATCATTTTATCCTTTTGCAATCGGTTTATGCTTTTTTGCACCACTGGATTTGCTCTTTTCGACATGGGTATTTTATCTTTTTGGTAAACTACAAAGGATATTTGGCGTGATTATAGGAATCCATACAGGACAGGGATTTCCATATTATGATCAGCAGGTTTTTGGTTCTGCTATTGGTATATTTGCGATGGTATTATGGATAAGCAGAAAACATCTTTTGGTGGTAATAAAAGATGCTTTTGGCATTATAAAGACAGACGATTCAGAAGAGCCAATAAAATATAGGTCAGCTATTCTTGGTATATTTATCGGAATGTTAATAATCATTCTGTTTTGTATAAAGGCTGGTATGTCTGTATGGGTTGTGTTGATTTATTTCTTTATATATTATGTTCTATGGACAACTATTACAAGAATAAGGGCGCAGTTGGGTCCGCCAGTCCATGATTTTTGGTCTTATACATCAGGACAGACATTTGGTCATCCTGATATGATGATGGTTTCATTTTTTGGCACACGCAGGCTTGGAAGCGGAAACTTAACTATGTTTTCATTCTTTTGGTGGTTTAATAAAGGATTTCGAGGTCATCCTGCGCCACATCAATTAGAGGCATTTAAGCTATCAGAGCTAAGCAAGATGGAAAATAAACGGACTTTTATTGCAATATTGGTTGCAGTTATTGTAGGAATGGCTTCATGTATTTGGACGATATTACATTATTCCTATAAATTCAGCGCGCCGGGAGTTCATTATTACGGAGGAGTCTATTTTGATAGCTATCTTTCAAGGTGGTTGACGCATCCTGAATCAACCGATTTTGTTTCTATTCTTGGAATGTTGGCGGGATTGGTGTTTACTATATTTTTGGCAATAATGCGTATGAAATTTATTGGCTGGCAACTGCACCCAGTAGGATATGCCCTATCAGGCAGTTGGACAATGAATCTTGTTTGGTTTGTTTTTTTTATAACTTGGGTCATAAAATTTTCAATATTAAAATATGGCGGATTAAAGACTTTTAGAAGATTCACTCCGTTTTTCTTGGGACTAATACTCGGTGAGTTTACGGTTGGTAGCGTTTGGACAATAATTGGGGTATTTCTTAATATACCTACTTATGCTTTTTGGTATTAATAACCAATCTGTTTGGTTATTGATGTATCAGATCAATTAGTGTATAATATATCATAAAATGCTAATTTATGAAGCGTATAAGAACGTATTATTAAAGAGGAGAAAAACATGAGAACAGTAAAACTTGGACTTATCGGTGCAGGTGGCATCGCACAGGCACATTGTAGCGCCATATCAGGCATTGAAGGTGCTGAAATCGTTGCAGTAAGCGACATTATTAAGGCAAATGCAGAAAGAACAGCAAATAGATGGAATATTCCAAAGGTATTTGATGATTATAATGAAATGCTAAAGATAGATGAGATTGAGGCTGTTGTAGTTTGCACACCAACAGCGCAACATGCAGCGCCATCAATAGCATCAATGAAGGCGGGGAAACATGTTCTCTGCGAAAAGCCAATGGAGGCTTCACTAGCTAATGCAACAGAGATGGTTCGCACATCACACGAAACAGGCAAAAACTTGATGATAGCACTAAAACTTCGCTATACACCACAAGTCAGGAAAGCGAAGGAAATCATTAATGATGGAATATTGGGCGATATTTATTATGCTGAAACAGTTGCAGACAGAAGGCGTGGTAACCCCGGCGGAAGCTTTATCAGAAAGGATCTTGCAGGTTTCGGCGCTGCGGCAGATATTGGTGTTTATGCTCTTGATACAGCCCTTTTCCTTATGGGTCATCCAAAGCCTGTCGCTGTTATGGGTATCACATCAAATTATCTTAGCCTTCATAATACTTGGAATCCAGCATTAAAGAATACAGAAGTTGACGATTTCGCTTGTGGATGGATATTGTTTGATAACGGCGCAAGGCTTGTATTCAAAACTTGCTGGTGTATGAATATGGATTCTCTCGGTGGGACTATTTTCCTGGGAACAAAAGCAGGATTAAGAATCGGTGTCGGAGAAGTTAGAGGTCCTCAGGAAGGCGTCGTAATTTATAGAGACGAGTTTGGCGAACCAATAACTATCAACGTTCCAACAGGAGGCGGAGTTGACGTTTTTAGGGCTGAAGATACAGATTTTATCACTTCAGTTCGTGATGGCAGACCATCACCAATTGATCCTGATGGTATGTTGCTAACAAATGT
>CAZMCH010000134.1:0-8385 GCA_964564735.1 uncultured bacterium
CTATAAATGTTCGTTTTGTTAACTTTGTAGTGATTATGCTTATGGCGAGTATTATAAAGGTTGGATAGAAATTCCCCGATATTTTAGGTGCAATCGATCGGGGAATTTCTTTATTATTTGGTTAGAACAAACTCAATATTATCAGCCATTCCACGAAAATCCCATCCTGAACCAAAAACAAGCACACGAGTTATATATTTCGGTATAACGGGTGATTTATATTCATGCGTCATCAAGGGCCATGCAGATTTATCATAATTTCTCTTTTCATCCGCACAGTCTGGCAGGATTTCTTTTAGATTGGGTGATGTGTAATTAAGCCATGTATCCTGCCCGACCTGCATTGCGCAGTCATAAAAATTCATGCCCTCATAATAAAAACCATACGTCCATACATGAGGCTCATCACGCTGATCAATAAAGGCGACCTGAACCATAGCGGGATATTCTCCACCTGCGCCTCCGCTACCAGAAAGGCTTTGATACATGGGTTTAACATCTAGTTTAAGACGAATATCTTTATACTTTGAAACGTCAATAAACACATCCTGGGATATGCCGACAGATGACCCATCATTCCTGCTTTGTGATCTCTCAAATTGAACGACATTTGATCTTTTGTCTTCGTCATAAACTAACTGGCATTTCCAGACGCTTTTTGCAAAGTCAACGCCATGAGTAACTTCCCAACCGTTAAATGCGTCCTCAAAATTACCATTCACGATTAATTTTTCAATTTTTTCATCAGGTATTGGTATCGTCCTACTGAATCTATCTTCTCCGCATGTCTCAAATTTCACTCTATCGCTAAATGGGTCTGAATCAAATGGCGTATAAAGTTCAGGATTACGCATACGACGAATCTCGCCTAGTTGCTCTCTCATCGCCTGTAATCGCATGAATTGCTGTCTTTGTAGTTCTTCTATTTCTGCCATGAGTTCCTGTAGTCTGGACTCCATTTTTGACAATTTATCGTCAATTTTAATTGAAATTGCATTTTCAGCAGATGCTTTATAAATAGGAATAAGCATTATAAACAATATCACAAAAATTAATAATGTCTTTATTTTAAGCATTTTAAGCCCCTCCATATTTTTGTCATTCCAGTAAAGTCTGGAATCCAGTTCTTTATCTCTCCAATTTCTCCGGCGCCGCTGTCAGCGTTACAGGTATATCAAGCACCTGATCGCCACGTTTTATCGTAAGCTTAACAGTATCGCCGATATTCTTCCTTGCGATAATCCTTGATGCAATATTTGGATGAGATGTCGCTTCTGAATCTATCGCAATTAAGAGATCGCTTTTCTGAACACCTGCAGAATAGCTGGGTCCATTTTTGAAAACAGTAACGATATATGCACCATTTATGTAATTCATATATCTAAAACCAACACCCAAAAACGGCATTTTATCCCCTCGTTCCTGCTTGAGCAAATCTATCTCTACATCTGCAATTAAAGGAGAGTTAATTGAGCCATATCTTTCTACCATTTCTTTATGATAATTAATTATATTAACTGTCTCTCCGACTGATGTTTTAATTTTTGATTTATCTGACAAACCTAGCTTCTGAGAGCATAATCCTGCGTTATAATACGCCATTATAATCTGCCATTCTTTTGCATTTGCTTGATCTTTAATTATTTCCGAATACTGAAATAAGGCTTCAGGATATGATTCATTGTTTTGATAAGCCCTTCCAAGATATATGCGATTTAATGAGTTCGGATTTTCATTTACCGCCCTTTTTAATGCCTCAATTTGCTTGTCTTGCATACCCAAACGCCCATAGGCAATGCCTGTCATCAACAAAGCAGATGGAACATATCTACTATTAGGCATGTTATCAATTATAGCTTCATAAGTCTTTATCGCATTGACATAATCCCTTTTGTCATGAAAAAGGTCATCTGCCTTTTGCATCAAAGCCCTTTCGCTTAAAGGAGTTTTCTCCCATTTTTGCAGGCGTAATAAACCTAATTCGGCAGATGCAAGATAATCATCATTAATATTATTTTTTTCTCCAGTCTTTTCAACGACTATTTTGTAATATTTTTCCGCATCATCAAACTTTTCTGTTATTTCAGAGCAAAACCCCGCCCTGTAACTAGATTCTACAATTAAAAACCATGGAGTATTCTCTTTGTTTATTAATGATTTATATAGTTCAAGGGCTTTATCATATATGCCCATTTCTTGATAGGCTTTTGCCAATTCAAAGAATACGACAGGCGGTGCTTTTTCGCCATATTCATTAATTAATTGTATCCAATTTTCCATAACGTTGCCCATCTGACTTGATGGTGATGATTCGTCCTCTTGCAAGACTTCCTCTAATGTCTTGAACGCCTCAAATTTTGGCATTGATTTGAGTATGGCGTCCCTTAATTCATCAAGGGATGATAGCTCAATATTGCCCGTAAGGGTCATTTCCGATAATTCCGAAGGACTGACGATAACGACAATCAATTTTTCTCTAACATTATCTTTTTCCATGCTAAAAATCATTATCGTTTTGCCCTTGTTCATGCCCTTCAAGACCATCTGCCAGCCATTTTCAAGGAATCTTTCGATATATCCCGCTGAAAAAGATTCTATCTCTGATTCACTCATTTCGCCGGGGACTTTGTAATTTTTCAAGTTTACTTCGGTTAATCCCGATAGTTCCTTATAGTTGCCAATTAGTTCTTTTAGCGAAACACCTGTTAGGCTTATTTCCTCTTTCAATTCGACTGCACCAAAAGATACGTTATTTAATGCAAATATTAACAAGGCGCATATTGCCAGTGTTATTATATTTCTATTTCCCATTCCTTTTCATCTCCTTCAATTAATTCAATGGTTTGACCCAAAACCTCAACCAATTCTAGCTTAACATTAATTTTAATCTGATCTGAATTTTCGCTTATATATTTTTTATTTTTAGATTTTTTCTTTATTACCTTATTTTCAGATAATTCTTTTTGAGTTACATTATTCTTTATATTCCTTTCTGCCAAAATAATTTTTTTTGGCAATTCTATTTTTGCCGATTCTATAAACATATTTTGATCAATATCCGATTTTTCTGATGGTCTAATATTAAGAAACAGCCCAAGACCTAAACAGAAAATCGAAATTGTAATAGCCACACTCAAAGCAAAAGTATTAGAAAACAAATTATAGCTTTTTTCGTATTCTTTCACCCTCCCCATTATGCGTTCAGGAAAATCAGCAGGCGGAGTATGCTCTTTCATCAGGACATTATCAGACCTGATTATCTCCAGACTAGCCTTTAGCCTATCAAGTTCAATTTTGCAAGATTCGCATTGTGCCAAATGAGCCTGCACATCAACGCTTTGCTGATAATCCAGATTTCCATCTGCAAATTCAACCAACAGCTTTTTATATTTTGAACAATTCATAATGATCACCACCCTCAAGTGCTAACCTCTATCCAACCGTCATCCTCAAGAAACGGCTTAAGTTTCTCTTTTAATTCCATGCGTGCATAAAATAACCGAGATTTAACTGTTCCAGTCGAGCATTTCATTATTTCCGCAATCTCTTCGCAATTATAGCTTTCAAAATAATACATGATGATCGGCACTCTCTGTTTCAATGGCAATGAATTTATAGCTTTATGGACAATCTCTATCTTTTCGTTATTTTCTGTTATATTCTGAAGTTCTAGCGTTTGCCTTATTGAAACCAATCCCAAAGACAAATATTTGATTCTTTTACGCCTTTTTAGATGATTTATACATTGATTAATAGCTATTTGCGTCAACCATGTAGAAAATGATGATTGACATTGAAATTTCTTGATTGACTTATATGCCCTTAAAAAAATCTCTTGAGAAACATCATCACATTCATTTGCGCCACCCAAAATCTTATATACAAGCCGATATATCCTTTCCTGATGTCTGCGCACTAATTCGTCAAATGCAGAAATATCACCTGCCTGACAAAGCCTAACCAGTTCAATGTCCTTATCAAGATTCATTGGAAATCCCCTGACTATCGGCATATATTTGGATTAGTTTTCTACATAATTAGACAACCATTGTCCAAAAACGGTTCATTTTCTTTTTTTATTTAATTATAGTAACTGAGAATTCTGAAACATCAAATAAACATAAATATCATAAGCCTTTAGATACCATCAAGGAATGAAAATGCTCAGAAAAGAAGGAACATATATCAGCCTAGCAAATACACATGATTTCTGCTTCCTATAAAAACTGAAGGTGAATCATTGAAAAAAACTGAGCTTCAGACATGAGTTCGGACATTTCCTAGAACAATATTGCTAAATAATAGATATGTTATCTATATCAATAATTTGTTCGTTCATAATTACCTCCTATGATATTATAGTTACTATATTCTATCATAGGAGTTATTTTTTGTCCGAACTAATGTCCTAAGGTCAGTAATTTCTTGCTTAACCTGAAGTATAAACTAAATAATTTGACTATATAGATAAATTGTGGTATTATTTATGCAAAGGTAATATCAGACAATTTTTTTAGAAGGTGATAACAAAAAAATGTCTAAGTTAGCTGTTGTTATAAATAAAGGGAAGTCTAGCCAAATAACAATATCCCTGATTGTATTGCTTTTCTTGCTGATTGTGTTTATATATACCTCTTATCCTGACAATACTTTATCAAATATTATAAAACATCAAAAGGAATTGGTTATTCATTATATTCAGAATGGGATGCCTGAAAAAGCAATAAAAGAGTTTGATAAAGCAATAAAGATAAGCTATAACGAGGGTTTAATTAAGGGAAAAGAGGAAACATCAAAAAGCACAACTACAAAAATCTATCTTAAATATGTCATTATCAGTATAATCGCTGGTCTTTATTTTTCTGCAATACTTGTTGTTATTCTCTGGTGGTCAGATATTAGTAGCCAGACAAAATCTATCCGAAAAGCACTCAAAATAAATGGCTTTATAAAATCTATTAAAACCAAACTTGATCCAGAATTACATGAAAAAGCAATTTATATAGCAAAGAGCAAAGAAAAATTACAGGAAATAATAAATAAAGAAAATGATCCAGAACTTAGCGGAGTTGCATCAAACATTTTACCTAGGTTAGATGAATTAACAAGACAAGCATTATTGCTTATTGAGAAACAACAGATTTTGAATGACTATACAAGAGATATCGAACCAAAAATATTAGAAGAAGAACTTAGAGAATGTGAAAAAGAGATTACAAAAGAGCCTGATCAAGAAGTGAGAGATGCACTTAATTATCAGATGATGCAAATAAAGAATAAGCAAAACAATTATATAAAAGCAAAAGCGAGAATTAGAACATGTGAAGCTATCTTGAAAGGCATTTCAGCAAGAATAGATTCTGCATCGCTTGATCTGATAAGTTTGCCGTCAATAATGATAAATAAGCAGGAATTTTTTCAGCGGGTATCTGTTGAATTAGATGAAGAAATTAACCTAACTAAAAAAGCAACTGAGGCATTAATGGAAGAAATAAAATGAGTTTAGAACAAACTATAGAAAATTCAGTAATAGAAACCGATGCAACATGGTTGATAAATGAAATCAAAGCCTATGATAGCGAACTTGACGCTAATATGATCAGAAGTGCCTACAATTTCAGCATGTTAAAACATGATGGACAACTGCGCAAATCAGGCGAACCATATTTTTTGCATTGTCAGGAAACTGCAAGGATACTTGCATCATGGGGAATGGACTATAGCACAATAACAGCAGGGCTTTTGCATGATGTTCTTGAGGATACGGATACAAAACCTTCTGAAATAAAAGAGTTGTTTGGTCAAGAAATTACACAAATGGTAGAAGGCGTTACCAAGATCAATAAAATCTCATTCATGGATATAGAAAATCAAGCTGAAAGTCTTCGTAAGATGATTCTTGCAATCTCAAAAGATATTCGTGTCATTCTCATCAAACTTGCTGACAGACTTCACAATATGCGGACACTTGAGTATATAAATAAAGATTCTCAACAAAAGAAGGCACAAGAAACGCTTGAAATATATGCACAATTAGCTCATAGATTAGGCATGGAAAGGGTTAGCGCAGAACTAAAAAATCTTTCAATGATGTATCTTGATAGGGCAACCTATGACAAAATATCTGATCAAGTTAATCGGGAAATAAAAATAAGACGGTCTCAAATAGATGAATTCTCCAAAATATTAAGAGATAGCTTATTAGAAGTAGAAATACAATGCGAGGTTGAGGGAAGGTTAAAAGATATATACAGCATATATCAAAAGATGACTACAAGAGGTATTCAGTTTGAAAATGTATACGATCTATTTGCTTTTAGAGTTCTTGTTAATTCCGTGAATGACTGTTATGCTTCGTTGGGAATAATACACTCAAAATGGAAACCAATTCCAGGTCGCATAAAAGATTATATTGCTATGCCAAAAACTAACGGCTATCAATCTTTACATACAACAGTTATTGGTCCTCGTGGAAAGCCTATTGAGATTCAGATAAGAACATTCGAAATGCACACCGTCGCCGAGTATGGAATCGCCGCACATTGGAAATATAAAGAAGGTGGTTCTTGGTCGGAAGAGGACAAGAGATTTATGTGGCTTAGACAAATTGTTGAAGATATGCAGGAGCTCAGAAACCCAAGACACTTTATGGAATCTGTTAAATCTGAGCTATTTCCTGAAGAAGTTTACGTTTTTACACCCAAAGGTGAAGTTAAAGTCTTACCACATGGAGCAACTCCGATTGACTTTGCATTTAGTGTTCATACAGAAGTGGGATTTCAAGCTGTTGGTGCGAAAGTAAACGGTGCATCAGTTCCTTTGAGAAATGAACTAAAAAGCGGAGATATTGTTGAAATAACAACAAGATCAGGAGCAAAGCCTAGCAAAGACTGGCTTAAGTTTGTTAAATCAACACGAGCTAGAAGCAAGATACGCCACTGGATAAGAGAGCAGGAACGTTCCGAAAGCTTGAAACTAGGTCATGATTTATTAATGTCTGAACTGCAATCACGCCGTATAAATACAAAAGGAATAATGAAATCAGATAGGCTTTTGAATATTGCACAACAATTGAAGCTATTAAGCACAGAAGACCTAATAGCTCATATAGGCTATGGAAAAGTATCTGTCCAGCATGTTGTAAATTTATATGCTCCTGAAACTATCGAAGAAAAATCTACAGAAATAGAGCCAGAGACAATTCCACATCATCCATCCGGCGGAGTTAAAGTTGGTGGAGTTGGTCAACCATTTGTAAGGTTCGCAAAGTGTTGTAATCCAATTCCCGGAGATGACATAGTAGGCTTCATTACAAGGGGTCGAGGAGTTACAATACATGTTGCAGATTGCAAAGAAATTCTAGGAGAATCCGAACGTATTTTGGATGCAGAATGGGATATTCAACAAGATGCAGTATACCCCGTAGAAATATTAATAGAATCTGATAATAAAAAGGGTCTTTTGGCGGATTTGGCTGCTGCAATTGCCAAAGAGGGCGTAAATATAGAAAGCGGAAGCATAAGCACAGAAAATATGATGGCAGAAACCAGCTTTACGATACAAGTTTCTGACCTTGCTCATTTACGTAAAGTTGCGGATAGCATAAAACGAATATCAGGCATAAAATCTGTTGAAAGAAGACTTAGAAGATCAAGTAACACGAATCACACTGGAACGCAAGGTAGCCAGTGAGATCCGTTTTTTCTAAACAGCTTTTTGTGCTTTTGATGTAAGACAACCGGTGCAAATACGCACCCTTTTGATTACACCATTCAAATTTATCTTAACTCTATGTAAATTAGGAAGTTGTCTTCTCTTAGTTTTGCCTGTAATGTAACGCTCTTTCCCATTTCTGAGTTTTCTTCCTCTGCGTGTGACTGATAAAGATACCAACGGTCCTTTGCCACACATTTCGCATATTCTTGACATAATCATTACCTCACTTTACTTTTTTATGTATAGTTTTATAAATGTATAATTTTTTATTTATACATTTCCAAATACTAGCTTTATATTAACTTAAATATACTTTTATCAAGAAAAATTCCTAAAAAGTCAAAATATTTCTCATTAAAATACCCAAAATTTCAATACGTAAAAAACTTACCAAAGTTGTAAGAATAGCATAATATTCAATAAATTTCAAGTCTTTTTTCTGCTGATTCACCCTCAGTTTTTATTAAGCAATGATAAAATAAGGATTTGGGATAAAAATATGTGAGAAAGTATTGGAAATAAACAAAAAAATAGCATATCCTTATTATTTTGAAATCAATGGCAAAGTCTTAAAAACTAACAATAAATGAAATATCAAGAAGCATGTAAAGGTGAATCTATACAGTGCCAAGAATCCATCAGACGAAGATGAACCATACTTTGTTGTTT
>CAZMCH010000135.1:0-8307 GCA_964564735.1 uncultured bacterium
AAAGGAAAGGATTACAAAAGGAAGTATTTTCCCAATAACGAGTTCGTGAGATTTTATTGGTGTAATTATTAGCTTTTCAAAAGTGCCATTTTCTTTTTCGCTAACAACAGAAAGAGCTGTTAATATAGAACCAAGCATCATAATTATCATTGCGATCATTCCCGGAACAATGAAATTTACGCTTCTAAGTTCTGGATTATACCAGACACGATTTTTCATTTCTATAACTGGAAGTTTGCCCGATATATTCATACCACCAGTTTGAAGCGTGGAGACAGCTATATTAAGCGAATATTGCTGAATTATCTGATTAACATAATTGATTGCAACTGTTGATGTGCTTGCATCTGAACCATCTACAATTGTCTGTATATCAGTGGATTTGCCTCCAATAAGCTTACGAGAAAAATCAGAAGGGATACAGATCGCTACTCTGGCTTTTCCGCTATCAAGGTATCTATCAATATCATCATATCTATCAATATATTTTATGATTTTGAAATATCCTGAATTCAAAAACTTTCCAATCAAATCTCTGCTCTGTTTGCTTTCATCGAGATCATATATCACTGTCTTGATTAATCTTAGATCAAGATTGATTGCATAGCTATAAATAAATAGCATTATCGTTGGCAAAGTAAGAACCATTGCCAGAGTTCGTGAATCACGTATAATTTCTATAAATTCTTTTTTTGATACAGATAAAATCTTTTTCATTATTTGGAATTTTGCTCTTCAGACTCAATTAGAGATACAAAAATGTCTTCAAGTGAAGGTTCTATAATTTGAATATTTATAACATTTATATCGGCTCCCTGAAGTGCTGTTTTGATCAAAGACATCACTTTTTGTGCATCCATAACTGTTATATGAAGCACAGCACCAAACAAAGCAACATCATGCACAAAAGAAAGTTTTTCGACAACCTCAAGACCGTCCATTAAAGGTTGACATTCAATTTGTAAAAGATCGCCATTATGAAGAAGCTTGAGTTCTGCTGGAGTGCCGATAGCGATTAGCTTTCCACGATATATAAGGCAAAGTCTATCACAGTGTTCTGCTTCATCCATATAATGCGTTGTTACTAGGACAGTTGAACCTTCATCTGCTACACGATATATAAGGTCCCAAAAATTTCTGCGAGAGATAGGATCAACACCGGAAGTGGGTTCATCAAGAAAAAGTATTTTAGGTTGATGTATTATAGCACATCCAAGAGATAAACGCTGTTTCCATCCGCCAGAAAGTTGTCCTACAAGACTTTTTTCTCTTCCCTCAAGTCCTGCCATTTCCAGCACTAATCTACCTCTTTTTATACGTTCTGCGCTATTTAATCCGTATATTCCACCAAAAAATTCTATATTTTCCCAGACAGTTAAATCCTCATATAAGGAGAATTTCTGGGACATATAGCCAATTCTTTTTCTTATGTCTTCTGATTGTTTGGCAATATCATATCCTGCAACAGAGCCACTTCCTTCTGTTGGTGCAAGTATCCCGCATAACATCCTAATCGTTGTTGACTTGCCTGCACCATTTGGTCCTAGGAATCCGAATATTTCCCCTCGCATAACTTGGAAATTAAGCGAATCAACTGCGATGAAATCGCCAAATCTCTTAGTTAAATTTTTAACTTCTATTGCAATGTCAAGGTTTGGTTTTGTCATATATGCCTATTGAAAAAACTAGCCACAGATTAACTCAGATTTTTATATAGAAATCCTTATTTATCGGTGGCTAATGGTTGACCAAACTAAATTATTAGTTTATTCATTACTATAAAATCACTATAAGTCTCCCTATGGAAAATGGAGGCTTTATGGCTTATATAGTAAATATATAGTTTTATCAGAAATTACTTCTTTGCTTTTTCTTTTTCGTATTGCTTTATAAGCTTGAAGATTTCGTTATCAACTCGACGGTCATGTTTATCAACTTCATCGTTTCGTTCTGCCTCGACCATTTCATAGACCTTTTCGAGCATTTTGCAATCTGCCTCAGTTAATTTTACATTTCTTCTGCTCATAACTCTTTCAGCAGTCTCGAGCAGTGTTTTGACTCTAAAGCCTTTGCTAAGTCTATTTTCACGATAAAAGCAGAATGACGGAACATATTGTGGTGGAAGATCGCCAGATGAAAGCACATTTGTCATTATTCCAACAACAGTTCCAGTTGTAAGTAATGCACCGATACCAAGTTTTGTATGATCACCTATAAAGCAACCAACTTTTAGATCACCAGAGTCAACAATCTGATTATTGACAGGAACTTTTACATCAGAAAGGTCATTTTTCAGATCGCTATTTGTTGCCATTGCACCGACATTAACCCATTCACCGAGATAAGCATGACCGATAAATCCTGCATGATGTTTATTGGTGTATCCCTGAATTATGGATTCTTCTAATTCTCCACCAACACGGCAAACAGGACCCAATGTGCATCCGCTTCTTATCAATCCGCCATCAATAATGGTAGTTTTCTTTGATGTCCCTTCATTATCCATCATACAACAGGGTCCGTCAATTAGTGATGGTGGGCGAACGTCAATATGTGCGCCGATATAAGCGGGTCCTCCTGTAATATCTATTGTTACATTTGGAAATATCTTTGTTCCTTCTCCGATATAAAGCCCTATTTTGCCTTCTTTCATCAGCTTTGAGGCTTCTTCTGCACCATAGGAAATTATTTTGCCATCAACTTTTGCTCTGACAAAAGCACCGTTCTCAATAACGCCTTTTGATTCTTCTGGTTTTGCATAGAACTTAAAATCTGCTTCTATTGCTTCTCCATTTGCTAAAACAAGATTCCAGAGATAATTAGCAAACTTAATGCCTTTAATTTCTTTCTTTGGAACATCAAGAGACATTATCTTTTCAATAAATTGCTTTTGATCATCCGAGATCGAATCCATAAGTGAAGCAAGTTTATCATAATTTTTTATTCTGGCATAAGCTATTGCGCCATCCTGTAATCCAATTACTTCTTCACCATCAATTTCTGGAAGTTCGGATAAAGATGCGATAATCCGTCCATTTATCAAAAGCGCATTATCAAATGTAGATTCGTGAATATGCTCTATTGAGTTTATTTGTGTCCCAATTTTATGTTGTAGGGCAACATCCTTCAGATAATCCCTGCAAATACAGCTAAATGAACCTGCATCAGGCATTCTTTTTATTATATTTTCCCATAGTGGTTTCATTCCACATAAGAGTTCAAAGGCAGGTCTTGTCAGAGTCAATGGGTTAAGATTACTAACAAGATTATCCTCAAAGATAATCAAATATTTATTAGTCATTACGATTTAACCTCCTAATATACATACCAAAAATAAACAAAATCACCAATGCCCTTTATTATATCAATTAGATGTAATATCGTCAACAAGCATTATTTCTGATTCACCCTCAGTTTTTATAAGACAAAGATACTCCAATGTTTTGAAATGTGAATATGTAAGAATGTTATAGTATATAGGTTAATCTCTATTGTTCCAAGAATCCATCAGACGAAGATGAACCATACTTTATAGTGTCTAATATAGATGATACTTTGAGTATGCTTTACAAGAAAAGAATGCAGTTAGAGAAAAGTTTCAGGTACCTTAAATCGTTGTTTGGGTTCAAGGAATTAGTGTTAAAGAACACAGAGCAAGATAGGTTTGAGCTGCTATTTTTATTGGTGATAATCTATGATACTGATTCTATATGAGAATTCAGGTTACAGATGTTCAGGCTATTACAATAAGTCCAATAGAAAGGAGTTCTCATTGATACGTGTAATTAAAGAAAAACTACGAGATTCTTGGATTCATTTCAGGCTTGATCCCTTCTGGACAATAGATAATGCGTGTTTCTATGAAGTGTAAAAAAATCAAATAAGTTAACACTTGACGTATTAAGTCTAAGTGCCTAAACTATATTATCTGAAAAAATTTCCGAAAATAATATATTATCATTTAGATAAAAAATCAGCCATTTGTGGAGGATAAAAAATGCCATATAATATTGAAGATGAACTAAAAATGCTTGACCCAAAGAAGGTTCACTTTCAAAAAGATAAATATAACAGAATAAAAATGACAATAGACGGAGAGATAGAATACTCAGAAGTTAGACCCGTAATGAGTTCCCCTCTATCAAGTCCTGAAACCTATGTTTCTTTCTATGAAATTAAAGATGACAAAAAAGATAAAGAAATTGGGATTATTGATGACATTAACAAATTAGATTCTGAATCAAAGAAATTAATCAAAGAAGAACTTAAAAAAGAATACTTCATGCCTCAAATAATTCGTATAAATAGCATGAATGAAAGTCACGGGGTTATGAAGTTTGACGTAGAGACAGACAAAGGAAGGCGTATCTTTGAGACTCGCTATAAAGAAGATATACGAAAACTTACTGGTGGACGTATAATAATCAGAGATGCTGATGGAAACAGATATGAAATAAGCGACTTTCGAAAACTAGATCAGCGCAGTATGAATTTGATTGATACTGAAATCTAAAAATGCTCAATAATCATTTTGCGAATATCTTCTGCTGTCTTTTTGCTGATAAATTGTGAAAATTCTGTCCATTCGGACTTTATTCTTTCACCGAAAGAGTATATTTTTGATTCATTGAGGTTTCGACGTTTTTCTGGTTCTGGAAGGATTGATAACGAGACAAAGCCATTATCTTGTTCACGTTTAACAAGACTTAGTTCCTCGAATATATCAATACATCTTGATATTATCATATCCTTTGGATCGTCAAGAACCATACCAGATAATATCTCCTCAA
Source organism: uncultured bacterium (assembly GCA_964564735.1). GTDB lineage: Bacteria > Poribacteria > DTPJ01 > DTPJ01 > DTPJ01 > CAZMCH01. Next base: position 4,791 of record CAZMCH010000135.1, read on the forward strand.
GTGGGACAGGTTTATCTTTATAAAGGTCTCTAATCTTCCTATATACGTTGGTTAATAGCTGTCTATCAGGATATTGGTGTTTTAATATAGAGGTTAGCATATCCATATCGTTACTATTAAACAATAGATGAATAAAAACTTCTTCTGATGATTCAATGGCAGGAGAACACGAATTAATAAAAGTGTCTCTTGTGGGTATTGGATGGCACATTATCAAATGTTTTAGCCCTATTAACGGCTCCTCTATTGGAATGGATGAGATTATCGCTTTAAGCTCTCCACCAATAAATCTTGATTTAATATCATCTGACTCTTCTTCTGATATTATACTATAACAAAGACCTAACTTATCTGCTAAACCAGATGTTCCTATGAGTTTATGAAGTTGATCTATTGCTAAATCATCACGAACATACATTAATAATTTCTCATTTGTATCAATTAGTCTCTTTATATATTTAATCTTATTAGGAAAATTTCGGTGGTCAACTATTTTCAATTGGTTTTGTTCAAATATTTCAGCAGATGCGACAGTAGCTTCTGATGAATCTCCACTATGAATTTTTATCTCTTTAATATCTAGCTTAACATCGATCAATTCATTGTAATCATCAATATATGGCTTACAAACGAGATCAAGTCTAACATTTTTCTGGCTAATTTCACGCTCAAGTTTTCCCATGTTAAATGCAATGGTTCTCATCTCATTTTGACCATCAGAAACTGTTATTTGAATATGATTATTACTTTTGCCGACAACTCTTGGTAAGCCTTTCACCAGCAAATTGTTAATAATGATTAATGGTTCAGGATTATCCAGACCATAGGGTTCTAAAAGCGACAGACTTTTTACTGCATCCATTGTTAGATCAGATAAAGACATTTCTGCATCAATATCAACTATTGATTTAAGATCATCTTCGGTAATCGTTTCATAAGCGATTTTCTGAAATTCCTTGCGAAATTTATCGATATTTTCTTTTGCTATCGTCAATCCAGCGGCACCTTTATGTCCTCCGTATCTTTCAAGCAAGTTACTGCATTTGGCAATAGCTTCATGAATATCAAAAGATGGTATACTTCTTGCTGAGCCTCGCCCCCAATCACCTTCAATAGATATAAGTATCGTTGGTCTATAAAATTGTTCCTGAAGTTTTGATGCAGATATTCCAATCACCCCATTGTGCCAATTTTCACCAGCAAGAACTAAAGCCTTTAAATGAGCCAAATCTAATTTCTGAGCTTGTCCTCTAGCTTCATTTGTAATTTTCCTTTCAATATTTTGCCTATCACTATTTGCAGTATCTAGTTTTTGCGCGATTTCAAAAGCCTCTTCATAGGATTCTGATAGCAATAGCTTAACTGCATTTATAGCACTATCCATACGACCAGCCGCATTTAATCTTGGACCTATGCGAAATCCAACAGAAGAACTGTCAATATTACCTTGTTTCAATCTTGAAACATCACAAAGCGCCTTTATACCAGGGCGTTTTAGCTTATTAAGCTCCTTTAAGCCAAGTGATGCAATAACACGATTTTCGCCTGTAAGAGGAACAATATCGGCTATTGTTCCCAAAGCAACCAGATCAAGATTATTCATTATAAATTCTTCACTTAAAAAACCATGAGCTTCTATTAAAGATTGAGCAAGCTTAAAAACAACTCCAACACCAGCAAGCGATTCATAAGGATAATCAGAACCTTTGAGCTTTGGATTAACTACCGCAACTGCAGGAGGAATTTTTTCATGTGGATTATGATGATCTGTAATGATTACATCTATACCTGATTCATTAGCGAAAATAACTTCCTTTACTGTGCTAATCCCACAATCAACCGTTATAAGCAATTGGCAACCTTTGTTCTTTAATTCAACAAGGCTTTCTTTATTCAATCCATAGCCTTCATCAAACCTGCTAGGTATATGATAATCAAAGTTAGCATTTAGCTCTTTAAGGCATGATGCTAAAAGGCAAACAGATGATACACCATCTACATCATAATCGCCATAAATCCATATTTTTTCATTATTTGCTATTGCTTGACGGATGCGTTGAACAGCCTTGTCAACATTAGGCATTTTGTTGGGGGAATGGAGTTGTGATATATTTGGATGAAGGAAGGCATAGCCTGATTCCTTGTCAGTTATGCCTCTATTTACGAGTAACTTGGCTATAAGGAGAGGGATTTCAAGTTGCAAAGCCAATTCTCGACTTAAGTTCAGATCAGGCTTTTTTATTCTCCAGATTTTTTGCATTATTACTTATATTTCTCGCCAAAGCGAGAGATTATCATTCTTATATCATTTAAATCTACTAGATTATCACCATTGACATCAGGATTGGGTATTCGAGGGCTGATGAATGTTGATCCATAATGCTTGGTTACAAACATTAAATCAAGAATATTAACTACACCATCCCAATTTAAATCATATATATTGGGGTTTGGTCTTGCAAGTTCCATCTCATATATCATAAGTTTCGTAGGCTTGGTAAATTCAAAGTTTCTCTTTAGTGGGACATTATCTTCACTCATCCATGTCCTTTGAACGACAGTCGCTGGAATATTAAGTAAAGAACCAGCATAAACTTCCTCAACTAATAGGGAATCAAATGTTCCCGCTGGAACTGTTATTCTAGCAGAGGTTACTGTTGTTTGGGCATTTATATTTTCAATCTTTAAATCACCCGGAAATTGACCAAATCCCGGAATGACAACTTTTTTTGCTGTGATTGTTGTTTTTTGCCCTTTATTATCCCATTTTTGACCGCTATAAAGCGGATATTTTAATGCTACTACCTCAGGACTGATCTCAATTTCTGTTTCTCCAAATCTGTAATATTTCTGTGTCATCAGCTTGTTAGCATTATCAATCCCAAAATAAAATATCGTATATCCTGAACCCGTATCGAATGTGCATATATGATAAATTTTATTATCAATGTTTATGAGTGTTGGTCCGAATTGATAGACTCCCTCAAGACCTATTGTATTTGGATCTCCGGCTGTTCCAGTAATAATATAAACCATAGGTTTACCAATATAAAAACTATCTTCACCTCTAAATTGAATTTCAAATGCTATAAGATTGCACAATCCAAAAAATAATAATAAAAAAATAAATGATAGCAAGCGTAGTTTCAGGGAAATCATCTCCTTTAATATATTTTCCTTGAAAATTAGGAAATTACTAGATACAAGATACTGAATACATCTTTTTCATAGTATCCAGTATCTAGCATCTGGTTGCTATGCAGAAAGAACTGCACGCCCTCTGGCTCTTCTACGAGCAAGAACCTTTCTTCCGTTTTTAGAACTCATTCTTTTACGAAAACCATGCTTATTTTTTCTTTTCCTTAAATGTGGCTGAAATGGTCTTTTCAATTCTGGTTCATCCTTTCCTGAAATTTTATATACGTTTTTGGCAACATTATATTATTACATTAAGTTAATTATGTCAAGTGTATCTATTATTTGTCCTGTAATTCGGAAATGTAAAAAATCAGAATGA
>CAZMCH010000136.1:0-8142 GCA_964564735.1 uncultured bacterium
TTGTTCTCTGGCAGTCATTATTTTTTTGTATTCATCTTGGGATAATTTATTTATTTTTCTGTTATATTCCAAGATACGTTTTTCTTCAACGGTGTAGTCCCTATTAAGCTGATCATTTTTTGCCAAATCAATAAGTCTTGAGACAAGGATTGGCTCATTTTGGGCATTATATCTTGCTAACATTAAGATGTCTTTTTCTTTTGCAATATATTTAAGATTAGAATCCCCTTTTGCTTCGATTATTTGTTTTCTAAATTCTTTTAATCTTTCTACCTTATCTTCAGAAATGTGTGCAGAGACAAGAGCTATTTCATCTTTTGTATATCGTTCTTTATAGGTTGTTGCAGATACTTTTTTAATAAGTAAATCAAGCTTTGCAACATCTTTTTGTTCTTCGGATACGTTTTCTTGAGAAACTATTTTGTATAGTTTCTCTAAACCAGCAATTTCTTGGTATTTATAATCAACATTTTTTCCTCTTTCACGATAAAGCGCTTGGCGCGCTTTTCTTAATCTAAGAAATTCCAAAGATCCTAAATGTCGATCAGCTAATTTGCCGTATGAGTATTGTTTGGTGAATTCGTCAACATGTCGGACTTCTAAATCTCCACCATATTGTTGAGCATAGGATTTCAATTTTGATATAAGTTCATCCTCTCTATCTTTACCAAACATCCATGGCTGGAATGAAGAATAATCTTTTAGATTATCATGCTCTTGTATAAGTCTTTCAACTGCCTCAATATCCATCTTCGCTATTGGCAAGGCATAAGACCTAATAACAATCTTTTCTTCTTCTCTAGCCCTTTTAATCGCTTCATCTCTTAGGTCTATTAACTGAGCTGCAAGTTTTTCAAAGTAATATGCAGTTTGGATTGAGCTTTCTGTCATTCCAGTAGTCAAAACTTCTAATCTTGCTTGATCTTCGGCGGTAAATTTTTCGTCTTCTCTTCTTTTTGTTGAATCTTTTTCTTCTTTACGCTTTTCTATTTCATCACGTCTATTGTTTTTTAGGTTATTTATTATATTATTAATATTATTAAGGTCTGGCAATGTATTATTTCTAAGAGAAACGAGCTGTTCTTCAAGGTTATCAACCCTTTTAAAGAAAGAAGGTGGTAGATCAACAAGCAATCCCTGTCCAATAGCAAGAACGATTCTACGTCCTAGGTCCTTGATTTCTCGTAGGTCTGTATAAAGATCATCTCTTAGACCATTCATCGCAGCGACAAGGTCTTCGCTAGTTCCATACATGAAAGCGCGCATGCCTGCAAGCCCCTGAAAATGTCCGCTTGTTGCAAGAAACATAACTGATCTTCCGGGGCGGTTTTCCTCCATTGCTAATGCCCTTGCAATCTCAAGCAAAGAGGCGATTCCACAAGTTGGGTCTGCCCCTGGTGAGTTGGCAGGAACAACAGACATTGAGTCAAAATAGCTTTGAATAACGACAAGCTCATTTTTAAGGTTTGGATCAATTCCCGGAAGAACACCTGTTATATTTTGTCCGAGTCTTCTTTCCCATGTCATAGTTGCAGTTAGCTGAATTTTTACATCTTTAGTTATACCAAAATCCGGAATATAAATATCGCTACCTATTGGTAATGATTGTGCTATTACATCTCTATTACCTGAAAACATCCTAATCTTTTCAGGTAAAATATTATATGTTTCTGCGATACTTTCCAGTGAATCGCCTTGTTTAATTATGTGCTTAATACTGAGAAACTCTTTTAGTAGTTGGTCTGCATCCTTTTTTGATATCCAAAATCTTGGAATTGCTGCGGGAATTGTCAGAAATTTTGCTTCTGCCTCACCACGAATAGTATCGTCTGGCTCAATAAATATGATTGCACTTGCACCCAACATAGCAGCATTTATCCAATTTGTTGTGCAGTTAAAGTCTAATAAGACAATTGAGCCTTGAGGTATAAAAATTGATGATTCATTGGCTTCGACAAATTCGCCGGGTTCATCTATTTGGCCATCTCTATTGTTATCTATACCATCACGGTCATCTCCGGGGATTTCATCGATTATGCCATCATTATCATTATCTATACCGTCTTGATACCAATTGGCAATATCTTCCATAAGTGGTATTTCGCCATCTTCGTCTATAGTTCCATTATTGTTATTATCAATTTTATCATTGCTTTTATCAAAATGTAGATTAAGAACATCATCTAGTATGCTTCCAACACCGACTCGATAACGATGAGCAAGGCTGTCTATTGTATCATCGGGCTGAACTACATGCCAAAATCCGCCAACATCCTTGCCATTGAAATCAGCAAAATCAGACCCACCTGCATATATGAGTTTTCCTGTAACCCCAGGAATAGGGATTAATATATCTTTATCAGGAAATAAGACCATTTCACCGGGTTCGTCGATCTGACCATCGGAGTTATTATCTCTTCCATCAAATTCTTGGTCTTTGAGATATTTGTTATATGGATGATTTAGTATAAGTGATACATCAACTCGATATGATTTTGCAATGTTTTCTAATGTATCGTCTTCTTTTACCTTATGTTTAATGCCTTCAGGAAGGAAAGATGTTCTGACAAGATTAGGCCACAGACAAGATAGCTTGAATTCAGCAATCTGAGAAGTAGGCGGAGTTTGGGCGCTTTTTTCTGGTATTGATGCTGATTTGGAGGCTGTTAATTCAGTATTTGGTATCTCAATATCCAGTATAGGCATTTCTGAATTGCTATCAAGTATTCTTAATTTGCCATCGCCATGATCTATCGGAACAGTAATCTCATATTCCTGACTCTCAACTGCTTGTAAACCGATCTTTTGAAACTCATCAAAAATAAATTTTGCTGCGTTTTCACCAGCTTCATAGCCTGTAACTCTGGTAGGTAATGCTACAAGACGCGCTATTGTTGCACGCATATTCCTGATACTGATCTCATTTGCTATACGAACAGCATCATCGGAAAGCTGTGTTTTTGCGGAATAAGCAATACCAACAAAAACAAAAAATAACAACACTATTAAACCACTTAGCTTATAAAGCCTCAACACTATTACCTCCAATCTATTTATTTAGACATTGATGTATCTTAAAACATAAGCTTTTCTTTCTTTTTGAGAATTATTTATAAACATATTTTAAAAAAGTTATCCTAGATTTACCATTATACAATAGCGTAAATAAGCCTGTCAACAGTAAACTACTTTCTATATTTTCTAACATGATTTCTATGAATAAAACTATCCAAGCATAGAGTTTTTGTCTGAAATAGTTTAAGAAAAGCACGAAGACACCAAGACAGAAGGGCTTAAAGCAAAAATCAAGAATTAGTTTTGGTTTATGATGAAAAAGTATAAATCCATGACTGAAAATTATTTGTGGCTTGGTGTATGGATTACGCGGACGACAAATTTATGCTTGGTAAAACTACCACATCCTCGACATTTCTTGATATATTGCCATTTGGTCTTTATGTCTTGGAATGGCTATTCGTATTGACTTGCGCTTGTTTCTAGAATCTATGATGACTAATGATGTTTCAAGAAGATTAGACATATTAACTGAACGGGATTCATAATACACCCACATTTTTTGGGATGTATATGGTCCAATATAAAATTCCTGTCCTCTACAAAATTGCTTGTATTGTGGAAAATTTAGGCTTTGTTTGTTCTCCCCCTTTGCATCATCAAAACATATCGGTTCTACTTTATCTTTGGGTGAATATCCGCTTAATTTGCAATTTTTGACATAAATTCCATAGGTAGCTTTATTATTGATTTCTATGGAAACAACTATGCCTGTATGATTGCGTTTATCACGTGTAGCAAACCAAGTGTCATCTTTAAGCAATTCAAGGCTTATTTCTGGCATTGATTTTTTACGATTATACAATAAATAAAGACCAATTGCAATACTGATGACAAAAACAATAACCGCAAATGCTTCTGATGTAATAATTTGTGAAATAAGCTGTTTTATATCTCCAATACGATCTTCTTCTCCCTTAAAAACAGGAGTTTGAAGAAAACAAAGAAAAATAAAGTTAAAAATACGTTTTTTGGACATATAATCTCCAATCCCATAAATTGCATTTAAGAAAGCCAATTTTCCATTTTTAAGTCTGGTATTCGCTTAAAATGAGCAATATTATTTGTTACTAATGTTCCATTATTGGCAATGACAATACTTGCTATTAAAATGTCTGCATCATTAATGATATTGCCATGTGCTTTCAAATGTATTTTATTTTCACCAAAAATTCTGGCAATTTCAGGGGTTGTCTGAATTATATTAATTATATTGAACAAATCATTTAAGATCTGTATATTTTCATTTCTTCTTTGAGAGTTATAGGCACCAAAATACAGTTCACAAGCTGTAATTATAGTTACAAAAATATTGGTTACACCATATTCCTCAATTTTTAACTCGATATTGCGATTCCCCTTGAGCCAAAAAATACAAATATCTGTATCAAGGATATACATTATAATTTCACCTCTTGAATATTGAATTTCTCTCTTTGCTGATATATTTGCTCAATAATCTCTTCTGCATTACGTTCATCTTGCCATATTCCACAAAAACGTTTCAAATCTTTTTTACAAGCATTTTTTATAGGCTCAATAAAGGTGATAATTACCTCGAATTGCTCTCCTTTTCCCAGATTAATTGGCTCTTGTGGGATTATTTTTTCACCGTCATAAATACCTTTTATTGATAACATAAATAACTCTCCTTAAACAATCAGGCATTATTCATAAATTAAAGCATAAGGCGTGAGATAGAAAAAGACATCACGAGAAACTAATTTCCTTATTTTGGCTAAGTCAGATAGCGACTTTAATTCATTCAACAATGGTACATTACCAATAGCGAACCTTTGCCATAGTGGCTGAGGTTCTGGAAGAATCAGAATATCAGGTGTTTCGCTTTCTTTGAGATTCGCTTTTTCTTTTGCTATTGATATTGCTAATTGCAAACCTCCAAGTTCGTCAACAAGACCATTCTCTTTTGCTTGCTTGCCCGTCCAAGTTCTGCCCTGAGCAATCGCTTCAACTGCCCCCCTATTCATTTTTCTACCATCTGCAACCTTGCCGACAAAATCATTATAGAGTTCTTGCATTTGGCGATTGATTATTTCTTTTTGCTCATCGGTAAATGTGCTATAAGTGCTGTAAATATCAGCGTTTTTTCCTTTTTTTATAGTCTCTTTCTTTATGCCAAGTCTATCATAAAGCCCTTTTAGGCTAAATTTGCCTGTTATAACACCGATTGAGCCTGTTATTGTGCCTGGGTTAGCAACAATGACATCCGCAGGTGCAGAAATATAATATCCACCAGAGGCAGAGACATCACCCATTGAGACAATAATTGGCTTTTTACCCTTTGTAAGTGTGATTTCACGCCAGATTAAATCTGATGCAAATACAGACCCTCCGCCAGTATCAACTCTTAAAACAATAGCTTTTACGGAATCATCTTCTCTGGATTTTTTTATGGCTTCATTGATCGTATCTGAACCCATAACCGATGGAATAGAAAGGAATTCATCATTGTAAATGCTTCTTCCGGGAAGCATAAATCCACTAGCATAAATGACTGCGACTCTTGGTTTGGGTGTCCAATCGTAATTATAATATTTGCGTTTACCATATTCTTTGGCAGTAATTCTGCTTGTTTTTATACCAATAACTTCTTTTGCAGATTCACCAAGTTTATCTGAATATATAAGCTCATCAACAAGACCTGCTTTTTTTGCTTCACTTGGAGTATAAGGACCTTTATCAATCCATTCCTGAACTTTTTGATCAGAAACATCACGATCTTTTGCGATGCTTTTAACCATCTGATCATGTAGATCGTCTAATATAAAGTTTAGCGATTCTCTATGTTCATCAGACATGCCTTCATTAGTGAACATCTCTGATGCGGACTTATATTTTCCAATATGGTAAAGATTAGCTTCTATACCAAGTTTATCAAGCATTTCTTTGTATGAAGTAACTTCGGACTTTAGACCATAAAATGCGAGAGTGCCTGCGGGATTGAGGAGTATTTTATCGCATGATGAAGCAATATAATATTCCTTATTTCCAGCGATTTCCATATAACATAATGCTTTTTTACCAGATGATCGAAAATCACCAATGGCATCTTTCATTTCTTGGGCAGAACCCATACTATACTCACCCCAATCGGGCTTAATCATTATGGCTTTTATGCTACTGTCATATTTGGCTTTTTGGATAAGGGCTATATTCATTGTATCCATTTCAAGAATATATTTTTCAGATGGAAATCTTGAACGCATCCATTGGTTTGACAGTTTTGCGTATACACCACCGCCAATACCTTCCCGTTCTTTATCAAATTTGCGATAAGTTCCAAGTTCTGATTTTGGCATACCCATACCAACACTTATCTCAAAATTGCGATCCCTGTCGTAGCTTCCTCTAAGCAAAAGTCCGCTTATTGGTTCCAAATCTAACGCAATCCCAAAATCTGCATCTTTTATACCGTGATTCTCATATAAACTGCTGTTTAGAGAAAGAGTTACACGATTAGTCTTTGGTCGGAGCGCAAGAGATATATCATAAGAACGATCTGTGCCGATTTCGCCGAATTGTGAACGAGTAATATTACGCGCAACTAACCCAAATGAAAACATATTCGATGGTCGTGAAAGAAAGCCTATATCCCATGAAGAAAGATTATCATAAATTTTGTCTTTTGACGTAAACCAAGAATACCCAATGCCAAAATATATGCTATCAGAGAGTTTTATTCCATCAGAAAGGGTGTATTTTGTAAAATTCAGATCGCCACGATCAGCAATCTCTGCTCCGAATCCTGTTCCAAAGCCTGATATAAAAAAGGCATTATCTCCACCAACATCACCCGAAAGGGTATGAAAGTAAGAAAGATTAATGCCTCTGTCAACGCCCAAGCCTGCAGGATTCAGGACAGTTGACATTGAATCATCTCTGATCGCAACTGAGGCTGACGGCAGAAAAACAGTATTTGGCAATGTGTCTGCATAAATAGTCTTACATAAAGCAAATATAAATAATAAAATAAAGTAAATATATTTTTTCATCTGCACTAATCCTTATTGTCAAATACTTGTGAACTTTTTTCCAATTCATAATAACTCCGCAGTTTAAAGATTACGAATACATTTATGATTTTTCATAGGTTTCCATAAATTCTTCTCTTGAAATACCTGATTGAGTGCAAATACACCTGAGAGTAGAGCCTTTTATTCTGAAATGGTTTGGCATAGTTAAAGGAATAGTACTTCCATCTGGCATTTGCTTTGTCATTGATATATGATTTCCTTCCCTTACAATAATAAATCCCAAGTTATTCAATGCTTTAACAACTTTTTGCTTTGGTGCATCAACTGGAAACTTATTCATTGGATTTCAATACCCGCTTCTACAAGAAAGGCTTCTAAGATCGGCGGATCTATTTCTAGCATTTCTTCGCCAAAGGTTTCGATATGAAATGCAATAGCTGATTCTATATTAGAAAGAGCTTCTTCGTAAGTATCGCCCTGACCAACGACAACGCCCTTTATGCCTAAAGGATAGGCAATATAACCATCTGGATGTTTTTCTACAATGATTTTAAACTGTTTCATGGAGAACTCCTTGTTATATCAATTCTTATCAGCCATTCTAACCCTATTCACAAGCAGATGCGCCTGCCTTGTTGGTTCGGGCAATCGGTATCCTCTACAAGCGTTTAGAACGATCTCTATTGCTGATGGAATATCTATTTTATGTCCCGGAGAGACAAATACAGGCGAAACGTTTTTCTTTGTCCGCAAGGCAACACCAACTGCCTTATTATTGTATATTAGCGGAGTATATTCGCCAGCCTCAATGCTAGGAGTCTCGTATTTACCAACGAGAACGTTCTTTGCACAGCCGATAGTTGGAATATCAAGTATAAGCCCTATATGTGATGCGATACCTAATCCCCTTGGATGTGCGATGCCTTGACCATCTAAAATAACAACGTCAGGAACAGTTTTCAGTTTATCAAAAGCCTTCAATAAGACAGGAGATTCACGAAAACTCAATAAACCGGGGATATATGGAAAGTCAACTCTATCTTGAGCAGTGGCTTCTTCGACAATAGATAGA
>CAZMCH010000137.1:0-8098 GCA_964564735.1 uncultured bacterium
ACTTTGTGTTTTAGTGTCTTTGTGGTTCATTCTTATATCGAACTGACGTTAATTAATTTTATCCGCATTAATCCGCCAAATACGCTTTATCAGTGTTCTATAAATATTTAACTTGGCTGACCAATAGCCTGATACTAATAGAATTCCAAATTCACATTATTCCTAGCCTATCTCGACATATATAATTGATGGTCTTCTATAATTCTATTTGGTTTTTCCGTGTTAAGTATGGGAATGAATCTTGCACATAAAAACCAATCCCCGAATAATGTCATTCCCGCGAAAGCGGGAATCCAGTGTTTTCTTTTCAATGCTTTTCTGGATTCCAGACGCAGTTTACACCAGCGAAAATCAGCGGGCTATAAATTCCAGAAAAAAAGGAAATTCAAAAACAAATATAATCCCGTCAATCGTTGTCATTCCTTATTTTACAGAATTTATGAGCAATTTTAAAACTCTTTTATTTTCCTTTATTTTTCCAACTATTTTCCTTTTCTTTCTACCTTTATTCCTCTAATTATCCGATTATAAAATATAAAATCCAAGCCTTCTCACATACCCCAAATTCCTTTCACAAAAGCGAGATTTTTCCTCGCCTCCATTTCAGGATCATCCATAATCGGCGTTTCTAGAGTCAACACCTGATCATAGCCTATTTCAACAAGCGCATCTCTTACATTCTCAAAATTGACATCACCTTCACCGAGTCTTCTCCCGCCATTGCCGATAACTCTATCTTTTATATGAACAGCAGAAATATAACCACCAAGTTCACGTATCGCATCCGCATTATCAAATCCACCAGCAAACATATTTCCTACATCATAATATATACCAACAGATTGACTGCCAATTCTGTCAATCATGTCAGTCATTATTTCAGGAGAAAGCGTCATTTCAAGGGCTAATATAAGACGACACTCTTCAGCAATTGGCACTAATTCACATATATTCTCAATCACCCGATTTTGATCATCTTCGTTCTTAATCCTATTCTTTCCAAAGAAAGAGATTAACACAACACCTGAACCAAGTTCCTTTGCAGATAGTATGGCATCTCTAAAATCCTCAATTACTTTTTGCCTGCCAACGCCACCATAATCAATTAGTCCATAATCTCTTGATGACCCAACACAGATGCTAGAAAGCATAATTCCATTTGTTTCGAGAGAATCTTTTATTGCCTGTTTTTGTTCCTCTGTATATGGCAAATGTTCGCCATTGGACTTTATTTTAGTAATTAACTCAATTGCATCAAAACCCCAATATCCAGCATGTTCAATAGCCAGCAGATCATCATCAGTTCCAAAAACTTCCTGCATTGCACTTATCAGCATATTTCACCTCTTTATCAAAAGGTTTCAATTATCAATGTGTTTCATATTGACAATAACATATCTGCATTTTATAATCAATAGAAATTCTTAATAATCCATAATGCTTATCGGTATATTTTTCAAATACATTAGTCTGGAGGGAACAAATGGGGCTAAATAATAAAGATTCTTTCTTCCCGATTATGGCTTGGGGAACATCCCCCGGTGATATTAGCGTCCTAAATGAAATGTCTGAATGTGGATTGACTGTAGCAGGATTTGTTTCACCAGAAAACCTTGATATGGTCAATAATGCTGGTATGCGCGCATTTGTTATGGACTCCCGCGCTTCTGGCTATGATTTCACAAATATTGACTATGACAAAATGGCTGATAATGTCACAAGTCTCGTTAACGAAGTTGGCTCACATCAAGCCCTGATGGGTTATTATATAAAGGATGAGCCTAATATCAGCGAATTTTCAGGTCTTGCAAGCGTGTCAGAGTTGTTTCAGGAAGTTTCTCCGCAGAAAATACCATATATTAATTTATATCCAAACTATGCAAATGCAAATCAATTAGGAACAGAAGATTATTGGGAATATCTTGATTATTATGTTAATACCGTCAATCCACCAATAATTAGCTATGATCATTATGCCCTAATGGAAAATGAACCACTAAGAGAAGGCTACTTTTCAAATTTGGAGGCTATAAGATTAGTATCTATAAAATATAAACGTCCCTTTTGGAACGTTATTCTATCAACAGCCCATTTCGCATATAGAGAACCAACAACCGCTGATATTAGATTTCAAGTATTTACAACACTTGCTTACGGAGGAAAAGGCATAAGCTATTTTACATACTTTGCACCAAAATCAAGTAATTGCAGAACGGCACCAATTGATCAATTTGGAAATCGTACGCCAACATGGAGCTATATCCAGAATGTCAATCTGTCAGTCCAAATGCTTGCCCCAATTCTACTAAATCTAATATCCACAGGCGTTTATCATATAGGCAATGTTCCCAAAGGCTGTCTGACACTTCCGGGGAATACACTAACAAGGGCTGTTTATGGCAATGGAGACTATTTATTGGGCGAATTCGCACATATCAACGGTTCTAACTATATTATAATAGTTAACAAAGATTTTAATAATTCTACTAACTTTCGCCTTGAACTTAACGATCCTAATAGTCAAATATATCGCATATCATCCTATACAGGCAATATTGAAGGGCTAGTTGATGAGAGTGATTGGTTAGCCCCCGGTCAGGGTGTATTATTGCAGGTCTCACCTAAAGGCATATAAACAAAGGTTTCCTCTTTCAAAAGAGGATAGAGGGGATTTTTCAATTAGTTACATAAGAAAGGAGAAGCACATTGGATCATCTTTCCCCAATGTATTCAATATGCTGTAAATGAAAAATGGTTAAAATAGGTATGTTGAGCTTTGCTCATGTTCACGCAAACGGATATGCAAAACAGGTTCTTGATAGCGAAAAAGCAGAACTCGTCGCGATATGGGATGATGACGAAGGTAGAGGAAAAAGAGCGGCAGAAAATTACAAAGTCCCATTTTATTCTGATTTGGACAAGATATTAGCAACTGACATTGACGCAGTAGTTGTCAATGCCTCGACTGATATTCATCCAGAGGTTATGATAGCGTCTGCGAAAGCTGGCAAGCATATATTTACAGAAAAGGCACTTGCTATAACAGTGTCAGAGTGTGACAAAATAATTGATGCTGTTAAAAAAGCTGGTGTAAAATTTATGATCTCTCTGCCCTCAAGATGTAGCAAGGAACTGCTTTTGGCAAAGAAAGCTATTGATGATGGCATACTTGGAGATATAACTTTTTGCAGAGGCAGAGTCGCACATTCCGCCGCATTGGATAAATGGTTCAGTGGCGATAGCGCATGGTTCGTTGATGCAAAAAAAGCCGGTGGTGGAGCATTATTTGATCTTGGTTGCCACAGAATGGATGTCGTAAGATGGATGATGGGTGAACCAAAAAGATTGATGGCAATTATTACCAATATGTCAGGCAACTATGACATTGATGACAACTCAGCAACTATCATTGAATTTGCAAATAAAGGAATAGGTGTTGTTGATGTTGCATTTGTTCATAGATCAGGTCCTAATCCATTTGAGCTTTATGGCACTGAAGGATCACTCACGATGGGCGCAGGTCCTCTTTCACTAACAAGCCGAAAACTCTCCGAAGATGCAATAAAAGACTATATCGCTAAAGGACCAGCAGGGCTTCCTTCAGCAATGCAGCAATGGCTAAATGCCATTACAGATGGCACGCCAATGACAATCACTATAGAGGATGGTCGCAACCTCACTGAACTACTCCAAGCGGCATATATGTCCTCATCGCAAAACAAGGCAATACAGCTACCTCTATAGAGGTTAACATTCTGGGCGTAGTATTTCTACGCCCTTTTCCCATACACAAAAAATTCCCCTCTTGGGAGGGGATTAAGGGGTGGGTAAAAATAGTTGAAAACTACAGAGCAATTATTCAAGGAACTCGTTGAAATTATAGCAAAACTCAGAAGCGAGGAGGGTTGTCCTTGGGACAGAGAACAGACACACGAAACCTTAAAAATGGGTATTATAGAAGAAGCTTATGAAGTTATTGAAACGATAGATCGAAAAGATGATGAGAAGCTGGAAGAAGAACTAGGCGATCTTCTTATGCAGGTTTTATTAAATGCACAAATAGCAAAAGAAGAAGGCAAATTTGGTATAAACGGAGTCATACAAAAAATAAACGAGAAATTATTAAGAAGGCATCCTCACGTCTTTGGCGATCTGGAGGTCAAAGATTCAGAAGAAATAATGAGAAATTGGGATCGCATCAAAAGTGAAGAAAGAGCTAATAAAGATGAAAATTCGATCCTTGATGGCATACCTATACATCTCCCCGCGCTCATACAAGCTAGAAAAGTCCAGTCCAGAGCATCAAGGATAGGCTTTGATTGGGATAAATCCAGCGATGTTCTCAAAAAAGTTGAGGAAGAAGTAGATGAGCTAAAAGAAAGCATAGTTAATGCAGATCAGCCAAGCATAGAGGAGGAAATAGGCGATATATTATTCTCAATTGTAAATCTTTCAAGATTCCTCAACGTTGAGCCAGAGGACGCATTGCGAAAGACAACAGCAAAATTTATGAGGCGTTTCAAGCAAATGGAAGCGCAGATAACACAAAATGGGAAAAAACTTACTGATTACGATCTTGCGGGTCTGGATAAATTTTGGGATTCTATAAAGGAGAGTGAAAAGAAATGATAGATCAACCACCAGCAATAACAATAATACATGCAGGCGAAATGAAATTATCTTTTGAATGCACTTCTGATGGAATAATTTTATTAAGCCTAATAGACACAACAATAGATCAAGAATTGATGGCATCTCAAATTCTGCCGTTATTTTCTATTAAAATGCGAGATGTTGAAACCAAAGAAGAAACACATCTGACAGCGGACACAGGCTGGAAGTCAACAAGCATTGAAAAAGGTAAAGACAGTTTTTCGCTTATTTGGGAAAATGATAATATAAGAGCCATCCTTCATGGAAAAATTGATAACACAAAGAGCGCAGTATTTTGGAATTTTGATATAGAAAACAAAGATAAAACTATAAGTGTTTTGAGTGCCATTTTTCCGCAAATTGGCATAGCTGATCTCGGTGAAAATGGCTGTGTATTCTTTCCAAGAGGACCGGGAGAAGTCCAGAAAGGCTTATGGGATAGGGATTTCAAACATCAGGGAGTTTATCCTGAACCATGGACGGTCATGCAATTCGTGTCAGCATACAACAGACAAACAGGCTTATATATAGCAACCCATGATCCCAATGCAAGCACAAAGACAATATCCATAGAAAGCAGAACTAACGAAAAATCTGTTGTATTTACATTTGATCATCCAGCAGAGAACATGGGCGTTGGTGGCAACGATTTTGAGTTAAGCGGTCATGCTGTCTGGCAGTTGCTTCGCGGTGATTGGTTTGATTCTGCAATGATCTATAAAAGTTGGCTAAAAGATAATGCCAGATGGTATCCGAAACTTGGTAATGATGGGCGAAGCGATACACCTGACTGGATGAAAGAGCTTTGCGTTTGGGCGACAACCGGCGGAAATGCGGAACAAGTAGTGCCAAGAGTCAAACAATTCGCTGAATTTTTAGGTGTTCCAGTCGGTTTTCATTGGTATAATTGGCATCAGATACCTTTTGATAATGACTATCCACATTACTTTCCTGTTACAGATGGCTTTGCTGAGGGCGTTCAGGAACTGCAAAGATCTGGCGTATATGTTATGCCGTATATCAACGGAAGGCTTTGGGATACAAGAGACAAAGGGACTGAAGACTATCAATTTACAAGCGTAGCCCTGCCATCTGCGACAAAAGACGAAAACGGCGAAATATACACAGAAAGCTATGGTAGTGTAGAATCAGATGGAAGCCCTGTCAAATTCGGTGTCATGTGTCCGACAACGGAACTATGGCAAACAAAGATACGTGATATATGTTTAAGATTGATAAACGAATACAAAGTCAATGCGGTCTATATAGATCAAATCTCTGCAATGTCACCAAGATTATGTATGGATAAAGCGCATGGTCATCCGCTTGGCGGTGGGCATTGGTGGGTTGAGGGATATTGGGAAATGCTACAATCAATTCGTGATGCTATACCAAAAGACCGTATGCTAACTAGCGAATGTAACGCCGAAGCTTATACAAAATGGCTTGATGGTTATTTGTCATGGACTTGGCAATATGATGGTCAAGTGCCAGCGTTTCCTGCGGTATATGCAGGTGCAATACAGAATTTTGGTAGGGCATATCGAGGCGGTGAAACTGCAGACATTGCCCTAAAAATGAAGGCTGGACAACAGCTAGTTTTTGGAGAGCAAATCGGTTGGATCGATCCGAGTATCATAAACCAAAAGGAAAATGCTGATTTTTTCAGGCAAGTTGTTCGTTTGCGCTATAAATTAAGGGAATATTTCTATGCAGGAGAAATGCTCAGACCGCCATCTCTGACAGATGACATGCCAAGTGTCAAAGCTGATTGGCAATGGGCTGGTAAATGGTGGGTTACAACTGACAGCGTTTTGACTGGTGCATGGAGAAGCAGAAATAAAGTTGTTTTAATCTTTGTCAATGTCAGTGATAGGGATTTATCTTCTAAGATTTCTTTTGATCATAAGGAATATGGTATAAATGACAGAATACTCTCGATTAAATTAATAACTCAAGAAAGAGAAAAACTTGTCGATCCATCAATATTGGATAGCGAATTGTTTTTTACTGCTTATTCAGCGCAGGCATTGGAAATAGAGATTAATGAATAAATTTGGGCATTATTCATTGACAGTAAAATTTTGTTATGTTATTATGATTTGGATTTCACGTTTGGTCAAATTGGCTTTGTAATATAGTTCCAATATTTCTAAGGAGATGAGCTGATGAAAAAATTTGTTTTATTTTGCTGTGTTTTAGTTTCAGTGTTTTTATTAACTGTTTCAGCAAAATCTGCTGTAACGCCTGAAATGGCAGTCGGAATGTGGTTATTTGATCAGGATGGTCAGGCATTAGATACAACAGGCAAAGGTCATGATGGGAAAGCTGATGGCAATGTCAAATGGGTTAATGGAAAATTTGGTAAAGCGATTGAGCTTGATGGTAATAGTGCCATTGTCATTGAACATAAAGCAGACATGAATTTGGAGAAATTTACGCTAATGGCATGGGTGAAAATACCAACTGCGCCGACAGACTGGTGGACAATTGCAGCGAAAGATGGCTGGCCTAATAGAAATTATGGTATATGGCTTGCATCTGGAAGCGGGCTTGCGCACCATTCATGGACATCAGGTGCCGCACCAAATAATAACGCAATTAATGCAGTAACACCTGTAACAGCAGGCGAATGGTTTCATGTTACAGCAACCTATGATATGACTGTCAGCAAACTATACATTAATGGTAAACTCGATGCACAAGGTAGTTTTACAGATAAACCAAATACTACAGATGTTCAGTTCATTGTCGGAAGAACCGCCAATGGTAGCTATAAGCTGGTAGGAGCAGTTGATGAATTGGCTTTGTTCAATCAAGCCTTGACTGAGCAAGACATAAATGAAATAATGGCGAATGGTCTAACGCCTCTTATGACTTCTGTAACTCCTAAGACAAAGCTGACAACAACTTGGTCAGAAGTAAAGATTCGTTAAACATTTGCTAAAAATTATTTTTTGGAGGCGCAGAAATGATTATTAGAAGACATTTATTTTATTTAACTTTGGCTTTGTTCTGCCTGATTTTTTCGGTTTCTGCTAATGCCAAAATGGATTCTATAGTAGGAGTATGGACTTTTGACAAAGACAATGACACATCTGACATTTCAGGAAATGGTCATAATGGCAAAGCAGAAGGCAAAATCAAATGGGTAAATGGCAAGTTTGGCAAAGCGATTGAATTGGATGGAGCTAGTGCTGTTATAATAGAACACGCAAATGATATGAATTTGCAGACATTCACGCTAATGGCATGGGTGAATATTCCAAATCCACCAACAGATTGGTGGACAATTGCTGCAAAAGATGGTTGGCCTAATAGAAATTACGGTTTATGGCTTGCATCAGGAACAGGTCTTGCGCATCATTCATGGACGTCAGGAGGAGCGCCAAACAACAATGCGATCAATGCTGTAACGCCAGTAGGACCAAAAGAATGGTTTCAT
>CAZMCH010000138.1:0-8068 GCA_964564735.1 uncultured bacterium
CAATAGTCTATCCTCTGATTTCATCTGTTTAAAAAATCAGAGATAATCAGCGTTATACAGTCAGCGAAAATCAGCGGTTTATTCCTTTTTTGCAGTGCTAAACAGCTTTAATCTTCAATCTTATTCCTTGCTTTGTGCCTTTGTGTCTTGGTGGTAAATACAATTTTTTATGTCGAACTCACGTTAATTAATGGAATGACAGTGATGAGTTTCTCTGAACACACTGAAAGGTCTTTTGCTTTTTCAAGCTGGAAAGTTTTTTCTGGAATTACTAATAGATAATGAGACATGCAAAGGATAATAGACAAAATTCTGACATAATAATATTCTTGACACTAAGAAAGGGCTATGTTATAATGGACACTACTCAGTTTAGCTGTTAAGGTTGAACTATGCCTTTTTTTAGGAAATAAAACAGGAGACTGTTTTTAGGTATTATCATTTTTTATTTTTAGGGTGTGAAAAAAGTTATGTTATTTGGATTAAAAAAACAATTTGAAAGGAGATATGCAATGAGTCATCGGAAAATTTGGCTGTTTTTTATCGTTGCCCTTTTGGTTGCCATGTTTTCATTGCCAACCTGGGCGCAATTTAACCTAGAGCTAGGTGGACGAGATCCATTTGGTCCGGCAAAACATATTTTTGTATCAGATGGTTATGCTTATGTTTGTATTGAAAGCACTCTACTGATACTAAAGGTTGGTTCTGGGATTCCAACTAGGGTTGCGGCTATAGAGATTCCCGATACTGCAAATGATGTATTTGTTATAGGGAATTATGCTTATGTGGCTTATGGTGATAATACAACATCTAGGAATGAAAATGGTGTTTATATAATAAATGTGTTTAATCCCGGTGCCCCTGGTAAGGTTGGTAATTATGAAATGACTCAGCCTGCAAAGGGCGTATTTGTTGTTGGATCAGTTGCATATGTAACATCTGGGAATTTTCTTTATGCAGTAAACGTGGCGAATAAGTCAAATCCATTATTTTCTTGGATAACAGGTAATTTGGGCGGTCTTTCAGGTCCGGTATTTGTTTATGAGGGAAACATTTATGTTGGTGTTGGTAATGAGCTTAGGAAGATAAATGTTTTGACACAATTAGAAGAAGGAAGCCTTGCATTTGGAGATGATGTTAAAGGTATATTTGTATATCGTAGACCTAGCGATAATCTAAAGGTTGCCTATGTGGCGGGGAGTAGCGATGGAGTAAAGATAGTAAATATTGCAGGTGCTATGTCATTTGAGGGTTCGGCTCATGATCCCGGTGGTTTTGCGGAGTCGGTGCATGGTGCAGGTAATTTTATATGCACAGCTATAGATGGTGTTGGTCTCGTAATATCAGATGATGATTTGGGCAACAGGACTACCATACCTACTTATGGTTCTCCGATGGGTGTATCTGTTTATAATAACTATGCCCATGTTGCAGATGGTGGTAATGGGGTATGCACAATAGGTCCTCTTGGTTCAGGTGCTACAATAAGAGGTTATTATGTTCCATTTATAGATGACAACAATAATTTGAGATGGGATAATGGAGAAACTATATTCAATAATGCAAATGGAGTATTTACATACGGAAGTTATGCTTATGTCGCATCAAGCTCAAGTCTTCGTATATTAAATATAACAAAATTTAATAACCCAACGGTTGTTAGTGCTATTCATACACCTGGGTTAGCTAAGGATGTTTTTGTCCATAGAAATCCAATAAATAATAGAACATATGCTTATATAGCAGATGGAGCTGGTGGACTTCGAATTATTGATGTAACGAGTCCGAATGTTCCGCTAGAGGTTGGAAGCAAAACAGGTATAGGAAGTGCAGAGAAAGTTCATGTAATAGAGAGGGGTTTAGGTTCTGGAAAGAGAGTATATGCATTTGTTGCATGTAGAGGAAGCGGATTATATATGCTTGATGTAACTAATCCAGCGGTTATTGTAACTGTTTTGGCTGGTTATTCGCCCAATGGAATGATAGGAGATATGAAGGGTGTGTATGCAGAGGGCAATTATGTCTATATGATCGGGGACTTTTTGCTTTGTGTCGCCAAGATAATTGATCTTCCAGTAGTAGGATTAGAATTTGATACGTCAGGAGGTAAGAAGCCGTTTTCAAATCTTCTTAATGCCCCAAATGATGTTTATGTATCAGGGACATATGCCTATATAGCAGTCGAGGGTGCAAATGTTATGGGTGGTAATGGAGGTCTCTGGTGTATAGATGTGAATAATCCTGTGCAGATTCCAGATTATTTTATATGGACAACTAATTTTGCTGATACGTTTGCTAAGGCAGTTGGGGTTCATGTCAGTGGAAGTTTTGCTTATGTTGTATCCTATGGCGGAAGCTTCCATGTGTTTAGTGTTTCAAATCCAGCAGCACCAAATAGAATAAAACTTGATAAATCGCCTGATTTTGCTACTGGCGTTCATGTTGTTGGAAATTATGCTTATGTAACAGATGATTTCAAGGGTCTTTATGTATATGCGGCAAATACACATGCAATAACAGCGACTGCGGATGAAAATGGACGTATCTCTCCGTCGGGTGTTGTTCAAGTTCCAAATGGTGGAGAACAGACATTCCGAATAAGACCAGATAGGGAATACTCAATCAGAGAAGTTCGTGTTGATGGAAAGTCTATTGGTGCTGTTGAGGAATATACGTTTAGGAATGTTGTAACAGATCACACAATAACAGCACGCTTTGAAGAGACACGCTATACAATAGAAGGTACAGCGGGACCAAATGGAAGTATTTATCCAACATCTGTAAAGAATATAAGGTCAGGAGAAGATGTAAAGTTTACATTTACTCCAAACGTTGGATATAATGTTGGAACGGTAAAAGTTAATGGTTCGGCAGTTGTTTTAAGTGAGCCAAATGCATATACATTTACAAATGTCAGAGACAACTATACTATAGAGGTTGTATTTGTTCCAAAGCAGTTTACAATAACAGCTTCTTCTGGTGCTAATGGAAGCGTTACTCCTGCTGGGGCAACGAAGGTGAACTATGGAGGCAATCAGACATACTCGATAGTTCCAGCAGTTGGCTATGCAGTAAAGGACGTTCTTGTTGATGAACAATCTGTTGGTGCAATGACTTCTTATACATTTACAAGTGTGGGACAAGATCATACAATATCAGCGACATTTGCTCCGATTCGTCTTATAACAGCAAGTGCGGGGCCAAATGGAATTATTACTCCGTCAGGTATAACACAGGTTGGAGATGGCGGAAGCCAGAAATATACCTTTACTGCTGTTGAAGGCTATCATGTTGCGGACGTAAAAATAAATGGTATATCAATAGGAATACCAACACCTCCGGGTGAATATACTTTTACTAATGTAGTAACAGATCAGGCGATTCATGTTGATTTTGCTATTAATGCGTATATGATCGAGGCGGTTGCTGGTGCAAATGGAACAATAACTCCATCGGGTTCTGTTGCTGTTACACATGGTGGAAGCCAAGCATTTTCAATTACAGCAAATACAGGATATTCAATAAAAGATGTAAAAATTAATGGCTCGTCTATTGGTGCAGTAAGTGGATATACATTTACAAGCGTTATCAAAGCTCACAAGATAGAGGCTAGTTTTGAGATTAATCAATATGACATAATTGCATCATCTGATTCAAATGGGAAAATATCGCCTTCTGGAACAGTGAAGGTAAATCATGGATCAAGCCAGACATTTGCGGTAACTCCAAATGAAGGTTATCATATTGCAGATGTAAAGGTTGATGGTGTTTCTGTTGGTGCTGTATCAACGTATACAATAAGTAATGTCATAAAGTCATATACAATATCAGCAACATTTGCGATAAACACCTATAAGATAACTACTATAGTAGATGGTAATGGAACCGTATCACCATCGGGTGAGGTTTCTGCTGAATATCTGGCAAGTAAGACATTTACATTTACACCAAATGCTGGTTATCATGTGAAGGATGTTTTGCTTGATGGAGTTTCACTGGGTGCGATGACAACCTATACGGTTGTTGGTGTAAAATCAAATAGAACGCTAAAAGTCGTTTTTGAGATCGATACATATATTTTGAGGTCATCAGCGGGTAATCGTGGAACTATCACACCTCTTGGCGAAACAAGGGTTGCCTATGGAGCAAATGTGACATATACAATTATCCCTGAGACTGGCTATCAGATTGATTATGTAAAGATTGATGGTCAGCTTGTAGAGACCAAATCTACATATACTTTTGAGAATATAACAAAGAACCATGCAATATCCGTTGTCTTTGTAAGATCGGTATATGAAATAACAGCGACTGCAGGTGCAAATGGTAGTATAAGCCCGTCTGGCTTGGTAAGACATATCCACGGTGCAAATCAGACTTTTGCGATAACCCCAAATACTGGTTATGCTGTTTCTGATGTAAAAGTAGATGGCGTTTCTGTTGGTGCTGTATCAAGTTATACTTTCAATAATATTGATTCAGATCACACAATAGAAGCACAATTTGCATTAAAGACCTATACTATTACCGCTACCGCAGGCGAACATGGGACTATATCACCTGTTGGCGAGATAGTTGTGTCGCATGGCACAAGCGTTACATTTACAATAACAGCCGATCCGAACTATCATATAGATAAATTGATGGTTGATGGCAGGTCATTTGTTGTTGCAAAGGAATATACATTTGAAAATATCTCAGCTAATCATACGATTTCTGTAACATTTGCGATAGACACCTATGTAATAACAGCAAGCGCTGGAATGAATGGAAGAATATCACCATCAAACTCTGTAATAGTAAATCATGGTGCAAATCAGACATTCACAATGATCCCAATTACTGGCTTCCAAGTTGCTGATATAAAAGTTGATGGGAAATCAGTTGGTGCTAGTGATAGCCATACATTTACGAATGTAACAGAGAATCATACAATTAGCGTAACATTTGAAGAGAAGTTATATACAATAACGGCTTCTGTAGAAGGGCCTGGGACGATTTCACCAGTTGGCGAAATAAAGGTCAAACATGCAGGCATGAGAATATTTACAATGAAGCCGAATTCAGGTGCAAAATTGGTGGATGTAATAATTGATGGTAATTCAATGGGACCGTTACTTTCATATCAATTCACCAATGTTATATCAGATCGCACAATAGTAGCGGTATTTGAACAGAAAGTAGATGCACTGATGCAGAACTTCCCGAACCCATTTAACCCAGAAACATGGATACCATTTGAGCTAAAAGAGAATAGCGAAGTGAAGATTCGTATATATAATGCGACAGGTAGCTTGGTTCGAGAATTAAATCTGGGAGGCAAGGTTGCTGGCTTATATGTAACACCAGATAAAGCGGCATATTGGGATGGAAAAGATGAAAATGGCATTTCTGTTGCCAGTGGAGTTTATTTCTATACAATACAAGCAGGAAAATTCAGTGCAGTGAAGAAAATGATCGTATC
Organism: uncultured bacterium; assembly: GCA_964564735.1. GTDB lineage: Bacteria > Poribacteria > DTPJ01 > DTPJ01 > DTPJ01 > CAZMCH01. Next base: position 5,465 of record CAZMCH010000138.1, read on the forward strand.
AAAATAATTTTTGTATGATCATAAGAATCGTGTAAACGTAGAATTGGTGCTGGATTGCAGAGATTTGGGTTCAGCACCAATAATATTTATATATTTTTTTGTGTCCAATTTTTGACGTTTTTTGTTTCTAAAAAAACTGTTGACAGAGAATTGATATTGCTTTATAATAAACCCCGTTCATATTGAGTGGAGGAGAATGCCTATTTTTGTTTAGTTAAAGAAGTTTTTGTGATTCCTTGATTTAGCAATTATCTTATAATACATTATTTAGAAGGAATTACAGGGGGTGTTTCAACCTCGAATATATTGAATTTATCAGCATAATTATTAAATTATGCGATTAAGTTTTTGAAAGGCTTCAAATCATTACAAGTAATTTAAGTTATTTAAGGTGTTTTTGGTTTTTAGTAGGGGATAAATGAAATCCCAAAACAAGTTTTCTTCTAAAAAAGGAGAACGGAATTGAGTAAACAAAAGGTTTCAAGTGTTGGTAAGGTTTCAAACGTATTCAAATCTCTTGGGAGGATTAGCAAAATGAATACAAGGAACTCATGGTTCATTGGTCTAGTAATGGTGGCTTTAGTGCTTGGTATGGTGGTAATGCCAGCCAGCGCAAACATGCGTCAACCGTCAGGAACAGATGCTTCTGGCAGAGACACAGGAAATGATTATAGTATACGTGGTATAAAGGTATGGGTGGAAGGTGATATAAATGGTATAAATACTCCAACGGACATAGGTAACCTTCAGGTTACGTTGGGGTTAAATACTGTCACCATTTTGCGAGGTTCACTTCAATCTGGTGGTCATGAGTTGACTGGACGGGAAGGGACAACTATTATAGCAGGTAATAGCCATGTCAGGACAGATAGTGATGGTCGCTATAATTTAACGTTCCTTTTGCCGTTTGAGCTTATCTCAAATTTTGCTACAGCATTTCCTCCTGGAACAGTTCCTTTTACAGGAAATATGCCCTATGCAAATGATAGGCTAACAGTTGATATTAGTTTCACTGATCCAATAGCGGCAGGTGAAACAGAGCAATATGATATTCAGGCTCCGGTATTTGACGAGATTGACCCAAGACATCGTTCAGATGATATATTCAGAAATGGTGATACTATAGAATTTGATGTAAGGATGGAAGATTCACAGAATGATGAGGTAGAGGTTGTTACCTTGCTTCCAAACTTTGCAGAAATTGATAGTGCGTTTGTCTATACAGGGGCAAATCCACCGGCCAACTTTACTCAGCTTGGAGAACTTGTTGAGGCGGTGAAACAAGCCATAAGAGATGGTAGGCTTGTTATCGGAGATGATGGAGCTGGCAGGTATACAGTAGATTATAAGATTTCGCTGAATAATACAAAAAGTCCGGGTAATAAGAGAGTATATATATATGGTGTTGATTACCCATCGGTTTTGGATCCTGGCAATGTGATAGATGTTGCTAAATTGCAGGCAATATTTACCGCACAGGGTTTGACATTCGCAGCACTAGGTATTGTTCAATGGAATACGTTGCCCTTTACAAGCGATCCTGATGCTCTTGGTTATGATCGGGACTTGTATGTTGCTGATATAATACTTGATAACCGCGCTCCTGGATTTGACTTTGCCATGATCAATCCGTTTACTACTCCCAAACCGATCTGGAAAGATACAAATCATAATGGCATAGTCGATGGTGATGAGTGGGGTGTTGAGGATAATAAAGTCAGTATTATAAATGGCGACTTTGGTGAAACAGTTAATTATGTATTTAAACCCGGTGATCGTGTATCTGTTATGGTTCAACTAAATAGCTGGGATTTATCGCTTAATGAATTCCGCTCTGTTGATGTAGATGATGCCCGAGACAATAACAGCCGAGTTGTAATAGAAGATATAAACGTTATCGGAAACCTCAGTGGAATGCTAGATCCTAAGAAAGTCGATCTTGTTACCGATATAAATAGAAACGGCATTCCTGATGCGGCGGAGACTATAGTAAGTGTAGTTTATGCAGGCAGAGGGGGCGGAGATGACGATTTTGATAGACATGATGCTAGTGCAGGAGATGATGACGAGGATTTTGTTGAAAATGGTATAAATGAAAGATACCTTTTTGTCCTTTCCTTCACTATAAATGAAAACTTCAAGGCGGCTTCTGGTAATGTAGCTAGCACAATTGGTGGATTACCCTTCAGATTTGCCATCCAAGATGGAGTTGGGAATATATCTCACTACAGCACTTGGAAGGAAGTTTTTGATCCAGCGACAAAGAAATGGGTAAAAGCCAATGTTATTTGGGATGAAGTCGCAAATACCTACCGTAGATATAATTCAGTAGCAAAGACATGGGATGCAATTGGTGCTCCTGGTGCTGGTGATGTGGTATGGAATAGAGCAAGATGGATGGATAGCGGTGTTTTTGGAGGGTTGAAGTATTATCAACTCCGTATTGATGATGATGCTGCGGGTTATCCAGATGGTCTTTATCCAGTTGATATTGCGACAGCAACGGATGTTGGTTTAGTTGCAATTCCACCACAGACTTACCAAGTTCCGAAGTGGGATCCGGGATATAATATCCTTAATAACTGGGATAAGCCGTGGGCGATC
>CAZMCH010000139.1:0-7976 GCA_964564735.1 uncultured bacterium
CAAGTCCTTCACCAAACTCGGAAGTCTGTATCTCTTGACTATATTTTTTACTGACTGTATTTACAATATCAGAATACATTATACCTGCTTTTATAAAGTTTAGACCATCCCAAAATTCCAGTTTTTCTGGTTTGAATTCCTCCCAACTTATATCAAGATAAGGAAGAAGTTCTTTTGAAAATCTGCCTTGATAGGCAAGGTTATGTATTGTAAAAACAGTTGCTGAATCCTTAAAAAATGGCTCATCACGATACATTGTTTTTAGATAAACAGGTATCATACCAACATGCCAGTCATGACAATGAAAGACATCTGGTTTAAAATCAATGAATTTCGTTAGCTCAATGACTGCTCTAGCAAAGAAGCCAAATCGGTATCCATCATCATCATAGCCATACATATCATTTCTAGTTAATATATCCATGTTTTCAAGAAAATAGACTTTACAACCATCAAAATCAAGATATTTTACTCTAACTTCGTAAGGAAACCCCCCTATTGAGAATTTTAAGGTGTCTTGTAATTCTTTTAGATCATATGCAGAATCATAAATAAAGCTATATTTTGGGATAGCTATCCTTGCATCAATGTTTCCAAGATTATTTAATGCCTTTGGTAAAGAACTGACTACATCAGCAAGACCACCAGTCTTGGCAAATGGGGTCATTTCTGATGACGAAAACATAATTTTAAGATCATTATTCGTATTCATTTTATAAATCCTCATTTAGATAATATTTGACCCAATTTTTCCAAGTAATTATGAATTGTTACAATAAATTCACTATGACTCCAAGAAAGTGGAGATATTGATAAAGGCTGACCTGTATATGGATTTAGCTGTTCTGGTAATATACCTGATTCAAAGGCATATTTATTTACCCATTCCAGTATTGGAATAGCTTCATTCAGTTCATAAATAGTTCTGGCTTTTGCAATATAATATTGTGCTATCCATAGATTACAAATAAACCATGAATTGCCGGGAACACGATCAAAATCCTGACCAATACGGTGCAAATAATCGTTTTTGTATCTGGCAACACCACCCACATCTGTTTTTATTGTTAGATCGTCTATTACATGTTTCATTGTTAAGGCTACTTTCGGATCATTGACATCATAAACACCAAAAGCAAAAGTTCCATAAAGGCTTGAATCTGTTGTAAGGTCTTTCTGGTATTCCCCATTTTCCTGTTTTATCATCCGCACAAACTTTTTATGGGTTTCATCATATAAATACTTATCCATAGCTATTTTTACTTCTTCACCTGCAATGCCATATTTTTTTGCATTATCAAGATCGCCTAAAACTTCGGCAAGAGCGGATGCTGATTTTAAGCCTGCATGAATCGCTGATACAGTATAAGTATGAATTCCGTATCTTTCTTCCCAAAGATCATAAGATGGAAGGGGCAGTCCTGTAATCTTGTCCCTATAATTTACCATAAAATCTCCAGCTTTTACAATAAGAGATTCATATAATTCACCCAATAGCTCAATGTCATTGTATTTTTGAAAGTGATGATAAAAAGACCAGATAATAAGTGCAGTTCCATCTTCTTGTATCGGCATTTGCACCTGACCATTTGATATTTTTGGATGCCAAGTGCTTCCTAATGATCTATCTGGGTGGTATTTGTGCATGAAGTATCCATCAGCAGTTATTATATTGGCACAAAACCTGAAAAACCTATCAGTAACATTTTTACAGCCAGCCTTATCTAGTGCATAGGAGATCATCGCACCGTCTCTAGGCCACATATAGCTGTATTTATCCATACCCATATCTACTGTATCCCAATCGTTACCTGCTGTAATCGCGCCACCTTTATCAATTTGTGTTTGCAATACTAGAAGGCTTCTATCGTAAAGTCTATATATATTATCGGTAAATATAGGATCTTTATTTATTTTTATCTTTAATGTCTCTATATTTTCTGTGTAATGTTTTAACCATGCTTTCCAATAATTATTTGTTCTATTAATAAAGTATTTGGGCGTTTTATTTTGAATCAGATCGTTGGTTGCTATAATCTCATCATAGCTTTTTCCTGCGATTAACCAAGAATATACGATTGATTCTTTATTATCAGGCAACGAAAGGCTAATAGCAATAGTTGAATCAACGCTTCCATCTGCAACACAATCTCCACTTAAAAATCCATCTTCGGCATCTCGCCATGTTCCTTCTGCATTTTTGAAATCTTGAATCCCTACTGCATATTCATCAATGCCGTAAATTCCATTATAAAGGCAATTTATAAGAAAATACAGGTTTCTTTTGTAATGTATAATTGATTTTATTTTGGGGTCATAATAAGCGGTATCACCTATTGGATTTTCAGACAAATGAAGGTCTTGATTTAAGAAAATGCGAACTTGGCGAGAATGGGAGGCAAGGTTTTTGATGGTAAATTTTCGTAATAATATATTTTCGCGAAAATCAACGACATCGTTTATTATAATAGAGATATGAAGTGAAGAATTTATGGCAGTAACATGAGTTGATAATGTGTCATCTTGATATTTAAGGGATTTTTGCCATTCATTAGAATTTAACCAGCTAAAATGTCCATCTATCCATATACCAATTCTTGAATGATGACCAAGTGTATGCTGAAAGCTACCGACGTTAGGATAATATATATCCCTTATATCATAATTTTGGTCGTAATTTACGAGAAGCGATCCGTTTCCAATTGGCAGGTCTCTAGGCATCTTTGAGTTTGCTCTTTTTTAGTATAACCAAAAAATTTTTATAATTATTAATATTTTAATTATATCTGATCAGTGTGTTTAAGTCAATGAAAGAAAATTCCGAGATTGTAAATATTTTTTAGACGATTGCTTTTAGTAATTCAATATAATAGACATAATTTTCAAAAGGCACTTCTGGAGGCGTCATATCATCAACAGTCGATATGTATCCGCCTGTCTCCAAGAGTTGTAAAACCCTAGTATCTACATCTTTTTTTATCTGCTCTTTTCTCTTCACGCTTCCATCGTTTCAATGTTTCGCTTTCATAAGACTCAACCTCTATTAAAGGTAATCTATCTGCTTTTTTAAAACTCATTATCTTCAGAAAACGTTCTCTATTATTCAATCTATATCCTCATCCTAACCTTCTCCCCTATAGAAGGGAGAAGGCAAAATTCTATCTCCACCGTTTCAGTGGAAAGTGTTAGGCTAATTGCTATATCTCAGGAACTTTAACGCTGACTTCTTTACCAGCTTTTACTGATCGCATAATACCATCCATAATAACATTGGTAATCATAACCTTTTGCGGATCAATAGGTGATGGTCCACCTTCTCGGACTGCTTTTAGAAATTCCCGAACTTGCTTGTCCCATACGTCAACAGGCTTTAACCCTTCTATCCTTATATTTACCATGTGATCGACATGATCGACTTTCAAAGTGCATCCTTCTGCCTTTGCTAGTTTTTCTAGCTTTTTTGGAACGCTATCTGCATATATTGTTCCGTAATCCATGCCAGCATCTTTGCCAAGAAAGAAACTCCTGCCAAGAGAATCTGCATGAACTGCCCAAGAAATTTTGAAAACCATAATAGAACCATCTTCAAACCTAACCCATGCAGAGCCAAACTCCTCAACATCCATCGTTTTAAGATTAGGGTCTTTTCTTGATATATAGTCGCATGAAAAAGCAGAAACAGTTATAGGTTTTGGATAATTCAATGTAAAAAGCGTATCGTGCATGTTATAAACGCCAATATCAACTATTGCACCAAATCCTGCTGTTTTTTTGTGAATAAATGTCCCACCGGGAACTCCTCTACGTCTGCATCCTACCGATTCACAATAATAGACATCCCCTAGAATACCCTCATCAACGATCTTTCTTGCCATTACGATATGTGGCTGAAACCTGCTATGAATTGCAATATGAAGAATCTTTCCTGCTTTCTTCGCTGCTTTTGCCATAGCAGTAGCATCCGCAAGAGTCGCCGCCATAGGTTTTTCGCATAAAACGTGTTTGCCTGCTTCTAATGCTGCGACTGTTGGTCTTCTATGCGCCTGATTGAACGTGCAGACACTAACAGTCTGAATCTCGTCAACAGCTTCCAGCATTTTATTATAGCTAGTAAAAGCGTTTTTCTTTGGAACGCCCCATCTTTCAGCGAATTGTTGCGCTTTTTCCTTAAATATATCACATACAGCAACAACTTCTATGTCTTCTATTTTTGAATAAACGCCCATGTGATGATTAGCTATTCCTCCAGTTCCCACCACTGCAACCTTTACTTTATCCATTTATTTCTCCTTTTCAAAAGTTGTGCAAACAAAAACATATCAAAAACGATATTTTTATAACCTCTAATATACCATTAGCAAATTTAAACGTCAACGGAATTTTGTTTAATCAACTGCTGTTTTTTTTATTATATATTCTTCTTACCCTTAACATTTTGAGCATAGTATATTATAATATATTAAAACTTATGATAAGGTGATAATATGTCTGAAAATAATGAAACAATAAATAATGGAGATTCCCGCACCAAGAAGATACGACGACTTATTCTTTTAATAAAAATATCGCCGATAGTTATAACTATTTTGGCTGTTGGACTATTATTTGTTTGGATAATTAAAGGTCCTAATGCAGAAATAAAGGAAAGATTACCTGGTGAAGATAAATTCACCGCAGACGGTGGAACTCTCATTCAGTCACCAATAACACAAGGCAAATTAATCAAACTCAATGGCATCGCTGTTGATATGCCCGGCGAATGGTCAAGGTTTCGTGGTAATGATCTTGATAATATAAACAAAGAGAATGTTCCACTTGCTAGATCATGGGTTTCTGGACAACCACAAGCTTTATGGGGCATTGATGTTGGTGAGGGATATGCGGGTGTCGCTGTTCGGAATGGGCGAGTTTATCTGCTTGATTATGATACCAGTCAACAAATGGACGTTATGAGATGTCTCAGCCTGAAAGATGGAAAAGACATCTGGCAATATGCCTATCCTGTTAAAATCAAGCGAAATCATGGTATGTCAAGGACTGTTCCGACAGTAACAAATAAATATGTTATCACAATAGGTCCTAAATGCCATGTTCTTTGCCTTGATTCAACGACAGGTGAATTTAAATGGGGAATCGATCTTGTTAGGGATTATAATACTCTAATTCCAGAATGGTATGCAGGGCAATGCCCGTTGGTTGATGGCGATAGGGTTATATTGGCTCCCGGCGGGGATTCCCTTATGATCGCTGTGGATATTGCAACAGGTGAAGTTATCTGGAAAACGCCCAATCCCAATATATGGAATATGACTCATTCTTCCGTAATACCAATGGTTATGAATGGAAAAAAGATGTATGTCTATTGCGCAAGCGGAGGGGTCGTTGGTGTTTCTGCTGATGATGGACGCATCTTGTGGGAAACAAAGGAATGGAAAATCAGTATTGCTAATATCCCATCTCCATTAGTTATCGGTGATGGTCGTATATTCCTTACTGGCGGATACAGCGCAGGCAGTATGATGATAAAATTAACAGAAAGCTCTGGAAAATATGATGTAAAGATACTTTATCGGCTGAAGGCTGATGTCTTTGGCTGTGATCAACATACTCCTATATTGTATGAAAATTATATTTATGGAGTGAAATCAGGCGGTCAATTAGCTTGTATCGATCTAGACGGAAACTTGATATGGACAAGCGGGTCTGCAAGTCGCTTTGGCTTGGGACCTTATTTAATCGCAAATGGGCTGATATACGTTTTAGATGATAATGGATTACTTACACTGGCAGAAGCAACACCAAAAGGCTATAAGCAACTCGCACAGGCACAGATATTAAATGGACATGACGCATGGGGACCGATGGCTTTAGTTGGAGGTCGGCTTATTGCTAGAGATTTAACTCGCTTAGTTTGTGTGAATGTTTCGGGGCAATCTCTTGCTATGAGAAATTTATGAAAACATCAAAACCAAGCTTAATCATAGGAATAATTATAGGCATTGCAATTATTATTGCTATCGCAATAATTCTGCGCACCGCCATGACCGTTGATAAAAAAACAACAATCGGCAATGCCTTTATCTATGATATTAATGAGTTGACAATGACAGACCCCAATCTTATAAAATATAGAGAAATAAGCAAAATAGATACTGGTTTGCTAAATCCCACTGGTATAGCAACGGATTCTAATGATCGTATCTATGTTTCTGGTAATAAATCAATCAAAATATTTGACAATCAAGGCAATATAGAATCAGAGATAAAACTTACTGATTATCCAAAATGCCTTGCTGTCGCTGATGATGGTAATATATATGTCGGAATGAAAGAGCATCTTGAAATTTATAATCAGTCGGGATCAAGGATCGCAAAATGGGAAAGCCTAGGGACAAATGCTCTAATCACATCTGTTGATGCCAATAAAGATAATGTTTTTGTCGCTGACGCAATTGGCAAAAAAGTCTTGATATATGACCTTTCTGGAAATCAAAAAAATAGTATTGGTAAATTCATCATACCAAGCCCATACTTTGATCTTGATGTCGCCCCTGATGGTTTACTGTGGATCGTGAATCCCGGACCGCATAAGTTAGAGGCTTATACATTAGATGGCAACATGCAACTTTCATGGGGCGAAACATCTATTGGAATTAAGGGATTTAGCGGATGCTGTAATCCTGTGAGTTTTGCAATTTTACCTGATGGCAGGTTTGTAACAGCGGAAAAAGGCGTTCCAAGAGTGAAGGTTTATAGCAATACAGGGATTTTTGAAAGTGTTGTCGCTGGTGCAGAAGCATTTAAGGATACCGTCGGGGTTTATAATCCTGATGATACAAAAGATACAAGAAAAGCCCTTGATGTCGCAGTTGATTCAATAGGGCAGATACTTATATTAGACCCAATAGAAAAGACTATCCGTATATTTATAAGTAATAAGGAATGACAAAATGAAAGAGAACAAAGATAAATTAACAAGAAGGGATTTTATAGGAGGAGCGATCAGAGGCTTATCTTTGATAGGTTTGGGTGGCTTATCTGGTCTGCTTGTAAGTCGTGCAAGGGCAACCGATACAGTATGGCAGATCGATCCCTATAAGTGTATTCAATGCGGAAGGTGCGCTGATAACTGCGTCCTTGAAATTTCTGCTGTCAAATGTGTGCATAGCTACGATATGTGCGGATATTGCAGGCTTTGCACTGGATACTTTATTCCAGAACCCAATGCACTTAATACTTCAGCAGAGAATCAACTTTGCCCTTTGGGTGCAATCAAACGAACATTCGTTGAAGACCCATATTACGAATATACGATCATAGAAGAGTTATGTATAGGTTGTGGAAAATGCGTCAAAGGGTGTTTTTCTTTTGGTAATGGCTCGTTATTTCTCCAAGTGCGCCATGATAGATGCGTTAATTGTAACGAATGTGCAATTGCAAAAAACTGTCCTGCTGATGCTTTCAAGCGTGTTCCTGCAAATAAGCCGTATATTTTCAAGGGAGTAGAACCGAAATCCTAATTTTTGTCATTCCAGCGAAGACTGGAATCCAGAAATGAACACAAAGCATAAAGATCATCATGTATCATTGCAAAAAAATCCTAATTTTTATCATATTCATATTGGTAATATTGCCAAATATTGCCTTTGGTGTGCAACGTTTTCCACCACCAGAATTTGTCGAAACGGGACATGAATTGCCACAGGCAACTCAACCTTCTGCAAGGTCGGAGATTCTTGAATATCTTGATGTTGTAGTTTTAATATTGACATTATCTATTGCATCTTATTTAGCATTAAAAAAGCGTTCTCGTAGAGGGCTTTTTTTATTAACGATATTCTCGCTTCTGTATTTCGGTTTCTGGCGTAAAGGGTGTATTTGTCCTGTTGGTGCTGTTCAAAATGTCTTTCTTTCCCTATTTGATAAGACATATTTCATACCAATTACAGCCATAATATTCTTTATATTACCTTTGG
>CAZMCH010000140.1:0-7954 GCA_964564735.1 uncultured bacterium
CACCTGATAATAAATATATCGCATTTGTCGCAAATGGAACGGTTTATATCAGAAATGCAGACGGAACAGGCGATCCTATTGAAATCGGTAAAGGATTAGAACCAAAATGGTCACCAGATGGGACAAAGATGGCTTATGTCGCTTTTGAGTCAAACAAATATACTATGAAAATAATTGATCTGCCAGAGAATCTTAAATAATTGTGTATTAATGTAGGGTTAACCAGATTTATTATTGTCCTTCTATACATTAAAGTCTTCATTTCCCAAAGGGAGATTTAGAGGGATTTTAGAGCAATAATGGAACACCATGTCCATCTTTTTATAGAAATGGTTCAAGCGGATAACTCCCATATTCTACAACAGCATTATAAACAGCATCAATATGCTCTTTTGGAAAAGGCATCCCTTGATCAGATGAACAGAAATAGCCACCTTTTTGCCCTAACTGCCACATACGCCTACGAACTTCCTCAACTATCTTTTCAACGGGACCATCCATAATCACTGCCGAACTAACTCCACCCTGCAATGTCATGCGTCCATTTGTAATATTGCGTATATGGTCAAGATTATTCGCTGTTGCCTGTATCGGATTCAGCACGTCAACACCCAACTCCATAAATGTCTCAATGACAGACTCAATATTTCCGCATGAATGAAATCCGATTAGGACGTTTCTTTCTTTATAAAAATTGAAAAGTCTCTTATATTCTGGAACTAGAAAATCATTAAGCACCTTCGGACCCAACAAAGCCCCTATCTGCGTCCCAAGATCATCACCAAGACTAGCAAATTCTATCCCTAGCTTGATATAATGCTGTGCGATACCCATTTGAAAATCCATTATTCTATGCAGGACATCTCTTGCAAATTCTGGATCAGTAAGGAAATACATGCTCATATTTTCCATACCAACAAGCATATAGGCTTTTTCCCAAAGCGTATCTCTATGACTGCCACCAAGAAAAGCATCTCCACCCTTAAAATTTTCAAACATATCATATATCTTTTTACAGATGCGCTCATCATTGGGATTAGGAAATTTATAGCCTTTTAGGTTTTTTATATCTGAAAGCGGACAGCCTTTCGGCAATCCCATAACGCCATCATGTATCTTGTGCCATTCAGTTCCCCATATATCAAGCCAAGTTGTCCCAACTGGGCTACCATCACCGCCATTGCTATCAAAGCCTTCGTGATTACAGCCATGATAGCATAATGTATAAACAGGAGGACCTGCAGTTATTCTCTCTGGATTATCAAATTTAATTATTCTCAATGCGTTTTCTTTTGCGTTCACTTTTTTACCTCTTTTTGTTTATGAACCTAGAAGCCTTCCTTTCCGTAGAGGCTTATTGCTGATATGCCCTTTGGATACTTAAGGGGATTTTCTTATAATAAATTAATTTATTATAATAGCTTTATGTAATTGATTCAACAATTATCTGATCTTGTAAAAAAGCCTACAAATGCTATAATTATAGATATGAAGAAATTTATTATATATCTAAACATCCTTAATATTATATCTATATTATTCCTTGCTCAAATATGCCTTTGTCAACAAACAAATGCAGATCAAGCATTTTACATATCAAAACTAAATATCACTGGTAATAAAGCTATAAGTAGCAAAAAAGTAATAGAAATTCTCAATATCAATCATAGACAAAGATTTGAGCCTGTAATCATTGAAAATTCAATTCTTGATTTGCTAAATACCTATAAAAAGATAGGCTATATGTTTACAAAGGTTACATGGGATCATACTATCGAGAAAAGAAATACAGTTATTATAAATATTGCTATCCAAGAGGGAGAGAAGGTCTTCATGGGGAACATTGATTTTGTATATACTGGGGATCAACCTCTTAAACAATCGATCATAAGAAAATTGAATATCCAAAAAAGTCAATATTTTGATGAATCTATTCTTGAGAAAGACATATATCAAATACTGAATTTATATGGTGAAAAAGGCTATCCTTTAGCGAGTGTGTCACCAGAGATCAATATAGAAAATGGAAAGATAAATCTGATTTTAAGGGTAGATTCAGGCATAAAAACGAAAATTGGGGAAATCAAAATAGAAGGATTGAAAAAAACAAAGAAAAACATCATACTAAGGGAATTACCTATTCGCTCAGGTGATATTTTTGATCAAAAAAAAGTTGATGAAACCGAAAGGCTATTAAATAATATGGGATATTTTCAAAACGTTTATCCCATATCATTCTCAAATATAGATGATGAAAATTTAATGCTATATATAAGTGTTACAGAAGGTCCAACAGGCAGAATCAATGGTTTAATTGGATATAATCCATCTGATAATGAAAATGAAAGCAAGTTGATTGGTATGGTTGACGGTAATGAAACAAATCTTTTTGGAACTGCTAGAAAGATAAAGATTTCAGGCAGACGAGGTTTTGTAAATTCTTATGAATTCGCATTTGTTGAGCCTTGGATAGTAGACAAACCTATCGATCTGGGAATACATTTTCAGGCAATTGATCGTTCTGAAATTCAAATTAGACAGAAACTAATAGAAAGAGAAGCAGGGCTAAGTGGAACTATGCGAATAGGTAGCCATGATCAAATCTATGTTATAGGAAAATATAAGCGTATAAATTCGTCAGAGCTTTCAGAGGAATTGTTTGAAATACCAGACACAAAAATACCAAATGAGGAACTTGCAAATGGTCGCAAATATAGCATTGGTATAGGTTCACGCTTTGACAACAGAGATTACTTTAATAATCCGACAAAGGGTCGTTTTACTGATGCAGTTCTTGAGTTATCTCTTGGGGATTTCAGGCTAATAAGATTCTGGTTTGACATAAATTTCTATTTCAAAACATTAGAACAGCAAGTTTTGGCTTTAGGTATTCATGCAGGACGAATTTGGGGTGATAGTATACCAATAACTGAATTATTTTATCTTGGGGGTGCAAATTCCTTGAGGGGTTATCGAGAAGACCAATTCAGAGGATATGAAAGGCAATTTGGCAATATTGAATATAGATTCTTGACGGGCAGAAATTCCCATTTTTTTATATTTCTTGATGGTGGTCGAGTATACACCAGAGATAAAGAGTCTGGTAAAATAAAACTTGGATATGGTGCTGGCATGCGTCTGGAGTCTGTTAATGGAACTTTAAGTGTTGATTATGGACTGGCAAAAGGAGATTCAATTTTAAAGGGTAAAATCCATGTAAGTCTTGGTGCAGTATTCTAAGAGATATGATTAATTTTCTATCCATCCCCCACCAATGACTATATCGTCATCATATAAAACAACCGCCTGACCGGGAGTTATAGACATACAAGGATGATCAAAAACTACCTCGAATCTGTCATTTGAAATAGGATGGACAGTTCCTGAATTACCTTTATCATTATATCTAATCTTTGCGGTGACTTTCATAGGCTTCGTTAATCTGTCAATGCTTATAAAGTTTGCACCCGATGCGGTCAATCTATCAGCAAGTAGATCATCTTTTGAGCCAACCGTGATTGAGTTTTCAGAAGCGTTAATTTGAATGACATACATTGTCTTTCCAAAATTCCCACCTAAACCTTTTCTTTGACCTATTGTGTAAAATTGTATCCCTTTATGTTCACCAACTATGTTTCCAGAAATATCTAATATGGGACCAGGTTGAATCTTTTTGGATATTCGTTCACGAATAAACCTATTATAATCATTATCAGATATGAAACATAGCTCTTGGCTTTCTGGACGTTCAGCGACTTTAAGCAATTTTTGCTTTGCGATTTCTCTTACTTGCTCCTTTGTATATTCCCCCAATGGAAATAAAGCATGTTTTAATTGTTCCTGTGTTAACGAAAAGAGTGCATAGGATTGATCTTTGCGAGTATCCAAGCCTTTTCGGATGATATAGCGACTTGTATCAGAATCCTGTGATAATCTGACATAATGTCCTGTTGCGACATATTGCGCACCAAGTTCAGAAGTAAGTTGCAATAGCTTGCCAAATTTTAATTTTTGATTACAGATGATACAGGGATTAGGCGTTCTTCCACAGGAATATTCCTCGCAAAAATAATCAACGATTTCTTCTTTGAAGATGGCTTCATAATTGACCACATAAAATGGAATATTTAGCTGATTGGCAACTCTGCGCGCATCTTCAACAGATTCTAAAGAACAGCATTGTTTTGCTGATTCATTTTCAGATGTATTATACGTTCCTAGACGCATAGTTACACCTATAACGTCATATCCTTTTTCTGTTAAAAGAGACGCTGTTACAGAGCTATCAACCCCCCCGCTCATTGCTACAACTATTTTAATATTATCCATTGTATATTATTTGTAAACAAGCCTTTTAATTTGATGATGAAAAACAAAGCCAAAATGTATAGTCATAGATAAAAATAGGTTAATTGCTATTGAAAATATTATAGCAGATGATTATTTATTTCACAATAATATTGGCTGAAGATCAGACATAAGTTAGGACATTACCCTAAGATTACTCTTATAAAAATATGATATGCATTATCTTTATCAAAGCATTGACCTGTAAATATTTTGATGTTATATAATGTAATTACATTCTTGTTTATGACTATACCCTCCTATGATTTTTTCTATAATTTAATATTTTATCATAGAGGGTTTATTTGTCCGAACTCATGTCTGAACTTCAGTTAGTTAAAAAGATGGATTTTTCTATTGATAGATATTTTGGATTGATGTATAAAAAATGGAGTGAAAATAATAGAAAAAAAGAGCAATTACAGGAAATAAAAAAGGTTCTCAAAGCATCAAGCCTTGAGAACCTTTGAAAATTAAGCTAAATAATTCTAATAGCCATTATTAAAATTATCTAGTGCTGACATCCAACCTAATACCATATTTTTATCAGCTTTGCTTAAGCTATTCCAGTATGTCCAATCTTTGTTAGCTAAGAAAGCATCTGCTGAAGCTATTACGCTGGCGACAGAAGCACCATTTACTCCATTTGCTATATTAAGTTTAGTAGCAAGTAATTGAGCATATAGCTTGGTAATACCATTTGATGGATGACCTAAATTCATGCTAAGTGCATTTACTGCCTCAGAAGCAGTAAGTATATCTATGCTCTTTAATCCACCTGCTGTTCCTAACCAGATTGGCAGATACTGGGTTACTCTATCGGCATTATTGCCTGTAAAGCCAGCATGAGTCTTCCAATATCCAATTGTTAGTGCATTATTTGGGCATGGAAGTGTATATATCTCAACCTCGGCTGATGCCTCATGGGTTGTCCCGCTATCGTCTTCAGTTAGAGTAGCTGTATTATCAAGATAATAATACGAATCACACATAGCTGAAACATTAGTGATCATTGCTGTATATGTTATTATAGTAGAATCACATACTGTCCAAGGTCCTGGCCATGGTTCTGGATAGTTTGGATCACCATATACAATTTCGAAACCTGTCGCAACATTACCCTCTGAATCAAATATCTGTGCGCTATCAACTACTGTTGCACATTTGTCAGTCTCGACAAGAGTAGGTTCTGATGGCAAGCTAAAATCTGCTTTTGGTTCAGGACCCTTCTCCTCGCCAAGAGAACCCGAATGATTTGTTATAGTAACTTTAACAGTATTTCTATATGTAGCACCTACAACAGGTGTGAATATTATCTCGTAAGGATACGTTTTTGTTTCCCCAGGTCCCAACTGAACTGCTGGAAGAATAGTTTGTTTTGCACCGTCCAAAGGTTGAAATTGACCAGCGCCTGCTTTGTATTCAACTTGATCAACAAGTTTTAGATTTTCTGTTGTCCTATCTCCACCATTTGTAACGGTTATTTCGCCTCTCACACCGATTACTTCAGTTTCTGATACTTTTGTTTTTGTTATTGTAAGATTATAGTCAACAAAACCAAAATCACCTTTCCCAAGTTCAAGGTATGTTGGATTTGCTGATTTTTCAATTGTCCAATCGTATTCAATATATTTTTCCCAGAAACCAGTTGCAGTTTTTTCAGCAGTAAGTGTTGTTCATGCTTGACCCTGAGCCAACGCTATACCTGATATAATTAAGGTTAATGACAAAACCAATAATAAAGCATAAATTTTTGCATAGTTAGAGTATAAACGTATCATTTTGCTACCCCTTTCCGATAAAAAATATTTTCGCTTGCCCTTTTTAATGAAAATAATTATGAAATGATTCTTTTTGAATTGATTTGGTAAGATTTATTTATGATGTGTCACTCATTTTGCTCTCCCCTTTCCCCGCTAAATTTCCTTGCCAAAAATTAGAAGCTAATAAGTTGGTCTAATTATACAATTCCTAATAACATTTGTAAAGGTTAAAATATTCCTGTAATTTTTATTTTTTTACAGAAAATTTTGTATTTTATTAAATCTTTACTAATCGTTATTATGTATAACTAATATTGTTAGTAATACCTAAATTATTTAATACCTCAATTAACATAACCAAGTGTTACTTTATTCCAAAAAAAATATTTTTTAAAAAATTTATTAGTTTGACGTGAGTTCGACGCAAAAAATTTTATTTACAAAGCAAGAAATAAGATTGAAACTGTTTAACGCTTCAAAAAATGAATAGACCGCTGATTATCTCTGACTTTTTTGGACAGATGAAATCAGAGGATAGACTATTGAAAATAAATGGTTTTCTTGTAAAAATGCGATATTAAAGATTTAATCTCTAATCGCTTGTGATACTTTTTGTTTTAGTGCCTTTGTGGTTCATTCTTATATCGAACTGACGTTAATTACCATTTTTCTTTTTTGTTCGTCAATCGTGAATGGTCTTCCACTCTTGCGTCTGCGTGATCTAGCAGCAGGTAATCTTGCCTGAGTCTTCTCTTGTATCAGATTACTCTCAAATTTAGTAAAAGCAACAAAAATATGAAAAATGAATTTTCCGCCATGTCATTCCCGTATAGGCGGGAATCCAAAAGAATAAACCAATAAAATTGGCATTATTAATCTTAAATTTGAGTGTTGTCATTTAGCATTTTCATCAGGGAATCTTATTCCCATGAATATTGGCTTGATGATATATTATGATGATTTTTTTATTTATCCAAAATTTTTTACCAGATATATCCTGTATCCCAATATGCAGACGGGGCATTTTTCCAATCAGGCATACTTAAACCTGTCGGATCATAGACGATATTACCCGCCCTGATTGTCATAAAACATTCTATTTTGTCGCTTCCTGTCATTTTTGTTCCACCACAATCAGTAAAGCCAAAAGTTCCTTTTGAATGACGCAACACAGCAATATCTGCTTCACTACCAATACTTAATGTTCCTAATTCAGAATGACCAATCTGTTTGGCAGGAATAAAGGTTGATCTCATAATTATCTCTTGCAGTGAAATACCAATACTCATGCACTTTGACATCACATTCAGCATATTGACCACAGGTCCGTTTATATTACCCATGTGAAGGTCTGTGCTTATAGAATCTGGATGAAAACCGTTTTGTATAGCTGGAACTGCGTTTCTGAACCAAAAACTCCCAGCACCATGCCCTAGATCAAATATAACGCCCTTATCTCTTGCCTTAAAAATATGATCATACACTTTTCCTTCTTTATTAACTATCAGAAATGGACGACCAAAAACGTGTGTGTGCATATCTCCAGGACGAAGTTTTTTCAATATCAGATCTTGATAAGACCTTTCTGGTGGGCGTGGCCAAAAGTCAACCATTATGGGTTTTCCACATAAATTACCTGCTTCCAAAGCATTATCTATAGATGCCCAAGGTGGATGCCCAGAATCCCATTGATTATTCACCCAATAATGCGCTGTTTTTATGCCAACAATTACATCAGAATATTTTTCTGCTATTTCAGCGGTTATTTTGGGGTGCATCTCATTTGGATTTTGCTCTGTTGATTGAAGCGCCTTGCCTCCGCTGGCAATGTTGATAAATGCAAA
>CAZMCH010000141.1:0-7916 GCA_964564735.1 uncultured bacterium
CGTTAAAAAGCTTCAATCTTTTAATCTTCAATTTATTTCTTGCTTTGTGCCTTTGTGCCTTGGTGGTAAATACAATTTTTTTACGTCGAACTCACGTTAAATAGGTATTGTTATGTTAATTAAAAAGGTCAAAATACTCGAATTTGCCCCTACTGCTGATGAAATATGGCAAATAAAAAAGCATAAAAAAGATGGATATACTGACTATAACACCCAAAATGGTCTGGTTTCATTGTTAGATACAACACATGAGGCAAAACAACGTCCACAAATTAAGGCTGTTTATGCAGGTGGGAAAGCCACAAATGTGGCACGTGTCATTGATAGGCTTCTGCCAGATAATATTCAAGCAGAAATTGAGCTTGTCACATTTCTGCCGCCACCAAAAGCCACAATGCGAAATCTGAATTTTGGAAATTCGGGTATAGTTCCTTCAACACCAGCCGGAATATATACTCAATGTCTCCAGATAGAGAATCTAACTAAGATTAAGCCACATTTTGAGGTTGTTGATGAACTTACTGAAACATCCGATATGCAGACTACAAGGCGTTGTATAGAAATTGTGCTTGAAGATGCTGGAACAAGCCTGAATTTTAGTCCTCGTATGATATGGTCAATAGAATCAGCAAAGGCTGTTCTGTCAAGGCTTGCTAGTTTTATACATGAAGCGGATATGATTGTCATAGCAGGTGCACCGCCTATATGGGAGAGTTCCGATAATTTGCTGACGCCTCATAATTTCTATGCCAAAATACTCAACCTTACTCGTGAGGATTGTCAAGTATCCATAGATGTTCGTGGATATTATCTGCATGATTGTCTTATTGCGAAAAAACCTCCGAGATTTATCTTTATGAATAAAGATGAGTTTTTTGAGGCTAATGACACATGGAAAGAATTAGGTGGGAAGGCATTGAATTGCACATTGATTGTTCATAATAAAGAAGGTTGTTGGGTATGGGATAAAAAAATGCCTGATGGCAATAATATCTTTAATGGTTCTATTTTCTTTCCTGCACCAAAAATCGAAAAAGTTTATTCCACAATAGGCGCAGGTGATGCAATGCACGCAGGTTTTCTTAGGGAATGGATATACTCGCAAGGGGAGGCAGATCAAATTAAACGTTCTGTTGTTTATAGCCAAACAGTCTCTGCAATATCCGTAAGTAATGAATTAGCAACCTATGGGATAGATACAAAGGCTGTTGATGATATGTTAAACTCAATGGGAATGGAGATAGATCATGGAAAACAAGCATTTAGCAGAAGATAGGCGGATTGATGAATTATCTAAACTACAAGAGAGTATAAAAACGTTTATACATGATATTAGCTCACCTTTATCTGCTATATGGGGCTATACGAACCTTGCGACATTATGGCTAAAAAATGAGAATGGCTCAAAAGATGAGTTATCTGAATACTTAGATGAGATAAATAAGCACATGAAAGAAATAGAACAGCTAACTAAAAATACATCCGCTTTATTGGGAAAGTTTGACACAAATGATTGGTCTGCTTCATTGAAACAGGCATTGTTGGATAGTAAAAAAGAATCTGATATTTTAGAAACCAATTGTATTAGCACAAAAAGACAAGATATAATGACTGATAAAAATCTGAATGTTATTACAAGTGTGATTATGGATTTAATAAATAGGGATCATACAACTGCTAACGTTCATATAAACGAGGAAGATATTACCGGAACAGAAGTTATGATAAAACAAGTAGGATCAGACTATATGCAGGCAGTTTTGCCAAAAAATATGGGCTTTTATATGCTTATACCAGCAAGTTCAATATATTATGTTAAAGTAAAGCCATCAACTAATCATATAGATATATATATGAGGTAGTCAATTTTTGGAGGGATATAATGTCTATTAAAATTATTCAAATAGGTGTAGGTGGTTTTGGAAATTCTTGGCGACATGCACTAAAAACAACGCCTGATGTAGAAGTCGTAGGCTTAGTTGACATAGATAATGATAAACTCAATGATGCAAAAGAATTTTATGGAGTTTCCTCAGATGGATGTTTTACAAATCCAGATAAAGAATGGTTTGATACTGAGGCAGACATTGTGCTTGATGCAACTCCACAAATAAATCATTATGCAAATGCAATGAAAGCATTTGTAGGAGGTAAGCATCTAATTGTTGTCAAGCCAATGAGTGACTCTTGGGAAACGGGTTTGGAGATGGTAAGAGAGGCAAAAAGACGTAATCTAAAAATGGTTGTGGCACAACAATTACGCTTTCATCCTGTTATTATGAAAATTAGGGAAATAATACAATCTGGCATTTTGGGAAAGATTGGGTATATACATCAGGACGCTTTTTTCTCTAAAAAAGGCTATTCGGGAAGCTATCCTCAACCTTATCCACTCTTGGTGCAAGGTGCAATACATTTTTTTGACTATATAAGATGGGTTTTGGGTCAAGATGCTATAAATGTATGGGCTGAATGTTGGAATACACATTGGATAGAAACTGAGGGAATGAAATTCTCTTATGCTGTATTTGAAATGTCTGAAGGTTGTCGAGTTTGTTTTAGAGGGATAGCTTCTTCTACAGATACAACCAATTGGACATGTAATTGGCGGATTGAGGGCGATAAAGGTATATTATCTGTTATAAATGACATCTTATATCTTAATGGAGAAAAAATCCCTGTAAAATGGTGGGACGAAACAGATATAAGCGATCTTAATCTGCCTGTTCTTAACAAGATTATACTTGAAAAGATGATTGATTATATCAATGCAGGAGAAGAACCGGGATTTTCAGGAAAAAATAATCTTGGTAGTATGGAAATGGCTTTTAAGGCTATAAAATCATCTGTTATCGGACAAAAATGCAGGTTAGGTGTTGATCGAGTTTAGCAATTTCAATTTTCCTTTGACATATATCAAATCAAGTGCTATAATGCACGTTGTTTCGCTTTTTTATTGAGTTTTTGGGCATTTTATAAGGAGTACTAGATTTGGAAAAGACATTTGCTATGATAAAGCCCGATGCCGTTCAAAGAGGATTAATAGGGGAAATTATATCAAGATTTGAAAACGCTGGATTGAAAATAGAAGCCCTTAAAATGATCAAAGCAAAACCAGAAGTTGTAGCTAATCTATACCCAAATAAAGAAGAATGGCTTCGTTCAGTTGGAACTAAAATGTCAAATACATACAAAAAATATGATAAAGATATTGTTAAAGATATGGGAACGGATGACACCCTTGCTCTTGGCAAAATGGTTAGGCAATGGCTGATTGACTATATGTCTATGGGACCAGTAGTAATAATGATATTATCTGGCAATCATGCTGCAGAGGTAGTCAGAAAATTGATCGGCGATACAAACCCTATATTTGCACTGCCCGGCTCTATACGTGGTGATTTCTCCATAGATTCAGCAGATTATGCCAATTCTGCTCATAGAGCAATTTTCAATATTGTTCATGCTTCTGAAAACAGCAAAGAGGCAGAACAGGAGATCGAATTGTGGTTCGGAGGAGATAATGTCTCAGGTTCTTGATGAATATTATGATATATTGGAATTAGATCATAATGCCTCAAAAAATGATATTAAAAGGGCATATAGAAGGCTTGCTCTTAAATATCATCCAGATAAAAATCCCGGTAATGAGGAACGGGCATCTAAAATATTTACAAAAATTAACGAGGCATACAGTATTTTAATTGACATAGAACATATCGGAGAAACTTTTGAAACAGTTGATGATGCAAAGGCTTATTTTAAGCGCAACTTCTATGACCTTGCCAGACGAATTAACAGCGATGATTGTATTTCAGACAATATATTTCAAGAAGAATGTGACTATTTTTTCAGATACCAACTAGATGAAGTCTCTTGCGTCAAAAAAAGCATAATTGAGGCAAGGCGCATTATTGGATTAATGCGTAGGGCATCATTAAAAGGTTATGATATGTCCGTTATTATCAGTGAGTATGGTGAATTTTTTGAAAAATACGGATTTATTGACGATCCTAGATTTAATGGTTATTCCGACCTAATAGCCGAATATGAAAGATTAATTGAGAATGAACCAAATAATGCCTTTGCGCATTTTGCACTAGGGTTTATCTATGAAAAACTTAATATGATTGATATAGCCATAAAAGAATATAAGCTTGCCTTAAATATCGATCCTCATCATCATAAAGCAAAAAAAGCATACGACAGATTATATGATCAACATATAAAAATGAGACAGGAGACCGCATGAACCATCGAGAATCCTTTCGCGCAATGATGAATTTTGAAAAACCAGATGAGCTATGTCAATTTGAGTGGGGCTATTGGTGGGAGACGATAGCTAGATGGCGACAAGAGGGATTGCCTGCTGATAAGCAACCGTGGGATGATTGCCAAATTAGCCATTATTTTCGCCCTCCGATAAACTGTGGAATTACTCCCGCTTTTGAATGGAAGATCATAGAAGAAGATGAAACAAGCCGAGTCGTCCAAACTGGCTCAGGAATTATATGCCGAGAAAGTAAGATCGGCTCAAGATTACCCCAGTTTTTGAAACACCCTGTATCGAATAGAGATGACTTTGAATCAATAAAAGAACGCCTTGATCCAAAAACACCGGGACGTTATCCTGATAATTGGGATCAATGGGCAAAAGACGCTGATAATTTCCCGCATATATTATGTCTTGGTGGTGGAGAGAATGGCTTTTTTGGTTGGCTTCGTGAACTCATGGGTCTGGAAGGGCTTTTAATGGCTTATGTTGAACAGCCAGAATTAGTCCATGAGATTTGCAGGTATCATGTTTATTATCTCAAAAACTTATATGAAAGGGCATTAAAAGACGTAAAATATGATTTTATTTTCATGTGGGAGGATATGTCATATAAAAACGGTCCCTTAATTTCACCTGCGTTTATTCGTGAGTTTATGCTTCCATATTACAAAGAAATGGTTGATTTTTATAAGCAGATGGGAGCATCATGGGTAACCATTGATAGCGATGGTGATGTAACAAAGCTAATCCCCTTGTTTATTGAGGCAGGTATTGATGGGATGTTGCCTTTTGAAGTTGCAGCGGGAATGGATATTCGTGAAATACGCAAGGCTTTTCCAAAATTTCGCATAATGGGTGGCATTGACAAGCGTGAAATTGCTAAGGGCAAAGATGCTATTGATAAAGAATTAGAATTAAAACTGCCGTTTATGTTCAAGCATGGTGGATACATACCGGGCATGGATCATCACATTCCACCAGAAGTATCTTATAATGATTTCAAATATTATCTACAAAGATGCAGGGAAATTTATAAATCCCAATACTAATTTTGCTACTCTCTCAACTGCCCCTGCTTCGCCCATTTTTTCACGAACCTTACGGAGTTCATCTCTCTGTTTTTCTAGTTCCTGAGAATTACTCAGCATTTTTATCGCTATCTGTGATATATTATTCGGATTTGCCTTATCTTGAAGTAACTCAGGAACTATCATTTTATCAGCTATGATATTTGGCAAAGTTGTCGACTTGACATTAGGATTAGCCATTCTGCTCATTACCGCCCATGAAATCCCTGAAACCTTATAGATCACAATCATTGGCGCAAGCATAAATGTTGCCTCAAGGGTCGCTGTTCCAGAAGCCATAATAATCAAGTCTGTTATATTCATCATGTCATAGACATCTGATCCATCAATTATCGTTACAGGTGGGTCTTGCATATCTGGGAGCATGTCTTGTGAAATAGTTTGCGCCACTGGCAAAATAAACTGACAATCTGGAAATTTTGATTTTATTATCTTTGCGGATTCCAGCATTACCGACAAAAGCCTATTGATCTCTTTTCTTCTACTGCCGGGCATTAATCCTATAATAGTTTTATCAAGGTCAACCCCGAATTTTCTATATGATTCCTCTTTGCTTATGGATGGCTTAACAATATCAAGCAGCGGATGACCGACATAATGGACATTTGCACCTGCCTGACGATAGACTTCCGCCTCAAATGGAAATATTGACGCAACAGCAGAAGTATATTTTGCGATAACATCAGCCCTTTTTTTTCGCCAAGCCCATGCTTTAGGTGGAATATAGTATATAACGGCGATTTTGTGTTTATAGATGAACGGAAGCAAACGCATATTGAAATCAGGAAAATCAACAAGAACTATAGCGTCTGGTTTTTGCTCTATAATAAGTCTTTTCAAACTATTTAATCTATTTAATATGACAGGTAGTTTGCCCAAAACTTCAGTGATACCCATAACCGCAAGGTCTGATATATCATATTTGATGTCAACCTCTGCCTGTGCCATGAGTTTTCCACCCATGCCAAATATGCTTATTGATGGACGGAGTTCTTTAAGCTTCAATGCAAGCCTAGCACAATGAATATCGCCAGAGGCTTCACCCGCAACCATCATTATTTTAGGATTATTATTCATAGGGATAGCCCAAACAATAGTCCGCTGATTTTTGCAAAAATCAGCGGACTATAAAACAACAACCGCTATCTTAGCTTCATTAGCTTTGGAAAGAGTAATTTCTCTATCTATCAGGAATGCCCGTCCATACTCAATTGCAATAGCAGATGCTTTAGTCTTTATAAGGACATCAATTGTATCAGGACCTATGGTAGGAACATCAAAACGAAAATCTTGATCTGATTTTGAGGCTTTGGCTATGACTGCGTTGCCTTTGCAGAGATTTGCCCCTCGCTGAATTGCTTCGTCAGTGCCTTCTATGGCTTCAACCGCTAGTATTATTTGATCTTTTACAACGACAGTCTGACCGATCCCAAGTTCCGATACTTTCTTGGCTATTTCCATTCCATACTCAATATCATGCAATTGGGATTTTGACGGCTTGTATTTGGTAATAATGCCTTTTTCTGGTAAAAGGATATTCAGATATTGGCGTTGATCAAGCAGTTTTATTCCGCTTTTTTCCATTTCATCAGCAATAGCAGAAAATATTGATGAATCGCTTTTGTTTTTGAGTTTGCTTAGTATTTTTAATGCCTTTGTATCAAAACGAAGAGGATTGAATAATTCATCTTTTGCAACTTTACCAATTATTACAAGTTCTTTTGCATCAGCATCTAAAAAAGTGCCTATTATTTTATTTACCTGCCCAATGCCAAATTGGTAAAAATCAGATGCTAGATTTTTAAGTGAATCATCAACATTTTTTGATATGCCAATAATAAAAACTTTTTTCCCTGTATCAATTATCTCTTTTGCTAAGATTGCAGGCAATTTGCCAGAACCTGCTATTATACCAATTTTCAAACAGCGATTCCTCTTTTGCTAGTTTCCATGAATTTCAGCAATATTTCAATCTCTTCGCAAGAATCAACTTCATTGCGCACTTTTGCTATCGCTTCTTTGCGATTAAGATTTGATCGAAATAATATCTTAAATGCTCGTTTTAGCAATAAGCGCTTTTCTTGAGACATGCCACTTCTAATTAGACCAACACTATTAAGACAGCGAACACTTGCAGGATAGCCATCTGCGATAATAAATGGTGGAACATCTTGAACGATCTTTGCACATGCACCAGCAAAACCCATAAATCCAACTCTTACAAATTGATGAATGGATGATTGTGCCGCTACAATTGCCCTATCTTCAACAACCACATGCCCGCCAAGTGTCGCATAGCTTGCTAATATAGTATTATTGCCTATCTGACAATCGTGTGCAATGTGAACATAAGCCATTAAGAGATTATTGTTTCCTATTGTTGTTGCTTCGTCAACTGCTGTTGCACGTGCTATTGATGTATATTCGTGAATATTATTTTTATTGCCAATAATCACAAAGCTCCGGGAATTTGGAACGTGCTTAAGATCCTTTGGTTCGCGTCCGATAACCACGCTTTCATATATTTGGCAATCCTCACCAATTGTTGACCA
>CAZMCH010000142.1:0-5957 GCA_964564735.1 uncultured bacterium
TGTATCCATAATATATTTTGATATTATTTGTGGAACAAGGTCAATACCAGCAGTTGCTAAAGATATAATAAAAGCGATAAGAGCAACAAACCAATATGGCTTGAGATAAGCAAAAAGCCTTGCTAATAGTGTCCTTTTGTCAAGGCAGTGCCTACAAACGCCCCTATTTATAAATCTACCGCATTTGGGGCATCTTTGCTCGCTTGCTAATCCATATTCACCACCGAAATCAAATTCCCTTCGTTTTATAGATTTTAGACCATTCATTTCTCTTAGACGGTCTATAGCTTTAGGGATTACGTCAATTTGGTTCTCACGATAGGCGGTTTTTGAAAACCTCAGTAGTTCTATTGTTTTGGAGGGAGTTTTTATCTCAATAATGCCGTTTCCGACAAGATTTTTGAGTCTGATGTCTTCTATTTCGTTTATGGATAACTCATGTAAAAGCTTTGGATGCTTGCTATGGTTTCCGCTAAAGGTAAGTAAACGCTTGTCTGTTGCCAGTAGCCAGCAGTCTTCGAAATTGCCATCGATATTCATATCGCTGGAAACTGCAATGCAGATTTTTTCTCCTATTTCTATTATTCTACCAAGTTCATCCTCGAGTTTTCTAGGTAACTCTTGCTTGGGACCTATGTTTTCCTCTGATGATCCTGATGTCATTTTTTGTCTCCTCAATTTTCAGATAAGATATTGCCTATTTAATCCTTTCATCCGATTCTATCAAGCCATCACGAAGCCTTATAATACGTTGCGAATATGCAGCAATATCGTTTTCATGAGTAACCATCAAAATTGTATTTCCAGCTTCGCTTAGCTGTTGAAACACTTTCATTACTTCTTCACTAGACTTTGTATCTAAATTCCCAGTCGGCTCATCTGCGAAAAATATTGATGGATTATTAACGATTGACCGTGCTATAGCGACTCTCTGCTGTTGACCACCAGACATTTCATTTGGTTTGTGATGTATTCTATCAGCCAGCCCAACAATTTCAAGAGCAGAAAGAGCGCGCTGCCGCCTTTCTCGCCGAGGAACTCTAGCATATATCATCGGTAATTCAACATTCCTTAATGCTGTTGTGCGTGGAAGAAGATTATATGCCTGAAAAACAAACCCAATTTTGCGATTTCGTATTAATGCAAGGCTGTTTTCTGATAGTTTAGATATCTCCTCGCCATCAAGCTTGTAAGAACCTTCAGTTGGTTTTGATAGACAGCCCAAAATATCCATTAAAGATGATTTTCCAGACCCAGAAGGGCCCATAATAGAAACAAATTCACCTTTTTTAACTGTTATACTTACACCTCTTAGGGCATTTACTTCAATTTTACCCATGCGGTACGTTTTTGTTAGGTTATTGGCATCAATAACAATTTTTTTTTCTTCTTCTTCATTAATCACGTCTTAAAGCCTCAATAGGTGTCATTTTTGCTGCTTTTCTTGCAGGATAAAGCCCAAAGAATATTCCAACTCCAACCGCTACAGCAAAAGCAATAATCGCTGGAACAGGCGAAAAAGCGACCGGCCATTGTGTATCTTCCCAAACTAACTTTGATATGAGATTAGCTGTAATACGAGCAAGAAAGAATCCTGCAAATATGCCAAGAATACCTCCACCAATACTTAACGTTGCAGATTCTACTAAAAATTGAGCAAGAATATCTCGGCTTTTTGCTCCGATTGCTTTCCTTAAACCTATTTCTTTTGTGCGTTCCGTAACAGAGATCAACATAATATTCATTATACCAATACCAGCAACAAGAAGTGCGATACTAGCGATTCCACCAAGCATTAATTTCATTATGAGTCCAACACGTTCTGCAGTTGCCAATTCCTCTATTGCCATCCATATTTCATATTGGTTTTCGGGTCCTGGATGTTGTTTGCCGAGTATATATTCTATATCAAGAACCGCTTGTTTTAAATGCTCTACAGAAGAAACTTCTGCGCGAATCCTCGCAACATCCTTTTTTCCTGATATTCTCTGTTGATATGTAGATAATGGTATTATTATAGAATCGTCCCAGCCTTCTGTTGCCCCGACATCGCCCTTCATTTGCATAACACCAATCACTTTTAATTGGATGTCAAATGAGTCGCCCCAGCGCTGACGAAATCTTTGCGCACGTATAAGCTGTCCTATTGGGTCTGTTTTGCCAAACAAATCTATTGCCAATTGTGAGCCAATTACAGCAACCAAAGCACCCTCATCCAACTCGGTTTCGTTTATAAATCGTCCTTCTGTAACATACCAGTTATGAGATCTCTGATAACCTAACGATGCGCCAACAAGGCGTGAATCTTTTGTATTGCCTTCACGCATCGCACTTACGTCTCCACTATCAACTTCTGCGACTGCCTGCACAATATATTCAGAACCTTCTTCCAAAGCAAGCACATCAGTATATTCCAAATCTTCTGCCCTATTATACTGCCATCTTGATCGAATTGCCTCTTGTGCAGTTTGAGCAAGAGTTCCTCCACGACTGCTTCTTGACCATTGGTTACGATATATTTCCACAATATTTGTTCCACCAGTTTGCTGGATTTCTCCCAATGTCATTATACGCGCACCATCTCCAATGGCGACAACAGCGACAACAGCACCTATGCCGATAACAATTCCAAGAATGGTAAGAAAAGCACGCATAGGATGTTTGCGCAGACCTGCAAGACCAATTAACAAACCATCAAGAAAATTCATATCAGATTTTTACTCCATTCTAAGAGCTACAACAGGCGCCAAACGAGAAGCCCTTACCGCTGGATAAAGCCCGAAAAATATCCCTATTGCGGCGGAAAAAACAATTGAAATCAATGCCCAAAAGACAGGCAAAGTAGAAGGCCAACTTATTGTCTTTGTAATGAAACTTGTTACTATCCATGCAACCCCTGAACCAAATCCAAATCCCAAAAGCAATCCCAATAAACCACCAAATGAACATAAAAGAACCGCTTCTATAAGGAATTGTATTAGAATATCTCTTGGTTTTGCTCCTATCGCTTTCCTCAAACCGATCTCACGAGTGCGTTCAGCGACAGAAACTAACATTATATTCATTA
The DNA here is from genome assembly GCA_964564735.1 of uncultured bacterium. GTDB lineage: Bacteria > Poribacteria > DTPJ01 > DTPJ01 > DTPJ01 > CAZMCH01. Next base: position 3,068 of record CAZMCH010000142.1, read on the forward strand.
TCCCAATACCACCGATTATAAGCGAAAAACCAGCAACACCAGTTAATAATATCTTAATAATTTTGTTGATCTTTAATACAAGGTCTAGCCCACTTGCAACATCACGAGTATCAAAAAACTGCTCCCCACGATGTCTGCTTTTGAGAAGCTCAGTGACTTCTGCCATAGCTTTTGGAACATGGTCGATGCTTTTTGCTTGCACAGATAATGAATTAATGTAATTATTACCAGTAAATCGTTGTTGGGCTGTAGTAATTGGTATGAATACAGTTTCATCAAGGTTAAATCCAAATCTCAGACTACGCCCTCTTTCTTGCATAACACCAATTACAGCGAATCGTTTTCCCTGTATTCTTATTTCCTGCCCAATAGGGTCTTCTTCACCATATAATTCCGTTGCAACTGCTTTCCCCAAAACACAAACCGATGTAGCATATTCAACATCTGAGTCTGATATAAATCTGCCTGTTTCAGATGTCCATTTCATTGCTTTTTGAAAATCTGGAGTTACAGCTTGATAGCCCGAATACATATCACGCATATTTAGACCAGCACCACTACTTAATCTTATACCCCAGCGTTGATCGATTGATGGTATCACAAATTTAACAGAAGGGCATTGTTCTTCTATCGCTAGAGCATCATCATAATCAAAATTTTCTTCGCTATTGTTACGAACCCATCTATTGTTAACAAAGATATGGCGCGCGCGTCGATAGCGTATCATTGTTGCACCGCCGATTTTCTCTGAGTCTTCCATGATGATTGTTTTTGCACCATCGCCTATAGAAACCATACCGATAACAGCAGCAACACCTATAACCACACCAAGTAATGTCAAAATAGTTCGCATCTTATGGCTAATTAGTGCCTGAACTCCAGAAATAAGGCTTTCAATCAGATTCATTTTATGCCCCTATCTTCGACGTCTTTCTTGCTGTCCTTGTTCCTGAACTTTGGGAGGTTCTATAATGACTTGATCTCCTAATTTTAATCCGCTTAGTATTTCTATTTCTGAATCATTTTGTCCACCTGTTTCGATTACTGTTCTGATACCTTTCATTGTATTATCTTTTGATTCACCATTTGCTTTTTCTTTTCCTTTTGGCATTAGCATAACATAGCTTTCTTTCCCTGATTTTATATCAGCAGGAATATCTGTCAGAGATTTTCCGTCAAAAGTAACTTTTACGGTTGTTTTACCGGGACGTATTCGCTTTTTTCCAGCATCTAGGGCAATTTCTACATTCTTTTCCGCACTATCCGACGATATTTTGGTTACTTTACCCGGTATATCTCCTTTGCCCATGTCAATTGAAACAGCCTGCCCGACCTTAAATTTTGATTCGTCACTCTTTGGAACATCTAACAATGCAGATGATATTTGCTCAGATTTGACTGCTTCGATAGGCAACAATAGGCAATCTTTTTTCTCAAATACAACAATATCAACATCCGCAGTCATTCCTGGGCGCAATTCCTTTGGCGAATCAAGGACTCCTATCTCAACCTGAAAGTAAATGATATTATCACGTGATTGACCATTTGGAGCTATTTTTTTGACTTCTCCACGATAAACTTTATTTGGATAAGCACGAGTTCTAATATCCGTTTTTTGACCAACAGCAAGTTTTTCCATATCTACTTCGTTTATCGATGTTTTGACTATCATTTGAGAGAGGTCAACAATCTTCATTATTGGTGGGCTTTGTGAAAACGCTGAACGTCCTGATGTTATGATTTCCCCTTCTTCAATCTCAAGTCCGATAACTGTTCCAGACATTGGGGCAACGATTGTAGTCCAGCCCAAACGTTCCTTTTGATTATTTAGTGTACTTTGCGCCCTTAATAAATTCGCTCTTGCACTTTCAATAGAGAGTTTGCTTATGTCTTTCTCATCATTAATATTTTCCTCAAGTTGTTTAAGTCGAGTTTGCGCAATTTTTAGTTGTGTTAATGCTTGTTCTTCCTGAGCAACACGAGTTTGCTTCATCAATTTAAGATTTTGCTCCTCAAAAGCAAGTGTAGTCCTTCTCATTTGAACAGCATTTTTGCGCATATCAACTGTTTCCTGTTGTGATTTTATTGTTTCTTCCTGAGATAGAACTTTTTTCTTTGCTGATTCATAACGAGAGCTAGCATTTGCAAAAGATGCCTGTGCATTTTCTAATGATTTCTTGGGAACATATTTTTTTTCATATAAATCTTGAGTTCTTTTAAGTTCTGCTTCTGCATTTGTTAGATCAACTTTTGCTGCTTCTTCTGATTGTTTTAAGTCACTTAGAGTTATTTCCGCCTGTTTCAACGCAATTTCGGCTTGACGTAATGCAATGGTATCCTGTTCCATAGAATCCTTAGTATTTTGAATCTCAGTTTCCTGCTGTGAAATTTGCTGTAAAGTCGTTGCTTTGGCAACATTATATGCCGTTTGTGCCTGGATAACAGCATCCCTTTGTTGTTGTAGGTCGCTGTCTAATTGTTTTTTCTTGATTTCAAGTGAACGAGCTGATTGTTCATACTGTGCTTTTGCAGCAGCTACATTAGCTTCTGCCTGTTTCATATCTTCTCTAATTTGCTCATCATTTATTTTTATTAGAACCTGTCCCTTTTCCACACTTTCACCATCTTTTACATAGAGTTTGTAAATTTCGCCTTCCACATTTGATTTTACATCAACGGTGAGTAGTGATTCTAAATTACCAGAGGCGTTAATTTTGATGACAAAATCGCCTTTTTTGACTGTCTCTGTTTTTAAAGGAACTGCATTATCTTTTTTATTATGGTTGGTTGTTAGACCAATAACCAATCCTGCTATACCTAGTAATATTACAACACTTACAATTATTATTATCTTTTTCACGAATATATGCCCCCTTTTATTTCTAGGATT
>CAZMCH010000142.1:5967-7869 GCA_964564735.1 uncultured bacterium
TGCTTCGCTTATATATCGGCGTATCCATTCATTAGGTTCTGTGTTTTTCATTTGTTCAAGTATAGGAAGTGCCTGAGTTGATCTAATACGTCCAAGAGCTATTACAGCTTGTGAACGAACAGAATTATCCCTGTCTTTAAGTAATTCTATCAAAGGAATTTCAGCTTTTTTATCATCAAGAAATCCCAATGCTATGACAGCAGTAGCTTTTATATCATTCTCCGAATCATTCAAAGCTTCAATTAAAGCATCAATAGCGCGGGCATCTTTGAGATCAGCCAAAGCAGATATAGCAAAACGGCGTATAGTGCTATCTTCGCTGTGTGCAGAATCAAGAATTATTGGCAAAGCACTTTCATCACCAACTTTTCCCAAAGCCTGTATGATATAGGTGCGGTTTTCAACCGAATCCTTTTTTAGCCTTGATTTAAGCCATTTTGTAAGCCATCTTCTCCAAATGCTAGATCGCTTTGATGCTTTTTCGTTTGTCATTAATTTGTATTTTTTCTCACAATATAAAAAAGTTTTTTCGCTTCGCTCAAAATGATATTAGGTGTCACCCTAAACGAAGTGAAGGGTCTTCCTAAATTAATACCAAAAATATAATTTCCTAGACAATAAAAAAAGTTGATATATAAACAGGTGTGTATTCAACTATTTTTTATAATAATTAGATACCTGTAAGATTTTGAAGGATTTTCATCAAGACTTTCTTAAAAATATCTAGTTCCTCTGTATCAATACCTTTTTGGGCTTCCAATGAAGTTTCGTCAAATATTCTCATCAGGTCTTCTTGTAATCTTTTGCCTTTGTTTGTCAAATAGATAAGGTTTTGCCTACGGTCTAATCGATCTGGGATACGGACTACTAAATCACGCTTTTCCATAGAGTCGACTATGCGAGTAATGCAAGTCTTATCCCTATGAACTACGTCAGCAAGGTTTTGCTGTATTTGTCCGTCTTTGCCCCATAGACACCATAGTATTCTCCATTGCTCGCCAGTAACATCATGACCTTCTTTGGCAAAATTTTGATTTACCTTTTCACGAAAAGCTTTAGATGTCCTTCTGATTAGTGAGAATAGTGATTGTTCTGGATTGTATTCATTATTCATAGGCGAATCCCTTTTTACAAATATTGTCCTATAAAATTTAGTTGCATGTCCAACGGTTGTATATTATACCAAATTTATATTATAATTGCAAGTTTTTATTTCATAATTCAGAAATTCCCCAATCTATATACTATTCCGATAATATTCTGTCTAAAATCATATAGTCAAAAAGATACAGGCAAAATGATAGAACCCTATCATGATGACCTATGACAATCTCTGCAAATGGATTATCCCATGCCTTTCCCTTGCCGGACACGCTCAATCTCGTTCCAAAATCCAAAAGTCCTGAGCCATAAATATCGGATTTATAATGACTCCCCTGATCTGTATGATGAATCAAAGGTATATGTCCTGTATGTAATATCTCCAAAACCAATAATTCTGATAAATCCCGTCTTAATGACCAGCCACGAATCATCAGAGTGTAAATATCCATCAATATGGCAAGATAAGCTGTTGAGCCATCTGAAAAACTAATGTATGAGATGTCTCCACACCATACATGGTCGGGATAAATGATATCAAGGTTCTTCAAAAGATTGGAATATGGTGCTAAACCTACACTGACAGTGGTTTTTACCCTACATCTGCGATGATGACCTGTAATCCCATATCCTTTTTCTCTCAAAGATATATAGGAATATCTCGGCAGAAGACCATTCAAGAAGAGGATTACAATTAACTTGAATGAGATACTTTTTCCTTCGGATATGGAACTATAGTTTGCCCGGGAGTCGCTCTCTTCTGCTCTGACGCCGTCAAACACCAATGCCCTAATATTGCTT
>CAZMCH010000143.1:0-7751 GCA_964564735.1 uncultured bacterium
GCCATTAGATATTTTTAAGGATAATTTTGATAAATATTTTGAGTCAAAGCTTTGGGAGGGAATAAGTGAAAAAATAAGCCAAATTTATCAAGGAAGGGCTTTTTATGAGTTTGTGAACTGCGAAGGTCAAAATGAATTAAGAGGATATGGCAATAGAGTAACACAAAAAGGTGGATACAAAATTGAGTTTTATATTTATACATCAGATAATATAAAAAGACATATAGGCTGGATATGGTTTAGGGCATCCGCAACAGAGCTTGGCATTATACGCAAGGGTGTAAGTATATCGCATTGGCAGGCATCTTCTGACGCTCAAAAACAGGTTAATATGATGTATGAATATATAGACAAAACATTTTCAGATGCTCTAGATGAAGTTGAGAAGATAACATTGAAAGGAATTTGTTGATGACAAAGGAACTTGGGCAATACAAAGAAAAAGTTGCTGTTGTTGGACTTGGCTATGTTGGATTACCGCTTGCATTGCTTGTTGATAAAAAAGGTTATAATGTTGTTGGCATAGATATTGATGAAAAAAAAGTAAAAATGCTGAATAATAGGGAATCTCCAATATCAACTGAAAGTGAGATTATCAAACAATTAAAGAACTCAAAATTTATTGCAACAACAGATTTTGCGAAGATAAGAAATGCTTCAATAATTGTGATTTGTGTTCCAACACCGATCTATGAAAATAACATGCCCAATCTTGAGCCTTTGCAAGAAGCCTGCAAAAGTATTGCCGTTCATTTACAAAGAGGACAACTTGTTATATTGGAATCAACAGTAAATCCGGGTGTTTCAGAAGGGATCGTTTTGCCATTATTAGAGAAAGGTTCAGGCTTGATTGGTGGAAAGGATTTCTATCTTGCCCATTGCCCTGAACGAATAAATCCGGGTGATAAAAAATGGACTGTTGAAAATATACCAAGAGTTATAGGAAGTCTTGAGGATACAGGATTACAGAAGGCTATAAATTTTTATCATTCCATAATAACTGGGCAAATCAAACCAATGAACTCACTTAAAGAAGCAGAAGCAGTAAAAATAGTGGAAAACACTTTCAGAGACATTAATATAGCTTTTGTCAATGAGCTTGCAAAATCATTTTCTCATTTGGGAATTGATATTGTGAATGTTATAGATGGAGCCGCAACAAAACCATTTGCGTTTATGGCACATTATCCCGGTTGTGGAGTGGGTGGGCATTGTATTCCTGTTGATCCATATTATTTGATAGAATATGCAAAAAATATTGGATTTCATCATGATTTTCTTTCTCTTGCACGTAGAATAAACGAGGATATGCCTGAATTTACAGTTCAACAGCTTTATAAGGCTTTGAATGAGAATAAGATGACAATTAATGGAACTAAGATTGCTGTTCTTGGGTTGTCATATAAGTCAGATATTGATGATTGTCGGGAAAGTCCATCATTTAAGATTATAAATATATTAAAAAAATACGGGGCTGATTTGATAGTATATGATCCATTTGTTTTAGATAAATCCAATGTTGATTCTTTGGATAAGGCACTCAGAAATACCCCTGCTGTAATTATTGCCACTGCACATAGTATATTTAAGGCTTTGAGTCCCAATGATTTCATAGCATATGGGGTAAATGTGATTGTTGATGGCAGAAACTGTCTGCCAAAGGATGATTTTATAAAATCAGGAATTGTATATAAAGGAATAGGGCGATAGGACATTTAATTTCAACATAAGGGGAAATATATTGATTACCGTTCATTTAATTGGAAATGCACATCTTGATCCTGTTTGGCTTTGGAGATGGAAAGCTGGAGTTGGAGAAGCAATAGCCACTTGTAGATCAGCGGCAGATAGAATTGAAGAATATCCAGATTTCATATTCACAAGAAGCGATATGTGGGTTTATGAACAAGTAGAAAATCTTGATTCTGATCTATTTGAGAGAATAAGGCAATATGTTAAAGATGGCAAATGGCAGATAGTCGGCGGTTGGTATATACAACCAGACTGCAATCTTCCAACTGCGGAGTCTTTCAGAAAGCATATATCAATCAGCAAGGCTTATTTTTTGGATAGGTTCGGTGTTGATATAACGGTTGGGTATAATGTCGATAGCTTCGGTCATAACGCCATGATACCAAGCTTTCTTAAAGAAGGTGGATATGACAGCTATGTAATGATGCGTCCAATGGCACATGAAAAAGAATTGCCATCAGCATTATTTCGCTGGCGTTCTCCAAATGGTGCTGAAGTGTTAGTTTGGAGAATACCAAGAGCATATACAACCGGAAGTGAAGATTTAACTGAACATATTAAGGCATCTCTTGATGTTGCTAATCCAGAAATTGGTCATGTAATGTGTTTTTATGGAGTCGGAGATCATGGAGGAGGACCCACTAAAAGGCAAATAGAGTGGATTCTTGCAAATCAAGACTCCATTCCTGATGTAAAGCTAATATTTTCACATCCAAGAGCATTTTTTGATGCAGTGAAAATACACACAGAAAAATTACCAATAGTCGATGATGAGTTGCAATATCATGCAATAGGTTGCTATACGGTTGTTCATTCTATGAAAGCTCAAATGAGGAAAACCGAACATGCTTTGATGTCTGCTGAAATAACCGCAAAGACATATCCAGAGGATTCACCAAATAACACCATTGAAAAGATCAATGAAGCATGGAAAAAGCCTCTTTTTAATCAATTTCATGATATTTATGCAGGAACAAGCCTTGCTTCTGCATATAACGATACAAGCGATCAACTTGGTTATGCCTGTGATGTTGCTAATAATATAATAAATGATACTCATTTTAGGCGTATGCGCAAACTGCCAGATGACAAATTCCAGAGAATTGTAGTTTTTAATACTTCCGATCACGACTTCAAGGGATATATACAGCATGATCCATGGATGAACTGGGGTAATTTCAACGGCTATCTTGCTGATGAAATAGGTCAACCTGTGCAATATCAGCGTATCCAACATGAGTCTGTTACACGAGGCGATCAATGTATGATTTGGTATGCCGAAATACCAGCAAAGGGCGAACGCATATATCAATTAAGAACAGATCAAACACAAAAATTTGGTGATAGCGATCTAACATATACAGACGATAGCATATCCAATAGCTATTGGCATATAAAAGCTAATGATGACGGTGCGCATTTACTACACTTACAACGAATATCAGATAAAAACAATCTATTAAAACCTCATGGCATTGAGGTAATAAATCAGTATGATAATAGCGATACTTGGTCGCATGGTATAAGTGGGTTTAATGAGTATATAGCTGGGAAATTTCGCATAAGAAAAGTTGTTATTGAGGAAACAGGTCCTTTGCGTGCTTCACTTCGTATTAGCACAAGCTATCATGAAAGCCAGCTTGATATGTGGGTGAGGTTATACAAAAATGACCCAAGAATTGAAATCAACCTATGGATGAATTGGCGACAGAATCTCCAAATATGTAAGCTTGTTATGCCTTTTGAAGCTGATATTTTGGAACGTTTTGATGGTATCCCTGACGGATTCATAAGACGTCCACAGAATAAACAGGAATTTCCCATAATGGATTGGACGTTATTAAATATGGAAGATGGCAAATCATTAGGTATAATATGCCCTGATTGTTTTGGATTAGATGGTGTTGATAATGCCTTAAGATTTACACTTTTAAGGTCGCCTGCTTATGCTTGGCATGATCCAAGAAAACTTGATCCAAAGGCATTTTATCGATGGACAGACCAATCTGAGCATGGATTTAGGTTTATCATAGTTGATAATGCAACACCTGAATTATTGAAAAATATGGCTCTTTCTGAACATCGCCAGCCAATTTGCTATGATTGGACTAAAGGAATGCAATGAGCAATATATGAAATGTGATAGTTAAGGTTATTTTGGCTTATATAAGTTTATTAATCAAAGAACTTATATAAGCCATTTCTTTAATGGAATGTTAGGTAAATTGGGACGGATAAAAAGGTAATTATAAAATATGAACATAAATGAAAGCATTAATAAAGCAATTCCTCATCTTCTCAAATGGCAATATCAAGATGGGCATTTTGAAGGTGAACTATCATCAAACACTTTCCCCACTTGCGCTTATGCCCTGATTCAGCTTGAGCTAGGATTACCAATAGATGATAGACTTATAGAATATTTTGCCAAATCACAAAAAGCCTCCGGGCTTTGGGGGCTTGATTCTTCTGAAGGTGAAGATAAAGAAGCAACGTTGTTAGCCAAACTTGCTTTAACAGAGATAGAACGAATAACAAGCGATGAAAAGATAAAACCAGTTATACAGAAAATACCAGACCTTAAGCCAAATAAATGGCTTATTAAGCTATTTTATGCACGCTATAACAGAATATCGTGGAAAGAGTTAAATGCTCCTAAATTTCTTTCTATGATGATGAGGCTAGGTGAAAAGTTACTTCCAATATTGCCTAAGTCTTTTATCTCTAGACTTAAGCCTCCTGAACAATATGCGCCTCCCGTCAGGCTTTTTTATACACAGACCTTTCAGAACCTTTTTATTGCAGAGAAACATACGCTTGTTCCTGTTTTTATTATTATGGAACTTCATGGCAAGAAACGTCCCGAAGTGATAAAAGAGCTTTTGAAGTGGCTTATTGATAACAGATGCAAAGATGGAAGCTGGTTCAGGGTCGGGCTTATAACTGCCATTTCGGTAATGGCTTTAATTGATGCACAGAAAGCAGGATATGACAATGACGATATAGAAAAGGCAATTAATGAAGGCAATTTATGGCTACAAAATCTTCGTTCTAGTGATGGTGGTTGCAGAGAAGCTATAAATCTTAATGTTTGGGATACCGCTTTGAGTTCGTTAGCACTAAACCTTATAGATGCAGATAAATATAAACCTCAAATCGATCATGCAATTAATTGGCTTATAAATAATCAAAATGATGATGGTGGTTGGGCTTTTTCAGGTATCCCTGGTGGAAATCTTCTAAGCGATGCAGATGATACCGCTTTGGCTTTACTTGCATGTCAACGATCTGGCATTAGCAGGTATCATAATGCCATAAAAAATAGCGTCAAATGGCTTAAAGAGCATCAATCTTCTGATGGTGGTTGGGGGACATATCGACCTGGCTTGGGTGATGTAAGTTGTGTTAGTATAACATCTCATGTTATCTTTGCTTTGTTAGAGATAGGCGGTTCAGATAAGGAAATTGAAAAAGCAATTATATGGCTTAGAGAGAGTATAACAGAACAAGGCTATTGGAAAGATTTATGGCTTTCACGAAATACCTATGGAACAGCATTAGCAATAGAAGCCCTTATTAGAACAGGTCATGGAGAATGTGAAGAGGTAGAAAAAGGCATAAAATGGCTTGAACATTGTCAAAATCATGATGGAGGATGGGGAGAAGACATCAACGGACATAGAATAGCAAGCACAATTGAGCAATCTGCATGGTCAACTTATGCTTTGCTATTAAATGATCCAAATAGCATATATGCAAAAAAAGGTATAAATTACTTATTGACAAATCAGAACCTTGATGGAAGTTTTAATGCAAGCTGTGTCGGTATCTATTGGGAAGTTATAGGCGGATATTCTGATCCAATCTATCCATATATATTCACGCTAACAGCGTTAAATTTGGCTAAAAAATGACATCGGGTATATATCAGCTTTTAATTTATTTAACATATAAAGTAGATATTGAAATAGGCAAGTTAGGACGTTTTCAGTTCAAGAGTGGATATTATGTATATACGGGAAGTGCTATGAATGGTCTGGAATCAAGAATAGCTAGACACAAAAGAAAACAAAAACGTCTTCATTGGCATATAGATTATCTATTGGAATATGCCGAGATAATTGATGTAGTTACTTATCCAACAACAGACAGCTTAGAATGTGCCTTCAATAATCGAATACTTCTCATGCAAAATTGTCAAATACCCGTAAAATATTTTGGATCAAGCGACTGCAATTGTATAACTCACCTTCTTTATTTTGAAGAAAAGCCTAATATTGCTCCCTAATTGTGTCAAGCTTTATGGCAAAGCATTCCAATAGACATTATAGGATAGTCTTTATATGGTGTTTGGATACTGTTCGGCTAAACGATATTCTTAAATCCAAAATATCTGATTGCCCCTACCACCAGCGATGGCATCAATTATTATCCAAAATCCATTACAGGTAAATTGACCGAGTATGAGTCCCAAAAACAAAGGTCTAAACTGGCGAAACATTTTTAGCCCGCCATACCTTACTATTATTAGCTTAATAAGCCATGCAAAAAAGACAGTAAACCATATCTGATCCATTATCCACACAGGACCAATAGCAAAACCTATAGGATGAAATGGCCACCAAAGAAACTTTGTCCTCATAAACATAAGAAAGAACATAATAAAAGCACCACCAGCAGTTATATACCATCCACCCCAGTTTGGCTCTGAAGGATTGATAATTTTACTGACAAAAAAATCATAAGGCGCTCTTGCCCCACCAACAAAGAACCAATCATTGCAGTTTATTCCACCTCTTGAATAGGCTAATTCTAACAATAGCCATATTGACGATACCAATGTTATGATGATAGACAGCATAATAACCCAAAACAAAGGTCTTTTTCGTTTACCTTCACCTTCGATAATTCTCAGGCTATTTGCGGTTGAAGCCATTACAAAGGTTCTCAAATCAGCAGACCATATATAAGTAAAACTCATTGCAGTTAATCCGCTTGGTGTTATTGGTGAAGTTCCTATACCTGATACGACAAATGATGGCGAGATAGTCGTTGCGACAGCCTCAGCCATTCCGCTTTCGCTGACTACCCTTGTCAGACCAATAAAGAGTATAAATGCACCAAATAAAAGCAGAATCGTTACAAATAAGGGTATACCAGACATTGTAAGCCATATTACCATTATTATTAATCCAATTATAATTCCAAAAACAGCAGTCCTGTATGACATTATCTCGTCTGAATCATCTATTTTTTTATCGCCAGTAAAAGCCTTTCTGAATACATCTTTTAGGTGGCTTCTGCCCATCCAGAAACCGACTATCACAAGCGTTATCATTGCGCCCATACCAAGATGAGCAAATATGGGTGATGACGTTCCATATATACCAAGACTCTCACTCATAGTAATATTAAACGTATTCATAAGCCCTCTAAACATAAGGCTTAACAAATTGAAGAACCACAAGCTAAATGCGGCGTCAAGATGAACAAGATAGAAAAATCCAATCATCGGGAAACTTAATCGAAAAGAGAACCAAAGTGAATTACGAAATATTGGAACGCCCTGAGCTAACTCAAGGCTTGGTATTTCAGGAATGTAATGATGAAGACCTTTTAGACTGCTAAAAATAAATGGAATGATGAAACCTATCCACATTATTGGATTTCTGAAAAATGGCTTCAAGATGGAGTCTTTATCATCTCTCACCATCTCAAGAGGCAATTGAGCCAGAGGAAAAGCTAGACGTTCTCTCTCAATCCATTGCTTTCTGAGTATAACCATAATGGCAATCATAACAAAATATAATGTTAATAGAAAAACACCCCAAATGAGCAAAGGACGTATCCAAATATCCCAAGGCACACCTTTCTCCCAAGCAGGCGCGCCTTCATAAAAATATTTGATTTTTGATTGACCTTGCGGAACTAACCATGATTTTATATGTGGATGCAATATTTCAGCCCAACTATTTTCAGGAAGTGCGTAATAAAATGGT
>CAZMCH010000144.1:0-7686 GCA_964564735.1 uncultured bacterium
CAAAAACATTCCTAGTAAGCACTAGCTTTGATTCATCATATTTCTTAAAACTTGGTCTGACATAAATATTTGATAATCCAAATTTTCCAGCAAATTCCCTTTGTTTATTGTTATATGATTCATAATAACCGTAATATGTTCCATATTGTTCTTGAAGATAATCTTCAATATAACCAAAATCGTATCGTTCAGCTAACCATGTTAGGTTTATTGATGAACGAGTATCGCTTTCTGAAAAGCATCTCTTGAAGTCATATATACTTATATTGTCAGCAGGGCTGTTTTCTGCATAGGAACTGGAAAGAGTAGATATTATTAGAGCTATACATAGTATTACTATAATTCTCCTCATCTTTATCACTCTCCCAAGTATGAAAATCAGACCATAACTAGCAACACCTCTACTTTAATTATAACCCAAAAATGCTTTTCTGTCAAATATGCTCCAGAATCTCCTAGGGCGATTAGCTCTTCTCAAATATACAAATCATTTGATATAATATAAAAGAATATTTAATGTGTGATGAGTGAAACTTGATACGTGATGAGTGAAAGGAGTATTAAATGTCCAATGTGGTATTTATAGCTCATCGAGGGGCTTCTGGGCTTGGTCATTCACCGGAAAATACTTTGCCAGCATTCAAAGAAGCAATAGACATAGGCGTTGATTGTGTAGAGTGTGATGTTCATTGCACAAAGGATGATCAGATTGTAGTTATACATGATGCTACTCTAAACCGAACAACCAACATCAAAGGTAGCATTGCAGATATGACTCTTGATGAAATAAAAAAAGCTGATGCAGGCTCATGGTTTTCAAGCGAGTTTAAAGGAACTCAAATACCAACTTTGTCTGAACTACTAGCAATAACGAAAGGCAATGTAATTAATGTAATAGAGATAAAAGCTGAAAATATAACAGAAAAAGTGATCAATGAAGTAGAAAAAATGAAAGCTATTGATGAAGTAATATTACAGTCATTTTCAACACAAACTGTAAAATCTATTCAGGAAATAAACCCCAAAATTCCTAGAGCGTTACTAATAGGAGGGCAAATTCCAGTAAGAACAATGTCTGGTATAATGTCTTTGATACAGCAAACTCTTGAGGTAGGTGCTACTACTCTTAATGTTACTAGCAGAATTGTTACCCAAAAGCTTATTAATGAAGCTCATAAAAGGGCTATGAGTATATGGGCATGGACTGTTGACGATGAATTAGAGATGAAGAAGCTTATAAAAATGGGTATAGACGGCATAACATCAAACTATCCTGAAAAATTGATCGCACTTAGAAAGTAATGAAAAATATCTTTAAAAGCAGATTGCGAATAGCTTTGCTAACCATTATAGCTTTTGCTCTTTGGACGCTGATAGTTTGCTATCCAAATCCATACATCTTTATTAGAAATTTTGCCAGATATTTGAATTATCCCGTTGATCCTTCTATTGTTGAGCTAATTAATGAGCCTATACCAGAAGAACCACAACAGATAGATAAATTCGTAGATAAAATCATTAAATATGAATATGACTGGATTAATTATGGCGTCCCGTGGTATGTTCCAGAGCCAAAAGATGCAGTAATTCGTGGAAAAGGTGATTGTGAAAGTAGAGCGATGGTGCTTGCAAGCATTTTTTCTGCAAAAGGGATTCCTTATAGCCTCAAAGCCTCGCTTGTGCATATATGGGTTGAATATGCAGATAAAAAGCAAAATTCTGCTGAAAATGACGAGGTTTCCTTTATTGGAAAAGTCGATGGCAAATATCGTTTGAGATTACCTGATCTAAGCCAATGGAAGCATTATATAGACGTAGAAAAAAAGATGCTCTGGGATGCTATGCCAACATACAGAAAAGCCTTTATGCTTTCTGGATGGGGCGCGATTTGTTTAATAAACGCTTTTTTATTCATATTTTTTAGAAAAAAAGAAAAATGAAAATCTAAATCAATAATTGCATTAACCTATTATTAATCAAAAGGAGGATAAAATGCAGTTTGATGACACTATTGCAGTCATTCTTGGCGGAGGAAAAGGAGAACGTCTATATCCATTGACAAAAGCAAGAGCAAAACCCGCTGTCCCAATTGCAGGAAAATTTAGATTGGTAGATATTCCTATTAGCAATTGTATATATTCTAATATAAACCAAATATTTGTATTAACTCAATTCAATTCTGCATCACTTAATAGGCACATAGTTCAGACTTATCGATTTGATACTTTTTCACATGGCTATATACAAATACTCGCAGCACAGCAGACTCTTGAGAATTCTGGTTGGTATCAGGGAACTGCCGATGCTGTCCGACAAAATCTTCAGAGATTTCTCGAAATCAAGCCCAAATATATATTGATATTATCTGGTGATCAATTATATGCAATGGATTACAAAGAAATGCTAAAAAATCATATCAATAACAAGGCAGATATAACAGTTGCAGTTATTCCTGTTGGGCGTGATCAGGTAAAGGATTTTGGAATACTAAAGACAGAACCAAATGATAGAATTGTCGAATTTATGGAAAAGCCTCAACGTGAAGAAGATATATCTCAAATGGCAATAAATCCAGAAATCCTTGAACAACATGGAATAAAAGCAAATAACAGGTCCCATGTAGCTTCGATGGGCATTTATATATTTAATACTGGTGTTTTAGCAGATGCAATCGGTGATAGAATGGATTTTGGAAAACATGTCATCCCTGATTCAATAAATGATAGAAATGTCTATGCACATTATTTTGATGGTTACTGGAAAGATGTCGGAACGATAAGGTCATTTTACGAAACAAACCTTGAACTAACAAAGGTTGTTCCGCCATTTGATTTTTATAATGAGAATGCACCTATATATACGCACCCTCGTTTTCTTCCCGGCTCAAAGATAAATAGCTGTTCGGTTCGAGCTTCGATATTATGTGAGGGTTCTATAATGACTAAATGCTCAATAAGCAATTCAATTATTGGAGTCAGAAGCATAATTAATGAGGATTCTGATATAGAAAGTTCAATAATTATGGGGGCGGATTACTATGACAAGTTAAAAGATCGATGTGACCCTGAACCATATATCGGTGTAGGAAAAAGCTGCATAATAAAAAACGCAATAATTGATAAAAATGCACGAATAGGTTGCAACGTAGTGATAATTAATGAACAAGGCATTAAAGAGTTAAATTCAGATGATTACACTATCAGAGATGGTATTGTTGTTGTTCATAAAAACGCGGTGATCCATGACGGAACAGTGATTTAAAGTTTATGTTTGGGACATGAAACATCATGTCCCATTTTCATTTATTTTGCCTTTACATCAAGACAAACAAGATCGCCTTCATGGCTTCGGCAGAAAATTTTACCATTTGAAAGAACAGGCACAGTCCAGCAAAGCCCATCGAGAACTTTTGCCTTCACAATTTCTTTATATCTATCAGGAATTGCCTCTACAATAGCAAGATCGCCTTTTTCACCTAAGACAATAAGCTTTCCATCAGCAAGCATAAGAGAGCCTTTTCCTGTCCATCTTTCTGTCCATTTTACTTCACCTGTATTGAAATCAAGACATCTAAGCTGATTTTCGTCAATACCATATAGATAACCATTCCATAAAACACTGCTATTAAAATGGTTTCTCATGTTTTTGTTTTTCCATACTTGCGTAAGTTTTTTCCCATCAAATTGATATAATGCCCCACCAGTGTTATATCCGGAAGAGATAAAAATATTATCGCCGTATACAATAGGTGTTACTGCATTAACATTATAATCCGTTTTCCATTCTGCATTAGCAACCTCTTGACCTGTTTTAGCATCATTTATTACAAGACCTAGTGTATTAAAAACTGCTAATAGATCTTTATTACCATGCTTAAAGGCTATCGCTGATGAATACCCGCCATGATAGTCTTTTGTCTCCCAAATCAAGTTTCCGCTTTTCTTATCAAATGCTATAGTTTTACCAACTGCCAAAACAAGTTTATCATCCATTATTAAAGGAGAAGATGAAAACTGCCAATCAGGAGCTTTTACGCCAAAATCTGCTTCTACATGCTTGGACCACATGACTTTTCCATCGTTTGCACCTAAACAAAAGAGATGTCCTTCTCTGCTTAGAGTATATACGAAATCAACATCTACCGCTGGAGTCGATGCAGGTCCCGGATAGCCAGCACCTTCGGCAACACAAGGGTATGTATACTTCCATATTACAGAGCCATCATTTGCATTAAGACAATATATAGTATCTTCTTTATCTATATTTCCAAGCGTGTAAACACGATCTTTGACTACTGCCATTGATGAATATCCCGTGCCAACCGAAGCTTTCCATAGCTGTTTTGGTTGACCTGTTGACCAACCAGTTTCTTTTGATATACCATCACGATTAGCACCACGCCACTGGTTCCAGTCATCTGCCATCAAAGTCTGATAAGATATTAATATGATTCCAAGTAAAAGCACTGATATTGACGATATATTTTTTATTTGCCTTAAAAATCGGTAAAAACGCATTAAATACCTCCTGTTTTTTTGTATAGTTAGAGTCATGATTTCCAATGAATAATTACCACTAAAAACATTGAAATTAGATATGAATATTCCCACGATAAGAATATATTGTAGATTTTATTGGCAGGTTATAAAGTTTCTGTTATCTTTTCAAGCCACTCCCTAGTTTTCCATGCCCTTTCGTTAATGTCGCCAAGTTCAGTGCCTCCAAGACATTCAACATGAAGCGGTCCTGAGAAACCAGCTTTTATAAGCTTTCCAAGCACAACCGGAAAGTCAACCAATCCTTCTCCGGGTAAAATCCAAACATCAGGATTCCCATCATCTTTTATTATACAATCTTTTATAATACAAAATGTCACAAAATCCGCCACATCTTCAACATCATTTTCTGGTCTAAGTTCGCCTTTTGTATAATATATGATATTTCCGGGGTCATAGCAGATTCGGAAGGCGTTACTACTTACAATTTCAATGGCATGAGCAAGGTCACGACCCGTCAAACCTAGTCCACCATGAGGCTTAAGCAGGATTTCCATTCCTTTTTCCTCTGCATAAGGGGCGCATTCCCGCATAATATCAAAATATTTGCTATACAAGTCCTTATTCTCTGTTCCACCGTTCATTAGCCATTTACAGCCAAGTTTTGCATTGGCATCAATCAATTTCCTATAATCTTCGATTGCTTCCTCAACACCCAAATCTAGTCTTGGACTACTTATAAGCATAGTTGCATTAATTTCATTTTTCTTGACTATCTCAACTGCTTTAGCGATTTCCTCATCAGAACTAGCTGATGTTACCGCAGCATGTCCTTCATTAAAGTAAACAGAAACTTCCTCATATCCCGCATTAGATATTGATTGACATGCCTGATCAAATGACCATTTATCCCATGGGCGTGTTGTTGCTCCTAATTTTAATTCCATTGCAGTTACCTCCCGTTAATTGTTTATTTTTGCCAGCAATCCGATATTTCACATTCGACCTCTGTTGGCACTTTTTTGAGATAATATTCCCCTGCCTTTATCATACAATCTCTGATAACTTCGGTTACTTCTTCGGCAATGCTTTCATCACATTCCGTAACAATTTCATCATGGACTGTATTTATTAGTTTCGCATCTAGTTTTCTTTCTTTTAGGTTATTACGGATCCATATCAACGCCAGTTTTGTCATATCCGCATTTGTCCCCTGTATTGGTGCATTTTTTGCCTGACGCAATATAGAATTTATCTCTTTTTGATCATTCTTATTTTTAATTTCATAATACCTTCTGCGTTTTCCAATAGTAAGGGAATAGCCCTTTTTAACTGCTTCATTAGCAGATTCATCAAGATATTTCTTTACGCTTGGATAATTATTGAAATATTGATTGAGCAATTCATTGGCTTCATCTTCAGAGATTCCCAGATTTCCTGCCAAGCCAGAAGCCCCCATACCATAGGCAAGCCCAAAGTTTATCGCCTTTGCCCTTTGGCGTAGTTCGGGATTTTCGTCCTTACTTACATTCTTTTTGAATATTGCAGATGCAACTATCGAATGAAGATCGCCTCCGCTTATGAATGTTTCCAAAAAAACAGGGTCTTCGCTGAGTTCAGCAATAATCCTGAGTTCACAACCGCTATAATCTGCGACAACTAATTTCCGACCTTCTGGGGCAACAAAACAACTTCGAAACCTTGAATCTGCCTTGATATTCTGAAGATTTGGATCGGCGCAGGATGTTCTTCCACTGGATGCCCCCAACTGACGAAAAGACGGATGTATCCTTCCTGTTATTGGATGAATATGCTCTAAAAACCCTTGACCATAGGAAGAAACGACCTTTTGATGTTCTCTATAATCAATTATTGTCTGTCCTACTTCATGATCGATTTTTGAAAGAGTTGATTTGCCAGTGTCACTAACTCTAATTCCTATGTTTAACAAAGCCTCTTTTAGCTGTTCTTCGCTGTCATAGTTGATATTAATTGATCCGAAAAGATCAAGATCAGAATGTGGTCGGAATATGCTGTCTAATTTCTCTTTTGTTTCGTTTTTTTTCCTTATTTCGTCATTGAGTATTTCAGACCATTTTTCTTTATCCAATAACATACCATTATATTCAATATCACCAAAAGCATTTACCGCAAGGCACTCTAGCTTTGCGGTTTCCTGCAATTCCGCATCAATCAGGGATTTTATTTGTTTATTCAAGACCTGTAAGACATACAAAAGATCGTTTTTTGCATATTCTAGCTGATTTTCACTAAAATCCCCGCCATGATTGATAAATGATTGCCTTTCCTCTTTATCTGGTCTAAAACCTAGATATGTTTCAACAAGAATATCAAGCCCATATTTCTTATTAGACATTCCGCTTGTTAGCACTTGCTCAATTAGCATAGTATCAACCATATTTTCCATTTCAATCTTGAAGGCATGTTTGATCATCTTATAATCAAACTTGGCATTTTGAAGCACTTTCGGTTTATCACTTTCAAGAATCTTGCGCAAAGGCTCAATACTTGCTTTTCGGCAGTCTATGATAAATTGTTTATCAAGATCGCCTATTTGGAAAAGCAGGATATTGCTAGTATATGGATCAAGTCCGCTTGTTTCGGTATCAACCGCAATTATGGGCATTTGATCCAATTCAGACAAAATATTTCCTACTTGGCTTGTTTCTGTTATTATTTTTGTTTCAATCATAGAAATTATAGACCGATCCTTGCACGAACCAAATCCGACCAAGTTTTTAGTCTTGATCTGTCATTATTAATGCGATAAACGTCACGGTAGATTATCTCAAGGTTGCAGTCTTTTGCAGAGGTTACAGTTTCGTCTATATCTTTCTTTAAGCCATCAATATCGAAATTAGCTCCACTTATAGGCGCAGGTATTGGTTTACGAGAGAATACACAGCTTTTTCCCAATTTTTGTGCAATATCATTCATGTCGCACCAAGGAGATATTGAGACAGCGCGAACATGTGGTATTTTTGATATAATCATATCCCAGCGATCATGGACAGGCTCACAACAGCCATAATATATAAGCCCCAATGGACGAGAAACATCAGCCATATATGGCAAAAAGAATTCATTAAACATTGCAGGAGATATAGCTGTCGTTTCTTGCGACTCAATCCACATCCAAAGGTCTTTTAGCATTGCTTTGCCATTATAA
>CAZMCH010000145.1:0-7662 GCA_964564735.1 uncultured bacterium
CGTTTATATGCACTAGACCGATTTTACCAGCCAAATAGCTGAAATTGTTCTTGATTGAGCCATTCTCAACTTCTCCGCCATTGGAGTTCCAACACGCAACAACATTATCACAATCGGCAATATCAAGTATCTGGCGAATATATGGGATATGGCTTGTTCCTCCACCATGAACCTCAAGCCTAATTTCAATATCATAATCTTTGGCAAATTTTCCACATTCTTTAAGGGCAAGACCAATCTGTTCAAGCGTCTTTTCAACTGGTACTTCGTTTGGTAATCCATTTGGTCTTACTTTTACACCTGACGCACCAACGTCTTTCGCCAATTTGACATACTCTTTTGTGCCTTCAATATGCTTTCTAACCTCTGCTTGATCTGGTGAATGATATTCAAATGCACTTCCAAGCCCAACAAGAGTTATCTTTGAATTTTCAAATCTTTGCTTAACTGCCTTGCGCTCATCTGAGGAAAGATCAACCTCAACTTTATGAGCATGTGTCGTTCTGAGTTCAACTCCCTGAAAGCCTGTCTTTTCGCACATATTAATAATTGTGTCAATATCCCAATCTTTCGCCATATTGTATGTTACTAAACCTAACTTCATTGTTTTAATCCTCTCTTTGAGTTAAATACATCATCAGAATTCTAAAGCTTTAAGATTTGACGTAACTACTTATTTTTCGCTTTTCTCATGAACCTGTTTCATGCTTAGACCAATGCGCTTACGCTCTAAGTCAATAGCAATGACTTTTACTTGAACAGTTGAACCAACTTTACAAGCTTGAGCAGGGTCTTTAACATACTTATTAGCAATCTCAGAAACATGGACGAGACCGTCCTGATGAACACCTATGTCGACAAATACACCAAAATCAGTAACATTTGTGATTATACCATTGAGTATCATACCTTCGTGTAGATGCTCAATATCAGTAACCCCCATAACAAAACCCGCATCTTTATATTCTCTGCGTGGATCACGCCCTGGTTTTTTTAGTTCTTTTAAAATATCTTGAATTGTTGGCAAACCAATTTTGTCCGTCACCAAGTCTTTGGCATTAAAAGAATTAATAAGCTTGTCATTGCCAATAAGTTGCTCAATAGTAACGCCCTTCATTTTGCATAATTCATAGACAAAATCATATGCTTCTGGATGGACAGCAGAATTATCAAGCGGATTTACACCATTTCTTATCCTCAAGAATCCAGCAGATTGTTCAAAGGTCTTATCCCCAAAGCCTGGTATGTCAAGCAATTTTCTTAAGTCATCAAATTTGCCATGCTCATCTCGATATGCGACTATCTTTTGTGCAAGTGAAAGCCCTATTCCAGCAACATATTTTAGTAGGGAATAAGAGGCTGTATTAAGATCAACACCAACGTAGTTAACGACGGATTCAACAGTATTATCAAGTGCGCTGGAAAGCATATTTTGATCGACGTCATGCTGATATTGACCTACACCAATTGATTTTGGATCAATTTTAACCATTTCAGCCAATGGGTCTTGAATACGCCTTGCAATACTGACAGCGCCCCTAATGCTGACATCAAGGCTTGGTAATTCTTCTCTTGCAATTTCTGATGCAGAATAGATTGACGCTCCTGATTCATTAACAACTATACTATGAAGTTTTAGTCCAAATCTTTCTAACATGCCTTTTATATATTCATCAATTTCCCTTGATGCTGTGCCATTTCCGATAGCAATTATCTCAACAGAAAAGTTATCTATCAGTGATTTTAATATCTTATCTGAGTCATCTATTTTGTTTTGTGGTTCTATAGGATATACAACAGCGGTTGCAACACATTTTCCTGTTTTATCTATTACTGCAACTTTTGAGCCAGTTCGGAAGCCTGGGTCTATACCCATAATAACTTTTTCACCTGCTGGAGACTGTAAAAGCAGATTTCTGAGATTTTCAGAGAATACAATTATTGACGCTTTATCTGCTATTTCAGTTATTTCGTTTCGAATGTCTCTTTCAATTGATGGGAAGATATAATTCTTGAAAGCGTCATTTATGGAGAATTCTATATATTTTGTAAATATACTATCGGGGTTGGTAATATATCGCCTTCTAATCATCTCCATAACGTAATCTGTAAGTGTTTCAATATGAACAGATATAACTCCTTCACGTTCAGCACGATTAATTGCAAGAACCCTATGCGGAGGCATGGATTTGACAGCTTCAGAATGAGAATAATACATTTCATATTTGGTATGTTTCTCAGCAAATTCATCTTTTACCTTCGTTATAAGAGTTCCCATACGGAATGTTATTCGTCTGACCATTTGCCTGATTTCAGCATCTTCTGAAACCCATGAAGCAATTATATGCTCTGCACCTCTTACAGCCTCAAGAATTGTGTTAATGTCTTTTTCAGGATTAAGGTAATCTTTGGCATAGTCCTCAATAGAACCTTCTATAATGTCTTGCCTTGTAAGTATAAATCGCGCAAATGGCTCAAGCCCCGCCTCAATAGCAATCGTTGCTTTTGTTCTTCGTTTTGGCTTATATGGCAGATATATATCTTCAAGTTCAACCTTGCTTAAACAGCTTTCGATCTTTTCTTTGAGTTCATCTGTAAGTTTGCCTTGTTCATCAATGGACTTAATGATCTCCTGTTTACGCTCTTCGAGTTCTGAATAATACTTAAATAGCTTTTGTATATCATATATTTTTGTCTCATCGAGTGAACCAGTAGCTTCTTTCCTATATCTTGCGACAAAGGGAACAGTGTTTCCAGATTGAAATAAAGCAATAGTATTTGAAATTTGAACTTTAGATATGGATAATTCGCTTGATATTTGTTTGATTATTCTTTCACTTACATTTTCCATAACAGCTAACACCTTTAATATTGCGTAATGTGTAAGACGAAAAGCGTAATGCTTGAAGTGCAAACGCACCACCCATTAAGCATTACTTATTAGGCTTTTACATCCTGAATTATATACGCAGTTAGTAATTAGATTTTGGGGATGGTTCAAAATTATGAATGACCCTCAACAAGACATTGTTCATAGAGATACACAACTGGATTCTAGCTTGCGCTGAAATGACATTTGCGTATTTTATACCATAGAAAAGTGTTATTTTTATCTTCCTAGATAATGAACCATGCCAGATTTTGGTAATTATCAATCTTAAATCATTATAAACTTTTAATACCTTCTTTATAGACCTCTGCTGAGTTCTGGAGTGCTTTGAGTTCTGATTCAGTCAACTTAAGCTGTATTATCTCCTCAACACCATTAACGCCTAATTTGATAGGAACGCCTACATAGACATCATTTATGCCATACTCACCTTTGAGATAAGCAGAACATGGAAGTATCCGCTTCTTGTTTTTAAGGATCGCTTCGACCATCTGGGTTACAGATGCCGAAGGAGCATAAAAAGCGCTTCCAGTTTTAAGGAAATTAACTATCTCTGCCCCACCGTTTTGTGTTCTTTCGATTAGTCGTTTTATTGTATCTTCGGGCAAGAGTTCAGTTATTGGAATGCCCGAAACTGTGGTGTATCTTGGCAAAGGCACCATCTCGTCGCCATGCCCACCAAGAACCATAGCGAATACATCCTCAGTTGAGACATCAAGTTCCATTGCGATGAATGTTGCGAACCTTGCAGAATCAAGAACCCCAGCTTGACCCATGACTCTATTCTTTGGAAATCCTGTTACTTTCCACGCATGATAGGTCATAATATCAACGGGATTCGTTACCATTATGATGACAGAAGCAGGGGCATATTTAGCGATATTTGTAGATATTTCGCCGATCACTTCTGCATTTTTTTGCAAAAGATCAAGCCTAGACATACCGGGCTTTCGTGGGAAACCAGCAGTAACAACAACTATATCCGAGCCTCTTATCTCTGCATAGTCGTTTGAGCCTGATATTTTGGAGTCAAAGCGATCAACAGGTCCGGCTTGAAGCATGTCAAGCCCTTTTCCTTGCGGAACTCCCTCCACAATATCAACCATAACCACATCTGCAAGCTCTCTTTCAGCGATAAGCAATGCTGTGGTTGCACCCACATTTCCAGAACCAATCACGCTAACTTTTTTCATGAATTCTCCCCATAGCAAAAGTATGTTTTGTAAAATAAGTAGATATGTGTATTTAAGACATCCCCCTTTATCAATTAGGAAAGATGCCTTTTTATGCCATAAGTGGAAAAAATCTTATCAACAAGATAATAAGATTAAATATCTTTTCCACAAATAGGACATGCCTCACCAGCAGAAGTCAAGCCTACGAACTTGTCAAGCTCCCTAAGATCGATCTCTGCCCGACAATCCT
The DNA here is from genome assembly GCA_964564735.1 of uncultured bacterium. Lineage (GTDB taxonomy): Bacteria > Poribacteria > DTPJ01 > DTPJ01 > DTPJ01 > CAZMCH01. Next base: position 4,316 of record CAZMCH010000145.1, read on the forward strand.
TATGCGGACATCTGATAAAATATTCCTTTCCCGTTCCTCTTGGGATTATCTTGTATTCAGCCTTTTTGGTTATATATTTACGAGGTGTTCCAGTATCCGAATCAGACATTATCCTTGCCATAATATTTACTCCTTAGTTGATTTAGTTGCGTAATTCTCTTTCTATGACGAAAGAATCTATAAATGATTATACCTGTAATACATAGGAACAAAGACAGAGCAATAAAGAAAATAATTAATTTAACTCTGTTAGCATTAATTTGATACTTAATAAAAGCAATACCATCTTTTGCATATTGAATATTAGGATCAATATCAAGTGCAGACTGATAATATTTTATAGCATCTTTATACATGCCTTTTTTATAATAAATATCACCAATACCAACATAAGCCTCTGAGTTATTGGGATTTAGCTTCAAAACATTATCAAAGTAACTTTTTGCATCATCAAAATTTCCTGATCCGTATTTTATTCTCGCAATCCCGATATTTGCCAATTCAAGATTCTTTTTTGCCTGCCAGCAATCTGCATCCCAATCAAGTGCCTGACTGCAAAATTCTATACTTTCCTGCAAATTTCCGCTTTTGATCTTCTCTGCTCCCAGATTATTCATACAAGTTGCAATATCTCGTTTTGCAGAAGAAAATGATGGATCAACTTCTAGGGCTTTCTTGTAATGCTCAATAGCTTTATCATATTGTTTATCAGTATCATAAGCAGTTCCAAGATCATAATATATCATACGAGATAACGGGAATGATGTCAAACCTTTAGATAACAATGATATTGCGGATTCTGTCTGCCCTTTCTTTATAAGATCAGTTGCCCATAAATGATATGCGGTCAAAGCATTATTTTTTGCTGCTGATAATTTATTATCCATTTGATATGCTTTTTCAAAATATAGTATAGCTTTATCGTATTTTTTCTGTTGAAAATGAAGCATTCCAATCATACTTAAAAAGATAGGTGACTGCTCATTACCAGCCGCTTTTGAATAATATTGTATCGCTTTATCATACATCCCTTCTTTTTGAAAAATCCTTGCAAGCCTATCTGCTGCTTTTAATAGTGTTGGGTCTAACTTCAAAGCAAGGTTAAGTTCATTAATAGCAAGTTCATCATCACCTTTATCAGCATAAACAGAACCTAGCCAAAAATGCAGATGTGATGAATCTGATGTTACAGAAATATCCGATTTTAATTCAGCGATAGCAAAATCATGTAATGGCGTTCCCGAAGCATAAGAGAATAATTTAAGCAAAGTCTCCTTATCTCTTCTAGTAGGGTAATTTGCTTTTGATCTGAAATACATCACATCATTTGGGTCTTTGCTATGCCCCCAAAGTCCTATTGAGTGTCCTATTTCATGTAAAAGCACCGATCTTATTTCATTATGTAGTGTTGTTGATGAAGATGGAATTTCTTTAATCAAAACAGATACATTTATATAAAATCCGCCTGAATCAAAACGCACAAGACTCGCTTCTCCAAGAGGGTCTGCCTCCCCACTCAGCATTTTATCTGTCCAACAGATACGAATATCAGCATTTTCTGAATCAATGCGCTTAAATCTTAACTTTCCTTCGGATATACTTGACCATTGATCAAGCGCATATTCGACATCCTCAACATAGTATTTTTTCAGATCATCAGGAATGTTTGGCGATGGTATATTAACAGTTACAGGCGAATGGCTAAATCTTGCTATGCGACCATCCGAAGCCATAGTAATCCTGTTGAAGTAGTTATCTGCAAATATATCTGGTATAAATACTGATATAAATATTGATAATAGCAGATATAATAGAATTTTCTTATATTTCATATTTACGATCCTGATAAAACTCATTTTGAGTCTTAATTATACGATTTTTTTCATTCAAGTAATCATTAAAAATGCTATTTTAATCATATTTCCATAGACATTAAAATATCAAAAACATCTGATTCGTCTTTTACGACAATAGCACCATCATCAAGCAATTCATTGAATATTTCAGTAGCTCTGCCATCAGTATAATCCATACCCTCAAAACCATCAAAAACAATCACTACCGCACCTTCCGCTTGTGCTGATTGGACTGCAATCATATTTTTAAGGTTTCCGATTCCAATAGGGACTCTTGCTAATATAACTACGTCAGCAGATTTTGCCATCTGCAGATTCATAAGATGTGCTTCATCACTTATATGTGAAAATGGTGCTTCGGTTACGGTTTCCATTTCTAATGACCTTGCTATTTTGTAATCACTATCGCTGATATTAAGGACTCCTACACTTGCCTTAAATCCTTCGATAGCTAGCCAGCGCATAAGTCGAGTTCCAGACCCTCCACCACATATAAGATGCACTTTCAATCCATGTTTTTTATATGCACTATACATTAGCTTACTAACAGGAATGATATGAGGTGCGCCAGTTATTATATTATCAGATATTACAGCATTGACTTCATAAACATCTTTCATATTGCTTTCTGTTATAACTTCTTTTGGGTTTCCATCTATATATGGCTTGCCATTTTTCATTAAAATAAGCCTATTACAATATTCAGATGCCATATTTAGATCATGCGAGACAATAATTACAGTCAAATCGCGTTCACTATTGAGGCGTTTTATCAGATCAAATATCTCTACCTGATGGTTAATATCTAAAAAGGAAGTAGGTTCATCAAGTAGCATAATTTTAGGCTCTTGGGATAATGCACGCGCAATAATGACTCGCTGGCGTTCTCCTCCGCTTAACTCATCAATGTTTCTGTCAGCAAGCTCAAGTGTATCAGTCAAAGCCATTGCATTATCCGCTATTCTTAGATCGTTTTCGTTTTCCATATTCCAGAAACCAAGATGCGGAGAACGTCCCATAAGCACTATCTCACGAGTAGTAAATGGAAATGCAGTTACTTCTCCTTGTGGAACAACCGCTATAATTTTCGCTATATCACGTTGTTTCATATCTGAAATATCTTTGCCCATCAGTTTAACAGTCCCATAAGTTGGCTTTAAAACCTTACTAAGAAGCTTAAGAGCAGTTGTCTTACCTGAACCGTTGGGTCCTATAATTCCTATGATCTCTCCATGATTAACACTAATATTAAATCCATTAAGCACCCAATTGCTTTTATGACTATACCGATATTTAATTTTTGATGCTTCGATTATTGGTGACATTTATAATTTTTCTTGTGATTAGAAAGTCAGATTGATATAATCAGGTAATTCTATTATACTAATATATATAGAAATTTTCAATAAAACGTTTCATTTGGTACCTGTCCTAATTTATTGGGTAGTCATTTTTAGTCAAATTCCGTAGCACTCTAACATAAGGATGTTT
>CAZMCH010000146.1:0-7480 GCA_964564735.1 uncultured bacterium
CATGTGCGATCCCGCCGGCGAGTAATCCAAGAGCTTCAAGTTTCTGGAGATTAAGCCTATCCATTTCAGCACGCTTGCGATCAGTAATATCTCGCACTGATGCAAGGACATAGCTTTGTTCTTTCATCACTAACTTTGTTAGAAAGACTTCAACATCAAATATTGTGCCATCTATAGTGCGTTTTGCCTTCCATTCAAATAGCTGATTCTGTCCTGAAAGCACCATCTTCCAAATACTAAAAACCTGATCTAATGGATTGCTTGCGTCTGAATAATCAAAGATTGTAAAATTCAATGCTTCACTAAAATTGACCTTATACATATCTAACATTCTTTTATTCACATTGATAACTTTGCCGTTTTCGTCATGCACAAATATTGCGTCATTTACGCTGTCAAATATTACTCGCAATGTTTCTTCAGATTCATAAAGGGATTCTTCTGCCCTTTTGACACCTGTAATATCCCTATTGCTACCAACCAGACCAATAACTTCACCATTAGTATCTTTTAGAGGAAGTTTTGTGCTTGAATACCATCTTTTCATACCAGAAGCATCAAAAAAAGAATATTCAAAATTGACAAAACCAATGCCTGATTCCATTATTCTTTGTTCTTCATTAAAAAGTTCCTTAGCATTCTCATAAGGTATTATATCAAAATCAGTTTTACCAATGAGATCATCAAGCGAAATTCCAAAGCTTTTCAAGACTTCTGCGTTTGCTGTAATAAAACGAGATTGTCTATCTTTAATAAATATCTGGTCAGGTATATTATCTATCAACTGGCGAAGGATATTGTGTTGTTGTATCAAGGATTCTTCTGCCTTCTTCTGCTCAGTCATATCGATTACAATACCCCTAAGTCCCACAACATTTCCATCATGAATAATAGGAGAAGAATGAACTAATCCGTAAAAAGTAGTTCCATCTTTTCTAAGCATAGTGTATTCATAACCTGTGCTTTTTCCTGAAATGACACGCTGAATGGCTTGCAATGCTTTTTCCTGTTCTTCTGGCAGAATCATTTGAAGAACGTATAACCCTTTATCAAAATCTTCTTGTGTATAGCCAAACACCTCAAAAGCATGGCGATTTACAAAAGTGAATTTTCCATTGAGGTCCATCTCAAAAATAATCTGTGGCAATGAATCAGCGAGTTCTTTATATTGTGATTCTTTTATCCTATTCATTTTCATTTACCTGTGAATAGTAGTATTATTGGCTGATAATTTTCTTTTTTTATTTCTTTATGTCAACAAAAAATACCTCTTAAATACAGTGATATTTTACATTCAAATTTTATTTTTGTCCAATATTTTTCTGAATCACACTCATTTTTTATAAGACAAAGATACTGCAATGATTTGAGATGTGAATATGTAAGAAAGTATTGAAAATAGACAAAAAAATAGCATATCCTTTTATTTTATTATTATCGTTGACTTTTTGAATATCTTATAGTATACATATCTAGGCTACCATATGAATTTATATTCTTCCAAAGTAAATATTTTTATTTTTTTACGAAAGGTGCAGATTTTATTAAATGATTATAAGAATAAAATTAATAAATCTTAGAAAACAGATTTTTAGAATTCTTATTCTATTATTCTTACAATGTTTATTTGCAATTGGTTGTGACGATCTTGTATTATCTCATCCCGAAGTTGGATTAGGATTGGAGTATCAACATTGGCGAGATGGCAATGTTCCATGGTCAATTCATATCTTAAAAATAGATCGCTTAAGAGATGATTTGAAATTAAAGGCGGTATTAGCACAAGATAAAATATTAGGGTTAGCCCAAATGAGTTCGATAATAGCTTCTATGAATTTTGCAGATGAGAAACCTGTGGCAGGGGTAAACGGAGATTTTTTTATAATAGATAAAAAAAATCCCTATAGAGGTGATCCAATAGGTATTCAAATATCCGACGGTGAGTTAATAAGCGAACCATCTAATATTAGCTTTTGGATAGATAAAAACGGAAATCCTAATATAGAAGCAGTCAAATCAAAATTTAGAGTTATATTGCCCGATGGAAATTACATTGATGTAGGATTAAACAGAGAACGTAAAGACTCGGAAGCAGTGATTTATAATTCTAGGCTAGGAGAAACCACAAAGACCAATAGCGGTATGGAATTTATTCTTGAATGTAAAGGAGACAATTGGGATACTCTTAAGATAGGAAAAAGATATATTGGAAAGATCGTTGAGATCAACGTATCGTATAATACTTTGATAAATTCTGATAAAATTATTTTGTCTGTTGGCAAGGAAATTATAGAAAAATTTAGCAAACTTAGGATTGGAGATCAGCTTGAAATTGTCACAGAAACTCAACCTGATCTTTCAGAAGCTATTACTGCAATAGGTGGTTCACCTATATTAATACAAGACGGCAAATTAATGAATTTGGATCAAGGTGATCGCCATCCTCGCACTGCGATTGGATGGAATGATAAATATTTTTTTATGATAGTTGTTGATGGAAGACAACCATTACTTTCTGTTGGAATGTCGTTAAAAGAACTTACGGAATTAATGATGAATTTGGGCTGTATAAGCGCGCTAAATCTTGACGGAGGTGGATCATCTACGTTCTGGTTAGGTGGAAGGACTTTAAACTCTTGTTCTGATGGCAATGAGCGCCCTATTGCTAATGCTTTAGTTTTGGTTAGAACATTTTGATTTTCTTTTTTGGAGGATATAATATGGAAAGCTTTATAAAAAAATCGCTATCTCGTAGAGAGACTTTTTTCGGATTACATTTTGATCTACATCCCGGAAAAAATGATACTCAATTAGGTGAACATATCACGGAAGATATGATAGCAAAACTTTTAGAAAAAGTAAGACCCGATTTTGTCCAATATGATTGCAAGGGTCATGCAGGATATACAGGTTATCCCACAAAGATCGGATGGGCATCTCCGGGAATAAAGAAGGATTCGCTTGAAATATGGCGAAAGGTAACAAAGAGATATGGTGTCGGTCTTTTCATACATTATTCAGGTATATGGGACTCGGTAGCGGTTGAACATCATCCTGAATGGGCTTGCATAAATGCTGATGGGTCCCCAGATAAAAATGCAACAAGCGCTTATGGGAAATATATAGATGAGCTATTAATCCCTCAGCTAAAAGAAGTCGCTGATGCCTATGATCTTGATGGTGTATGGGTTGATGGTGATTGCTGGGCAGTCAAACCAGACTTCAGCGAATCTGCAAAGGAAGCCTTCACAAAAGCAACAGGCATAAAGGAAATACCAACCAAGAGAGAAGATGAACATTGGCTAGAATATCTTGCTTTTCAGCGTGAAGAATTCAAGAAATACGTTACGAAATATGCAAATGCTCTACATGATCACAAATCTGACTTTGAAGTTACAAGTAACTGGATGTATAGCACCTTCATTCCAGAACCAATAACTGTGCCTATTGATTTTATATCTGGTGATTTTTCGCCCGGAAATTCTGTTAATACAGCAAGACTTGAGGCACGATATATAACATCAACAGGTATGCCTTGGGATTTGATGGCTTGGGGTTTCAATCAGGGCGAAAATTGTGGTTGGACGATAAAATCTGCTGTCCAATTAAAACAAGAAGCAGGAGTCGTATTAGCACAATCAGGTGGATTTCAGATATATTATCAGCCAACAAGGGCTGGCTGGATCGATGACTGGATGGTTGATATAATGGCTGATGTTGCAAAATTCTGCCGAGAACGTCAAGAAGTTTCTCAAAAAACTCAGACAGTTCCTCAGGTCGCCTTGCTTATCTCAAAAACAAGTATTTATGATAGAACAGATCGCCTTTTTGGTCCTTTTGGTGAATTGTTAAATCCTCTTCAGGGTGTTCTTCACGCACTTTTAGAACTGCACTATTCTGTTGATGTCATGGGTGAACATAAATTGATGGAAAACTTGAATCAGTATCCTATTGTTGTTATTCCTGAGTGGCACAAATTGCCAAATGAACTACATGCAACGCTTGTTAGTTATGTTCGTGACGGAGGAAGATTACTGGTCATTGGACATGAATCCGCTACACTATTCAAGGATTATCTTGGTGTTACATTCGTTGGTGATCCTGCTGAAACTGGCGCATTTGTTAAGGCTGATAACGGTATGGCTTGGATGAATGGAGTCTGGCAAAAGGTCAATCCAACAACAGCAAGGGTGACTAATGAACGTTATTCATCACAAGACAGAAGAGGAAAAGGGGAATGTGCTTCAACGATTAATCAATATGGCAAAGGCATGATAGGAGCAATATATGGGCCTCTTGGTAGTGTTTTCAATCGTTCACATTATCCTATTATTAGGAAATTGTTGTCTGAAAACATGAAACAATTATTTCCTGAACCAATGGTTGAGCTAAATGGTTCTCCATGTGTTGATGTCTCTATCAGAAAAAAAGATAATAGGCTATTGATACATCTAGCAAATACTGCTGGTATGCAGGTATCGCCACAATATGCCATCATTGATTTCATACCTTCTCTTGATCAGATGGAGCTAATAGTCAGAATAGATAAAAGACCAAAGAGAGTCTGGCTTGTTCCAGAGGATTATGAGTTAAAGACGCATTGGGCAGATGGAAAATTGAGCATAATTATTCCAAAATTAGGAATACATAGCGTTGTTGTGATTGAATAATACCATTTCCCTTGATTAATCTTATTGTCAATAAGAGCAATCTGATAGTATATATTCCTGACAAAGCGTGCCATACCTTGTATATGGCACGCTTTCAAGTGTTGCACCAAACTTCCTCACAAAATATTGCCATTATATTCAGACATCAGAATTGTTTCTTTGCAGATATTTATGCTTATATGACTAAGAAAAAAAGCTTGAAACAGATTAATCGCTGGTGTATAATTTTGTTGGACTATTTCAATTTTATAATCGAAAGGAGGGATTGCAATGTCCGGTCATTCAAAATGGGCAAGTATCAAACATAAAAAAGCAGCAAATGATGCAAAAAGAGGTAAAGTATTTACAAAACTTATAAAAGAAGTAACTGTCGCAGCAAAAGAAGGTGGCGGAGATCCGGATAAAAATCCCAGATTAAGAACCGCTATTGCAAATGCAAAGGCTCAAAATGTTCCCAATGACAAGATTGAAACCAGTATCCTACGAGGAACAGGACAACTACCAGGCATGAATTTTGAAGAAGTTTCTTATGAAGGATATGGACCCGGAGGAGTTGCTATTATTGTTGAGGTTGTTACTGATAACAAAAATCGTTCCATTTCTGATATGAGATATTTCTTCTCAAAAAATGGTGGAAATCTCGGAGAAAAAAACTGTGTTGCATGGATGTTTAATAAAAAAGGCTTAATAAATATTGATAAAGACAAAGCTAACGAAGATGATATTATTGCAATAGCTTTGGATGCTGGTGCAGAGGATGTCAAGGTTGATGAAGATTCCTATGAGATTGTAACTTCACCAGAAGACTTTGAAAAAGTAAAAAAGGCTATTGATGATGCAGGAATCGAGACTAATCTAGCTGAAGTAAGTATAATTCCCCAAACAACCATCAAAGTTGAGGGTAAAGAAGCACATCAAGTTCTAAAATTAATAGAGGCTCTTGAGGAGTACGATGATACTCAAAATGTCCATGCAAATTTTGATATTGATGACGATATAATAGAGCAATTGGCAGAAGAAGCTGCATAATTATCAATAATTTAGGATGCAAGGTACTGAATATGAAGTATCTTGCATCAAAAAAAATCTATGGAATAAATATAAAGTGATTGCTTTAGGTGTTGATCCAGGCACCGCAACTACTGGATATGGTATCGTTAAAGACTCTCCTGATGGAAGATTAAAAAAAATCTGTTATGGTGTAATACGAACAGACCCAAAAACACCTTATTCTCTCCGATTAAAAGAAATTCATGAAGGTATAACTAACCTTATTAGACAATATAACCCTGAAACAATTGCAATAGAGCAATTGTTTTTTAATAAAAATATCAAAACAGCACTGACCGTTGCGCAATCCAGAGGAGTTATAATTCTGACAGCATCACTTGCTGAACTAGAAGTAGTAGAATATACACCTCTCCAAGTAAAAGAAGCTGTTCACGGTTATGGAAGGGCTGATAAAACCCAAATTCAACAAATGGTTAAGGTTTTGCTTGGCTTAGATGAAATACCAAAGCCAGATGATGCCGCTGATGCCCTTGCAATTGCTATTTGCCATCTAAATTCATATAAGATGAGAAGACATATATTTGAGAGATTATAAAAATGATTGGAGAGAAAAAAGCCAATAAATGAATTTGAAGGAATATCAGATTTTATAATTTAACTTTATCAACAAAAAAATACATCCGTAACGGGTAATACAATATGATTTCATATATAAAAGGTATTTTGGAACACAAAGAACCGGGGCTTGCTATAATAGATGTTAATGGCATTGGATATGAAATTTTCATTCCGCTATCAACATATCAAAAACTTCCACCAATTGGTGACATTGTCAAACTTCATACACATCATCACGTTAGAGAAGATGCAATCAGCTTATATGGCTTTATCTCTATAGATGAAAAAGAAACTTTTGAGTTACTGATGTCAATTTCGGGAATCGGTGCAAAAGTCGCATTGAGTATACTTTCTTCTATTACTGTTGATGATTTCAGGCGCGCAGTTGCACAGGGAGATATGAAATCACTTACACAAATTCCGGGAATAGGGAAAAAATCTGCAGAACGTATGCTGTTAGAATTGAAAGACAAAATCGGCAGGATAAAGGTTGATGAAGATATGGTCAGATTAGTTGAGTCAGGATCAATTAGTGACGCTGTTTCTGCATTAATCAATCTTGGCATAAGTCAGACGATAGCTGAATATGCTGTTTATAAAGCTGAACGCGCTTTGGGTAAAGATGCAAAGATAGAGGATATAATTGGTCAAGCATTAAAATCTATGGGAAGTTGAGTGGAATTATAATATTGAAACATTTAAATTTTAAATCGTTTATATAGGTGAATAATATGCCAGAAAGTATAGTTGACCGAAACTCACATGATAGCGATGATTGGGAAAAAGGTGATTTTACTTTTCGTCCCAAGCGTTTTGAAGATTTTATCGGTCAGGAAAAAGTAAAAGAACGACTCAATATAGCAATAAAAGCAGCAAAAAGTCGTGGAGAAGTCGTAGAGCATGTTTTATTAAGTGGACCTCAGGGATTAGGAAAATCAACTCTTGCAAATATAATAGCCCATGAAATGGGAGGAAACATAAAGGTTACCGTAGGACCTGTCTTGATGATGAAAGCAGACCTTGCAGCAATATTGACTAATCTCCAAAGGGGAGACGTCTTATTTATTGATGAAATTCATCGAACAAAAAAAGAGATACAGGAAATGTTATATCCTGCAATGGAAGATTATCGCCTTGATGTTATAATCGGTCAGGGACCCAGCGCAAGAACAGTTCCTATT
>CAZMCH010000147.1:0-7421 GCA_964564735.1 uncultured bacterium
GCTTGCCAAAACTGGATTTGCTCGAATACTTTTCATATTTATTACCAAAGAACCAAACGTATTCTATTATTAGCCTCTAGCATCGCCCTTTTTATTATGGACTTGGCAAGAGGAATCTTGTATCCGTTATTATTTAATGGTTTATTTGCAGAAAGAGCAATTTCACAAACCTTATTGATTACATCGTCATTTATATTATTATCTCTCATAATTATTTCAGCATCTATTGCCCTAAATGGCAAAGGAGAAACTCCACCCAAAACCAAACGAGTATTTTTAATTATATCTTTATCAAAGCATATCTGCAAAGCAACACTAACTAAAGCAAAATCCCATGCTTTGCGTTCCATTTCTTTTATATAAACGCCATAAGAATAATTTTGTTGAATCGGAACTAAAATTTCTGATACTAACTCATCTGAATTTAATATATTTTCTTTTTGGAGACTAACTTTAGAGCTTATGAAAAAATCCTCAATTGGAACAATTTTTTCATAGTTAATACCACGTATTTTTACACTTGCATTTAGCGCAACAAGAGCAGTAGCCAAGTCTGAAGGATGAACCATAAAACAAGGAGCGCCGTTTATAATTGCGCTGTATCTATTTTCACCTTTGATAACAAAGCATGTCTTTCCACCTTTGCGTAAACAAATAAAGCTTGGATTCCGATAATATAAGCATCTTGGTTTTTGACACAAATTTCCGCCTATTGTTCCCATATTTCTGATCTGAGGAATTGCGACCTGACCAGCACATTGAGATAAAATAGGATATTTTTTTTGGATAATAGCGTTTTTTTCAATATCATCAAGCAAAGCCAAAACGCCAATTCGCAAACCAGAAACTTCATCAAAACTGATTTGATTTATATTTGGCACAGTTTTGATATTAACCAATCGCTTTGGAGTTGTCAATCTAATTTACATTCTTGGTAAAAGGTCTGTTCCACCTGCGATAATGGATGTATCTGGCTCCTCTTTTATAAGAGAAAGAGTTTCATTGATTGAAGTTGCGTTTATATGTTCAAATTCTTTCATATTTATATATTATCTATCCTAAAATCGCTGAATTGTATTACTTTTGCAGATTCTGCGATTTCTTTTTTGCATTTTATACTTAAAATGTAATTATTAAAATCAATAAATTCAATCAAGCCTAAACACAGACTATCACCTTTAGAGTTGATTAAAGCAACAAGCATGTTTTTATAGCAGTCACAGACTCTTACAGTCAAATCATCGATCTTTAATTGACTGCATAGCTTTTGTTTTTCTGTCCAACTTAGCTCTCTTGTAGTAATGAGAAATAAACCACGACAAAAAAATTCTGCATAAATAACTTCTGTATCTAAAATAGTTGAAATATTCTCTAGTTCTTTTGATGTGGCTTTACTTCCATTAAGAAAGCAATCCCTTTGTCCTTTAAGTTGTGAAAATGGAAAAGCGTATACTACGTCATCGGAAAAGTATTGTGCAAACTGTTGATTTCTATATCTATATCGGTAGTCTTGAGATTTTCTCTCTGCATATTTTGATGGCACAAGTCGATGAATTTGGCAAAAATCAAGTTCAGAACCCCCTATGAGACTTTCCAATTCTCTTTCACGCTGAAAGCAAACTATTTGATCAGGCTTTATAAGGTCAATTTTGCTCTGTTTCAATGCTCTTCCAATGGGTCTATCGACTAATCCTGTTGTATCGATAATTATCAAATCAGCATTTGCTAGCTCAGCAGATTCAACCATTCTTTTTGCACCAACCACAGTTTGAATAAGATGTCTTTCAGGGGTAACACTTCCAACAAAATAGAAGTCATCAGGAAAAAGGGTCATATCCGATTCATTATTATATATTTTCATTGCCACAGTTGTAGGAGGACCTATCCACGACTGCCCTATGTCTGAATCAATAATCGCAACTTTTAGCCCTTTTGCTTTGGCACAAAAAGCCAACTGACGACAAAAAGTAGATTTACCTGTGTCAATACGACCAAGCACCATAACACAATGACCGGTCAATATTATATTTTCTATGAGCGATTTCCGTTCAGGCTCGGAGATCGGGAATATGTGGATCACCCCCATATAAAATACAATTACAAAAAATTAGTATAACACAATAATTACCTATGGTCAAACAGGATTTCCAAACTTCAGAGACATTTTATTTGGCGATCCTGATATGACTTATTAAAATGGAACTCTGTTGAAAATGAGATTGGTATGCCGTTTTCTAATAGTTGTGTTATTTATCTTTAAATCTTCTGATTCCTATCAGATCAACGTTTATCGGCTTAAAGTTAATCTTAAATGCTGGTGAATTTTCATTTAATTGAAAGTCATCAAGAGAGATAAACATCGGGTCTGCAATGATGGAATTATGATCAAATCCTACAGCTAGCCATGATGAGTATTTGCCCTCAGGAGTGATGTGCCTATCAACATTAGCAATATCAAGCCCATCTGTATTCCAATAGAGGTTATAATCACATTCCGCAAGCCTGTCTTTTTGCCAAGTGTTTTGCCAGCTATACCAGATAACTGAATTTGTATTTTTATAGACAATGATATTATGTTTAAAGATATTGCCAGTCATAAAATCATCACGAGGCTGAAGCGTTAATTGTCTTTCAAGACCATTCATAAAGATATTATTCTCAAAAATGTTGTTTTTTCCACCATGAATACATATTCCACCGATTACATTTCCGTCAACGATATTTCCATAAACAGTCGTTCCACTTGAATAATCATCAAGATAAATGCCCCAAGTGAAATAAGGAGTGATAATTTTGCCATCAGGAGTCGTATTTAAACCAACAACATTGCGTATGAGATTAAAGCGAATGATATTTCCACTTAGTTGATAATCACGCCCAAGCGTTTCTATTGCGCCAGTATCGTTTGTTTCAAGGTTCGTATCAATGATCCTATTATATTCCGCTATATTATTATGTGATGAGTTGTTTTGATCATAAGATTTGAAAGATATGCCATATCTTGGCATACGATATATATTATTATGGGCAACCTTATTCCCACTTCCAGTCGTGATATATACTCCTGCAACATGCTTATATATCTTTCCACAATCCTGAATATCATTATCTTCTATAATATTATTATATGGCTGATTTGCTGTATTTCCCAATAATATAACTCCACCCTGACCGAGTTTTTTCATAGAATTGCCAATAATTTTGTTTTCATGGCTTCTTTGTGCAAGCCTTACAGCGTATCCACTAACGCCATCAAACACGCAGTCCTGTATTGAGCAATTTTTTGCACCATTAAGCCATATAGCAGAATCAGCAGGATCATAATATCCATCTAGCGAATAATCGGTATCTTTGAAAGTCAGACCAACAAAGTGTATATTCTCAACATATTTTTCCTTCTCAATATCGCCTTGAAGGACAATAAGCCTATCCATAATAGGGGCAACAACATCAACATTTGGAAATTCCTTATCATCTGCCCAATAAAGCACTTCGCCATTGTTGAGGCACCATTCACCCGGAGAATCCAGAGCATCTTTGACGTTTGCCACAAAGAACCTGTTGCCGGGTCTTATATCTTGCTTACAGTCAACATATATTTCTTTATTTTCTTTATTTACGTTTTTTACCTTCATAATGGTATTTACCCAGCCCCAAGCGGGAAATATATGCACTTCCGCCCCTTCCCAATCCGCCCAGTTTGGGAAATCCTCAGCCTTAAAGATAATTCTGTCATAGGCATTTTCAGGAATGTCTTTTGAAACGAAGATCCATCCACCCGTCAATGGATTTTCGGCATCAAAATTGGGATATCTAGCCCTGATCGCTTGTTTATCACCTATCCTTAGAGTTCGGAAAAACCATTTTGAATCTGGCAATTTTGCCGACCAGATAGGTTTTGATTCATCTTTCTTTTGCCATTCGGTTATTTTGCGACCACCGCTAATAATGACTTTCTCATTTTTATAAGCAGAGAAAGTAACAGAGCATTTCGCCGAACCTGCATCATCAGGACTAAATACCAATGGCTCATTAAGATAATAGACTCCGCCTCTAATGATAATATTAACATTTCTGCGGAGTTCACCAGCAACATATCGACATTCCAGATTACTGACTGCATCCTTTGCGCGTTTTAGGCTTGCAAAGGGTCCATCCGTTTTTGATTCATTTGGTTCGCTTATTCTACCAGACCATCTATCGTTACCATCATTCGATACGTAGAACGTGATTTCGGAAAAAGCCTGATCATTCATTTCTTGAGCCATAATGTTACCCCCAATTAAAATAAAAAAGAGAATCTCAAACAAAACCATCATCAAGTAAGCTAATTTATACTTTCTATTCATTTTTTCCATTCATAAAACGGCGAATCTTTTCTGCTCGTTCAGTAAGTCCCCGTCTTTCGGTGACTTTAAGCTGTAATTCAAGCGGAGGAACTTGTATCTTTTTATCATGCCAGTTTATTACTTCAAGACGACTTCCGGCAACGAGACCAAAGTCAGTTACATTTGTTGAATCTACACTATCATTTACATCGCCGACCCATTCTAAACGGGCATACAAGAAGGCACGACCAAACCAGTCAGCTATCCAACCATGGCTAGGTAATACAGGTTCAATAAGGTAATCAAGAAGGAGTTCACCTAATTTAATTGCGCTTGCTTTGTCAACTATTAAATCTAGATCATGTGGTATAATATCTATGCCACGAATTGCAAGAGCAGAACTCCCTGCAAGCCACCAGTTGATCTCCTCATTTTCAATAATTTGCAAAAAAGCTAACAATGACTTATCCCATGGAACAGAATGAACCTCAGCAGTTTGCAATATCATTTCTTTTGCATATTGCTCGAAATTCCTGTAAATACGATTAAGATTGGGCGTATTTGATGGATAGCTTTTAGCGAAACCTTCTTCAACAGGACTATAATAAAGACAACGAATAGCATCATGGTAAACTGGTTCTAAATCGCTGATAATAAAAAAAGTTATTTCTCCTTCTGTTTTACAGATAGTTTTCATAGATTCTTCTTTCTATTTGTAAAGATGAAAATTCAGATGGCTAACAATATCTATTTCTTTTCATTCGGATTTATTCTAAAAACGTTAACGTTTCCACGTTCGAGAGGTTCTCCAATATAGAACGTAAACCAATCATTCCATAATTCAACCATTAGAATAGAACCATCTTCTTCTTCAAAATCCTGTAATTCAACGTCTGGATGTTCTTCTGAACCATCAGGGCTAACAAGCGTCATCTTTGTATTAATTACATTGAAACGATGATATTCCACAGTAATTGCACCGTCTTCGCCTTCTGGGTCTTCGAATTCCATATTTATAGTATCTTCAAGAGGCTCTTCAAACTCCTCTTCAGAATCTATAACAAAACGGACAAGATTACACTCGCCAGTTGCAGTATTAACATCCACACCAAGAAATATCTCTTCTCCGTTCATTAGGTCATATATATATCTTAAAAATCCACTTGCCTCATATTTTTTATATGCTTTCAATTCAAAGCTTTGAGTTGCTTTTTCCTCAAGATTAAACGTCGCCATATCAGATAGTTCAATCATACTTCCAATTGGAATGTCTAATAGTTCATTTTTTGGTGGTTTTGGTTCATCGTCTTTTTTCCGTTTGAAAAATCGCATAAGGTTTGCCTCCGAGGAGCCTCAAAAACTGATTGACAGTTTTATGAGAACATGATAATCTTTTGTCATTAGTGATGCTTTGAGATTGCTTGTATTATATCACAATGGCTGTTTTGTTTCAAGCAAGTTAGGCAAATAAAGAATGAAATGTAGAGAATGTCATGAAATAATAAAAGAGGATGATCTGTATTGTTCATTTTGTGGTGCGAAGATAATTAGATTATGTTATAAATGCAATAATACAGTTTCCAATGAGGATCTATTTTGTAATAAATGTGGCAATAAATTGATAGAACCCGAATTAGAATACAAAGCATCCTTTATTGATAATGCAAAAATACTTGCCCATCAGCTTAATAATATTCTTTCTATAATACTCGCAAGTTCTCAACTTGCCTTGTATCAAATAAAAAATCCTGATGAAAAAAATACAGACAAATTACAGGACTTTCTTAATGATATTGCTATATATGCGGATAGTAGCGGAATATTGATCCATCAATTTCAAAATTATATAGAAGCTGTCGAGAAAAAACTTGTTCAAAATAGTCTTAAAATTTCTGCTGAAAATATCAAAAGCCATAATCAAACAGATTTTTCAGCAGAATTAAAAACATATAGAGAAGATAAGAATAAAATTAGGACAATTAGGAGTATATCTACTAGCCAAAAACAGGCATCTATCTTGGTTGTTGATGATGAAGATAAAATACGCTATGCGATGTCTTATGCAATTACTATCGGGGGACATAATGTCATAACCGCACAAAATGGTCAAGAAGCATTGAATCTAATCAAAAATCAATATTACGATGTAGCCTTTGTTGATCTAATATTACCAGATATGGAAGGTTGGAAAATTATTGATGCTATTAAGCAAATATCTCCAGATACAATGATAGTATTAATGACAGGATGGAATGTGAATCTTGATAACAATAAGCTGGATGAAGGAAATATAGACACTATACTAACAAAGCCTTTCCAGCTTTTTGATGTAACAGAATTAATCAAATCTGCTTTGGAAAAGAATAAGGAGTAACAGGATGTCTCTAATAAATTGTCCTGAATGTGGAGAAAAAATAAGCGATCAAGCGTTATCATGTCCCAATTGCGGTTATCCTATAAATCCAAATATGAGATTGATGCTTTGGTGGGGTTATGAATGGAAAAGCCAAACAGAGCTATTTGGTTTGCCACTGATACATATTGCAATTGGACGTAATAGAAAGACAGGGAAATTGCTTGTAGCAAAAGGCATAATAGCCATAGGACAGTTTGCATTTGGTCTAGTTACTATCGCACAGTTTGGTATAGGTCTTTTGTTCGGTTTGGGTCAATTCATGTTAGGATTTATTGCGCTTGGTCAGTTTGCAATTGGCGTATATTTTGGACTTGGTCAATTTGCGACTGGTGTTATAGCTATTGGTCAGGTTGCCTTTGGATACTATGTTCGCGCGCAGGCAGGATTTGGCTATCATGTCTGGTCAAGTTTTATAAAAGACCATGTTGCAGTAGAGTTTTTCAAAAATCTTTGGCGATAAATAAAAGCTAAAGTTTAATTCCTGTTATTTTCTTTAATGCACGCCTTGTAAAGCGTAATGTCTCATTATCTTTTTCTGATGTTTTTCCAAATGGGTATGTTATTGCAGCAGAAATGCTATTTTGTCCATTAAATTCACTTTTTATTACAAAGCTGAGAGGCTTAATTGGTCTAAATGATATCATTATCTCAAAATCAGTCATATCTCTCAAAGGTGC
>CAZMCH010000148.1:0-7049 GCA_964564735.1 uncultured bacterium
TAAGAAGCATAATATAAACAGCCAAGTTATGATACTTGATATTGATACAGAAGGTTCTATAGTTACTGATGAATGATGTTCAAAAAGAATCTGCAATACATGAGGTTGATATTGACAAAGTTGGTGTAAAAGGCGTTAGATACCCAATAGTTGTATTGGACAGACAGAATAAAACACAAAGCACTGTTGCTACAATAAATATGTATGTTGACCTTCCACTTAGTTTTCGTGGAACTCACATGAGCAGATTTATTGAAATTCTGGATCGGCATAGAGGGCGCATGACTTTTCACAATATTAGCCCTATACTTGCTGAAATGAAGGAAAAACTTGATGCAAAAAGTGCGCATCTTGAGATAGCTTTTCCATATTTCATCGAGAAATCCGCCCCTGTATCAGGGCAGAAAAGCCTTATGGTATATGACTGTAAATTTATTGCTTCACAAAGTGAAACTGATGAGTTTATTGTGGAAATAAATGTTCCAGTGATGAGTTTATGTCCATGTTCAAAGGAAATTAGTGATCGAGGAGCGCATAATCAGAGAAGCATAATTACAGTCAAATTTAGAACAAGCGGATTTGTTTGGATAGAGGATATAATAGAATTAATTGAGGACTCGGCAAGTTCAGATGTATATGCTCTATTGAAACGTGAAGATGAGAAGTTTATTACAGAGGAAGCATTTGATAATCCTAGATTTGCAGAAGATATGGTTAGACAGATAGCAGTTGAGTTAGAAAAGATACATCAGATTGAATGGTTTTTGGTAGAAACAGAAAATTATGAGAGCATTCACAATCATAATGCGTATGCTTCGATAAGCAGAACCATAAAGCATTAAAATTATCCAATATTGCAGAAGGCGGGATATTTTACCAGATACAATAAAGCAATTAGATAATCAGGGGATCGAGAAATAAACAACAGGTTTGCTTTTTTATGTAACTCCATCCCGAATCTACGTGGCAAACAGCCCACCTTTCACTGCAACCAAATAATGCTAAAAAACTGTGCTAATTTGCAGACAAAGGAAATTTAACATTTTGAGAATGATTCTTATAATTGACATTGATTTTTATAACAAATCATCCTCTAATTGCTCATCAAATTCTTCCTCACTCCATCTTTTACCTCGCATTTGCCTCATGAGATCCTTGCTTTTTCTGGAAGCCTTGTCTCTGTCTTTAATGCGCTGTAAATCTTTGATTTCATCCGAGATTCTAGAGTTTTTCTTTTTGCCTTTATCGGGCCTTCTATGGCTGCCCTTAGCCATTAGCGATCCTCCTTGTTTATGACCTAAGACTCTACAATTTTTTGGGATTGGGCTATAATTACCACCTAAATCCATTTGTGAGTCACCTTAAGCAGACCCTATTCTTTTAGGGCTCCAGCAACCTGTAGAATATGTTTTACATTTACAAAATACCATAGAAATTCTAATTTGTCAAGAATAAATTGGCATATAACATCTACAAAATAATCAGAATCGTAATAATGATGCAATTTTTGTTATTTAATTGGAGGTGCAGTCATGCGTTTTCATATATTCATAATAATCTGCACAGTTTTGATATTATCCATTTCATGTATAAATTCAATTTATGCTCAAAAATTATTAATCCCTATGGATCAGGTGCAGAATGATCATTTAAGGGCTTATGGATTAGTTTATTGGGCTTTACAGGCTCCAAGGCAATATCACTCAGAATGGTTATTAAATTATCGCGCTGGGTCATTTATTATCGATGACTATCCTGACGTTAGGCAAAGAGCAGATATATTAGGTGTTACATACCAGCCTATTTCTTCTGCTGATGAAAATGCCATCTATCAAACTATAGAAGCTAACAATATGGAAGCAATTATGTTAGAAAAAGCTCCCAAAATAGCCATATACAAGCCACCAGAGCATGATGATTCACCAAATATCAGCATGTTGAATGAGCCTTGGGACGATGCTGTTGTGCTTGCTCTAAACTATGCACAAATTCCTTTTGACAGCATTTGGGATGAAGATATTTTAGCTGGAAAACTAATGTTATACGATTGGCTACACTGCCATCATGAAGATTTTACAGGTCAATATGGCAAATTCTATGGTTCATATCGTAATGCCCCTTGGTATCAAAAGCAAGTTGCCTCTTTTGAGGCATCTGCTAAGTCTGCTGGCTACAAATCTGTTCAGGAGCATAAATGCGCTGTGGTTAAAGGAATAAAAGATTTTGTTCTTCAAGGTGGTTTCTTTTTTATGATGTGTAGTGTTGATACTGTTGACATTGCCCTTGCCTCAGAAGGAATCGACATAGTGCCTCCGGAAATTGATGGAACACCTATTGATCCAGATTTCCAATCAAAGCTGGATTTTACAAAGACCTTTGCTTTTCAAAACTTCATACTTGAGACAAGGGCAGAAGTCTATGAATTTTCTGATATTGACAATCCAGATGTGAATCTTGATCCGACTGATGGAAAGGAAGATTTTGCCTTATTTGAATTTGCTGCCAAGTATGATCCAATACCTGCTATGCTTACACAAAATCATGTTGCAGTTGTGAAGGGCTTTCTTGGACAAACAACATCATTCAAAAAATCAACGTTAAAAGATACTGTTGTAATTCTCGGTGATATTGAGGGCAGTGATTATGCAAAATACATTCATGGTGCAGTTGGGCAAGGAACATTCACTTTTCTTGGTGGGCATGATCCAGAAGATTACAGGCATAAAGTTGGCGATCCTCCTACAAATGTGGAACTTCATAAAAACTCGCCGGGTTATCGGCTTATATTAAATAATGTCCTTTTTCCTGCTGCAAAAAAACAAAAACGTAAAACATAATTCATTTATGATGATTTATAATCATCTAAAATCAAAGTGAAGGTGAAAAAATATGTCAAAATATGGTTTTGGATTGATAGGAACAGGTCTTTGGGGAGAGATGCACGCAAAGGTATATTCATCACATACAGAAGTTGACTTCAAAGCAATTTGCGACATCAGAGAAGATCGCGCAAAAGAGATCGCACAAAAATACGGTGCTGAAAGCTATTATACAGACTATAATAAACTCCTTGAAAGAGATGATATAAAGGCTGTATCAATTGCGACTCCTGATTTTGCTCATACAGAAATCGCTGTCTCTGCTCTTAAAGCGGGAAAGCATGTTTTAATTGAAAAGCCTTTGGCAACATCTGTTGAAGACTGTGAAAAGATAATTTCTGCAAAGGGCAGTCAAAAACTAATGGTGGATTTTCATAATAGATGGAATCCTCCTTTTGTGAGTGCAAAAAATTCTATATTAAATGGCGATCTTGGCAAGCCGATGATGATGTATATAAGGCTTAATGATATAATATTCGTCCCTACACAGATGCTAAAATGGGCTTCCAAATCTGAGGTTATATGGTTTGTTGGCAGTCATGTTATTGATTTGACTCGCTGGATGTTTGATGATGAAGTCTGCAAAGTCTATGCTGTATCAAGATCAGAAGTGCTAAAAGCGAAGGGCGTTGATACTCCCGATTTCTATCAAGCGATTTTAGAATTCAGAAATGGTGGAGTCGCTACAATAGAAAATTGCTGGATACTTCCAGACTCACTACCAACAATCATTGACTTTAAATGTGAAATAATTGGTAGTGAAGGGGCTGTTTATATGGATATAAGCGGACATAATGCTATAAAAACTTATACTGTCAATAAAGCAAGCAATCCCGATTTGTTTGTTGCACCCGTAATTCATGGCAGACAGATGGGCTTTGCTGTTGAGAGCATAAAGCATTTCATTGATTGCGTTGTCAATGACAAAGATTTGATGGTTACAGGCGAAGATGGACTCGCAAACACAAAGATTATTTCCGCTATACGTAAGTCTAGCCAAACAGGCAAGCCTATTGAGATATAATTTTGTTAATAACAGAAGTTTTATAGAACGCTGATGAAGCGGATAAAGATTATAAATCAGTGAAATCTGCGTTCTATTTTCTTTAATTGATTACGTTGAGGTATATTTATAATGTCTGACGAGATGATTCAGAAAATACAAAGACTAAAAAAAGAACATGATGCAGTGATACTTGCGCATAATTACCAAATAGGCGAAGTGCAGGATATTGCCGATTTCACTGGTGATTCACTTGGCTTATCAATACAGGCATCAAAAACAACTGCAAAAATTATCGTATTCTGCGGTGTATATTTTATGGCAGAGACTGCCAAAATAATATGCCCTGATAAAAAAGTCCTTATACCAGATGAAAACGCTGGCTGTCCTATGGCTAATATGATAACGATTCGGCAACTCAGGGAATTAAAGAAGCGTTATCCTGATGCGAAAGTTGTCTGTTATGTCAATTCTACCGCAGAGATAAAGGCGGAATCTGACATCTGTTGCACATCTGCTAATGCTATTAAAGTTGTTAATTCAATCCCTGAAAATGAGAAAATTATATTTATTCCCGATCAAAGTCTCGGTGATTATGTTGCAAAACAAACAGGCAGAGAGATGATACTTTGGCAAGGATATTGCCCTACACATCATAGGATACTTGCGCAGGATATAAAAAGCATGAGAAAAAAGCATCCATTAGCAAAGGTGATTGTCCATCCTGAATGCACTTCTGACGTAATTGAGCTTGCAGATGTCGCTTTAAGCACAAGTGGTATGCTCAAATTTGCAAAAGAATCTGACGCAAAGGAATTTATTGTTGGCACAGAGATTGGCTTGTTACACTCATTAAAAAAAGAAAATCCAGATAAGGTATTTTATCCTGTATCCAAATTGGCTGATTGCCCTAATATGAAACTAAATACTCTTGAAAAAATACTTTGGTCGCTTGAAGATATGGTTTATGAAGTGTTTGTTCCAGAAGAAATAAGAGTTAAGGCTTGGAACTCAATAGATAAGATGTTGAAATTATCATAATGGTCTTGATTGAAGTCTCCTTTTCCCAAAGGGAGACTTAGAGGAATTTTGCAACAATATTGTTACATTCTAGCGCAAATGCCTTAACTTTTTGAATATCATCAATAGTTATTCCTTCAGGTCTGATTGGATAGATAGAGTCATTATGTAGAAGTGGATCAGTGTTTGGATCAATTGCGCATTGTTTAACTGCTTTTTGCCATTCTTCTGTTTGGGGTATTGGCGAATATACAGCCAGTTTAGTGACTGCGCCACATTTATAGACATATCTAACGCTTTCTATCATTTCGTCTAGCGATTGCCCCGGCAGGCATATTAAGACATAAACGCCAATATCTTTTCCTGAATAACCTGCAGATTTGAGATGATTGACTGCATCCCTGAACGTCTCTGGTGTTACCTTATTACCCATAGCTTTTTGTCTGTCAATATTTGATGTTTCAAGGCTTATCCTTATGGTCTTAAATTTTGCCTCAAACATCAGCCTTGCTAATTCAGCGTCAATATATCTAGCGTGCATGGCGTTTGGCGTATGAAAGTCACAATTGAGCTTTCTTTGGATTATTTCTTGAAGTATTATCTTGATATGTCCTTCTGCATTTAATAGCAAAGCATCATCATAAAAGGCAAAGTGTTTTGTATTATAGTTTTTATGCCAAAATTCAATCTCATCAACAACTCTTATTGGATTTCTTTGCCTGAATTTTCCAGCGACAAGTTTTGAGGCGCAATAGGTGCATCCCATAGGACAGCCCCTAGATGTCAGTATTGCAAGGGATTCTTGGCTTGTGAGTAGATCATAGGCAGGATATGATAGACAATCCAGATCCTCTATTTGATAAATGTGATCAGAATGATCTAACAGATTATTAACCAATTCA
The DNA here is from genome assembly GCA_964564735.1 of uncultured bacterium. Lineage (GTDB taxonomy): Bacteria > Poribacteria > DTPJ01 > DTPJ01 > DTPJ01 > CAZMCH01. The sequence continues at coordinate 5,805 of CAZMCH010000148.1, forward strand.
AGTGCTTTATATTCACCTTCACCACAGACAACATAATCCGCACCAGAATATTTTTCCGCATGGTCATAGCATAATGTTGCATAGGTTCCGCCAAGTATGATTGGGACATCTGGGAATCTGCTTCTTGCCTGTCTGACAGCTTCAAAGACGCCAAGATACCAGTATGTCATGCCTGATGTAATGAGTATAGCGTCAGGTTTTTCAATCTTATTCAATTCATTCTGGAATATGTGAATCGGCAAACCATATCTGCCGAATTTTCTCGGAACGTGATCCAATACTGATGGTTTTTCGATTATCTCTTTATGAAATTTTCCGCATCCGTATTCATTATTCTTTGGTTTGGTTAGATTTTGGTATTTTAATAATTCAGGATGATACCTATCAAGGCAATTAATGAGTGATACATTATATCCATTGGCTCTTAACAATCCGCCTATGTATAATAAACCAAGCGGTTTTGACCACATATCATATGCAGCAAAATCGTATATCCATGGGTTTATTAATAAAACATTTCTTTTTTTTGTCATACTGAGCAAAGTGAAGTAGCCAAAAAAATAATTCGCACAAGTCTTTATTTTTTTATTTACCAAATGCCCTAAACACAGCTTGATGTATTTTCATTATAGGAATATTTTTTTCTTCTGATAAACGCTTACAATCATCATATTCAGGTAATATCTTCAATACTTCGTCACCAACTTTTCCTAGCTTTACACTGACTTTGCCGTATTCGGTTTCTATTTCAACCATCTCTCGTGATAGCTTCCTCCTGCTTGTCTCATAGATTCTCACACCCATAGTTGTTGTTTCCGTTAACATACAATTACATATTGCTTGAAGGTTTGTTTGATCAACAAGAACCGTCAATTTAATTGCAGGTCTGCTCTTTTTCATAACTATTGGCGTCATATAGACATCGACAGCACCAAGAGCAAGCAATTTATCAATTAGGGAATCATATATTTGTGGTGACATATCGTCAATGTTTGTTTCTACAATGTTTATTGTATCTGTTTCATAGGACGAATCTTTTGTTTCTCCAAGTATAATCCGTAATAGATTCGGCTGTTCAGCAAACTCCTTTGTCCCTGAACCGTATCCAATTTTTTCAACTATCATATCAGGAATAGAGCCAAAGCCATTTGATAATGTGCTTATTATTGCCGCACCTGTTGGTGTAACGAGTTCGCCTTGAATTTCGCTTTTCTTGATTGGAATATTTTTTAACAATTCTGCAGT
>CAZMCH010000149.1:0-6946 GCA_964564735.1 uncultured bacterium
GATTTAGACGTTCTTATAACAAAATCATTAGATAATATTGATTATAAAGAATTTCGAAAGACATGGGAAACCAATCATCCAAAGACCCTATATGACAGAATATTTGACCTGCCAGAGCAGACCTATGATAAATCATGGAACGATATGCCCAAAAAGAAGGCACGTGGATTTATGCCACTAGGTTGTGACGGTGGGAGGCAAAAGTTCGCTGTTGAGCAAAATGGAAATGTCTTTTGTCCAAAAAATTTCATCACACGATCAAGAGGAAAAGATACTGATAGATTATTATGGGATGGTGGAACGATTCATTATGGCTTTGGCTTTCCAAATGTTGAACCAACAGAAAGACACAGAATAGACGGTTATCTACCAATGATATATGCTAGATGGGAAGACGATGATATATCTTATGAGCAATCAGCATTTGCAACTCTGCTTGATGGTGATATATTAAGCGGAGAACCTATGCAGGGCGATGATCCAACAATTCTATTGCTAAAAGTTACACTGACAAACCTAGCTGATACTTCAAAGGAGATAACTCTAAAATTATCATCAAGATGCAATATAGAAGAAACTCTTGATATAAAAGAAGGTTTTATCTTTGCAACAAACTATGAGCCAAAAAGAATGAGATATTTTATTAATACAATGGGTAAAGGAAGTCTCGAAAACTCGTCCTATAATATCTCTCTTGCAGGTAAGGAATCGCATAGCATATATATTAAAATACCATTCATCACTCTTATAGAAAGTGAATTTGAGCTAGTAAAAAAAGCTGATTATGAATCCGAATTTCCAAGAGTCAAAAAATTCTGGAATGATAGGATAGCAAAAGGATCTCAAATAACAGTCCCAAATGAAATATTAAATAATTTTTACAAAGCGCATGTAACACACATGCTTATCACTGATGACAGAGAGCCAAATTCTGATAGATATGCTTCTCGTGTTGGGACATTTCCTTATGGTGTTTTTCCTGATGAATCTATTATGTGTATAAGCGATTTTGATAGACGAGGATATAAAAAAGAGGCAGAAGAACGTTTAGAAATGCTAATACATTATCAAGGCACTGTGGGCGTTCCGGGGACGTATTCGACGATTGAAGGTCAATATTACGGTGCTGGTGGATATGAATGTGGAGGATATAATAAGAATCATGGCTGGGTGCTTTGGGGCTTGGGTGAACATTACTGGTATCATAGAGATAAGGAATGGCTTAATCGTGTTAAACCAAGTATCATTAAGGCTTGTAACTGGATCATAAATGAACGTCAGTCAACGAAAAAATTTGATGAAAATGGCAAAAAAGTCCTTGAATATGGTTTTTTACCTGCTGGTTCACTTGAGGATGTGCGAGATTTCTATTTTTGGCTTGCGACAAACGCACCGACATATTGGGGATTCAAAAATATTTCGAAAGCATTAATTGATGCTGGTCACCCAGAAGGAAAAAAATTACTCAAAGAAGCTGAAGATTACGGTGAGGATCTCATAAGAGGCTTCAGAGAATCGAAAGTGCTTTGTCCAGTTGTAAAACTCAGAGATGAAACATGGGTTCCACACTTTCCACCAAGACTATATCAGCGTGGTAGAGGTTTTGGATGGTTGAGAGAGACTCTCGAGGGGGCTATTCACTTGATTAGATCAGAGATGCTTGAACCACATTCAGATGAGGCAACATGGATTATTAAAGATTATGAGGATAATCTTTACATATCTGACAGATATGGTTACAGCGTTGAAGATTTTGAACGTGATTGGTTTAGTTTAGGCGGATTTTCCATGCAATCAAATTTGCTTTGCCATACGATTCCTTATCTATGGAGAGATGAACCAAAACATTTCCTGAGAGGATATTTTAATGGCTTTACATCAGCGTTTTATCCCGATATATGCGCTTGCGTTGAACATGCTTTGCCGACATTGGCAGATAATAACGGCGTCTGGTTCAAGCCATCTGACGAAGCACAATCAACTTTCTGGCTAAGATTGATGTTTATATATGAAAATGGAAATGAGCTAAATCTCGGTATGTGCCTGCCAAGGGAATGGCTTGAAGATGGAAAGCATGTTGAGATAGAGAGGGCATCAACATATTTCGGTGAGATGGGATACAGGATTGACTCAAATGTCAGTGAAGGCAAAATTATAATGAAACTTAATCCACCAACTAGGAATATGCCAGAAAAGGTGAATGTCAGATTCAGGCATCCACAGGAGAAGCCAATTAAGAAAGTGCTTGTAAATGGTAATGAATGGAATGACTTCTCTGCCAAAAAAGAGCTAATAATGCTTGGAAAGGTTGATAGTCCTGTTGAAATAATTGCATTATATTAATACGGATTCAGCACAGGAATTTGTATTTACTAAATTTTTTATTGTCTAGGAAATTATATTTTTTGTATTAATCCAAGAAAAACCTTCACTTGGTTCTGGGCGACACTTTGCTGTCGTTTTGAGCAAGCAAAGTGAAAAATATTTTTTACTGAATTTATGTCAAAACAGTATAAAAATAAACAAGGAGAAATGCCATGAAACTATTAGGTGTATCAACCCAATTATATGTCTGGTCGCAATTAAATGAAAAAAAGAGCTTTGCTGATATACTGAATGAAATATCCAATGCAGGATACGATGGTGCAGAGACAAATCTTTCTGAAATAGCAAATAAAGAAAAAGCTAAAGAAGCAGATAAGTTATTTAAAAAGTTTTGTCTAAAGCCATCATCTTTTTATTCAGGAGGAACGTTCCATGAGGCAAGTTTAGCAATGGCAACTGTTTCGGATATATTAAAGATGTCCGAATTTGCAGTTGAATTAGGCGCACCATCAATAACCGTCAATCCTAATTCTAAAGCTGGAGGCGCCGAAAAGACTGATGATGAGCTAAAAATCCAAGCAGAATATCTTAATAAACTTGGTGAAGGTCTGAAAATTAAAGAAATTTCATTAGTATTACATAACCATACACCAGAGATAGTCAATAATGCACGTGAATTTCGTTCATACTGCGATTTAACCGATCCAGAATTTGTTAATGTTTGTATAGATACACACTGGGTTTATCGTGGTGGGGTTGATCCATTTGAATTGACAAAAGAATATGGTAGTCGCATAAAAGCTATGCACCTCCGCAATTCCAAAGACGGAGTCTGGTCAGAAGACTTTGGAGATGGTGATATAGATTATGTTGCATATCGTGACCTTCTTGAAAAGATTAATTATGAAGGTTGGATAACGGTTGAACTTGCCTATGAAGGACAAACCAAGATAACCAGATCAATCCAAGAGAACATAAGACGCAGTCGTGATTATGTTCGCAATGTCTTTGGAGTATAAACTCTTTAATTAATAAAGATAAAGAATGGATCAGGCTATTTAATTTTTCATTTTGCCAACGATATTGTCATTCCAGTGAAGACTAGAATCCATGATTTTATAATGAACTTTCCGAACTGGATTCCAGCCTTAGCTTATCCTATCGAATACTAGGGCTGGAATGACAGTGAGAATTAAATAGCCCTATTTTTCTGAGATTCAGACATAAGTTTGGACATTTTGCAAAACAATATTACTGAATGCCAAAAATTTTGACTTTCCGTTTAAGAAATTATGTATACCTGTATATAACTTTCATATCACGAAAACTCTCTTCTATCTTAATTCCCAATCGGTATATCTCTATGGCTTCTTCTAATGGCAAATTGCTTATCACACATATCGGTTCTCTGAATCCATTTTTAATTATCATCAGGATTACCTTTCATGGCATTGGATATATCAGAAATTATTGGCGATTTGTTCGTTCATGATTAACTCCTGTAATACTATTTTTTAGCTATTGAAAATACTATATTTTATTACAGGAGTTATTCTTTTGTCCGAACCCATGTCTTAAACTCAGAAAGTTTTGTATCGTATCTGTCCTAATTTATAGGGCAATAAAAACTATCTGATAAAATTATTTGTTTGTATTTGCCCTAAATTATTGCTAAACTTTAAATAAAATCAAAAATTTGACACAAAAAGCAAAATGCGGAAAATTATAAATAAGGAGCAAAAAAATGGCTATAAAAACAGGTATAGTTGGACTTCAAAGTTTCTATTGGCCTAGTGCATGTGCTAGTATATTAAAAAGCATACCTGAATCAGAACTATCTGCTTGTTGCGATATGGGCTATGACAAAGATTTGATAAAAATATCTCTCGGCACAACACCCGAAGAATTTGCATTGGCTTATGGAATAAAGCTATATCACAATGCCAAAGAGATGATCGAAAAAGAAAAGATTCAGGCAGTTTGTATATGTGCTAAACATACAGAAATTGTAAATTTTGTAGAATTGATAGCCCCAATGCGAGTTGATATTTATATAGCAAAACCTCTGGCGACTACTATCGAATCAGCAGATCGAATAGTGAAGGCAGTTCGTAACAATAATATAATCGCAACATCAGGAACAACAGAACGCTTTGATGGCAGTATTCGTGAAGCATATCAACGATATAAAAGAGGGGAAATTGGTGAACTTATATCAATTCATGCCCTCCATCAGCACGGGTGTCTTGATGGATTTCCTGCAGGTGATTGGTATTGGGATCTAAAACAAGGAGGTCCTGAATTTTCTCTTATATGGTATGCAGGAGATATCGTTAGATGGTTTGCAGGTTCAGAGGCGATTCGAGTTTATGCTGAGTATGACAATTATCTTACACCTAATTCCCCTTTCATGGATAATGGCAAGGTTATCATGAAATTTGCTAACAAGGTTATTGCTTCTATTGATATATATTTCTCTGTCAAGAATTTCAATTTCCCTAATTATGAAGTTGAGCTAGTTGGAACGGAAGGTGCAATACGTATCCAAAAAAATGTCTTTGAAGGCATGATTTTTACAAAAGAGGGAAATAAAAGCTTTTATCGTATTCAGAATAATATGTTTCTGGATGAAATACGTAACTGGCTACAGTGTTGTATAAACAAAATAGAACCAGAATTAAATATAGAAGATGCAAGAAACGTTATAGAACTATGCTTTGCATGTCGTCAATCTGCAAACACCCACGCACCAGTTAATTTGCCCTATTAAATGATATTATTTGATTGATCTTAATATTTGCGAAAATACATTGGCAGGATCGGAGGATTGATAAACAGGGCGACCAATAACAATATAATCAGCCCCTTCTGAGAATGCTTCGGAAGGTGTCATTACGCGCTTTTGGTCATCACCTTTTATTTGTTCTAGCCTAATACCCGGTGTTAGAATTATGAAATCATCACCACAGGCTTTACGGATTTGCTTTATCTCTTTTGGCGAGGCAACAACACCATCAAGCCCAGAATCTTTAGCAAGTTTTGCCATATATATTATCTGATCTTCCAGTTTTCTTGATGTGCTAAAAACATTTTGGAATTCAGACTCATCAATACTCGTTAGCATTGTAACACCAAGTAATATAGGCTTTTTGATACCTAGCTTTGATGAAATCGAATAGACAGACTCGGCAGAGGTTTTCATCATCTCTACACCACCAGAGATGTGAATATTGAATATATTAACACCAAGTTCTACTGCAGATTCAGATGCTCTTGCTACGGTATTAGGAATATCATGAAATTTTAGATCAAGAAATATGTCTTTTCCTCGATCTTTAATTTCTTTTATTATTTCAGGACCAACGCTTGTAAAAAGTTGTGATCCGACCTTAAAAAGTTCACCTATTTCTTGTAATTGATCGAGTAAATTCCTTGCTGAATCAAAGTCAGGAACATCAAGAGCTATTGCTATTTTTTTTGTCCAATTTGTATTCATAGGCAAAATAAAAGGGGATATTACATCCCCTTTGCCAATTTACTTTCATGATTATTTAGAAATTCCAGCTATCATTATATTTGGATACTTAGTCTCATCATATATACCCTTTGTAATATTAGGAAATTCTGATTCATGAAATTTGTTTTCCCTAAAGAACCTTAACTGTGCGATAGGTAATGAAGCCTGAACAATACATGGTTCCGATAATTCACCAAAACAAGCATCTAAATTAAATGCCTGCCATAATTCCTTTTGTTGTTCATAAAGAGCGGATGCGTATCTATCATCCACGATCTCTATCTTGACTCTTGCAACTCCATCATTTATCATTCCAATTTTTTTGGCGGCAGCATAGGAAATATCAAGTTTGCGACTGCTTTTTTGTGGTCCTCTATCATTTATTTTTACAAGAGTGCTTCTTCCGTTTTTTATGTTTGTTACTTTTACTATAGTTCCAAATGGAAATATTCTGTGTGCGCCTGTAAAATCATTCATATCATAATATTCACCGCTTGAGGTAGGTTTTCCATGAAACTTGTTTCCATACCAAGAAGCAAGCCCAAACTGAACCTCACTGCTATCACTTAATTGAACGTTATGAAAAGTTGCACAGCCACTAAACAGGAAAACAACTAAAAAAGCAAACCCACACAAAATAATCAAATTGTGCGCTTTCAGTCTTTGATTGAAAAACAATCAAATCACCTCCGAGGTTATTGCTCGGAGAGAGAAAACTCTTTTCATAAGAAAAAAAATGCCAGAGAACATGAACCTATATGAATAATCTGGTAATAATATACCAAAAAAAACAATCTCTGGCGTTCTCTCTCGCTATGAGCTTACGAGGTTAGCTGTCGGACTCGGACTGAGTAGCCCTAATCTTTTATCAGATATTCGCCCCAAGATTCTTACGAATCGGTATTGGTTCCCCCGTCTTTCGTTATATCTACACTATTAATGTAGATTTGGAATAAGTTCAGCATTTATATTTTGATAACGTAGAATTATAACATAGTTAGATATGTATGTCAAGCTTAATTTCCTGCTGATTCACCCTCAGTTTTTTATACCTCATCCTTAAAGCCAAAAAGTGATTTCATATCTCCAAAGGCTTCCTCTATC
>CAZMCH010000150.1:0-6941 GCA_964564735.1 uncultured bacterium
AAATAGACATGTTCTTGTGCTTTTTGGAAATGGTGATTCCTATAATGTTGTGCGTGAATGGTGGAATCAGGATGCCGCAGATTACAACAGCCCGCAAGATCATCTTACTGAGTTACTTGGGCTTGGGCGTAATCTGTCAGATGGTAAATATAATTGCGATAAAGGATGGGTTATTATTGATTCATCTTCTCCTGCCGATCTTGCGCATGATCCAAAAGGCTGGATTAGCGTAATTGCCCAAACCAAAAAAGCTTTCAAATTGCTTAATCTTTCATGGTCAGAATCGCCTGTTTTAGCATTTCGTCGTGGTCCCTATGTAATATCAGCAGGTATGGATGAAGTTGATTATTTAGAACCCAAAATATTATCTGGCAATTTTATAAATCTATTCGATGCCAAACTTGCGGTTATATCAGACCCGATTATTAATGCAGATTCTCGATGGCTACTTTATGATCTGGCTTATTGCCCTGATTATCCCTGTGTTATCGCATCTGCAGGTTGTTTGCGAAATGAATTGTTTGATAAACACTCTTTAACCTTTGTAGTAGAAAGCATTGAAAAAACTATATGCACAATACGGGCTAAATTGCCAGAAAAACCTCATAAAGTATCCTTAAAACATGCTTGTAACATAACTGAACAGATAACATCAGATTGGGAATGGGACGAAAAATCACAAACAGTTCTATTGCGATTCTATGGTAATCCTAAGGGAATCTTGGTGGAATTCATCTGGTAATAAACATTAGTATTTTGGAGTTTCTTATATTGTATGAAAACAAATTGGTATAAATGGTCTTATGAATTCTTGTTTAGTAGATTTTATGATTTAACAATAAAATGGCTTTTAATACCATTTGGCGGTGAAGCCAAAACACGAAGAACTATCATTAATCCAGTTTCATTCAGAGGTGATGAAACTATTCTTGAGATGTGTTGCGGAACAGGTGGCTCTACTGTCTTTATTGCAGAAAAGACGAAAGATAATAATAAAATTGTTGCAATTGATCTGTCTTCTGAACAATTAAAACGTGCAAGACGCAAGAAATACAAATGTCAAACTGATTTTGTGAATGGCGATATTCTGCAATCACCTTTCCGTGATAATTCATTTGACAAGGTTTTTATTAGCCATGTCATACATGAAATGCCAAGAGAAGTCCGACTACAAGCATTACAGGAAGCCAAAAGGCTATTAAAAACCAATGGAGAGGCTATTATTTTGGAGGTGGATGTTCCGCCAAGTATCTTTTTAAGGCTTTTTATAGGTCTATGGGGCTTTCTTGTTGTTCTTATCGAGTTGCCCACTTTTATGGATATGGTAAGATTTAATCCGATCCACGAACTAGAGGAAAGCGGATTTAAAGATGTGAAAAAATATTCTTCGGGAAGTGGTATGTTTCAAACGTTGATAGGATTAAAGTAGAAAAAATAATAAGCCCTCCCCACCATCATCGGCGGAGAGGATAGATTATCAGGAAAGATTATTCTCTTTTGCCCAAATTATGATCCATCATAAATAGACCATTTTTGGATTCGCCAATCATTTCAAGCATTGCAACGATCTTTGAGGCATTTGCTTCTTCTTCAACTTGCTCTGTAACGAACCACTGTAAGAATGTAAGTGTGGCAATATCACCTTCGTCATAGGCAAGTTTGACAAGATCGTTGATCCTGCCAGTTATGTATAATTCATGTTTATAAGTATCTTTGAAAGCATCAAGCGGAGTAGCCCATGTTGTTTGGGGTTTTTCGATTGCCTGTAGTTCAACCTTTCCACCACGTTCTAGTAAATGGCTATAGATTTTCATTGCATGACCGTTTTCTTCTCTTGATTGAACTTTCATCCATTGAGCCATTCCATCTAAATTGTAAGCGCTAAAACAAGCGGACATTGAAAGGTAGAGATAAGACGAAAACATTTCTGCTTGAATTTGATCATTTAATGCTTTTTGCATTTTTTCACTAATCATTATTATTTTCCTCCCTTTTTAAGATTTTTAATTTATTTGCTGTCATTAACGATTCTAATACCTAACTCGTAGGCTTCTTCTAGGAATTCTGGATGTTCCATGATAGCACCTTTTTTATCAACTTTCCTGACAAATAAACCGCCTTCATAGCTCATATCCAAAGCATCATAGAAATACTTAGCAACAAGGATTGTGCCATCAAATATTTTTTCGCCTGAAGTTGCCGCAACTGCTATAAGATAACCTTTTCCACTGTCATAAGTTCTTCTTTGCTCTTTCGATTTGTTTAGCATACGCTTACGCCACAGGGCTTGACAACGGTCTATTATAGCTTTTGCTTGTGCGGGAACGCTATAAAAAAAGATTGGAACAGAAAGTATAATAGCATGAGCAGATTCAAGAAGCGGATATATTTCCTGCATATCGTCCTTAACAACGCATTTGCCTGTCTTATCACAACCTCCGCATTCCAAGCAACCGACCATCTTCGGATCACGAGAATATATCTTTATAATCTCAGCGCCTGCTGATTCTGCTCCATCAAGGGCTTTATCAAGAAGAATAGCAGAATTGCCATTTTTCCGTGGACTTCCATAAATACCAAGAACCTTCATAAAAAATTCCTCTAATGTTATTGACAGTTGTTTATCACTAATAAAATAACACATACATAAGCTTTGTTATTCCATGAAGTCATATCCAAAATATAATTTTGCATCATTTTTTTAATTTTTTACTATCAGCATTAATTTTCTTATTGCCAACATTGATTGGAGTTCCGTTACTGAGTGAAGTGACATAAGTAGCAAGTGCAATAGATTCTGGACTATCAAGTTCAAGCGGTTGACCTTTCATCATTTGAATACACATATTATTCATCTGCTGCAAAGTAATGACACCTTTTGCCATTGGCTTATATTTTGGGAAGGTTGCAGCAGCACCTTTGACCTTCGGAATAGCCATGCCCATCATTTGTCCACCTGTTGTTCCACCAGCAGGATGACAGCTATTACAACTCATTTCGGATTTACCAAGCTTAGGATCATTAAATAGTTCCTTTCCTTTGGCAATAACCTTTGCCAATTCCTCATTTGGATCAACATTCACAGACATTACATTACTATCTGCTTTTTTATCGGGCTTTGATACAGGATCGCCGGGGTTGGTTTTTGAGGCAAATTCCTCTGCATTTGTAAATCCATCGCCATCAGAATCTAGTTTGCCAAGTTCTTCTGTGTATTTATCGTCTGATTTAAGTGCGATTTTTTCCCAATCTTGTCCAAATGGATTTCTTATCTTATAGTTTTGAGGGTCTTTATGGCAAGTTAAGCATCCAAAATTACTGCCTTCGTCTGGCAATTTTTTTAGTCGAAAGGGTCTTCCAGAAACAAAGGAAGTAATCATTAGAGCCATAGCCAAGCATACAAAAATAAATAATAAGGACTTGTTTGTTATGCGATTCATAAAATACTCCTTTAATAATATGTAATATAACAAATACAGTATACAATATGAATTTTTGCATAAAAACATAAATCTTTCAAGAAATATTTTTGAAAATATGTATCTGGCTAAAGTCTAACTACAGATTTGCCGATATTAGATATTGACCAATAATTTCAAATACCTAAAAAAACAAACGTAAATCAGAGGACAAAGTATTATGCTCGATTTAGACTACTCAGAATATAAACAGATATTTGAATCTACAACAAATGGGATACGTGTAATTGACAAAGATTATAACATCATTGAAGTTAATAAGGCATATTGCAATCTCTTTAATTTAATGGAAAATGAAGCAATAGGCAAAAAATGCTATGACTTAATTGGAACGTCAATGTGTAAAACTTCAGATTGTCCTCTTAGTGTCATTCTAGGTGGAGAAGACCATGCTCAATACAAAATGGAAATAGATCATGGAAATGGAACAAAGATATATTATACTTCAAATATAAGTCCTCTTTATGATAAAGATGGCAAAATAATAGGTATAATAGAGGATTTCAGAGATAATATAGAATATATGAGGATAGTTGATGAATTAAAGATCAGAGAAAGTATACTTGCCTCTTCTATAAATGCAATTGCTGTCGCTGACTTAGAAGGAAATTTAACTTATGTTAACAGGTCATTTCTTAGTATGTGGGAATATGATGATATAAAAGAAGCATTTAACAAACTTATCAGTGATTATTGGCAGATGGGAAGTAGCTCAAAAGAAGCTTTGGAATATCTATTCAAAAGAGGTAAATGGATTAATGAAGGAATTATAGAAAAAAAAGATGGTTCATTATCTAATATACAGATACTTGCAAGCATGGTTATTGATGAATACGATAACCCGATATGTATAGTTACTTCTTTTGTCGATATTACCGAGCTTAAACGAATAAAAGAAAGCAAAATAAGGGCGCAGACTGCATTGGCAATTGCGAAGGGAAATACAGATACAGTAAAAAGCATAATGGATGCAGTTGTTATAGCAATAGCGATAACCGATCTTGATGGCAAAATAAATCGCTTTAATAAAGGTTTTACGGAGACTTTTGGATTCAGTTCAGATGTAATAGGCAAATCACCAGCCAATTTTGTTGCTAATGAAGATGTTATCAAAGTTTCATCTGCTATAAAGAAATGTTTAGAAAATGGTCATGCCTCAAATGTTGAGTGTTCTGCTCAAACTTATGATGGCAAAAAGATTGAGGTTCTAATAGACCTTACGCTTATGAAGGATTCAAGAGATATTCCCAATGGGATTATTGTTGTTATAAGGGATATTACCGATCAAAAACAGGCAATAGAAACACAAAAGCATCTTAGCAGTGAATTGATGCACAAAAATAAGGAACTAGAGCAAGTAATAAGGATCGTTTCACATGACTTGCGCTCCCCTTTGGTAAATATACAAGGCTTTAGTAATGAGCTTGCGGATTCTATAAATCAAATGAAATCCATCATTGCCAAAAAAGGTGAACGATCGGATATTATTGATGAAATCTCTCCAATACTTAATAATGATATTCCAGATATGCTAGAATATATACTTGTAAGTGTATCTAAAATAGATTCTCTATTATCTGGTTTATTGCGGATCTCAAGGCTTGGACGTGCTACACTTAATATTGATGAGATAGATATGAATAAAATAATTTCGGATGTGATTTGCACTTCTGAATATCAAATACAACAAACCAATACAATAGTTGAGGTTGGCGATCTACCTTCATGTTTTGGTGATGAAAACCAAATAAATCAAGTATTTTCTAATTTACTAAATAACGCGCTAAAATATCTTGATCCAAACAGGAAAGGAAAAATAAATATCTATGGGTGGAATGAAAATGGAAAATCCATATATTGCGTTGAAGATAATGGAATAGGCATCGCACCTGAATATCATGAAAAAATATTTGATATGTTTTATCGTCTTAATCCGTCATCAACTCAGGGTGAAGGTTTGGGACTAAATATAGTGCGCAAGATAATAGAACGCCATAATGGAAAAATATGGGTCGAATCCAAGCATGGCGAAGGAAGTAAGTTTTTTGTTTCATTACCAAGAGGGAGAAATCTGGTATCTACAAATTTTGCGTCATTGGAATCTGAAAATCCGCTTTCAGATACTCAGGGCGTTTAAATATCCAGAAACTGAAAGATGGATGAAGATATGGTTATAATTATTACAGAAGACGACGATGGTCATGCCCTTCTGATAAACAAAAATCTGAAACGTTCAGGCATTGGAAATGAGATTATACATTTCAAAAATGGAAAGGAAGTTCTTGACTTTCTTTTTCAGCGAGGAGATGGACAACATAGGAAGAAAGGTGTTCCATATCTCATGCTTTTAGATATCAATATGCCCGAAATTGATGGAATCGAAGTTTTAAAGCAAATAAAACAAGATGATGAGCTAAAAAAGATACCAACTATAATGGTAACAACAACCGATAATCCTATAGAAGTAGAAAAATGTTATGAATTGGGATGCAATGTTTATATTACCAAACCCGTTGATTATGATAAATTTATCGATGCAATTAAAAGATTAGGGCTTTTTATTATGGTTGTTGAAGTGCCAAGAATGTCGTCTGGAGAGAGTTATAATGCAAGCTGAAAGATCAGGCTTATATAAGATACTTGTTGTTGAAGATGATGAAATTCTGTGTAATCTGATCTCAAAAACACTTCAAAAGTCAGGATTTCAAACTGATATAACTTTAACTGGCAAAGAAGCAATTGAAAAGATTGCCAATATGGAATATTTGCTTTTATTATTAGATTATCATTTGTCTGATATGAACGGAAAGCAAGTAATTGAGGCTCTTGCCATGCAAAATTTGGAAATACCCTTTGTCATTATGACTGGTCATGGTGACGAGAGAGTCGCAGTTGAGATGATGAAATTAAAGGCAAGAGATTATTTGATTAAAGATATTAATTTCATTGATCTTGTGCCAATATCAGTTAATCAAGTTGTTGCTCAAATTGAAACCGAAAAAAAATTGGCTAAAACCGAAGAGTCTTTGAAAGAAAGTGAGGAACGATTCAGGAGTATATATCAGGAATCACCAATTGGAATTGCTGTATATGATCAATTCGGTAAGGCAATAGACGCTAATAAAGCCTGTCTGAGTATATATAAAATCTCCAGAGCCTCAGAACTTGGTAACTTATTTGATGATCCTAATATACCAAATAATGCAAAGGAGAGATTGAATAAGGGAAATATAATTGCATATGAAACAAAGCTTGATCTTAAATCTAGTATATATGTCAATATATTAATCTCCCCATTGGGGCTATATAGCAAAGGTTATTTGGATAGCTATCTTGTTCATATACAGGACGTAACTGAAAAGAAAAACGCTGAACTTCAGCTACAAAAAATGAAGGATGATCTTGAAATAAAGGTAAATGAACGAACTGCACAACTTGCCAAAGCAAATGAAGAACTATTAC
>CAZMCH010000151.1:0-6897 GCA_964564735.1 uncultured bacterium
TTCCTGCCTTACTTGCGGAATAAGGGCTATTTGGCTTGTATTGTGATTCCTCTGTAAACGCTGGATCATCAAAATCCAGAGAGCCATAAACCTCATCTGTTGAAATGTGTATAAATCGCTTATTAGAATCTTTTTCCCAGCACTTACGGACACTTTCCAATAAATTAAAAGTCCCATTTATGTTCGTCTCAATAAATTTTTGTGGACCCAATATCGATCTATCAACATGGGATTCAGCAGCAAAATGGACGACTATATCAATATCATTTTCCGCAAGCAGTTTTGTTACAAGCCCAAAATCACGAATATCACCTTTAACAAAGCTATAATTAATATGATTTGCTATTGGCGCAAGATTCTCAAGGTTGCCAGCATAAGTAAGGGCATCAAGCACAATGATTTTATCATCGGGATAATTACTGATCCAGTATTGGACGAAGTTGCTACCGATAAATCCTGCGCCACCCGTTATTAAAAGATTACGCATTGCCTTACTCCGTTTTGAATGACGCTTCAAACAGCGTTGTGTATATTGAACCTGCAGGGTCCAATTGGCTTTTTATAAGGCTTATTCTGTCAGCAGTGAACTTCCCGATCTCTCCTATATTTGAATTATCAAGCGTGGCTTTTAGTTCAGATGGATATTTGATTTCCCTGACACGTCCTATTGTCAGATGGGGCTTGAATGACCTTTTTTCTCTCTCAAAGCCGAATTTTTCCATAGCTTTTTCAATCTGATTAGCTAGGCTGATTGTTTCATTAATGCCTTTATTTATGCCTGTCCATATAACGCTTGGCTTACGTGAATTAGGAAAAGCCCCTATACCAGCAAGGCTAATCACAAAAGGCGAAAAGCTATCAGCGATGTCTTGAAGCGTTTTACCTATGGCATCAATCTTTTTCGTTTCTGTATCACCGAGAAATTTCAGCGTTAAATGAACATTTCCGTATTTTGTCCATCTAACATCGCGCATGCGGTCTTTGAGTTCGTTTTGCAGTTTTTTTAAGCCTTCGTGAATCTCTTCTGGTAACTCAATAGCAATAAATGCCCTTATTAATTCGTCATTCTTATTCATTTTTTTACCTTGTTTTAGATCAAATATACTTAACTTATGTTAAGTATATTATAACAAATATGGGTGTGATTGTCAAGCGGAAAAAAGAAATAGACCGTTGATTTTTCAAAGAGATGAAAAAAGATGATAAAACATTACGAATAAAAGAATTTCAAGATATTACTTTTGCAAAAATGTAACTTTAAATGTTTAGACTTTAAGTATGATTTAAATAAGGCATAGAAAATTTTATTTCTTTACAATTATCCCTAATGCAGTTTCTAGTTCTCGAATTCTTTGATTTATCTTTGTTTTATTTAGCTTATTATTTTCTATGATTCGTTCTTGAAGTCCAAGAGGTAATGGTTGAGGTATTAGAGATAGTAAACTAGCTTCTCTTAAAGCTATAAGCATTAAGTATTCATCCATATTCTGGTCTCGAGGATGCACAAATTCCTCAACAGATTTAATCAAATCCTGATGAAGCACTATATCACGATTATTCATACGTGCATTTTGAAAACTCCTCATCATTATCAATTGCAAATCGCCACCGGTGCATCTTTCTGTCCTTGTAGATATGTCCGAGAAATTTACCCCTTCGTCAAATGGTATGTTATTTTTGGGAAATAATCTTCTTAGTATGTCTTCTCTTGCCCTGATATTAGGCAAAGGAAATGGAACTACATCATCAAATCTCCCTTGTTTTCGAAATTCGGGATGTATAAGATCGGGTCTATTACTTGCAGAAACCCAAAGCACTCTACCATAAAGGTTTGGATTACTCATAAACACCACAAGATCATTTAGGAGTTGATCCATTATCCTTCTTTCATTTTCATCAGTCTCTGTATATGTAAATTTATCAATATCATCTATAAATACTATAACAGGAGTAAGAGAACGAATGATCTCCAAAGCTCTGTGTAAGTCCCAAATGCTATGAGTGGTTGGGTCTGTTCCACGTAAGCCAGTGAGTCTGACTATATGTATTCCCATATCTTTTCCGAGTGCATTAATCAGCTCTGTTTTTCCTGTGCCGGGAGGACCAACCATCAAAATTCCCTTTGGAACAGTCTTTATGTCCCAATTTTTTAGGGCATTTATGACATTTCCCATATAATTAATTATATGATCAAGTCCGCCTATCGATTCAATGCCATGGTTACCATAGACTAATTCTAGCCGTCCATGACTACGTTTTCTAATTGCTTCTCTATTTTGTTGAACAACCATTTGGAAAGTAACTATATTTTTCTGAGATTTACTTGATACCCATAAATTCAGAATATCTAGCAAATTAAGACCGTGAGTTTGCATTGCGAAATCTTCTGAAAGCACTTTTTCTGGCAAGCCAAGTTTATATTTGCCTTCCTCGCCCTCTGCTTCGGGAAGATATAACAAATGCCTTATATATGCAAGCCTTTCCTGATAGGTTGGCATATCTATACGAACAGGAAAAGTCTGTGTTCTGTCATTTAGGATAAGTTCTGGAGTAACATTAGACAAATTTTCTGTAAGAAGAAGAATTATATGTCCTCTTGCCCTGAATTGAAGGTCATAAGCCCATCTTTGCCATGTTTCTATATCAATAATCTTTTGTTCTGATAATGGAACAGTTCTTTGATTTGGGAGTAATTTTTCTATATCACAAACAAGAAAACCAACCCTTAAATTGCCCATACCTTGTCTAAAAAAGTTTTCAATCATTGCCATCATCTCATGTGGATCAACGATCTTTCTTTCTTGCCCAACATTTTTTAAGCCTGCGTTAATATTTTTGATTGGATATTCCTTCAAACCTTCTGGTGGAACTGGTAAAGGCTCTATTTCCTCAACTCGTGTAAATTTAAGTGCGGATTGTTGTGCATTTCTAAGGGCGATATTCGGAAAGAGGAGACCCTCTGAACGAGTGTAATACAAAACTGCATCACATCCCATATAATTCATTCTTTCCATCAAATAATCAACGGTAAAAAGATAGCCATACACATCATCATATATGATGTCGTTTATATTATGATAAAGAATAAACTGATGTGATAATTGAGATTTATATCTATCTTCAATTGTCTTCCAAAAAGACGGTATTGGCATTGAGTTGCTCTCCTCCTCAATTTTATAGCAAAGCCCAACAAAATACTATTTTTGTAGGACCTGCGCCACTATTTCTTAGATGAAAAGTATCACCCGATTTGAGAAAAAGAACATCATGAGACTTTATATTGTAATATTGATTATTATATGATACATCAGCTTTTCCAACAGTAAGAACATAAACTGATTCTGTTTCCAATGGTTCATGTTCAAATTCATCATTGGGATATAGCTTTATATAATCCATTGCTAAATGCTTTGAGCCTTTTTCTTTTGAAATTACATTCCGCCAATCGCCGGGTTTGCCAAAAACGGGACCTGCTTGATCCATTTTGATTATTTGAATTCCGCTGATATGTCCTTCTTTGGGCTTGGGTATTTCTTTGACATCTCTCTCACCACGATATAAAGCCATATCAGGCGGAGATTGGAAACTCATAACCCTTGCCATCCTATTAGTTGTATTTTTTGTGCCATGAACTTCATTTGCAGGAACAAATAGAGCATCACCTGCACTAAACGGAGTATAGATGTCCCCCTGACGCATTGAACCACCAACTTCAAGAGAAACAATAAGGTCTTCTGTTTCGCCGTGAATGTGTTGTGTAAATTCCTGTCCCGGTGCATGTAAACCATGATTGAGTGTTATTTGTTTTGCCCCCATGTCTGGATGAATAATACGCCAATTTTGTCCTTTTCCCATCTGAAAAAACATACCTTTTTCAAGATTAAGTATTTGCATAATTGTTCCTTGCTTTTTGGACGGCTTTTTTCCATCCAGTTATTAGCTCTTCTCTTTTTTCAGGATTGATTTTTGGTATAAAAATTCCTTCGGACTTTCTACACGCCTCAATCTCTGATTTATCTTTCCAGAATCCAACCGCCAATCCTGCTAGAAATGCAGCTCCCAAAGCAGTTGTTTCTTTTATTTCAGGGCGCTCAACCTCAATATCGAGTATATCACTTTGAAATTGCATGAGAAAATCATTTGCAGTTGCCCCACCATCAACACGAAGCCTTTTTATTCTATAACCCGAATCAGAACACATGGCATCTATCACATCAGCAGTCTGGTATGCTATCGATTCAAGAGTTGCTCGTATTAGATGTTCTCGCATCGTTCCTCTTGTTATACCAACTATCGTTCCTCTGGCATCTGCATCCCAATATGGAGCGCCAAGACCTGTAAATGCAGGAACAACATAAACCCCGCCTGTATCTGGAACGCTGATTGCTAAATGTTCTGTTTCTGATGCAGAGCTTATAATTTTTAATCCGTCTCTTAACCATTGCACAGCAGCACCAGCGATAAAAACACTTCCCTCAAGTGCATAAACAGGGCTTTCGGAAATATCACAAGCCAAAGTCGTTAGAAGACCATTCTTTGAAAATACGGGCTTGTTTCCAGTATTCATAATTAGAAAACATCCAGTTCCATAGGTATTTTTAACATCACCGTTATCAAAGCAAGCTTGACCAAATAAGGCGGATTGTTGATCACCAGCATCCCCAGCAATGGGAACATCATTTAATATTGAATTTCCATAGCTAATTCTACCAAAAAGCCCCGATGAAGGCAAAACGTCTGGAAGCATTGATTTGGGTATATTCATTTCAGATAATATCTCATCATCCCATTTTAGAGTATGTATATTGAATATCATGGTTCTTGATGCGTTTGTATAATCAGTTGCGTGAATTTTTCCTCCTGTTAATTTCCACAAAAGCCATGTATCAATATTTCCAAAGAGTAAATGCCCGTTTTCTGCGGAATTTCTTAATCCTCTAATGTTATCAAGTAACCATGCAATCTTTGTTGCTGAAAAATATGGGTCAATGACAAGCCCTGTTTTTTGCTTTATCATTTCTGTCAGACCTGCTTCGCGCATATTATTACAAATATCCGCAGTTCGTCTGCATTGCCAGACTATTGCGTTATAAACAGGTTTTCCAGTTCGCTTATCCCATATTATAGTCGTTTCACGCTGATTTGTGATTCCAACTCCAGCTATTTGACCATGTTTGAGATTCTTTGATGTCAAAAGAGATTCCGCAGTTAAAACTGCGCTCTGCCATATCTCATCAGGGTCATGCTCAACCCAGCCCGGTTTAGGATAATATTGCGTTATTTCACGATAGCCTTTATCAGCAATTTTGCCATTTTGATCTATCAGCAAAACTGTCGTTCCAGTTGTTCCTTGATCTACCGTTAATATATAATCCATAAAGCGTTCCTTTTTTTGGCAAGATATGAACAGATATTATCTTTCAATCTTAACAGATGAGTCGCCTGCGAGTGCCATCCCTGCTTCGACTTCGATAGTTCTTATAATTGCTGGTGGGACAAGGCAAGCGGTATGCCTCAAATAACCGTTTGCAATCTTATATATTAAACACTCACAAACTGGTCGTCCAATGATCTGAAATGGATCGATCTCATCTAATTCCTGTGCTATTTTTTGTATACTCTGGCATCTGCTATTTATAGTTAATTTTGTCATTCCCTCATCTGTTGTTATCGCCTCAATTATTGTCTCAAATCCACAATTATCCATGCTGACTTTTGTTTTTGTCATTTATAATCTCCCATAAATTCCTATTTTTCACTATCAGGATTTTTCCAAAATTCCATCATAATTTTTGATAATATCTGTTCTCCGTATTCGTTGGCATGGACGACATCACGATAAAATATATGCGGATGTAAGCCAGAAGAACATATATATTCAGCCCAAGGCGTAGTCATGTCCAAATAGGCGCATTTCTCATCTTCTGCCAATTTTTTCAAAGCCTTTCCATAGGCTCCCGTTCCGGAATGAGGGGCTTTTGCTAATTCCTCTGGTGATCTTGGGTCTGCTGTGCCAAAAGTTCCAGTAGCCAAAAGGATCTCAACATTAGGTAAGGCACTGCGTAATTGATGAATAACCTCACGAATACTGGCTATATCTTTTTGGCTTATTCCACCTATAAATACAAGATCAGGATTGCGTGGAACGATATATTTTGCAACTCTATCTTCCTCTTTATAGTGCTGGCATCCACCTCCGCCACGAACATAAACAGTCGCTTTAATATCAGCTTTTGGATACGCTTCACCGAGTTTTGTTATCCACCCAGACCGCATTGTATCATTTACTATGCTATCGCCTACAGCCAAAAACCTGAGTGTCCCACCTTCAGTCAAGATTTTTCTAGTTCTTTTCAAATTAGCCCAGTCTTGTGGAGGGTCAGAAAATCTTCCATTAGGCATCTCTGCCTGAATGGCTGTAATCTGTTCTAATGATCTCTGGGGTGTGCCAAAAATATAGTATTCTGCTTCTGAATCTTCCGACTTTGTATTTAAATCAGGTGGATATTTAGAGGGCAATGCGCCTTGCTCTGGAAACTTCACTGGAGAATCTGCCATCATATCGGCAAATGATAGCTTTGAAAACATAATAAATGAAAATAACAGGAATAATGAAGCAAAAAATATCCCGAAATGAATGGTATTACAAGACATTAAGTTTCTCCTTGTTTAGGGGTGATATTTCGTTGTCATTTTGAGTGTAGAGAAAAATCTTTTTTATGGGAATTTAGGACAGAAATATTGAGACGATTTCATTAATATTTACTTATAGGTTCGGTAATTTAAAAATGTAAATTTGCCACTTTTTATCTCAATATTATCAATTTTTTCTGATTTAACTAGAACGCCTTTATTATCATAGAAATTTAGTTGCAATGTATGTTTCCCACTAGGCAA
>CAZMCH010000152.1:0-6665 GCA_964564735.1 uncultured bacterium
TATGTCTAATCAAATGGGCGATCCTCATTTCTTGGATGATGTTAGCAAATGGATGAGTCTTTCACAAGAGGAATGGCAAAAACGCCAAGATGGAGTTATGATTGATGATCATCTTGACGTGCCAAGCTTCATAAAAGATAAGACTAAACTCAAGCCATTGCTAAATAATGCAAGACATTTTTCTTTTCTTGGGAAAATAGGCTTTGGAAAGATCGGTACAAAAAAGTTTGTGCAACTCATAAAACACGCCCCACTCATTATCATTGTTTTGATGAATACACAAAAGAGATCGCCCGGAGAAAATAGAGAAACATGGGAATTATTAGGCATGGGCGGATTTATTGAGCATATCTTATTATCTGCAACCGCATTAAATATAGGCACACATTTTATAAATGCCCCTCTTGAGACAAAAAAAGATAGGGATAAATTAAGGGCGATCTTTTCAATTCCAGATAATTATGATCCTGTATGTATTGTCAGAGCAGGATATATTAGCGAATCACCAAAGCATTCTGTTAGGCTTGATCCAGATAAATTTGTGCATTATGAACGTTTTGGAAATAAAAAGTAAAACCACAAAAGTCTCCCTTTGCCAAAGGGAGATTTAGAGGGATTTTAAGTATGACAAAAAAGGAGTAATTATGTCAGAAGTCAGATGGGAAAAACTCAGACCCCGTGATATGGAGAAAAGAGTCAATGAATTTCCAGTAGTATATGTGCCTTTTGGGAGTCTTGAATGGCATGGCTATCATAATCCATTAGGGCTTGACACGATTAAGGCAAGGGCTTTGTGCCTTCGTTCTGCTGAAAAAAGCGGAGGAATTGTAACACCTGCAACATATTGGCCCATTGGTGGGATGCCACATCCTTGGACAGTCAGGATGTCTGAGGAAATGGTTCATGATCTTGCAGTAGCAATATTTCAACAAATGGCGCATGTTGGTTTCAAGGTTGCAATTGCATTGACAGGGCATTATGGAATAGAGCAAGTCTATCACATAAAAAAATCTGCGCTAGAGGTTATGTATCAGACAGGATTGTCAATATACGCTTTGCCTGAATATGAAGTCGTTGCAGACGAAGGCTATCGTGGCGATCATGCGGCAAAATGGGAAACTTCATTGACGCAATACCTGTTTCCTGATCTTGTTGACATGAACGAAGCGGAAGCTCCTGATATACAAATGGACGGAGTTGGCGGAGAAGACCCACGCATACACGCATCAAAGGAGCTTGGCGAAAAGACTGCAGAACTTATAATTGAAAGATTGTCATTAGTGGCAAATAGGCTTGTAAATGAAACATCAGCAAGGGAACGATCAAAATTCATATCTGCATCAGATTTGCATTGTCAGATAATAAATAAATTTTCATGGGGCTGTCTCGGAAATGAAAGCTATTGGCGGGGCGTAACAGCTTTATGGAAAGGCAATTATGATGAGGCTTTAGGGGCTTTTAATAAAGTTATACAATAAATAATCTGAAAAGATATATGATATGCAATGAATAAATTGAAGGAAGATCTTGAGAGATGTGAAGATGCAAAAAATTGGCGAATCGTTCCTATGCAATAGGTTCGGAAGGGACATCTGGCATTATCCAAAGAATAAAAAACGCAAGACCTGACCTGTATAACAAAGATAAATAACGTCAGTTCGATATAAGAATGAACCACAAAGGCACTAAAACACAAAGCATCACAAGGGATTAAAGATTAAATCTTTAAATTGCATTTTTGCAAGAAAACCATTTATTTTCAATAGTCTATCATCTGATTTCATCTGTTTAAAAAATCAGAGATAATCAGCGTTACACAGTCAGCGAAAATCAGTGGTCTATTCCTTTTTTGCAACGTTAAAAATCTTCAATCTTATTTCTTGCTTTGTGCCTTTGTGTCTTGGTGGCAAATACAATTTTTTACGTCGAACTCACCTTAAATAAGGAGATGAAAACTTGGCAACATTACTAATCGGTTACGACGTAGAGACGCAAGACCCAAATAGCAAGGCAACAGAGCATTTTCTTAAAACAGCAAGCAAATTGCATAGAGAGCTAAACGCACCATGCACGCTGTTTATCTGTGGCAGGACGCTTGAGAATAACTTAGATGAATTTAAGAGAATAAAAGCGGAATATAGCGATTTATTCGATCTGCAACAGCATACATATTCCCATGTTTTGCTAAAGACTGTCTTTCAGGAAAATGATCAAGGCATGACCATGTTTAGAGGCGGGACACTTGAGCAAATACGTGAAGAAGTCCGAAAGCCCATTGAGCTAATGAAACAACTCCTAGACGTTGATTGTATCGGCTTGACAGGACCATATTGCTATTACAGAGGCTTATCAGACAGACCAGATATTCTTGAAATACTGCACGAACTTGGGATTAGATTTGTCCGCACATTTGGGCGTAATCAGTTTGACTGGCAACCTGTAACATTCAAAGTTCAGCCGTTTTGGTATGATACTCAAGGCTTTGGCGATATTTTGGAATGTCCCATTCAGGGTTGGCAAGATTGCATAATGAGAGATCAGATCGGTTGGGCTAATCGTGAAGGCTATCTCAGCGAATTAAAGAAGAATCTCGATCATATTGCCAAAAACAATCTCGTCTGGGGATATGCACAGCACGACTGGTCATCAATCAAAGAAGACCCAGATATGTCTATCACTCGTGCAATGATAGAGTATGCTCAATCCATTGGCGTTAAATTAATGTCATATCTTGATTTTTACACAGAACAAAAAGCTTGTCGATAAATCATATTCATTGATAAACATACAAATAAATTCTCTTATAACAAAATAAAAGGAGGTATTGAATATGGATAAGGTTAGAATAGGTCTTATTGGTTCACAATTTGTAAGCACAATACATGCAGAATCACTAAAAAGGGTCGCTGATGCAGAGATTATAGCTGTTGCTTCAAAGACAGAAGAGCATGTCAGAACATTTGCCAAACATCATAGTATCCCACATTATTTTACAGATTACAAAAAAATGCTTGAAATGGACGAGATTGACATGATTATAATTGG
The DNA here is from genome assembly GCA_964564735.1 of uncultured bacterium. GTDB lineage: Bacteria > Poribacteria > DTPJ01 > DTPJ01 > DTPJ01 > CAZMCH01. The sequence continues at coordinate 3,046 of CAZMCH010000152.1, forward strand.
TGCGCCAAATTATCTTCATGCGCAAATTACCGTTGATTCTGCAAAGGCAGGTAAGCATATCGTATGCGAAAAGCCACTTTGTATGAATCTCATGGAAGCTGATTTAATGATTGATACATGTAAAAAAGAGAAAGTAAAACTCATGTATGCTGAGGAATTATGCTTTACACCAAAATACGTTAGGCTAAAGCAACTTGTTGATGAAGGTGCGCTTGGCGATGTTTATATGATAAAACAATGTGAGAAGCATGACGGACCTCATTCTCCTTGGTTTTGGGATGTTGAGCTATCTGGTGGCGGAGTTGTTCTTGATATGGGTTGTCATGCGTTTGAATTTTTCAGATGGATGCTAGGAAAACCCGAAGTTGAAAGCGTCTATGCAGATATGGGAACTTATGTCCATAAAGATAAGACGAAAGGTGACGATAATAGCCTTGTAATCGTAAAATTCAAGAATGGAGTTACTTGCCTTGCAGAAGAAAGCTGGGCAAAAAAGGGCGGAATGGACGATCAAGCAGAAGTTTATGGATCAGAAGGCGTTGCCTATGCGAATCTGTTGAGAGGAAACTCAATTCTGACATACAGCGATACAGGATACGGATACGCTGTCGAAAAAGCTGGTTCAACAAAAGGCTGGTCATTTACGATATATGAAGAAGCATGGAATTATGGCTTCCCACAAGAGATGGAGCATTTCGTTGATTGTGTGAAAAATGACAAAGAACCTATAGAAACAGGCGAAGATGCAAGAGTTGTTATGGAAATGATATTTGCGTCTTATGAATCAGCAAGAACTGGCTGTAAAGTAAATTTGCCTTTCAAGACCGATGCCAAAAGAGCAATAGACCTTTACCTGAAATAATTAGTTTGGGAATAATAAAACTATCTTGGTTGTTTTAATTTAATAGCCCTCCCAATTTTGTTAATGTTGCCCATTATAATATAAATTAAATTGTCGCTAAAACTCTAATCCTGAATAATGTAAGGAGGAAAACATGGAAGAAACCAAAACAATGCCTTTAATTGGAGACAAAGCACCAGAATTTTCAGCTCAAACAACCAAAGGACCTATTAATTTCCCTGCCGATTATAAGGGAAAATGGATTGTCTTATTTTCACATCCAGCCGATTATACTCCCGTCTGCACAACAGAGTTTGTGGCATTTGCCAAAAGAAATGATCAATTTAAGTCGCTAAATACCGAGCTTATAGGTCTTTCTATTGATCAGATTTTCTCTCATATAAAATGGGAAGAATGGATCAAAGAGAAGATCGGTGTAGAAATCCCATTCCCTATAATAGCTGATAATACAGGCAAGATCGGCGCTCTTTATGGTATGCTTCATGCAGTTGCATCAGGAAGCCAGACAGTAAGAGCAGTATTTATAATTGATACAGAGGGAATTATCAGAGCGATACTGTATTACCCAATGAATGTCGGGCGCAATATGGATGAAATCGTAAGATTAGTCAAAGCTCTCCAGACTGCCGATGAAAAGAAAGTCGCCTTGCCAGCAGGATGGCCAAATAATGAACTTATCGGCGATAGAGCCATAATTCCTCCACCAAATTCAGCACAAGGAGCTGCAGAACGTCTTGAAACCGCAAAAACAGGTGAAATAGAATGTTATGATTGGTGGTTCTGCCATAAAAAAATCTAATATGAATATTTATAAAGACAGGCTTTATGCCTGTCTTTATCTAATTGGTTTAAAATTTGGTTCATTCGTATCTAACCCGACTTCTTTTGCTGAATCGACAATTTGATTCCATGTTTCATCTTCAACATAAATGCCATTTTTTAGTCTTTTCTCTTTCTCTTTTGCCTCAATTTCACCGGGATAATATAATTCATCAACGCCTTTCATCTTTTTTGATGTTTTTAGATAATCTATTAATTCATCTACATTACTTTTGAATTCTTCAATTGGAACAAAGTCTGAAACATTGATAACAGTTATAAAAACTGCATTTCCAAATTTATCTGCATTAACCCGACTACATCCGGCGCCACTGAGCGCACCAGAAAGGACATCAACCATGAATCCAAGCCCAAAGCCTTTATGTCCTGCAATTCCTCCAAATGGTAATATTGCACCCGGAGGAGGTCCATATAGGTCTTTTGGATCGGTTGTTGGATTGCCTTCTGAATCGATAATCCAGCCCTCTGGCAATTTCTCGCCTCTGTTGAGTTTAACACGGACTTTTCCTTCTGCAACTACCGCAGTTGTTAAATCAAGGACAACATGAGGATATTTTGAAGATGGAACGCCTACTGAAAGCGGATTTGGTGAAAGTCTTCTCTCAATACCGCCCCAAGGTGGCATATATTGTGCAGAACCATGATTGTTAACGGTTGTCATGCCGATCATGTCATTTTCTACCGCAATTGCGGGATATTCACCAAGACGCGCTATATGGTTTGATTGCCTCATAGTAACCGTTGAAACAGACTTGCTTCTTGCCTTTTCTATAGCTATCTCCATTGCTTTTTTTCCAAGAACCTGTCCAAACCCCCAATTACCGTCTATAACAGCAGAACTAGGCGTTTCTTTTACTATTTGCATTTTTGCCCCGGGGATGATATTTCCGTTTTTTATTAATTTGACATATTGAGGGATTCTGATAACTCCATGCGAATCATGACCAACAAGATTTGAGCCAACCAGAGATTCACTAACTCTTATTGCCTCCTCCGATGGAACACCCATTGCATTAAATATGTCAGAACCAATATTTATTAACTGATTCGCAGTCAAAATTGGCATATCTATTTCCTCCATAATCAAGTTTTTTATCTATTATTCATGAGATTATGCTATATATTAACTGAAAAGACCAGTTAGATCAATGCAATAATATGTATCATACATTTTAAATGGCTTTTTTATTTTATGGATCAAGATTTGTTATTGATTACCATATTTGAATCTGATATTATAACGAATACATGATTTGAATATAGAAAAGGTTAATGCAAAAGGAGATTTAACCATGCCATTGGTAGAAAAACTAAATATATCGACTCCTATTGAACCACCCAAAAGGCTTTCAGACAAAACTCATTCCCTTGCAAAACGTGGATTAAGCGGGGAATTCGGCAGACAAATGGTCAACGCAGATATAAAACTAGAAGATCACGTTAATATTGACAATCTCTCTGAAGAGATGAAATATGCACAATCAATTAGACTCATTGCCCAAAGCGCACCATTGCGAATATTACCTGACGAATTAATAATTGGTTCGGCAACATATAGAGAAGCACCCTATCATGTTACTCCAATACATAAAGGAGGAAGCACAAGCCATCTAACACTAGGCTTTGATAAGGTTCTCAAAACAGGCTATAATGGATTAAGAAAGGAAATAGAAGACAGATTATCAAGGAATGATCTTGACGATAAAGGCATTGATTTGCTTAAAAGTATGTTAATATGTCTTGATGCTACTGAAATCTGGCATTTAAGGCATATCGATCTATTGAAAATACTTATAAATGATTCATCAGGCGAACAAAAAAGGCATTACCAAAAAATTCTTGATAATATCATTGATATACCAGAAAATCCGCCAAATAATTTTTATCAGGCAGTTCAATCGCTATGGTTCATGTATGG
>CAZMCH010000153.1:0-6597 GCA_964564735.1 uncultured bacterium
CCACCAAGACACAAAGGCACGAAGCAGGAATATGATTTATCATCTCTTTGAAAAATTAGAGATGATCTGCGTTATGCAGTCAGCGAAAATCAGCAGTTTATTTCTTTTTTACAGCGTTAAAGATTTAATCTTTAATCCCTTGTGCTACTTTGTGTTTTAGTGTCTTTGTGGTTTATTCCTATATCGAACTGACGTTAATCTATGTGGAAAACTTCCCGCAAATCTTCTGAAACAGGGCTATTGTCAGGATTACTTGGCATAACATCACCCATATATGCCCACCATTTTTTGCAGATCGCTGTATCTGCTATCGTATTCCATTTTTCTTCATTTTCTATTTCTGCATAAGCGAAGAGCATATTGCGCTTTGCATCTAGGAATATAGAATAATTGCTGACGCCATGGTCTTTGAGCATCTTGTGCATATCGTCCCATATTGGATTATGCCTTTTTTCATATTCCTCATGTTTATCGGGATTGACGAACATTACAAATGCTTTTCTTATCATTGTTATTTCTCCTTTTAAATTTTCATTACAAGTTTAGCTAATGCTTAAGTAACAACTTCAATATCAATCTATCTGCCTCTGAATACCAGACAGCACCCAAATTTTTCCATGAACGTAATATCTGTGCGTTATCCGCTATCATTAGGACATATCTTTCATTCTTTTCTGATGATCGTTTGCCTGTTATCATGCCTTGAAATAGATATAATTTCGCAAATTGTTGCGCTATTGGTTCAATATCAGCAAGATTTATGAATAATGTATTATCTGAACCTTTGGATAGCGAGTTCATTACACTTTCATATTGAGCTTGTTTAACGATTGATTTTTGTTTCCCATTTGATACATCTACTACTGATTTAAGAGTCGCCATATCTGTTGAGATTGCTAACGTATCATTCTTGATTATTGTATAACCAAAACCTATTGGTAAATATATCCCCGGGAACGAACTTGAATAGCTTATTTTTTCGCCATTATGCTCAATTTCGCTGAAAGAAATCTGAGGGCTTTGATATTTCATTATATCTTTAATCTGTCTTAATGATTCCTCTGCCATAAGTTTATTATTGACCTTCATAAAGAACAAAAAGGAAGGAACTGTCAAATATTCAACAGAACTGGGGGCGATCAATGCTTCCGCAAGTGATTCCTCAACGACTGGAAGCAAAACTTGCCTGAATATAAATAATCTTGGACTTATATATTTTTCCATAAGAGCAAAAAGTTTTTCGGGTTTTAGAGTCTTATGAGTTATGAACATAAGCGCATTTTCTGGTATTGGAAGGCGTTCTACTAAAGAAGTTTCTGTTTTACTTGCTTTACCGTTTTTATTTAGAATAAAATTATCGATCTCTAGTCCATCTTTTGAATTGCTTGCGATACCAGCCCATAAGCCGATATTACTTAAAAATGAAAGCCTTTGAGGATTAATACCATATTCTATAAGAAGCGATGCTGATTCTAATACTCTTTCAGGATTTATATAAAATGATATGTCAGACTTTGGAATGGTTGATGTAAGTTCTATAAATCTTGGGAGTGCTGTTAATCCCTTATGTTTATGTCTATATATATCAATGGTATTTTTTATAATATTTATATCAGTGGAAAGTAATCCAGCCCTACCTGCAAAGGCATATATATATTGCCATTCAGGAGATTTTATTGTTATAAGCCTAAATCCCTCGTATCTCTCCTTTATAACTTCATAATCAGGTGATATTAGCCTTTCTATCTGTCCAGTAGCTATCAAAAGCCTTGTTAGCATATCTAACTTACTGATTAATAGATAGCTTAATCCCGAACTTGGTTGAGAGGTATTTATTCCATAAAAGGCAATAGTGGCGTGTTTGCCGATTAATCGATTAATAGTGCTTCTGCTTAAACCCATCTGTTGAAAATCATACAAATCTCTTTCTATAATAGCCCATAGCCTTGTTGTTTTGAAATTAATCCATAATGAAGATTCCGATAACCTTTTTACAAATTCAGAATTCTTTGCAGATGAAAAGACACTATCAAAATTGTAAATATCAAGGTAGGCAAAAGCTGTATCTGGCAATATTTCCAATATTTTTGGCATCGGAAAAACAGCATACATCACAAGATAGCCAATTAAAAGAATTATGATCAGTGATATAATCGCTAAGATTAACTTATTTTTCGTTTTCATCTTCTTTTTTGCCTCTTACAACAATAGTAAATTCCCCTTTGGGTTTTATTTCTGTGTATTTTTCTATGGCAGAGCTAATTGATCCTCTGTAAAATTCCTCAAAATATTTGGTTATATCGTTTGCTATTACTATTTGTCTATCGCCAAAAACCTCAAGCATATCTTCCAAAGATTTTAATAGCCTATGTGTTGATTCAAAGAATATAATAGTCCTTTTTTCATCAATGAGCGATCGAAACTTTTTCATTCGTCCTGAATGTTTGGGAGAAGGAAATCCCTCAAAAACAAAATTATGTAATGGGAAACCAGATACTACTAGTGCAGAAAGTATTGATGATGGACCCGGTATCGGCACAATATCTATCCCTTCTGCTATACAAGCATTAATGATAGTATATCCCGGATCAGATATTGCTGGTGTTCCAGAATCAGAAACAAGGGCGATATTGTAGCCGATCTTTAGTTTTTCTATCAATGTCTTATCTTTTTGCGTCTCATTATGCTCAAAGTAACTAATCATTGGAGTATGTATATCATAATGGCTAAGTAGTTTCCTTGTATGGCGTGTATCTTCTGCAGCGATTAAGTCAACTTCCTTTAAGATACGCAATGCTCTTAGCGTTATATCTTCCATATTGCCAATAGGAACGCTGACTACATAAAGATTTCCTCTCATCTTTATCTCCCGATATAATCATGGGTAAAAATAGCATTGACCTGCGGAGTTGGCGGTAAGCATCTCTTATACTCAGCTTTTTTGACCTTTTCTGATACTTCCATGATAAATGGTTCTGAGAAGCCTTGTTCTTTGAGTTCATCAATAGTAAATCGTTTTTCTATCATATAATAGAGCAATTTATCAACCTCTGCATAAGTGAACCCCAATTCATCTTCGTCTGTCTGTCCGATCCATAGATCCGCCGTTGGTGCTTTTTGTATTATCTGATCGGGAACACCAAGAAATTTCGCCAAAGCGCGAACCTGAGTTTTATATAAACCACCTATTGGCAACATTGCACAAGCTGTATCTCCATGAAGCGTGCTATATCCTAACAATATTTCTGTCTTATTACCACAGCCAAGAACAAGGGCTTTTCTTAGTGATGATTGATCATATAGAATAACCATGCGTTCACGAGCCATAAGATTACCACGTCGAAGCGGGTCTGCATCAGGAAAGTTTTTGAAATATGCGTCAACTATATCTGTAATTTCGATAGTCTCAAAATTAATTCCTAAGTTCTTTGCGACAAGCTGTGCGTCATTTGCACTATTTGGGCTACTTGTTCGATAGGGCATACTTATTCCCCAAACATTTCTTGCGCCTAATGCTTTTTGAGCCAAATATGCCACTGTGCTTGAATCTATGCCCCCTGAAAGCCCGATTACCGCATTATTAAAATTCGCTTTTCTGAAATTTTTACTAATGAAGTCTAAAAGTATATCGCAAATCTTTTCCATATTAATTGACAATGAGTCCATTCAGATTCTCCATTTTGAAATTATATATACGAGTTTTTCACTTATAGAACGCGGATAGCGCGGATTTGACAGATTGACACGCATTGAGGATTCAATGATAGAAAAATTAAAAGATTAAATTTCCCATATTGAAATCATTGAAAAATATGAAAATCACGAATTCGACAAATAAAACAAATTACACGTATATTGATGTATAAACAATTCGTGAAACTCGTCTTTTAGTGCAATTGGTGATTAAATTGCATTTTTCAATAATTACCATATTAGAACTTATTTTCAATTTTATAATCAGCAAAAATCCGCTAAATCCGTTCAATCAGCGTTCTATTTCCTTTAACTGCAAAAAAGGTATATTACTGAATTGGTATATGTCCGTATTTATTGATAGTTCTGGATATTGTTGTCAGGCTCCCTTGCCAGCGATGAGAAGGTATATCTTCGGTAATACCAATAATAAGACGATCTCCAGGGGCTGACTCTTTCAGTAATTTTATCGTCTCTTCCTCTACACCCTCATCTGAGCGCAGATGTGCAGATGATGTAAAATTAATCCATAAAACCTTGTCTGACCATATATCCATTGCTTCTTTTAGTGTCATATCACAATCTGGCGCAGGTGTAAACGCCTCTATATAATCCAAATCCGAATCCGCAACAAGATCAGCCCATACCTTATTATTACCGTCTAAATGAGCCCCTATTAATTTGCCGTGCCTGTGCATAATTTCTGATGCTTCATTATAGCATGGTATAACGTATTTCTCAAAACGTTCTCTGCCCATTACCTGACCAGTTTCATTGCCACCATAATTTAAATGAGATACAGGGGATTTTGCAACTAAAGGATATAATTTGCGCTTCTGCTCAACCATTGCATCATATAACTTTAAAACTTCATCTTGTCTCTCTGACCATTCTATTGAAAATGCTTCAACACCCATCCAAGAGATCATAATTTGATGTAATGGTGTTAGACCAACGGAAGAACGCAATATAACTCCTTCGCCAAGCTCTGCTTCTGCCTTAGCGAAACTATCATAACAAGTTTCATATTCTTCATCCTGAATCATGAACAAAAGCGGTTTATAATCTTCTGGTCTCTTAAAGATTTTCTCTATGTTCCAGCTTGTAATTCCAGCAGGACGACTGACACTATACACACTACCAACAGGGGTATGGATGTCGGTGCGATAATATGTGATGCCGTCTTCCGTATAGGATTTTGTTTCGGATTTGACGTTGGGTGTGCGTGTATGCACAACAGGATGTCCTCTGTCAACAACGCACATCCCTTCATCACGAAGCTGTTGACCTAGATCACCTTGTGGAACCATACATTCATATATGGTAAATGGAACTCTATCGGGCTTATCTCCATAAAGTATCGCTTCAACTCGTTTTCTTGGAGTCATTATATTTTCCCTTCCTAACATAACTAACCATTTAATCTTTCCAAATTCTGTCTATAGACATCAAAATTCTCGCCTTCCATATCAGCTGGATCAACTAATTTAAGCCAAAGTGCATGATCGGGTTTCCCTCTGCTAAGTCCTCGTCTGCTACCCATATTCCTAAAATCCGGTCCACTTAAAACAACTTCATTATCTTGAAGGAATATGTATTGTCCAGCATATTGATCCATAAACTCGTCTTTATGATCGAGATAATATAAAGCCTGTTCGCATGTTGTTTTACGCCAACTTCTGACAGTTTCTGGAGAATCTGGTTCATCTGTTCTAAATTCTCCAAGTGGTGGATATACATCAGTTTGAAAGTCAATCTCGTCCATATTCACAGTGCCAAATCCATTTTCAGAAGCAACAACTAAAGCATTACGATCTCTCTTAAATGGCATTTGAGGCCAATCAAAAGACGGATGATAGCCCATTAGCCATGTCCCGCAGGCATCAGTAGCGACAACATGATCACCTGCGATCAATGTATTACATATACGTCCTTCTCCGCCCCACTCACGCCTTGCCTGTCCAGTAAGGGCGTCAATAATATTAAGGCATGGTTGCGTGATTAATCCAAGATCGGGCAATGTATATGAAAGCCGAATGACATGATGAAAGTATTGTCTTGGTCTATAATGCGGAAGCATAGGTGTTAGACCAAAAAGGTTTTTTAAGCACATTGTTACGCCCATAAATCCATGATTTTTCAGCTTTGCTACTGACACAACAGCATCCGCATCTGCGAAACATTCGCTTAACTTATATCTTGAGAACATCAATCCTCCACCCGGAACATCATAAATCTTAAATGGAGGTTGATTTGAGTCAACAAATTTGACACCAAATTCATCTAATATTGGAATATAATTTATCCCGTAAGTTCCCCCTCTATCTTCCGCATCAACATCAGTTGCTATAATTTCTGCATTTGAATTGGCACGAAGAAAACGCAGGACACAGCGAAAAACCGAATCGTCAACATGTTCTCTACGTCTTCCTTCAAAATATTGTAATTGTTCAATAGGCCAAGCCATATTAGTTTTTATTACTATCTTTTTTGCTTTCTTTATCTTGTCAAGTGATCGTTCCAATGGTTCAACTATCTTACATATTGTATCATATATCCCTTCGTCAAATGTGCGATGATGACAATATGATGAACGAACAGTATATTTTTTTGATGAATCCATAGACAGACTCCATTAGTTAGATAACATAAATTCCAAAACTTCATCAAGCATTGGCAAATTTCGTTGTTTTTTCCAAATCCAATCCCTCTAATAGTAATTAACGTCAGTTCGATATAAGAATGAACCACCAAGTCACTAAACCACAAAGTCCCACAAGCGATTAGAGAGTAAATCTTTAACATTGCATTTTTACAAGAAAACCATTTATTTTCAATAGTCTATCCTCTGATTTCATCTGTTTAAAAAATCAGCTGTCTATTCCTTTTTTGCAACGTTAAAAA
>CAZMCH010000154.1:0-6484 GCA_964564735.1 uncultured bacterium
AGTTTTGCAGGATCAGAACTCCATTCCAGAACATCGATTCTTTCACCACCGAGTTCACTGACGACCATCTGTATTCTAGAGCCTCTCATACCGACACAAGTTCCAACAGCATCAAGGTTGTTTGTTTTTGTCATGACAGCGATTTTTGAGCGATCACCGGGTTCTCTTGCAATCGCCTTTATTTCGACAAGCCCTTCTGCAATCTCTGGGACTTCGTTTTCAAAAAGCTTTCTAAGAAGGTTTGGATGAGTCCTTGAAACAACAATTTGTTGATTCCGAGCATCAGACTTAACCTCAATAATTAAAGCCCTTAATCTATCCCCTCTACGATATTCCTCATTTTTTATCTGCTCACGTTGAGGCAAGATCGCTTCTGTTTTATCAAGCTCAAGTATAACATCGTGTTGCTCGAAACGCTGGACAATCCCATTTACAAGTTCACCTTCACGATCTTTGTATTCTTCGTATATATTAACCCTCTCTGCCTCTTTGAGTTTTTGAGTAACAATCTGTCTAGCAGTTTGAGCAGCTATCCTACCAAAATCCTGAGGCATTGACTCCACATCCACAATATCACCTAATTGTGCGTCAGGATAGATCTTTATGGCTTCTTCTATTGGTATCTGTGTTGAGAAATCTGTCATTATATCAACGACTTTCTTGGGCGTAGTAACTTTTATTTCGCCAGTATCTCTGTCTATAACGACAGAAATTTGACGATATGTGCCATATCGCTTCTTGGCAGCCTGAAGTAATGCTTTCTCAATGGCATCAATCAACACTTCGGGGTCAAGTTCTCTTTGACGGCTTATTTGATTTACAATCGCCAAAAGATCGTCATTCATATTATTTGCCTTCCCATGATTTACACTCAGTAATATTTGTTGTTATCAAGGATTAAATTTTTTTATAATTATAAATAAAAATGCCTATACAAAATAAAAGAGCGGGTAGGACCCACTCTATGAAAAACATTGCCAAAAATTTGCTTTTCTAAATATTAGACATTTTAATTATATTACAACTGATGTATATTGTCAAGAAAAAAGCCTTGAACGCACCTGTCCCAATTATTGGGCAATAAAAAACCATGGAAAGTCAAAACTTTCAGCCAAAGAACATGCGTCACTTGTTTTGGTGATGTTACTATATCACGCAGAATATATAAAAACGATGGCTTTTTGTTTATACAACAAATTAATACAGTCTTGCTCAGTAAGTTATTGTTGACCTTTAACTAATTTTCCTGTAAAATGTCTTTATTAAATACAGAATTTTGGAGCATCTGATCCTTTGCATATCAGGAGGTAAATAAATGAATGTAGAATCTAAATTTGACTATATGAGTATATTGAAGGTTTCTGAGGATAAAGATGCAATATATGTTGAAGGCGAAACATTCGTTTATGGATTCTCAAAAAAAACAGGTCTGCTCAATAGTATAAATGTAATGGGCAATGATTTCCTAAAATTAAAAGGTTCTGGAATCTTAGACATCTATGTTTCTGATAACGAAATTCCTCAAAAAGCCATGTATTCTGCCAAATACGAAACAGAAGCAGAATGTGCCATATTATCTTATAATCCACATGAAGTTCATATAAGAACACATGGCTTATATCGCAATCATAATGGTATTGCATTCCCAATCAGATATAGAATAACCTATGAGATAGCAAGCGATGGAACTATATTTATAATCATTGATAATAAAGCGACAGATTCATGTATACCAAGATGGCTTTGTATATCTTCTGGAACAATAGATCCGTCTCTATGTAAATATTATTTTTATCTTGCAGAACAAAATAATCTCTGTATAACAGGAGATTATTCCTTTGGTATATTCGACAATCGTAATAAAAAGATATTCGAATCTAAATTTATACCCTGGTTCTGGTTTGGTAATGATACTGTTGGAATTGATATTGCTATATGGGATATTGGACATCAAAGATATGGAACTACGATAATAACAGACCAAATGAATGATCAATATCCAAATATAGATATAAATGTTTCAGCTACTTCCAGTGAAAATATGCTATCATGGGATATATTATCAATAAAAGATAATATAACGAAGGTTAATTCGGGTTGGGAATATACTAGCTATTATTCTCTTTCTATAAATCCATCTAAAAAACCTAATCTGGAAAACTTAAAAATGGTTCCCTTATATATTAGCTCAGAAAAGCATCACTATCCCTCAAATGAACAGATTCAATTGTCTGCCCTAAAAGGCATAAATACATTTATAGTAAGTATTAATCAAACAGGAATATACGACATAGATAACGAAAATGAAATGAAAAGAGTTATATCTATCTGTCATGACAATGGAATAAAAGTAATCCCTAATATCTCGCTAATGAAATTGAATAAAAATCTTGAAATATTTAACAGTAATGCAAATGAATGGCAGATAGAGCCATCTTCTAATAGCAGCGAATCGACTAGTCTTATGTGTCCGGGTTCAGAAGGATGGAGAGAATATTGGAAGGAAAAAATAGATCAAATAATTGATAAATATGATTTTGATGGTCTTTTTATTGAAATTGATTATAACCGACTTGCATGTAAAAACCAATTACATGGATGCCAAAGAAAACATATTAGACCAACTTTCCTATGGGTAAGGGAGATGATGATACATGCGTGGCTAAAAATGAAATCAAAATCATTGAATTCTATAATAATAGCAAAAACTGATATGATGCCAATATCTATGATCTGCAACTGGACGGATATTAGGTGCGTTGAGAGCAAAGATGAGGTTTACCAATTTGATCCATTACTTCAGAAAGCATACTATTACTCATATAACAAAGGCTGTAATAGCATGTCTCTCATAGAATCCGATATAGACAAGAAACTGATATTATTATCTCTATTGTATATGTCCATGCCTGCTATTTCTTATGATCAGTTAGAATCAGACAAATTTGGTGAAATATCAAAATACTGGCAAATATATGACTTTTTTGGTATAAACAAAGCGGATTGGCATCCCTCTTTTAATGAAGAATTGAGCATGGCAAAATCCAGTTTTTCTAGTCTATTTGTTAATATACATAAACAAGATAATATATTATTAACCGCTATTAATTTATCTGATGAAGAAATAAACTGCGATATTACATTAACTAGACCAGAGGAACTGGGATTAAATAGCAATGGAAAATATATTGTATATGACCCATTATCAAAATCGATTCATAATGGATTTAATAATGCAACCATGAAAGAAATATCAGAAATTCCTATAAGTGTTTCGCCACAATCCGTCAGATTCCTATATATATGTGAATATCCATTAAATCCATCGTTACTTTTTATGATAGGTTTTGGAGAGCTTATCAAGCAACTATGGGATGATTCGAAAAAGGTTCTCAAAGTTATGCTTTCCGCCCAAGAAGGCTTACAAGCAGAAATTGCCATTTACTTTCCCTATGGTAGACCAAATCAAATAAGTGTAAATGAACGCAATTTGCCTTTTGAGTGGGATGAGGAAAATAAAATTGCTTTTGCATCAATATTTTTTGATGATATGATTACAGATTTATTAGTCCATACCTTAGTATAAACCATATAGAAAGGATAAAGAAAAATAATGAAAGATTTGACAAAAAAACTTACAGAAGCCTATGGTCCCTCTGGTCGTGAAAGCAAAGTTGCTGAAATAATAAAAGAAGAGATATTACCTTATGTTGATGATGTGAAATTTGATAAACTCGGCTCAGTCATAGCAGTAAAAAAAGGTCAAGGTGCAAAAGTAATGCTTGCTGCGCACATGGACGAGATTGGGCTTATCGTAACACATATTGATAAAAACGGATTTTTGAGATTTGACTCTGTTGGTGGGGTTTCTGCTTTTAGATTAACTGGGTTAAGAGTCATTTTCGATAATGGTCAGATTGGCGTTATAGATGCAGAAAAAGGCAATCCTGCAAATTTTGGTATGGATAAACTATTTATAGATATTGGTGCAAGTTCAAAAGAAGATGCTGAATCAAAAGTATCAATAGGTGATTTTGCCGCATTTAGACAGGATTTTGTCGATCTTGGCGATAAGACAGTATCAAAAGCAATGGATGACAGGATCGGTTGTGTCGTTCTTATTGAGACAGCCAAAAGACTTAAAGATTCCCCAAATGAGATTTATTTTGTTTTTACCGTTCAGGAAGAAGTTGGATTAAGAGGCGCTGTTGCTTCTGCATATTCCGTTGATCCAGATATTGGCATTGCTCTTGATGTTACAAGAACAGGAGACACTCCAGAGTCTCCAACAATGGATGTTTCTCTTGGCAAGGGTCCTGCTATTAAAGTCAAAGATAGTGGCATTATCACAAATCAAAAGGTAAAAGAATTATTAATTAATACTGCCAAAGAAAAACAAATGGCATATCAATTGGAAGTTCTGCTAGGTGGGGCAACAGATGCAAGTTCTATAGAGAAAACTCGTTCAGGTGTGCCATCTGGCGTTATATCTATACCGACACGCCATTTACATACTCCGTCTGAGATGATTGATATGAATGATGTAGAAGGTTGTGTAAGTCTTCTAACAGCTGTATTAGAAAAAGACCTAAGAGCAGAAGGTTTCTAATAATATTAAATGCGTGATAAGTAAAGTGTAATCCATCTTATATTTTGCTCTTTACTTTTCACAAATTCGGAGGTGCAAGCATGGCAAGTAATACATTCAGGTTAAGCTGTTTTGCATTTTTTATTTCTTTATTGATTCTTTTATCTATCGAAATAAGCTATGCTCAGAGTATATATCCAGAAAATATTATTCCAGCCTATAGCTCATCATTCATATTAGTTAATGACGTTCCAAAGGTTGCAAAGGCAATCAAGGCATCTCAAGCTTGGCAAGAGTTAATGAAAACAGTAGAACAGGAAATGAATAAGAATCCAAAAGAGGCTCCGGGATTTGCTAAATTTATCGTGCCGAATATATGGGATATTATAGAACTTTCTACTAATCGTATTGCAATTGTCAATATAAATTCAGAGGAATTTAAAAAACCATCTGTAATAATTGATTTTGGCAATGCAAAGTCAGTCATAGAAACAGCACAAAAAATTATGGGAATGCTTAACGATAATGATAAAAGTAATATCATCTTAAATGCAGGAAAATATCTTAATATTCCCTATGGAATCGTAAAGCCTGATGGAAGATTCGCTTTTCTAGATAATTTATTTGTTTATACACCTGATCAAGCAATTCTGGAAAGCTTAATTAATGTATATGTAAAAGAAGAACCATCAATATCAGAAGACCCAAAGTTTAATATGACAGTTAATAAATTAGAGGGTGATGGTGATGTATTAATTTACATGAATACTGAGTTGACAAATCCTGTTACTCAGGCTTTGACCCGTAATGAGCAAATGAAAATTCTTGGTGTTGGTGATTTCAAATCAACTGCATGGAAAATTGATATACTTTCACAAACAAGAGATATGGAAATGTATATGTATTCTGGATATAGTGAAAGCATAATGGCTGGGATGTTAATGCAATCTGTTCCTTTGATGTCGCCACATATTGTTCCTGCATCAAATGCAGACATTTTTTATGCTTTTAATACAGGTAATTTTGCTTCCATGTGGGATAGATTTTTGGACAGCGTAAAAAATAGTGCAAATAAACAAGAATATATTGATATACAAAATGGAATAGCTAAATTTGAGATAGAAAAAGGGCTAAATATTAGAAATGATATACTTGATTCTCTTAGTGGAGAAGTTGGCATTGCATTTGGAATGACAGGACTCAATGAAAATCCTGAAGGAACTGGTTCACTTATGCAAAGTGGCATAATGATATTTCTTGGCATCAGAGATAGAGATAAAATTAAAATGTGTATAGATAAGCTTTTTGCTGATCAACCTATGGAGAAAACTCAATATAAAGGTGTTGAGATTCGCTATACACCCACAATGTCAACAGCACAAGGTCCTTTTGGTTACATATTTGCAGATGATATGTTCGTATTATCTAATATGAAAAGGCTTATGGCTGTAATTGACGATGAAAAGCCTCTTATAACTTCTGAAAGCTTTGCAGAACTAGGCACTAGGCTTTCTGGTTCGGGTAATTCAATTTTTTATATTAATCTAAATAAGATTATGTCACAAATACCTGCTTCCGAAGGTGAACCAAGTAAAACAATGTTTTTCAAGGATATGGGCATAATCGCTGGAATGATGAGCTTTGATGGTGAGGGATTTAGAACCAAAATAACAGGCAATAAGTCAAAAAGCTGGATAGACATAGCTGGTGAGATTATTGATATGTCAATTAAGTCTAAAATAAAGGACTAATGATAATATGGCAATAGACCGTTATAACACAAAAAAGTCTTCACGTAATACAATTGATGTTATTGAAATTCATAGAAATTTTAAAAACGTTCAGAAAAGCCGACGAAAATACAGATTTCAGAAGTTCAAGGGTATATTCTTTGCT
>CAZMCH010000155.1:0-5948 GCA_964564735.1 uncultured bacterium
GAGCAGGTGGCTGTTAACCACTTTGTCGTTGGTTCGAGTCCAGCCGGGGGAGCCATTTATTATATTACAACGTATCATTTGAAAAAATGGTTAAAAGTTAGGTAAGATATTAGCCCTAGTTCGAGCAATCTGTCGAACAGGGCTATTTTTATTTCCATTCACCATGTCTAAAACCTTCGCCTTTCAGACCAATAGCTTCTAGCATTTCCTCTGGCATTACCAACGATATTTTGCCATAATATCACCGAAGGCAATGCTATGGATGAATATCGGAAAGACGGTCAAACTGTCCATTAGGTAAAGAAAAAATAGTTGAAAATAAAATATTAATGATATAGTATATAAGAGTTAAAAAAACAGATTATGAATATTCATAAAAAAGATTATTGGAGGTTTAATTAAATGCCAGAAAAATTAGCGATACATGGTGGAAAACCAGCGATTCCAGATGGTATCCCCGGCGGAATGCACGGTCCTAGCATGATCGATCAGCAAGAAATTGATGCGGTTACCGCTGTCCTAAAAAGTCAACAGCTATTTAGATTCACAGAAAATTCCAATGTTGCAAGATTTGAGAAAGAGGTAGCAAAACATCTAGGCGTAAAATATGCTTTAATGGTTAATTCTGGAACAAGCGCGCTTGTTTGCGCTTTAACAGGTGTGGGAGTTGGTCCTGGTGATGAGGTTATCGTTCCCGGATATACCTATATCGCAACCGCAGCAGCGGTTGTTTCTGTTGGTGCTGTGCCTGTTATCGCAGAAATAGACGAGTCACTTGGCATTAGCCCAGAAGATGTTGAAAAAAAGATTACTCCCTATACAAAGGCTGTTATACCAGTTCACATGCAAGGTGTTCCTGTAAAGCTGGATGCAATTCATGACATAACTAAAAAGTATAACCTTAAACTCATTGAAGATAGTTGTCAATGTGTTGGTGGAAAATATAAGGGCAAATATACAGGCACTATAGGAGATGCTGGCGCATGGAGTTTAAATTATTATAAAGTCATTGCAGTCGGTGAAGGAGGTCTTGTTTATACAGATGATTATGATATATATGAAAAATCATGTTTTGCAAGCGATCCTGCTATGCCTATGTGGATGAGTGAAACAGAATGGAAATCAAAGCCCTTTTCTCGACAATGCTATCGTCCAAGTGAGATTATGGGTGCGCTTGGTATAGTGCAATTATCTAAACTTGAAAAGATACTTAGCCATACTCGCAAGCTGAAAAAGGCTTTTATTTCAGAACTTGCAGAACCAAAAGGCTATAAACGACAATATGTTGATGATCCAGAAGGAGAATGTGGTATAAGCTCTGCAATAATAGTCAGAGATCAAGAACTTGCTAAAAAGTATGCCGAAGCATTGGGAGCGGAAGGACTCGGTGCTGGAACTGCATACAATCAAGGATTTCCAGACAGACATATTTATTGCTATTGGGATTCTATTTTGGATAAAAACTCTCATCATCCAACTGGTTATCCATGGAAAGACCCAGCATACAAGGGAAATGTGGAATATTCAAGGGATATGTGTCCTAATACGATTTCAATATTAAGTCGTTCTCTGAGATTTGGTTTCAATGTCAACATGAAGGAAGAACATGCCAAACTAATGGCGAAGGCTATAAACAAAGTTGATTCTGTTCTGGGGGCATAAAACAAATAAATAGTAAAGGGGTGCTATTATGCTATTAACCATATTACAATTGCTGCTTTTATTGGCAAGCTCTTTTGTTGCGTTGACGATAGTGCTTATTATTAAAAAACAATTTGGCATTCCTTTACTTGCCATATTAACTATTGCATTTACGCTATTGGGTATAATTCTGATGTTGCTTACTTTGGAATTGGAATTAAAAGGCATAGTACGAATTTTTCTAATAATCGCTGGAATATCACCAATCGCAATGCTTATAAGTGTAATATTGCATAATACTATATCTACGCTTGTTACAAAACACTCCGATAAGCAGTATGAAGATGCTGTTTTTCTTATATTGGGTGTATTTGTATTTCCATCGGTTTTTGTTATAAGCGATATAGCAAGCATAATTCTTGTGGCTAGGATATTATTTTCATAATTATTTACCATTACAAGATAGGAGCATAATATGGCTGAATATAAAAGAGATTCAAAGCGAGTTGACAAAATACTTAGAAAAATCGGTGTGGTAGTGGTTATGGGCAGAGACCATGCAAAAAAGCCAGAGGATTTCATTAATACCGTCAAGGCTATATATGAAGCGGGATTTGTTGCAGAAGTAACTTTCAGGATTGATGAATATATTTTAAGAGAAGGAATGACTGAACTTACAAAACTACGTGCAGAAAGCGATCCAGAAAACCCAATGATATTAGGTGTTGGAAGTGTTATTAATCCTAAAGAATTGGAATCCGCAATAGAAATGGGTTTCGATATGGTTGTCTCCCCAGATTGCGGAATGGGAGGTTACAGAGAGAAGATAGATTTTGTCAAGATAACACGATCTGCAAACGTCTTTGGTGCGCCTGCTGGTTTTAGCCCATCAGAATTTAGTTACTGGATAGAGAGAGAAGACGGTTTTGAACCTGATGCAGTGAAGATATTTAATTCAAGTGTCTATGGACCCAAGAATCTTGGCGGATTACTTGCCCCATATCAGAGGGAAAGACATGCAGGTAGAATAATTATGCCAACAGGAGGCGTAAGTAGAGAAACTGGCGCCGATTTCCAGAAAAATATAATGAAATATGGATTTTTCCCCGTTTTGGGAATGTCTGATCCGTTGAATCTAGTGCAAGAAAAGAAAAAACCCGGTGACCCTGATATTCTTCGCGAATCTCTTGAGCAGTTCAAAAAAGACTTTGTATCTGAATTAAAATAAAATACCGTGAGTTCAGTGTAAGAATTTGTATTTACCACCGAGCCACAAAGATACAAAGCAAGAATTAGGGTTCAGGATTTCAAATATAAGATTAAGTATTAAAATATTGGGAATATACTGAACACAGATGAAACGGATTAAGCAGATTGACGCTGATTTAGTTCGTAATGAGTAATGCGTGATACGTTATGCGTAACACATTTTACATTTTATATTTCACGCATTACATTTCGCGACTTTTTTTATCCGCGCCAATCCGCCTGAACAGCTAATCTGCGTTCTATTTCCATGGATATAAAATGACTTTTCCGCAATTGCCCGTTGTTTGTAATTCCCAAGCCTTTTGCACTTCACTCATAGGAAACGAATGAGTAATAAACTTGTCAATCTGTGAGGAAGTCGCTTTGATTGTTTTCATTAATTCTGGATACCAAGCTAAATTATAATGCCAATTTCCTCGCAAAATTAATCCCTTGCGGATCATGTCATTACTTGCTGCAAGAGGAAATTCTCCGCCTTCGCCTATAAATGTAACCTGTCCTTTTCGTCTAGTTACATCAATCATAAGCCGATGAGCCTGCATTGCTCCAGAGCAGTCCATTGATTTATCGACGCCAATTCCATTGGTAAAGTCCATGATTTTTTTGACTATATCTTTATCTGTTGGATCGAGGACAAGATCGGCACCAAGGTCTTTTGCTAAATTAACGCGATATGGCTGATTTTCCACAACAATCACTTTTGCACCCCTAAATTTCCCGTTTATAACACCACCCAAGCCAACAGGACCCAATCCAGTAATCATTATAGTATCAAGAGCATTGACACACATTTGCTGCATTGCCCCGAATGTCGGTCCAAGACCACATAAAGCCATCCCGGCATGTTCATAGCTTACATCATCAGGTATTGGTGAAAGGAGCCAATCCTGCTTGATTACATACTGTGCATAAGTCGCTGTCCCTGTGCTTGAACCTGTGATTGCATAGACATTTTTGCTATTCTGACAATGTATATGCTCACCCATCACGCATAACCAGCACCTTCCACATGCGAATTGAGGTTGAACAACCACTCGATCACCGACCTTGACATGACCCGGCTGTGCGATTTCCACAACTTCACCAACAGCTTCATGACCAAAATGATCGCCCTTATGACCTCCCTTAAACGCCTTGTATTCTGTGCATGTTGGCACAACATGGACCTTAACTAATGCAAAATCTTCCTTGATTATTGGGTCTGGTTTGTCAACAAGACCTGCTTTTCCATCACCAAACATCGCTGATACTTTCATTTGTTATCTCCTTTTATTACAAAAAAATGAAAATTTTTTCATTTTATACTAAAGTTATTTACAATTATAACCGATAAATAAGAATGGGTGTTACTAAATAGTAACTAGAACTTAAAAAAATGGAACTTTTTCTAACCTAATAGACTCTAATAAGACAAAGGAGGTGGTTTTTATGACATGGATAGCGGTATTAGTCCTTTTGCCTTTGGGGGCTTGGTATATCACACAAATAATTAAATCTGATAAAAAATAGCCTTGATATAATTTAAAAAAAGCAAATTTTTAAGCATGATAAAAATCATAGGTTCTCTGTTGCAAGATAACACTAATCAGGCTCCAGAAACCGCCAGTGCAATATTCACCAAGTATAATTCCAAAGAAAAACATCATTGTTTTCTTATGTAATTGGATTCCACCAAATTTTAATACTAACCATTTTATTATAGAACTGAAAACTAAGCAAGACCATATATAGTCTATACCAAAATTCATTGAAAGCGCATATCCAGCAGGATGCAGCGGCCACCATAAAAATAATGTCCTCATAAACATTAGAAAGAAGGTGAATGCAAGTCCTATAATCATAAATATAACCGAAGGAACATCAGTTCCAATTGGATTACTTAATCTTACCTGTAACATAGAGTATACCCCTGAATCATGACCTATTGGGATCATGCTCATACCCCATTTATATGACAAATGTAGCAATGCCCAAAACGCCGATAATCCACCTATTGTCATTGCTATTATCATACCATAGACAAGTTTTCTGCTATCCATATTGGCTCTTTCAGCCATCTTAAAACTTTCAAGCTGATGCGGCATTAAATGACTTCTATAGCCGCGTCCAGAAAAGAACCAAAAAAGCGGAAAAATACTTAGGTTATTTGCACCAACTCGTCTTGTTCCAAGTATATCAACTAAAATATTACCTGAATTCATATTTACAAGTTCATGTGTAGGAGGACCAAGTTCTGCACGCATACGAGTAATGGCAATTGAAAGCATGAAAAATATCAAGAAAAATGGTAATATTATATTAAAAGACATGCCTGCACGATAGCAAAATATGGACAAAAAAACCATTCCCGACAAAATTCCAATAAATGCTATACGATAGCTGAAAGATTCATCTTTATTTTCACCAGAAAATATGTTTCGTGCTACTAATTTAAGATGGTTTCTGCTTAACCAAATAGCTACAAAAAATATGCCTATCCATGCGCCTGATGATTGTTGATTTGAATATGGAAAACCCGGCAAAGCGTTTAATCCCATTGCAGAACCAAGAACTTCTTGGGCTTTTCTAAAAAGATAAAAGAACCATATAGAAAATGAAAGATCAAGCGGAAGAAAAAAACCAAGACCAACCGCAAATGGATATAAAGGCAATCTCAATGATCCTATGGCATTCCATGGTCTTGATGTAAAATATTTGCCTATATCATGATCAAGATAAGAGACAGGAATGTTTGGGACTATTGGAAAAAGAAAATGTAAGCCATTAATTATATTTAATCCAGCACCACAGATAAAACCAATTAACAAAAATCTATCTCTAAAAAAGCTTAGTTTCCCGCCATCTTCAACAATCGCCATTGGTAGTTGTATTATAGGATAGCTTAATCTTTCATTTTTTGTCCACTGTTTTCGTATAATGACATTAAGACATATCATTACAAACCCAAGCACGACAATAAATAATGACCACCACAAGACAGGAACAAGCCAAGTTCTTATATTTAGATGTGTGTATAAAGAAGATTTGCCACCATAAAA
>CAZMCH010000156.1:0-5872 GCA_964564735.1 uncultured bacterium
CTTTGGCATTTTCATTACTTTTTGGCAGAGTCTTTTGCGCTTCTGTATGTCCTCTTGGGGCAATACAGGATATTGTCTTGGTTCGTCCTCTCAAAGTGCCTGCATGGATAGACAGATCATTAAGCACGTTTGCCTATATTTATCTTGGTGCAGGTGCGCTTTTTGCTGGAACAGGAAGTGCGTTTATTATATGCCAATATGACCCGTTTGTAGCTTTTTTTAGGCGTAGCGGAAATCTAAATATATTGATAATCAGCATTAGCTTTATTATAATATCTATCTTTATTGGGCGACCATATTGCAGATACCTTTGTCCTTATGGAGCCTTGCTACGATTGACTTCGAGAGGTGCTAAATGGCATGTCAGCATAACGCCTGATGATTGTATACAATGCAGTCTTTGTGAGGATTCATGCCCATTTGGAGCTATAAATAAACCTGCACAAAAAGGGAAAATAAGGGAAAATAAAAGGCTTTTCGTTATTATGATTCTGCTTTTGCCGATATTAATTGCTGGAGGGGTGTTTCTTGGGATTCAATCTGGCGCGCCGTTGTCGCATGTGAATTTCAAAGTCCGTCTTGCTGAGCAAATCTGGCTAGAAGATACTAATGCTGTTACAGAAACAACAGAACCAAGCGAGGCTTTTCGAGGCACAGGAAATCCCAAAGAGGCGCTTTATCAAGAAGTAATTAATATAAAAAGAAAATTTACCATAGGCAGTGGGATATTTGGCGGATTCGTAGGCTTAGTTATTGCTTCAAAACTGATCTCTTTGACACTGAGAAACAAAAGAACAGATTTTGAGGCTGATCGTTCTAATTGCATATCTTGCGGGAGATGCTTTGCATACTGCCCTGTAGGACAAAAAGTAAGCAATTTGAAAATTAAACTACCAATTAAGGGAGGTTCTTAATGATTAATAAACAAATTATTAGCGAGGCTTTCGATAGAGGAAAGACCCTAGCTGTAGCAGACGGAGTTTTGGTCTCTCCAGTAAAGGGGGCGCTTGTATCCAGAACAGAGGAATTGATTGACGCAATAATAAAGCAAAGCAAATCCAAGAAACAATCAGCCAAAACGATGATACAGCTTGGTCTAAACTTCGCTGGTAAAGATGCTATGATCGTTGGCTATGGTAATGATGAAATAGAAGCGGCTTTTGAGATCGTTTTGAAAAATATTGATGAAATAGAAGCTGATTCAGTGAAAGATGTAGTCAATAATTTCCTGAACGATATGAAATCAGTTAATAAAGGTGATAGCCTTCCGGGTTTATGGGCGGAAAGGATTGAAACTAAGCTAGATTCAGTCAAAACAGGTAGTTCATTCCTTAAGCTTATGAAAGAAAATATGCGCAGTAGCATTTATTGGCAGATGATAGATGGCGGATACTGTAAATTTGGTAATGATTTTGCAAGAGGATTAGTATATCTTAGACATATCGGATTTTGTCAGGTGTCAACAAATCCAGTCCTTGCGGCGAGGGCTTTTGATGAGGATCCCGCATTGATGGATGAGCTAATAATAGAGGTCGCAAAACATGACGACTGGAAAAAGAATCCAGAAGCCCATAGCGACGAGATTGCATTATCCGCAACATTGATTGCATTGTGGCCTAATCTGGAAATATTCCGTCCATTAGCGTTATATACGGGGCTTAAAGATTACATGGTAAGTTTCCAACTTAATCCAAACATCGCTGATCTTGCGGATGAGAGCATAGAAGATGCCCGTAACGCATATAGCCTTGCATCTGACTATCTTAAAGACTATGATCGCCTTCTGGGATTTGAGGGAAATGTGGGTCCTTGCATAGTGTTTAAGGTCGCAGCTTGTCATGAAGCGGCAAGAAAAATAACCGTTGTGCTAAATAGTAGTGGTATTGGGACAAATAACACAGTCGTTTATACCGTTGCTCAGGAAGTTCAATTAGTGCTAGATGCCTTTGAAGGCAAAGCCAAAGCAGTAAAAGATGGCAAGCAGGTCGTCAGAACCTATGAAACAAATATGGGTGGACGTTTTACTAGCCATTTGAGAGAAGAAGAAGCAGAAAAAATATTTAACCAGATCGCTGAAAAGCTGGGTAATGACAAAGCTTCTGAAATGCTAAAAGCCCTTGCAGAATCCATAAAAGTTGACGAAGCAACAATGAAAAGCCTTGAATCTGCAAGCGTAGCAGAAATGGCAAAGGTAATATGCTCTTTTAAGTATCTAAAAACGCTTGATAATCCAATTGTCATCAAAGCAGGTGAAATGCTAGGAAAATCTATAGATGAAATAAAACTACATGAAGACGATCTTAAAAAGGCAGGAACGCTTGTTGCGCGTGGAGTATATTGGGTGTTTTATAGCCCTGAAAACAGACCTAGATGGATTAGCTATCTGAAAAAAGCATACGGTTTAGATGATGATCAAGCAAAGTGGATATTTGAATCTATGGATGTTTTGCCAGCATCAAAGCGAGTCCCTGCAGATACTATGGACGCATTAGGCA
Source organism: uncultured bacterium (assembly GCA_964564735.1). Classification (GTDB taxonomy): domain Bacteria; phylum Poribacteria; class DTPJ01; order DTPJ01; family DTPJ01; genus CAZMCH01. Next base: position 2,496 of record CAZMCH010000156.1, read on the forward strand.
AAACTAATATGTGTCATACTGAATTTCCCAATCATTCAAGGGCTGTTCAAATATTTTCAGAGCAAGCAGGCTTTAATCTAGAGAATTATAAAGAGTCTGTGCTTGATAGATTTGATATTGGTATTGAGAAACGCCTTGAGGAAGTTGCAGATTTTCCACGAGGCTATAATTTAACAAAGACATTAAAAGATTTCCTGTTAAGTGAAGTCGGTATTGATGTTGCTAATTGGAATACCAAAGGTCTTACACCAGAGGAATGGCAATTTTTTGGTTCGGTTCAAAAGACGCTTGCAGAATTTAAGACCGCTTACGATACTTTTGCCAAAAAGTGTGTAGAAGCGGTAAAGGAATCTGTATAACATTATGGCACGCAGATCAAGCCCATCATTTAAGGGTGCTGATTTACTCGGTAAAATTGCCTCTGGATTGGTTTTGCCGATTCTTGGCGGATTCTTTCTCGGCAAATATGTCGATGAATATTTTGGAACATTTCCTTGGATTACGCTTATTTTAATGATGTTTGGCATAATATCTGGATTTACTTGGCTATATAAATCCTTAAATGACGATGACAAAAAGCAATGAGCTTATATATCAAGATGAACGGTTAGATAAATATGATGAATTAAGGATCATCCAGAAAAAAGATGGTCCTTATTTTTCAATCGATGCGATTATATTGGCAAAGTTTGCGAATGTCGGAAAAGGCGATAAGGTTATTGATTTAGGGGCAGGCGGAGGTATAATTTCACTTCTGCTTGCTTCTACAACCGATCTTCAAAGTGTTACAGCAGTTGAGATACAAAACGAATTATCTGATCTTGCTAGACGCAATGTCATTTTGAGTGGATTAGAGCATAAAATTGAGATATTAAATGATGACATTAGACTTATCGATAAAAAATTCCCTCCAGAAAGCTTCGATCTCGTTGTTTCCAATCCTCCTTATAGGGCAATTGGTTCTGGAAGGCTAAATCCCGATAGCCCAAAGGCTATTGCTCGCCATGAAATAAAATGCACATTAGATAACGTCCTTCATTCCGCTTTTCATTTACTAAGAAATCAAGGTAAATTTGCTGTTGTCTATCGCCCAGATAGATTAGCCGATCTTATATCAGGATGCAGAAAATATAATCTTGAACCAAAAAGAATTCAGTTTGTATATCCTGACTATGACCGTGAATGTAATTTAGTTTTGCTTGAAGCAGTAAAAAATGGTCGCCCTAGCTGTAAGGTATTGAAACCGCTAATTTTAGATGAAAATTCATAAATACTTATTGACTTATGAAAAAAAGTATTTATAATAAACGTGAAAATTAATGCGTTTCTATATCAATTTTCAGGATATATTATTCAACCGAATTAATTATAGTGCTTATTTTTTATGTTAGGGACATGTTTGGAAACCTGTCACTACATTAAAGTCTTCCTTTCCCAAAGGGAGGCTTTAGGAATTATAAATACAATGATTAATTTGGGCAATTATTGGGAGGTAAATATAAATGAAAAAAATATTTTTATTAACATTGTTACTTGCGTTATTTTGCTTTCAAGCAAATATTATCAATGCAGAAGTCAAAGTCCTTTTCGATGAGGAAAATGATTTTCTCAAGATAGCGGCTTTTGGATTTACTGCTGGATGCAATGCCGAAATTGTCAAAAACGATGTCTTTCATGGTAACATGGCAATAAGGGTGAATACCCCTATTTTAGGAAATTGTCAGGCATATAAAGAGCAAATACCTGATTGGAAGTTTGCAATCAAAGAAAAACCTGGGAAAGGTGAATACCGCTATTTAACTTTTGCATGGAAAACAGTAGGTCAAGTAGGAATAATGATCCAATTTCCCGATAATGGTGCTTGGGGTGCTAATCCTGGTCCATGTGTAGAACCACCAATATCAAAAGGAACAAGAAGATATATAGATGGCAAAAATGAGACAGGTTGGGGTGGAATATGTATAGATAAAAACCCACCAAAAGAATGGCGAGTTTATACTCGTGATTTATTTGAAGATTTTGGTGAATTCGTTATGACAGGTATGGCATTAACTCCTTTCGGCACAGATCATGCCCTATATGATTATCTTATGTTAGCATCTAGCATTGATGAATTTCCAAAATTGGCGGTGGTTTCTTCGGCAGAAGTAATTACTACAACATGGGCTAATGTCAAAAGGCAATATTAACCTAATTGATCATTGTTTAGGAGATTAAGATGTCAAAACTAGCTATTGACGGTGGAAAACCAACACGAACAAAACCTTTTCCTGCATGGCCTATATGGGACGAAACCGAGATTGACGCCCTTAAGGAAGTATTAGAAAGCGGAATATGGGGCATTGGTGGCAATAAAGTTCCCGAATTTGAGCATAAATTTTCATCTTACGTTGGTGCAAAGTTTGGGATTTGTGTAACAAGCGGAACAACTGCATTGGAAATTGCATTAAGGGCAGGTAATGTCGGTCATGGAGATGAAGTAATAGTTCCTCCATATACGTTTATGGCGACTGCCAGTTCAGTCCTTATGTCAAATGCAGTTCCTATATTTGCTGATATTGATCCAGAAACATACAATATTGATCCAAATGAAATAGAAAAAGTAATTACCAAGAAAACAAAAGCTATAATCCCTGTTCATATCGGCGGATGTCCTGCTGATATGGATGCAATTATGGATATAGCAAAAAAACATAATCTTATCGTTATAGAAGATTGCGCTCAGGCACACGCAGGAGAATGGAAAGGTCAAAAAGTCGGAACAATAGGTGATATGGGTTGCTTTAGCTTCCAATCTAGCAAGAATCTTTGCGCTGGGGAAGGCGGAATAATCACAACAAATAATGAAAAATACGCCGATAGATGCTGGTCTTACCACAATTGCGGGCGAGTGCGTCAAGGTGCTTGGTATGAACATCAGGTATTAGGCTCAAATCTTAGAATGACGCAATGGCAAGCAGGAATATTGCTTGCACAAATGGAACGTCTTATAGACCAGACAGAAACAAGAAATCAGAATGCCCTTTATTTAGCGGAAAAATTATCCGAAATAGATGGCATAACTCCTCTAAAACGAGATGATAGAGTTACTTGTCACGCCTATCACCTGTTTATTTTCAAATACGATTCAAGCAAGTTTGCAGATAAACCAAGATCAGAATTTCTACAGGCACTTTCAGCAGAAGGAATACCTTGTTCAGGTGGATATAATCCTTTATACAAAGATGATCTATTCAAAGCACCAATAGAGGAATGTCCTCTTGGATGCGGATATTATAAGGGAAAAGTGGATTATTCCAAAGTATATTGCCCTGAAACAGAAAAAGCCTGTCAAGAAGAAGGCGTCTGGCTATTTCAAAGCATGTTTCTTGGCGACC
>CAZMCH010000157.1:0-5868 GCA_964564735.1 uncultured bacterium
AAACTAAGGAATTGTGATATGTATAAATCTGTTACCTATGTCCATAGTTAATACATAATCTTTTTGGTTTTTTGTTGACAAATAATCAGAAAAGTATATAATTGTATCTATACTTTTTTTGTTTGTGGTTCTTTTGTATAAAGAAATGATTACTTATGTGAGATTTTGCTTCGGAAAGATTATGCGATGTCGATAATTCAGAAAACAAAGGCTAAGGCTGGATTCCCACCGGGAACGCTTATATATACAGGTAACGCAGAGGCAAAGCCTGTAAAAATATACTTAATGAATTATGATGAGTATCATCTTCAAGAACATGAGATTGAAGATTGCGCAGAATGTCTTTCATATAAAAATAGTTCTACAGTATCATGGATTAATATAAACAGTATACAAAATGTAGAAGTTATAGAGACTATTGGAAAATACTTTGATATACATCCACTTGTATTAGAGGATTTGATGAGTGTTAATCAACGCCCTAAAATGGAAAACTATGATAGCTATTCCTTTATTGTGCTACGTATGCTTAAGGTAGATGAAGACAATAACCAAATAAATGATGAGCAAGTAAGTCTAATAGTCGGAAATAACTTTGTTATATCTTTTCAAGAAGAAGGCGATGTATTAGACTCAATACGCAATAGAATAAGAGAAAATAAGGGCATAATAAGGAAACAAAAGTCTGATTATCTGGCTTACGCATTGATAGATACAATAGTTGATAATTATTTTGTCATATTAGAAAAAATTGAGGACGAAACAGAAAGAATAGAAGAAGACCTTTCTCTTATAGCTAGTAACAAAAGTCTTCAAGAAATCAATATTCTAAAAAGACAAATCATATCAATACGTAAAGCTATATGGCCGTTAAGGGAATTTATTGGGTCAATAAGCAAAGAGGAATCTGCTATCTTTTCCAAAAATACGATAATATATATGCGAGATGTTTATGATCATACAATCAGGCTTATCGATATGGTAGATACACTACGAGAAGTAATATCAGATTTAACAAATTTGTATCTATCATCAGTTAGTAATCGCATGAATGAGATAATGAAGGTTCTTACCATTATATCAACAATTTTTATCCCAATGACTTTTTTGGCGGGTGTATATGGTATGAATTTTGAATTTATGCCTGAGCTTAGGTATCGTTGGGGTTATCCTGCTACTTTGGTTGTAATGCTAGGTATCGGAATTGTAATGCTAACGTATTTTAGGAAAAAACGTTGGCTATAGATATAAGAAAAAGCTTGAAAGTATTATATGTGTTAGTTTATAATAGAAATAATTTGTAGGAGGGATTGTCATTGCCACTGAAAAAAAAGCCCAGTTCCGTAGAAATAAAAGGGTTTGGAAGTGATATAAATATCATTCTGAGCAGTGAATCGCCTTTTCCAAATATAGAACGTGAACTGATCAGAAAATTAGAGAAATCACGGACTTATCTCGCTGGAACCGATATTGTATTAGATGCCAGAGATCGTATACTTAGTATTGAGGAATGTCAGAAACTAGATATGATCTTGCGAACTGTATTTGAATTGCAGGTCGCATATATAAAAACAGACTCAGAAGAGACAAAGAAATCAGCAAAGATTGTAGAATGGAAAACAGAAGATGAAATACTAAAAGAAAAAGCAGAACAAGAGAAAGAAGGATTTTATGAACCTGAAATAAATGCTAAAACAGTTGAGATAGTAAGAAATACGATAAGGTCGGGACAGAAAGAATATTATTCTGGAAGCGTAGTGATAATAGGAGATATAAATCCCGGAGGTGAAGTTGAGGCTGGTGGAGATATTATTGTCTTTGGCAAACTTCGCGGTATTGCACATGCTGGTTCAAATGGAGATACATCAGCAACAATAACAGCTATCGGATTAAACCCTTTACAACTCAGGATTGCAGGCATATATAGACGGTCACCAGATAGCGAATCAGAGCCTGAAAGCGTTCCAGAAATAGCTAGAATAAAAGATGGAAACATAGTTATTGAAAGCATAGATAAATATAAAAGGGGGGATTAGTGATATGCCAAAAAAATCCTTTGTTGTAACATCTGGCAAAGGTGGTGTTGGAAAAACAACGATCACATCAAATCTAGGAACTGCTCTCGCTCTACTTGATAAAAAGGTTTGTGTTGTTGATGCAGATATAGGGCTTAGAAACCTTGATGTTGTAATGGGTTTGGAGAATCGTGTTGTCTATGATTTAGTTCATGTTATAGAAGGAGAATGTAGGCTTAAACAAGCGCTAATAAAACATAAAAGGGCAGAAGGGCTTTATCTTCTTCCAGCATCACAAACAAGAAATAAAGAAGCTATTACACCAGATCAAATGAGAGAGCTTATAAATAAATTAAAAGATGAAGAGCAGTTTGATTATATTCTGGTTGATTGTCCAGCAGGAATAGAACACGGTTTTAAGAATGCAATAGCAGGTGCCGATGAAGCACTTATTGTAACTACACCAGAAATATCGGCTATAAGAGATGCAGATAGGATAATTGGTTTGCTTCAAGCGGCAGAGATGTATGAACCCAAGCTAATAATAAACCGCCTTTCATTTGATATGGTAAAAAAAGGCGATATGATGGATAAAGAAGATATAATAGATATATTGGCAATAGAATTAATAGGAGTTGTGCCAGAAGACGAGAAAATAATCGTTTCTACAAATGAAGGTGAACCAATAGTATTTGATGATGATTCAAAGTCTGCTTCTGCATTTAGAAGAATAGCAAAAAGAATTGAAGGAGAGACTATACCAATTTATGGTGAAACCGAACAGGAGAGTATTCTTAGCAGATTGAAGAGACTCTTTACACGCAATAATAGAAAGGAGCCGGAGAATGTTTGAAAATGTAATCCGGTGGCTTAGAGGTGGACAGGAAAGTAAAGAAGTCTGCAAAAGCAGATTAAAGCTAATCTTAGCCTATGATCGCACAGAAATATCACCTGAAATCCTTGATGCCTTGAAAGAAGATATGTTTCTTACCATATCAAAATACTTTGATATAAAAGAAGATGATGTAGTGATGAATATATCCAAAAATGAAGAAACTGTCGCACTAATGGCAAATATACCAATAATGGGTATGAAAAGACAAACAATATAGAAATTCTAAGATTAAAAGATTGGAAGATATAAAGATCAAAGGAATTGTTTGACTCCACAGCTTTCAAAATTTTTCATTCTTTTAATCTTAGAATCTTTCTCCTATTCGTGATGTGCGAAATAGAAGGTTTGTAGTGGTTCGTCTGTATCATTAATAAGCGAATGACCCATTGAAGGAGCAACAGGAACAGCATCTCCTGCAACCTGACGACGTATTTCTCTATCAACTACATGCAATCCGTTTCCCTTTAACATATACCAAATTTCATCAGTTCTATCATTATGCCCATGAGTATCCGCCGTTTGCATTGCTTCTATTCCAACAATTAGAACACTATTTATTTTCGCTAGACCATCGTTTCCATCAAACAACTTATGAACTAAATGATTCCAATGCCCTTGACCAATAGGACTTTCACGATAATTTCGAAACAAAGGCTCTGTCCTTGTTTTAAATCCTTCTGGCACGGTCTCAACAAGTATCAAAAATTCCAAAGGCTCATTAATTTCATTATCCAAGATATGAGGTAAGCCCGGTGGTATTATGACAGCATCACCTTCGCTTATAAAGTTTTCTTCTCCGTCAATTATCAAACTTCCCTCTCCATTGACAATATAAAGTATTTCCTGAATATTGTCATGAATTGTCTCAGTAGATGTGCTAAGAGGCTCAAGATATGCTCTGCAAAAGCTATCAATATGCTTCATAACAGCGCCCTCTTTGCTTGGACTTTCGAGATCAATCTTTGACAAAATCTCTCGCTGAATAAAATATCCATGAGAGATACTCGTTGGACAGTTTCGCCAATTTCTTATTATCATTTTTTTATATCTCCTTTTAGAAATAGACCGCTGACTAAATGGTATTCGTATGATACGTAGAATTTAATGAGTTTTAGGGCTTACGTTTCACGCATTACGTTTTTTACCGAGTTGATCCGCCAAATCCAATAATCAGTGTCCTATAAATATTTAATTGGGTCAAGCACTATTTAAATCCGTAATAATCATCAACAATTTGAGAAATCATGCTAACACGATAAAAATCTGCATCGGCAGGAACATTATCTGCCATCCCAAGAACAAAGCCATCTGCTGGCTGTATATCATCCAGTAACCTAACTATATAATCTCTAAAATCATTATCATTGAGAACTTTGCGAAACATTATAACAGAAGGTATTCCACTCATTATAGATACCTTCCCATCAAGTTTTTCTCTTGCTTCACTTATTGTCAAATCATTCATTGGTGTAGTTGGAAATGCCTCTATTGCATCTAGTCCAGAATCTTTTACCATAGGCAATAGATGCTTAACAAACCCGCAGGCATGGCACTTAAATATCTTATTTTTTTTGTGTAAAATTTTAGCTATTTGCTGATAATATGGCAAACCATAGCGCTCAAATAGTTTTGGAGAGAAAGTCCTTTCATCAAGATTATCTCCAGTTTCAACAACTATAGCAGGAGAATCAGCGATTAATTCACAAACCTCAATAGCTTTTTGTGTTATAATATCCGCTGTTATTTCCATTTCCTTTGTGTGATCATATAACATATATAGACCATTGACCCACCCAATATATGATTTCATTAATTGGATCATAGGAACACTTGGAACGCCCATAAATAAAGCAATACCGTCATCTTTAACTTCTTCATCAGCTTTGATAAAACTATCATAGGCAGGATAATATACGGTATTTTCTATTATAAATTGTAAAACTTTTAAGTCCTCAACTTTTTTGACTAAGTGTTCTTTTAGAAATACTGCTTTTGTCCATTCCGAAGCAGTTTGGTGCATTGTTGAGACAGAACCAACAGGAGTCTCATAAATAGTATAAGTTTTATCGCCTTCAATATGAGATTTTGTCTTAACTTCTGGACTTCCATTTGAGTCAATAAGACCCGCCCTTGACCAAATAGAAGCCCCAACTTTGCGGACAATATCGTTTCTGCTTAATCCTATATATTCATCAGGAATTGTTCCATTTCTTGAATTTATCGCAAGCCACCAATCAAAATTTGGTGCCCAAGCAATTCTATCTGGTTGTCTGCCACTAAGACCAAATAACATTCTTTCTCTATTTGTCATTTTTTATATTCCAGTTAACATTCAATAAAGAATTCCTTTAAAACGCTATCAAAACTTAATCTGCTACACTCGCCTATAATATCCATCCCAATTAGACCCATATTTGAGTCTGTAAGCAAGACTCCCCTTTCAGGATGATAGGTTTTCAATCTATCACTATTGGGGTAACCCATTATTGCTATATTCATTCTATAAGTCCAAACTCTTGTTATCTTACCATCATGCCCCCTAACAGTTAAGGGATTGCCAATAATCAATGGACCCAATTTATTTGCATATATTTTTGGTATGCAGGTAATATCTGCCCCAGTATCTATACGAGCATCAAACAATGCTTTTTCTTGGCTTGATCCAGAAAGTGCTGATATAATAACACTAACATAAGGTGCAAAACATGCTACGCCGCTTTTTTTTTCATAAGGTTTATTACTTATAAGTGAATCTGTCATGTTAATAATTTCCAATCATAACTCCACAATATTGCCAACATAAGGCGGTATCTCAATTGGCTCTTTATTATCTTCTTCTATTTTTAAGATGAAAGCCTCAATATGACCACATTTATCATGGATCATCTTTGCCAATTTTTGTTCGTTTTCATTTATGCCAAGTATCTCACCATTACAAATTGCAACAAACTCCCCTTT
>CAZMCH010000158.1:0-5553 GCA_964564735.1 uncultured bacterium
CGGCAAAAATATCGCCGAAGTTGATATTATTTGGGATGATTTCTGGTTCTGGAGCAAGTCCAAATAAAATAGGTATTTTCTTGGTGAAATCAGGTCTGCCCGTAATGGAAATAGTTAGCTCACCGAGAGGACGCAAACCGGGTTTGAGTTGAGCTACAATTAGGCTAATAATAAATTTACCGCTTTTACCCGTATCTAATTCCATTTTATTAGGCTCAATGATAAGTTGATTAGTGGGAAGGTTTGATTTTGCCTCCAATTGTATTTCAACTCCACCATCATTTTTTATTGATATTTCGTTGCGTATTGTTTGTTTGCCTTTTTCAAAAGTAAAAAATAATTCCTCACTCTCCAAGATTAAGTCAATAAACTTAAATTTACAATTCTGGCAAAACATTGCATCGAGAGCGTTTTCAGTATTACAATTTGGGCACTCCAATACACTTCGTCCCATATCTATCTATTGCCTCCCATATTAGACTTAATAACCAATTATATTATTAAGATTATAACCGCTTTTTTCATTTAGGGTATGCTTTAGATCATCAGTTATTTTGATCGCAAAACCTATCCCTTCTGCTTCTTTTATTTTTGCGTTTACAACACCAATGGCTTTTCCTGTTTCAAAGGAAATCAAAGCTCCGCCACTGCTACCAGAATTAACTGGTGCGTCAATCTGAAACAACGATCTTGTATCAAGCGATCTTAATGAGCTAACAATACCTTTTGTAGCTGTTGGTTCTATACCAAGTGACGAGCCTAGTGGAAAACCTATAACGATAATTTGATGCCCTTGCATGACGCTTTCAGCATCGCCCATTTCTATGCTTTTGATATTAACGCTTTGTTGTAAACTTATTAATGCTACGTCAATGTCTTTTTGTCCCCATACAAGCCTCGCCGGTGCCATTTCATAATTATCATCAGAATTTAAATATCTAACCAATATTTTTATGGCGCTATCAATGACATGATAACAGGTGAGTATGTATCCATCATCGCTAATGATAAATCCGCTTCCTTCTCCGTTTTTATCTAACTTTTGTGATTTTATCAACACTATTGATGGTTTTACTCGCTCAATAAGCTCTTCCAAATTTCCTGCATTGCGGTTTTGATTATTATTAGAGTTGTTTGATTTTTCTTTAGGTTTTACTCTATCCTTATCTTGCTCTTCTGATTTGTGTTTATTGGTATTTATGACTAGGGGTTCGATATTTTTGACCCTTTGCTGTTTATCATATCGCACTATCAGTATAACAATGACAATGAAGGCAAGGCACGCCAGCACGATTATACTAATAGCAAAAGTTAATCTGCTATTGCGCCCCGGATCATTGTTCTGATTACTTTCTTGATGCCTTGGATTAAGGCTTTGATTGGATTCTTTACGACTAAAAGATTGATCACTCATCCTGCATTTTTACCACTCGGAAATTGGTTGTTCCAATTGGATCAGAGAAAACATTAGGTTCATTTAAAAGAACCTTAGCCTCTTTTGCAAATATACGCCATTCGGATTCTGCTTCATTAGGATCAAAACTTTCTTTATATAGTTCCTGTAATTCCTGTATTTTTCTCTCGAGTATAAGATTTTCAAGGCTTCTTTTTGGCATAATTTGCCCCGATCCCATATCAACATTTTGCTCTGGATAGATATTTTTCCAATACCAGAATAGAGTCATAAAATATTTTCTGAAATTATCTATGTTAAATTTACCACCTTTTTGTCGCAGAAGCATTCCTTCTTTTTTTGCTATTTCTGTTTTTATTTCTCTTAACATAGTATCATTCTTTTCAAGAGCCACTTTTGCCTTGCTTTCTATTCCCAGTGTTCTGGTAACTGTATCCATAACAGCAGTGCGACTGAAGTCAAATACAATCGTCTTAGTATCACCCACATTGGCAATTTTAGGAACAATAACGCCCAGTATTACACCCAATACAAAGCATGATCTAATGTCATTATGTTTTTCAATGTCTTCAACATTTAGCATAGGGGAAATATCACGATACCTAGAATCATCTTTATGGATATGCAGAGTGCTTCCTGGTTCCATATATATAGTGTCATATTTCTCTTTCAGGGCATTTATCCCACTAAACGCCGCTAATGGAAAACCAGCAAGCTCGGTGCTAATCAATATTTTAGATGGATCAGTAGTTTGAAATATTTGGATAGTTGGATCAATAGTATTATCTCTCATGCTCTGAATCTCTCTATCAAACAACATTCTTGCCTGCTGTTTGGCAGGATCAACAACTCGTCCCACAATATAACTTCTATTGTCGCTTGGATTCAAACGTAAGTTTGGCAATCTATCATTAAGCACCATCCAACATTTACCATATTTTAGGGTGTTGCTAAGGAATAACCTACGCTTTTCTGTCAATGCTTCGGGATATTTCCTTACATAAACTCCATCTATAATGCTAAGTTGCTTAATGATTGGCTCATAAATTGAGCGAGTATATGATATTATCTCACCCATGATTCTCTCTTGTGAATGGCTTTCAACCAAATCTGGGATGTCAGCAATAGTTACCTGACGACCATCACCAAATACACGTGTTAATCTATCAAGTATCATACGGCTATGATAATCAATATTATCATAACCTTCCGCCATAGGATAATATATATTCTCTATATCATCAGGATCATATATATTCTGGAGCAAGTTAACAGGGATTTTTCCTCTAAAATCTTCTGAAATAGTCAGAGCTTGGGAATGTAACTTGCTAATTGTAATATTTAGGCTGTCAAGTTCCTTTATTAGTGAATTTGCATAATCCATGAGTTGGTCACAAACTTTTATCAATTTACGCCTAGCCAGAATTCGTGTTCTAATCTGCAAATATTGAATCAGTGATTCTATATAATTGCGCAACACACCAAATATACGAGTATCATCATATCGTAAGGCATCTATTTTTCGTATTTTGCTCCAGGGCATTCTATCTGGCCATGAGTTATGGTCATCTCTTTCTCTAAGATATGAATCTATACCGTTTTTGTATTGACTCATTTGTTCTCGATATTGATCAAGTTCCTTATACATCCCTGTTTTTGATTGTTCATCTCCTGTCTGATCCATAAAGGCGGCTTTATACGAAGCATTGCCTATGCCAAGTCTTTTTACCACCTCACCCAAAACTTGTCTTATTTGCACAGAACTCAAAATTTTATCATTTATCATTTTTGCCACATGCTTATAGATTTTCCCACGAATAACGCTTCCATCTTTGGCAACATGGTCGCACAAACCATCAATTGACTCATTTGTTCCAGCCAATAATCCACCATAAAGTAAGACATTGATATTATTATTCATCACCTGAACATACTCACCATGTTTGGTAGGATCCGGCTCAACTGTTTCGTCGATAAATTTAGCCTCAAATAGCTTTACATTTTGATCAAGAAATTGAACTACGGTCATGTTATCTCTCAGATGGCTGTCATCTTTGACTTGCTTCTCCAAATTATTAGCCCAGTTGCTAATATCACTAAATAGGGTATTTCCAGTTCCCTTTCGAGTTATCGAGCCTAGTAGATCATGTCTTCCTGCTATTCCTAAACTTTCATATATTCCAAGATCGGAAAAAAATCCCATATTACTGGATTCAGCATTGTAAACAAAATCTGCCAAAGCTCCGCCAACCATTTGTCCTTGTGAATCTGCAAGTTTGCCCCAATCATTAAACACTTCGGAGGCAAGTTTATATGCACAACAGCTTGTAATTCTGTCTGCTGGATACGAAATTGATGTATAACCAAAACTCATATACCTTTTACTCCAGCCTTCTTCTTCCATACCAGAACCGATGTTAACATTACCTATTGTATATACATCTTTAGCCAATTGGTCGGTAAAGTTTATCCTAATTCTACGCTTATGAGCCGCAAAATCATCATTGGAAAAGTCGAGGAAAATATTTTCAGAAATTAATTCAAACATATCTTCCCTAGTGTTAAAATCAACGGGAACACCGCCTTCGTTTTCACTGTGAATGATATAGCAGTAATCAAATGGTGGAGCTGATATTGATTTTCGGCTAGCTTGGGCTTCATATTGGACATCGAAATTATTTATCCTACTATGATGCTCTAATTCCTTTAATGCCGCATATCCATTGGCAGCATGAACATCTTTTCCGTATAATCCGGGCATTACAAGGAATCCTATTATTTCAATAGGCATTCCTTCTGTTGTTGCTATATCTTTGAGTGTAAAAGCCATATCAAGAAACATACTACTACCCGTTCCACCAGCAATTGAAAAAACAATATAAACAGATATGCTATTACCACAGCCAATGTTGTATTTATCTGCCATCGTGGATATATTTTCCGGGCTTCTTATGGATTTAAGTATATTGGTTATATTTGACCTTATATTATGTTGGTGAACAAAGAAAGCCAGTCTTCCATACGGTCTGATCGCGCCAGCTCCCTCCTTGAGGTCGCCTATATCCGATAAATTTGGATATAGCCATTCAGCTATGTGAGGAAAAAGATTGAGTCTTTGTGTAAATTGTGATACATTAGGTATCGTTGCTTTATAGAATTCATCTTGACCAAAAGTTATTTGCTGCTCAAGAATGCTTTTGAGCCCTGGTGTATAATGCTGTTGTGTTTCATCGGTGTCAACAAGGAAATATCCCACTATAGGATAATTTTTTATACTATCATATTTTTGAACAAAATTTCTCCTGACTCTTGTGAGAACCTCACGTCCTGTGCCACCCAATCCTATTAAAAGTGTTGGATTTATATTGCGCACTTCCTCTCTTGAATTCTGCATATAACTCTCTCCTCTTTTATTTACCTACTCGGTTTTGCATAATAAACTATAAGTATAATGAAGGCAACAAGGAAATAGAGACCATACAAAGCAAAAGGAATATATGAATATCCTCTATATAAAACTATTGGAATCATAACAATAAGAGCAAATAAAGCCAAAGCGCTGGCTGTATTGGATATGGTGCGCGCCCCATCTGGTCCTTTGCTGTATAAATTCATTTGGTATAGAGCTATAGCATAAACATATATTACAACTAGAATTCCTGCAATAAGGACGATGGCGGCAATTATCCAATCCAATGTATTGCCAAATGTACCAACGGTATTCTTTATTTCGAGTTTTTGTATTGCTTTATCCTCAACACCATTTATAGTTACCTTTTTGACTATCCCTCTTACTGCTTCTGTTGTCATCTTTATCGGTGGCATACCCTTAGCCAAAATGATTATGCTTCCACTTCCATCATCAATGCGATAGGACCCATCATAATCTGCAATGTCCGATATCTCTGTTATATGTTCACTGACTAAGCCCTGAACAATAACTTCTTGCTCATTGTAACGCGAGCCACTACTTTTTATCTTTGCGATGGAGATTGGACGAATCCAGACTACTCCGCATGATGAAAGCATCATAACCACAAAACATATCAGTATAGCCATTACCAAATACTTGCTTACTTTTAGCATGTTTACCTCCTATGCAGATAAATAGTTTTAGAACTTAATACACGAATATCGAG
>CAZMCH010000159.1:0-5545 GCA_964564735.1 uncultured bacterium
TGGCTTTTGTCTGACTGTTACTTTTTTTACATATACAAGCTTTCTGTTGTATTTTATTCAATATAAAAAATAAATTACAATACTGGTATTAAAACGACTCGGTGATAAGGTTAATATAGAGGCGGATATGCTCGCAAGATATTTAGAAAGGCTGATGATTGCCCCTAATAATGAGCAAAAATCTGCGATAGATGAAGAATTTTTGGCAAAACATGGTTTTATGTAATAACAAAATACGTTACTGATTGGATGAGTGAAAATGAAATTTAATACTATAGAAGAGGCTATTGAAGACATTAAAAATGGCAAGATGGTCATAATCGTTGATGATGAAGATCGAGAAAATGAAGGCGATCTTGTTATGTCAGCAGAGAAAGTTACTCCTGAAGCCATCAATTTTATGGCAAAATTTGGCAGAGGATTGATATGTTTACCCGCAACAGGACAAAGGTTAGATGAACTAAGGCTTTGTCCGATGACGACAGGTAGCACAGCGCATCTTGCCACTGCTTATGCTATATCTATTGATGCAAGGGATAAGACTTCTACTGGTATTTCTGCTTTTGACCGTGCGCATACAATATCACTATTTGTCGATCCGAATACCAAACCTGAGGATTTTATGCGTCCCGGTCATGTATTTCCTTTGAGGGCAAGAGAGGGCGGAGTGCTTGTCAGAGCAGGACATACAGAGGCAGCGGTTGATCTTGCAAAATTAGCAGGACTTTATCCAGCAGGCGTGATATGCGAAATAATGAATGATGATGGAACAATGGCTAGAGTTCCCGATCTCATGGAATTTGCAAAAGAACATGGGCTAAAAATCGCCACTGTTGCGGATTTAATACTTTATCGAAGAAGGATAGAAAAACTCGTTAGGCGTGAATGGTCTGCTCTATTACCTACAAAATTTGGCGAATTTATGATTCACGCATACAAAACCGAAATTGATAATGATGAGCATGTTGCACTTACTAAGGGTGAACTCAATGGAGATGAGCCAACATTAGTCAGGGTTCATTCAAAATGCCTTACAGGCGATACCTTTCACTCTCTTAGATGCGATTGCGGAGAACAACTTGATAAGGCGATGCAGATGATTCAGGAAGAAGGTAAGGGCGTAATTGTATATCTGAATCAAGAGGGCAGAGGCATAGGTTTAACTAATAAAGTAAAGGCTTATGGGCTTCAAGACGATGGCTTGGATACTGTTGAAGCTAATGAACAACTCGGTTTTAAGCCTGATCTAAGGGAATATGGAATTGGCGCGCAGATCCTTGCAGACTTGGGATTGCATAAAATACGCATAATGACTAATAATCCCCGTAAAATGTCTGCTTTGGCAGGATATGGGCTGGAAATTGTGGAACGAGTTCCTATTGAAATTCCGCCAAACGAGATTAATATACAATATTTACAGACAAAAAAGCAAAAACTAGGACACGTATTTAATTGGGAAAAAGAGGAGGAGCTTGTAAAAAAATGACAAAAATTTATCAAGGAACATTAATAGGGACAGGATTAAAAATTGGTATTGTCATCAGCCGATTCAATGAATTTATTACCTCTAAATTACTTGGTGGTGCATTAGATACACTAGAACGCCATGGTGTAAGCTTAGATGATATTGAAGTTGCATGGGTCCCAGGATCATTTGAAATACCTATAACTGCCGATAAGATGGCAACAAGCGGAAAATATGATGCTGTTATATGTCTTGGTGCGCTGATACGTGGTGCAACTCCGCATTTTGATTATATAGCGGCGGAAGCATCAAAAGGTATTGCCCAAGTTGGTATGAAAACGGGTGTTCCAACTATCTTTGGCGTTATAACTACCGAAAGTATTGAACAAGCAATTGAGCGCGCTGGAACAAAAGCTGGAAATAAGGGATCAGACGCAGCAATAACAGCCATAGAAATGGCAAATCTCTTTAAGCAATTCTAAACAAGGTTAATAATGGATAACATATTATCTTTTTTAGAGAATATTAATCTTAATATTTTATTCACAATCTTAATATCGTCTCTAATTTTTATAATAATTATTATTGCATTAAATACTTGGGTGCTTATTGATTGCGGCAATAAAGAGCCAAACGAATGGAAAAAAAAGAATAAGTGGATATTTATAATTGCGGTTATCCCTTTTGGATGGCTTGCCTATATAATCTTTAGACGTCCCAAGCGCATAAAACAGCTTGGGAAATAATAAGGAACTTAATATTGCGGAAACGAACAAAAGCTAGAGAAAGCGCATTACAGATATTATATCAGGTCGAAATAACTAATGATAATATCAATCTCGTCTTAGAACAATACTGGAAAGAAAGAAAACGGAATCCAGAAGTAATTGAGTTTGCCAATCAATTAACCAAAGGAACAATTAGCCATTTAACTGAGATTGATAAGATAATATCATCGCATTCTGAAAACTGGAACATTGAGAGAATGCCTATAATTGATCGTAATATTATAAGACTAGCTACCTATGAGATCCTTTATATAGATGACATACCATCAAAAGTAACGATTGATGAAGCGGTCGAATTGGCAAATAGATTCGGATCGATAAATTCTGGAAAGTTTGTTAATGGTGTTCTTGATAAAATAATGACTCTTGGAAAAAATTAATAGGAATGAAAAAGATATTTTTTATACTAATAGTCTGCTTTACAATATCAAATACAACAAATGCCTATAAAACAATGGTTTTTGTCTCTGAATTTGGTGGAAAAGGTGAAGCATTAGGCAATTTCTCTGAAAAGATTCGTATTACCTTTGACAAAAATGGCAACATTTATATATTAGATCAGGATAATTTGTGCATCCAAAAACTTGATCAAGAGGGAAAGCCAATTTTTGATATTAAACCAAATGAGGAATTCTTATTTATAGATCCAAAAGATATAGCGGTTGACAACAAACAGAATATATATGTAGTTGATTGGAAATCCGTCCATATAGAAAACACTGAATCGCCTAAAATCTTTAATTATGGTGTATGTGTTCATAAATTCTCAGAAAAAGGCAAATTTACTGCCTCATATACACTTGAAAATTTAGCAAAAAAATCCATCGAAAAAGAAAGGGCAGTTCCTGCAATAGATACTGATGGCAATTTTTCTTTGCTTATTGTCCCGAAAGATCAGGACAGAGAGTTATATTTATGCGTTGATAATGATGAAAATATATATGTCTTGGATAAAGATAAAATAAGTAAACTAGATTCTTCTGGAAAATTAATAATTATCTTTGCTGAAAACGGCGATGGTTCTGGTCAATTTGATAAACCTACTGATATAGTTGCCGATTCCGAAGGTAATATATACGTTGCAGATAGCGGAAATAACAGGATAACAAAATTTAATTCGGATGGGAAATTCCTTTTATCTTTTGGAAAAAAAGGTGATAAAGATGGAGCTTTTATAGGTAATATGTCTGTCATTATTGCAAATGATGGGACGATATTAGTTGCTGATTCGGCAAAATATGAAAAAATCCTAAAAACGCAACTGAAAAATAGAAATATCGTAAGTTCTACGATACTTATTACTGGACAAGGTGATCCGATTATTCCCAAGAACAGAGAATTTCTCAATGTTATGCGTAGAATTCAAAAATTTAACACTGACGGCAAATTCATCGAAAAGATGATTTATAATATTGATAAAAATGACCCTGAATTAAAAGACCTTGAATTTAAGGCTATCGACCAAAATGGCAATCTTTATCTAATAGATAAAGAAAGTCTTGTAATAAGAAAGTATAAAATTCAGAAGGCTCTTTTGTGGGATTCGATTGATAAAGTTTTTACCTATCGCTATCTTCATCAGGAAAGCCGTTATCAGCTTGATAATCCCTATGATTTAAACATCTACTACGATTTTGATGAGCGACAGAAATATTACCAAATGCTTGGTATTATGAGGTTTGATTATGACGTAACAGAAACATTTCATGTTGCTCTTAGTAGTCAGCTAAGTCATTTAAACGGAAAAACGACAGACAAATACCCCGGAGAATATTTTGATAAGCTTGGATATATACAAGATGATGTTTCAAATGATAGGTATACTGCTGGAAAAATAAGACTGGATATGAGTTTAATATTGGATCATGATCCATTTAGCTATCGTGAAGGAAATTTTTTTGCATATATTGGTAGCGGTAGATATGATTACACAGTAATTGCAACAGACATTAATAATAAAAGAAGATTAGAACAGAATTTATGGTGGTCTGTATGGGCGATTGGCGCAAGTTATGATACTGGAAGTTCTCTACGAATTTCGCTTATTTTTTCCCAACATAGACCTTTGGATTACATGAATTATAAATATATATACTGGGATGAGACAAATGAACTTCGTAGCACAGGTCTTGGAGAAGGCAAATCCACAAAAGCATTTTTGGCTATCGAGGGGGCGTTTTAGTAAATTAATGCTAGACAACAATCTATTTAAAAAAGGGTATTCATTCCCAAAAATAAATGATTTAATAGATGTCGCAACCTTACAGCAGATACAGGATTGGGCAGCTATCACTGCAGGAGTATCTGTTCTGATAAGGGATGCGGAGGGAATTCCTGTAACTAAAGCGAGTCTTAGTAATGAATTTTGCAATCTAATATCCGGTGAAGAGCATATTAATCCCGAATGTCGGGAGTCAAACATAAAGGCAGCTGTTTTAGCAGCAAAGGCAGGCAAGCCTCAAAAATATACTTGCTATGCTGGTTTAACACAATTCGCTGCCCCGATCCAGATTGATGGGCATTTTCTAGGCACAATTGTTGTTGGTGATAGACCAACTGAACCGATCAAGCCCGAAAAAATTAGAGAATTGGCAGATAGATTTAATATTGATTTTGACAGATTAATGGAAGCATCAAAAAGCGTCGAAATCTGGTCTGATGAAACTATTAGAAATACCGTTAACTTCCTTTATACAATAGCCAACACGCTTCTTATGATTTGCTATCAAGGCTATCATCTTAATAAAAATGTTCAGGAATTAACCGCCCTATTAGAGATAAGCCATATTTTGAATTCTACAATGGGCTTACAGGAAATGCTAGACAAAATATCAGAGGGTATTGTAAAAGTCTTAAATGTCAAAGCTAGCACTATAAGGCTTCTTGATAATAATGGTGTTGAGCTTGTATTGAAATCAATGTATAATCTCAGCCCCGATTATCTTAGTAAGGGACCTGTTATTCTTGAAGAGCATCCCATCTGTAAAATGGCATTGGAAGGAAAAACAAGCATAATATCAGATGTTACAAACGATCAGAGATTTGGATATAATGATGCTGCAAAAAAAGAAGGTCTTCATACTATGCTATGCACAGGATTAAAAAGCAGAGACAAAGCTATTGGTACAATTCATCTTTACACTGGTGAACCTCATGAATTCACACAAGACGAGTTAATGCTAGTTCAGTCAATTGCTAATCAAGTAGCAATTGCCATAGAAAATGCAAAACTATACGAACAAAGCATCGAAAAACAGCGCATGGAAAGAGAATTGATCATGGCTGGTGAGAT
>CAZMCH010000160.1:0-5409 GCA_964564735.1 uncultured bacterium
AGCCCTTACAAGTCTGGCACATTCCTTGGGGGCTATTAAATGAAAATGATTGCGGCGACAATTCCTCAGAACTTATACCACAAACTGGACACGCATAATTTTTGCTGAAAAGTATATCTTCGCCATCAATTATATTTACAATCAGCGTTCCTTGACCGAGTTCGAGAGCAGATTCAACCGATTCCGCAAGTCTACTTGTTATGCCTTCTTTTATAATAAGCCTGTCAACGACTATTTCTACGTTATGGCGAACTCGTCTATCGAGCTTTATATCTTCTGTAAGCTCGTATATTTGCCCATCAACCCTTGCCCTTGCATAGCCCGATTTTAGAGCAGACTCAAAATCATCTTTATATTCGCCTTTTTGCTCTTTTGCTATGGGCGCGAGTATCTGTATTCTGCTTCCTTCTGGCAATGCTAGTATCTTATCTATTATTTCGTCTGTTGTCTGTCCGCCTATTTCACGTCCACATTTGACGCAATGAGGTATTCCGACACGCGCAAAAAGCACACGCAAATAATCATATATTTCTGTTACTGTTGCGACTGTTGATCGAGGATTTCGGCTGACGGTTTTCTGCTCGATGGATATTGCAGGGAACAAGCCTTCTATAACGTCAATATCGGGTCGTTCCATCTGTCCGAGAAACTGTCTTGCATAAGCGGAAAGCGATTCTACATATCTTCTTTGCCCTTCTGCATAAAGCGTATCAAAGGCGAGTGATGATTTTCCCGATCCGCTTACACCAGTAAAAACGATCAATTGATTGCGAGGAAGTTCAAGATCGACATTTTTTAGGTTATGTTCTCTTGCACCCTTTAAAATTATTCTATCTTCCTGCAATTGGGTAACTCCTTATAAAATTGCAATAATAAAAGCCAAAAATCTATCTTTTTTTTCCTTTTTTTGCCGTTTTTTTACCTGTATATTATACTAAACATACGTTAAGATTGTCAAGCAAAAATTGATCGAAAAATGTATAAATAAAAATATGTAATATTTTGGATAAAGCTAGATTTGATAAGTAATTATATTAAATATAATCATTCTATATACTATACAAAAAGCATCATCCATGCTAAAATAAATTCAACAAAATCATATTCAAATAGGAGGAGCAACAAAGATGAGAATAACTGATGTAAAGACATACGTGGTCGGAAACCCTTGGAAAAATTGGGTATTTGTAAAACTATTTACAGACGAGGGCATTACAGGTATCGGAGAAGCAACAGGAAGCCTAAGCGCAATGCCAATAGTTGAGCAATTAAAGGAACTTAGCAGATTCTATATTGGTATGGATCCCCTTAACCCCGGAAGAATATATGACAGAATGTATAAAGGTCTATTCCTTATAAATAATTCTGCTATGGGTGCGATAGAGATTGCATGTTGGGATATAATCGGCAAAAAATATAACATCCCTATATGGCAGATGTTAGGTGGAAAATATCATGATAAATTGAGAGTTTATGCAAATGGATGGTATAAAGGACCACGTGATCCAATATTCTTTGCGGAAAGGGCGAAAAAATTGGTTGAGATGGGTTATACTGCCATGAAATTTGATCCATTCGGCAAAGCTTATAGATTCACTGATCCTGCTGATGAGAAACTCTCATTAAAAATTATCCGTGCTGTCAGGGATGCGGTTGATGATAAAGCTGATCTTCTAATTGAGGGACACGATAGATTTAGCGTCAGTACTGCAATAAGGATCGGAAATGCCCTTGAAGAATTTGAGCCAATGTGGTTCGAAACGCCTGTTATGTCAACAGATATAAGCGCTCTTGTAGCTGTTGCAAAAGCGATTAAAGTTCCCATAGCGACTGGTGAGAAGTTTCATAGAAAAGATGAGTTTGCTGATCTTTTGCATCATCGAGTTATTGATATTATTCAACCCGAAACGTTGGACGTTGGCGGAATCGCTGAAACGAAAAAAGTCTGTGGGCTTGCAGAAGCCTTTGAGGCATTTGTTGCGTGTCATCAGGCACAAAGCCCATTGAATACTGTTGTCAATGCTCATATCCACGCTACATTACCAAACTTTCTGATACAAGAATGTTTTGATGATTTCCTTGAGCCTTGGAGCATGGATATATTTGTTGATATGCCACGAGTCGTTAATGGTTATATTGAAGTTCCAAATAAGCCCGGCTTGGGTATTGATCTTAATGAAGAAGAGATAGCAAAACATCCATACGGTCAGGATAATTTTCTTAGATTATTTGAAGATGGTTGGGAAACAAGGGCAAGAGAAAAGTAATGCTTGTTTTTAATAGTAGAGTTTTCTATTTGCTGAGGTTCGGACATTAGTTCGGACAAAAATAATATAAAGCCTTGTCATTGCTTATATTCAGGCTTGTCCCTCTTTATGTAAAGATGATTTTTTATATATTCAGCAAATGCTTATCAGATAAGCCTTCGGAGAGAAAATGTCTGAACTTCAGTCTATTTGGTATTGACAATAAATAAGTTTTTTGGTATCATTATAAAAGCTAAATCATGAAAATTATGATTATATTATATATTGTAGCCTTTAAACTGGTCCTGTGAGGCTGGTAAGGAGACCAAATAAGTGTATAGCCTGATGTTCTTATCAATATTTTATTTATAGCCTTCCTGCTTTTCAGTGGGAAGGTTTTTTTTTGCCTATTCATTGACGGAGGAACAAAAATGGAAATACGAGAAAAAGCTGAAATAATGACTGAAGATGACATAAGACGGGCTTTGATAAGAATATCACATGAGATCATTGAGAAAAATAGAGGAATTAATGATCTGGTGATTGTAGGTATTGCAAGGCGTGGCGATCATCTTGCTCGAAGAATAGCACAGTATATCGATGAGATAGAGAGTGCAAAACTTCCAGTTGGGACAATTGACATAACACTTTATAGAGATGATGTAAACCTTTTCGAGCATAAGCCGAAGACAAGTAAGACTGATATTCCATTTTCTATAAATAATAAGCGAGTTATACTTGTTGATGATGTTTTACAAAAAGGACGGACAGTAAGAGCCGCTATTGACGGATTAATGGATTTTGGTCGTCCTGCAAGTATTCAGCTTGCTGTTCTTATTGATAGAGGACATAGGGAACTTCCTATTGCTGCTGATTATGTTGGTAGAAATATCCCCACCGCAAGAAAAGAATGGATAAAGGTTGAGATCAAAGAATTAGATGGCATTGATAGAGTAAGTATAGCCGAAGAAGTTGAATAGAAAATGAAAACGCTTATTCGTAATGGTAAAATAATAGACCCAGCAAATGGAATCAATGAAGAAACGCTTGATCTGCTAATTGATGATGGCAAGATTGTTTTTATTGGAAAAGAAATATCTATAGATAAGGCAGATATAATTGATGTAACAGGTTTAATTGTTATCCCCGGGTTGATTGATATGCACGTTCATCTAAGAGAACCGGGACAAGAGCATAAAGAAACAATACATACAGGCACAAAATCTGCTTTAAAAGGCGGGTTTGCGTCTGTTTTAGCAATGGCAAATACAACGCCTGTTGTTGATAATCCACAAGTTATAAGGCATATTCTATCACAAGCGAAAAATGCTTCTGCCAATGTTCATACTGTCGGAAGTATAACGAAAGGTATTCTTGGAAAAGAGTTAGTTGACGTTGATGAACTTGTAAATGCTGGTGCTATTGCTTTATCTGATGATGGCAAGCCTGTTATGAATCCAGCTTTGATGAAAGATGCTTTAATTGCCTGTAAAAAGCACAATATCCCATTGATTGATCATTGCGAATGGATTGATGATAAATATGATGGTTGGGTGATGAATGAGGGTGAAGTATCAAAGAGACTTGGTGTTAAAGGGATACCAAATTCAGCAGAAGAAAGAATGATAGAAAGAGATATTAGACTTGCAGGAGAAACGGAAGCGCATTTGCATATTGCACACGTAAGCACAGCAAGATCAGTGGAATTAGTTAGACAAGCAAAGAAAAATAGCATAAATATCACAGCAGAAGCGACCCCACATCATTTTACATTAACAGATTCCGCAGTTGAAAAATATGGCGCAAATGCAAAGATGAATCCTCCATTGAGAAGCCAAAGAGATGTTGACGCAGTTATTGATGGCTTGAAAGATGGCACTATTGACGTTATCGCAACAGACCATGCGCCACATGCAGATTTTGAAAAGGCAAAGGGATTGGATGACGCACCATTTGGAATAGTCGGATTAGAAACATGCCTTTCTATTGTAATAACTGAATTAGTCAATAAAGGTCATCTTACATTATTTGACGCAATTGCAAAAATGACGATAAATCCTGCACGAATACTCAGTCTCAAAAAAGGCACATTATCAGTAGGCGCAGATGCAGATATAACAATAATTGATATAGATAAGGAATGGACAGTTGATCCGTCAAAGTTTGAGTCCAAGGGACGAAATACGCCTTTTGCGGGATGGAGGCTAAGGGGTTTGGCTGTAATGGTTATATTTGGAAATATAAACATTTCGCTCCTTCGGAGCTAAGTATTTTCATTTGTGGGTTTTCTATAAATGTTACACCCCTTCGGGGTTAAGTAGAAATTACAACAATATGCTAAATGTTAAAAGAGAGGATGGTAGCAATATATGTCATTAGCGATAAATGCAACAACGTCAGAAGGGATGATTCTGGTTGCTGACAGTAGACAGTCCTATCGAAATCATAAAGGGATGGTTCGGGTTGGAAGTGATAATGCTTCTAAACTCTTTCAATTGAATAAAAGAATCGGTGTAGCAGTTGCTGGTTTGGCTTTTTTAGTAGAAAATGGGGAAATGAAAAACATTAGCAATTTTGTGGAGCAATTTAGGCTAAAATATGAGACGGAAAATCTGGATGTCAGGGAAACTGCAGAGAAATTACACTGTATTTTTACTGAAAAATGGCGAGGACAATTAGACCATTTGGAAGAGCAAGTTAGGAATATTCTTCAACAACAAGGTTGTGAGGTAATGGAAATCAAAAAAGAGCAAAATGTTGTTAAATATCGTTTTAAAGATCAGCAAGGTAATCAGAAAGAAGGTGCTAATATAGTAGATTTGATTAATCTTCTAGTAACTGGCTATAATAAAGACGGCTCTTGTGAGGTTTATAATTGCTATATTCCCAATGGAATTCAAAAAGAGCGAGATAGTAAAGAAAGAGGCAAAGAACACGGTGCCTCTTGGATAGGCCAAATTGATGTAGTATCAAGGATTGTTTTGGGCATCGATAATCGCATTGGTGCTATAAAATTTGTTAATGAAGCAATTCAAAAACTTGGTGCAGAAGAAATTAAAAAGCAGCTTGGGAGTTTAGAGTATGTTATCCAATGGGGAACAATGACTATTCAGGATGCTATAGACTTTTGCACACTAATGATTCAAACCACTTCAGCCATTCA
>CAZMCH010000161.1:0-5390 GCA_964564735.1 uncultured bacterium
GTTTATATTATGCTTCTTAAATGCTTTTTTCATTCTTTCGCCAACTTCAGCAAAGTTGCAGTTTGGGCAAAATGCAGTTATAGTAGAACCTGCCCCGCTTATTGCCACTGCAACCTCATTATCCAATGATTTAGCCTCAGAAAAAACTTCATGAATACCCGGAATAAGTGTTGCCCTATATGGTTGGTGAAGTTTATCTTCCATCGCAACTCTAAGCAATTCATAGTTCCCACTTATAAGCGCACCGACTAAAAGAGAACTTCTGCCTATATTAAAGACTGCAGTAGGTAAATCCAGTGTTTTTGGAAGTATTCTACGTGCATCATTTGTCATTAAATGAAAATCTGGAACAACAGCAACAACCCTTAAAGGCTTTGGTGGAATGACTTTCATATAAACAACATTTTCTTCTGTTGATGATGAAACCACAACGCCACCCAATATTGATGAAGATACATTATCAGGATGACCATCAATCTTTGTTGCTATATTTATTATCTGCTGAATAGTTAGGGGATTTCCACAAAGGGCATTTGCACCCATCAAACCGCCAATTATTGCTGTTCCGCTACTACCAAGACCTCGTGCCAGTGGAATATTATTCGTTATCTTTATTTTCAAAAATGGACATTTTTCGCCTAAATAATCATAAAGTGCCTCTGCTGAACGATAAACAAGATTACTGTCATCTCTTGCTAAATCTTCATTTCCTTCCCCATGAACCTCGATATTAAGTCTATCAGACTCGCTAAGCTCAAATTCATTATATAAATTTAGCGCCATACCCAACACATCAAAACCGGGACCAAGATTTGTTGTTGACGCAGGAACTCGCACACGCACTCCAGCCATACATAACTCCATTGTGAGTATGTTAAAAATAAAGACACATTTTTGATGTGTCTTATTAAATAATATTAGATAGCCCTTATAATGCTTTTATTGCCTTATCTATACGTTCAAGAGCCTTTATTATGCTTTCCATAGAACCTGCATAGGATAGCCTTAGATAACCTTTGCCATATTCACCAAAAGCAGTTCCCGATAGTGTTGCAACTCCATGCTCGTATAATAGATAATCTGGAATCTTGGTAAAATCCATCGGCACTTGAGTAACATTTGGAAACACATAAAAAGCACCATTGGGTCTTTTGCATGAGATACCTTCGATAGCATTGAGTCCATCAACAATTGTATCTCGTCTTCGTTTCAGTTCTTTGACCATTTCGCCAATGCTATCTTGTGGACCAGTCAGTGCCTCAAGTCCTGCCATTTGAATTATACCTGCGGTGCATGAATTTGAATTAACCATTAACTTTGTGATATGTCCTGCCAATTCCTCAGGCATAACGCCATAGCCCAATCTCCAGCCTGTCATAGCATAGGTTTTTGAAAAGCCCTCAATAATTATGGTGCGTTCTTTCATGCCGGGTATTGAGGAAATGCTCTCATGTTTTGCATCGTCATATATTATTTTGCTATATACTTCATCAGAAAGAACAATAATATTATTTTTAATTGCCAATTCAGCGATAACCTCAAGATCGCTTTTCAAAAGCATTCCACCTGTTGGGTTATGTGGTGAATTTATTATTATCATTCTTGTTTTTGGAGTTACGCTATCAACAAGCCTTTGTATATCAAATCTAAAGTCAACCGATTCAAGAAGTGGAACAGGAACAGGCTTTGCCCCAATAAAGTTTATTACTGATTCATATATCGGAAATCCTGGGTTGGGATAGATCACCTCATCGCCTTCATTTACACATGCCAATATACCAAAAAACATGATAGGCTTTGCACCTGGAGTAACAACGATCTCATTAATATTAACATCAATGCCTCTCGTGCTTGATATATATTTTGCGATAGCTTCTCTTAATTGTGGGTATCCAGCGGCAGGACCATAGTGTGTATGACCATCATATATAGCTTTTGCAGCAGCATCGCATATATTTTTCGGTGTATCAAATCCTAAATCGCCAATTTCCATGTGGGCTATATCTTTTCCTTGTGCTTCTAATGCCCTTGCCTTAACTAAAACATCAAAAGCAGTTTCTGTTCCGAGTCTGCTCATTCTTTCTGCCAAATAATTCATCTAACTGATTCTCCTTTTAAAACATATTGCCAGTAAAATCTGATTTCTAATATATAATCCCAATTATATCACCCTAATCGTTGATATGTCAAGATAAAATCCCTGAAATGAGACTGTATTAATTTGGTAGGTAACAAGAAAGCCATCTGTTATATTTACTTTCCTTTCATATATTTATGGAATATATCATTTGATGGCTTTTTTTTGTTAATCGATATTTTATATAAACACTCTTGATCGATCAGACATTGCATCTTGACATTTAAGAGTAAATTCTTTATTCTAAGGTGAATTCATCATTATCTTTTTGATTATATAGAAAATTATATTTTTTGTATTAATCCGAGAAGACCCTTTACTGCGTTTTGAGCGACTATTCGCTGTCATTTTGAGCAAAGCGCAAAAATCTTTTTAATTTTGTAAAATGAGATTAAAGCCCAAAAAACATAGCAAACAGAAAAATAATGGCAATATCAAGATATTATTATGAGAATAATTGCTAATTATAGACGATTTATTAGATTCCGCCATATAATAAATGTTATGGTTAGGAACGGTTTTAATGGACTCATAGAGGCTCTCAGGCTTAGACGTATATATAGAAAAGGTAAGCCGTCAACAGAGTTGTTGATGTCGCCCCGCGCCAAAAGATTAAGGTTGGCTTTGGAAGAATTGGGACCAACTTTTATCAAAATGGGACAGATGCTTAGTACAAGAGCAGACATCGTCCCTCATGATATTTTCATTGAGCTTCAAAAATTGCAGGATCAAGTCCCACCAGTTCCATCAGATAAGATCAAATCAGAAATTGAATCAGAACTAAAAACGTCTTTGGATGACATATTTGTTGAGTTCGATAACATTCCATTAGCATCTGCCTCTATTGGTCAGGTTCATAAAGCAAGACTCAAAACAGGCGAAAAAGTTGCGGTAAAGATACAACGACCTGATCTTAAAAAAATAGTTGAAGATGATCTAAATATACTTAACACTGCTGCAGTATTGGCTGAAAGACATATCCCTGAAATAAGAATCTATAATCCAGTTGATTTTGTGCGAGAATTTGCTAAGGCATTAAGAAATGAACTTGATTATAGTCTTGAAGCAAGAAATATGGAGAAGTTCTCTCATAATTTTGCAGATGATAAATCTGTTTATATACCAAAAGTATATTGGCAGTTTTGCACAAGCCGAATAATAACAATGGAATTTGTAGAAGGAATTAAGGTCACCAATATAAACGAATTACAAAAAAAAGGCTATGACATAAAGAGAATTGCCCGTAAAGGTGCAGAAGCATATCTCAAACAAATCTTCATTCATAGATTTTTTCATGGTGACCCACATCCCGGTAATATATATATATTGCCTAATGAGGTAATTGCATTTATGGATTTTGGAATTGTGGGACGACTCACAACTGCAATGACCTCAAAACTAAATAGACTTCTTATCTCAATAGCCCGAAAAGATACAGAAGCTATCGCTGATGCGATCATTGCTATTAGTTCCATTGATGAAAATGCAAGTGAAGATGATTTGCTGGCAGATATAGCTGAATTGGCGGATAAATATTATGATATTTCAATAGGACAACTTAGCGTTGAGACATTAATATTTGATATGACTGAGGTTTCAGCGCGACATAGGCTTGTTTTGGATAGACAATTGAGTTTATTAGGACGTGTTCTTGCTCAGATAGAGGGTGTTGGCAGACAGCTAGACCCAGATTTTGATATAGTTACGCTAATTCAGCCATTTGCACAGAATCTAATATCTCGTAAGTATTCGCCACATGAAATGCTAAAAAAGACATATAAGGTAGCAGGTGATTATGCTGATTTAGTCAGATCAATGCCTAGGGATATTCAAACAGCATTAGATCGAGTAAAAAGCGGAAAATTAAGGATAGAATTTAAGCATATAGGTTTGGAGAATCTTGTTTCAGGATTAGAACGATCTACAAGCAGATTGGCTTTTGCAATCATTATCGCCGCCCTAGTTATTAGTTCTTCTATGATAATGGCATTAGAAAAGCCTTTTGGACCATCCATCTTTGGTATCCCTGTAATAGGGGCTTTGGGTTATCTTATCGCCGCCATATCAGGTTTGTGGCTTGTGATAAACATCATTCGTAATAGAACTCTAAGCTAAGGAATGAGGGATTTTTATGAAATATATATTATATTTGCTATTATTCATACAGGTATGTTTTTCTGCTTTTACATTAGATTTGACATCCTTTGCATACGAACTCCATGAGCCAATAACATTAGAGCATATCCAGACTACAATAGATAAACCATATATAGTTGAGGGACTCGAAATAACAAATCCAAACGGTTTCGGTATACAAATACGTGAAGTTGATCATATCATAATTAGAAATAATTACATTCATGACTGTGGAATAAAAATATCCGAAAATATACAAAAACAAATCAGAGAAACTGGCAAAACTAGACTTTCTGCCTTAAGTAAACCCTTTGATACTGGTGGAATAATGATTTTTGATGCAAAGACAGTGGAAATATATGACAATAAAATTATTAATAATGACTATGGAATATTTATATTGGGGCATAATAAAAGACCAACTAAGGTATCTGTTCATGGTAACATTGTGAAAGATAACCATAGATCAGCGTTTATCAAGGTAAAAAATGCTGATAATGTGGAAATCTATAAAAACATTGTTGAAGATAACGGTCTAGATATATACATGGATAATAAGGGCTTGATGGAAGCATTTAAGAGAGGTGAAGATTTCCCTGATGGCAGGTCACAAGGAATAGCTGTTGACGGGTGCAATCAAGTAAGAATATTTGATAATACAATCATTAATTCCATAAGCGATGGGATAGGCGTTTATGCTGGTGATCTCGATTATGTGCAGGATATAGAAATAAATGATAATAAAGTTTTACGAAACGGTGAGCAAGGAATATGGATCGTAAAGGCAAAAAATGGGAAAATACATCACAATACTATTAGGGAAAACAGACACAGAAAAGGTGAAGTTGGTGGTAGTAGTGGAATAGTGCTGGAAGGTGAAGTATATGATTTTGAGATATTCAGCAATAATATTGGATATAATGATGTTTTTGGAATATGCCTGATTGCTTCATCAAATAATTATATACATGATAATAGGATATATCACAACGGAGATGGGGCTTTTGGCTGGAGTAATATATTCCATTGGAGAGATGATTATTATAAAAAAGGCGGTATTATTGGAAATACGGTAATAAAAAATAACATTATCCATCATAATAGAAGGGCTGTATTT
>CAZMCH010000162.1:0-5301 GCA_964564735.1 uncultured bacterium
GCCCCCATTGAGTCCTTATTGGCACAACCTTATCGGGAGTAATCTCATCATTACAATTTCGACAGCGTTCAATTGGATAGACATTTTCTTCTGAGCAATTTTGACAGATAAAGATAACCCTTTTGGGACGTATAAGCATATAAAAAGGGAAAAAAAATGGCATAAACAATGCAACACCAATAACCCATAATATACGATTTGGAATTTTAAATCTTTTAGACTCAAAATAGACAAATACAGCGCTAACTAATTGCATAATTAGAAGAAATGGCAAAAATTCACTCATTCAAATAGACCTTTATTTGTTTGGACAATAATGGTCAACCAGATTAATTATTTATAGAACGCTGATTAAACGGATTTGGCAGATTAAAGCGGATAAAATCAATTAAATACTAAATCAGCGTCAATCCGCTTAATCCGTTTCATCCGCGTTCTATTCCTAGAAAAATTAATATGGTTTACCAATAGTCCTATCGTCCAATATTATATATCTTTCGGCAAACCATATAGCTTGATGGCATTTTCTCTGAGCATTTTATAAACTAGATCGATAGCAACTCTTTTGCTTAAAAAATCACGCTCAACTTTTTGAGCTAAAACATCAGCAATACATGA
The DNA here is from genome assembly GCA_964564735.1 of uncultured bacterium. Taxonomy (GTDB): domain Bacteria; phylum Poribacteria; class DTPJ01; order DTPJ01; family DTPJ01; genus CAZMCH01. Next base: position 619 of record CAZMCH010000162.1, read on the forward strand.
TCTAGCCATAATCAGATGAGCATATATAAATTCAGGATAACCGACATCAGAGCCAAAGCCAAGTATCCTATCACCCGGAACGAGGTCGAGCCATTCATTAAGGCTTTGCCTACTGCCTTCCATCGTTATAACATACATCCAGCACATATTAAGCCATACGTTAGGATAATGCTTTGCTAACATGCCGATCTCACGACTATATGGATAACCAGCATGAAAAAGGTCAAATTTTGTTGACTTATTCGCGCTAATAAGTGGAATTAGATGAATAGGATTTGAATCGGGAACATTACCCCAAGTTCCCTGCACCCCAGTATGTATCTGAAAGACGATGCCCATATCGCCTGCCAGACCTGCAAGGAAGAAGATGATATAATCTTGGAGTTGTTTTATCTCATCAGCAGAGAGATTTCCACCACCCAAAGCCTTTGCAAAAATGTTGCTTGCGACATTTTCAGGAATGTTCTCAGACCAAAGCGTTCTTCCGTAGGCGTGGGCAAGCTTTATACCGACTGAGCCTCTTTCGCAATATTCTTCCGTCAGATCGGCTAATGCTTGTTTCAGTGATTTTAGACTATCAATATTTGCATTTAAATATTTTTCAAGAAAATTTCTTGTGTCTTTATCATGCAGATTAAGTGCAGATTCCATCCTAAGAACTGCGGTAAAGTATTCAGACTCCCATTCCTCAAACCAAGGGATGTTTCGAACTTGTGTTGCTAAATTGCAAACGTTTTTTGTAACATGATGATACCAATTAGGATCAGATGTTTTGTTTTTAATATTCTCATTTAGCTTTTCCCAATTATCATCTGTAACGTCATCATCTTCCATGTCGAAAAGTTCACGATACATGACAACGTTATGTCTCCAATATGAGACATTGTGAGTCCTTTCAACGACTGATTTTAGTATCTGCCATTTTTCAGCATCGGACTTTGCATCAGCATATAGTTGACCAGAACCTTTGCCAGTTGCGGAGCCAATCTCACGTTCATAATAGCTCATGAGATTAAAGAGGTTAAGTTCACCCATATTATAATATGCACTTTTTAAGGTTGTATGTGAATGGCAATCAATAGTTCTTATGCCCTGCATTATTTCCAATAATTCATCACGAAAGCAGTTACCCATCTACTATACTCCTTTTTTGATATTGCCCCATGTAGCAGAGAGTTTTCCAATAGTTTCTACTGAAGCACCGCTCATTGATTTTTTGATCTCTTCCTCTGTAAGTCCACGACTATAAAGCTTAACTTCATCAACCATGCCTGTAAACCAATCTCTGCTTTCCTGAGTTCCGCCGATGACAAAGCTTGCAGTATTTGCAGGTATTGCAACATTTGTAGCCAATTCAGCCTTCATTTCACCATTAAGGTATATTCTGACAGCTTTACCGTCATAAGTTCCAACAACGTGAGTCCACTCATTAGCTTTTATGCTGTTGGCAGGAGTATCAAGCGTGCTTCCTCCGCTATAGTGCATCCTGACATAAGCTGACGGATTAATGAACATGCCGTAAGTTATATCACCTTTTACACCGAAACTCATCCATGCGTTGAAATTAGCAGGATTAATCCATGTTTCAATTGTTATAGCATTTGTAATATCAGCGAAACTGTCTGAGTGTGGCACTTCAACTTTTTGAGTTTTTCCACCATCAAATTTCAATGCTTTGCCGAACTTGCCATCGACCCATTCGGGATTTCTTATAATCTTTCCATCATTTTTATTTCCGCTTGAATCGCCAGCAACATCACCTTTGCCTTCGTCAAATTTCCAATAACCAATAAGACCTTCTTCTGCAGAAAAAGCAAAAGAGACAAAAAACAAAGCAAATAACACAAATAAACAAAATGTCTTCATTTTAAATTTCCTTTCTCTGCGACCTTATAGGCAACAGCCTTCTGAAAGTCGTATAAAACTGTGAAAAAGTTACCAATTGCTTTCCATATAGAACCATAGTGACTAAAATAGCCATGAACATCACCATCACCAAGCCATTTATTGCACATAAAATAAAGATGGTCTGATGTTTGTAGATAACGCCATATTCTGATAAATTTTTCTTCACCAGTTTTCTTAACAAGCGTTTCCATGTCTTTGAGTATGCCAAAAGCTGATTTTTGCGTGTCGTTTCCCAGCCATGCGCTACTATCTCGTTCAAGGTCTGCCCATGAGATTGTGCTGTATTCAAAAACGTCAATTTCATCTCTTGGCGGGATATTTGCAACTTCAGATGGAGTGCCAAAAAGCAAATTATCATGTTTGATGATCGCATCGGGCATGTGGCGTAGAAATTCAAGGATGCCTGTCTCACGCCACTGATGCTCGCCAAAAGTTTCATAATCAATGAATATGTTGCATGTTTCGCCGTCTATGCCACTAACCCATGATGCAAAGTTGTCTGCGGTAATAGTCTTATGCGTGAAACGATAGCCGACCTCGTCGCTGACGCCATAATTCCTAAGCAGAACTTTTATATCCGATCCCTTTGCTTTGTAAACGTAGTCAGGTGAACGCCATTTAAGCACATGCTGAAGACCTTCTGTCAGGATTGCTTTAAAACCCATGTTATGGACTTCTTTAGCGATGGCGTTATTATAAAGCAGTTCGGTATTTCTAAATGTCGTTGGTCTTTGCCCAAATAGCTTTTCTATTTTATCGCTTTGTAACATAACCTGTTCTTTAAATTCATTATGTGACTCAAAAAGGCTTGCCAACGAATGATAATATGTCTCTCCAAGAAACTCAACGCAACCTGTATCCGCAAGCCTCTTAAAAAGATCGATTAAATCAGGTCTGAACATTTCACATTGATCAAGGAATGTTCCAGACATACTGAAAGCTACTTTGAAAGGCTTACCTGTGTTTTTGAGTCTCTCAACATTTGATAATATAATCTCCGTAGCGGGAAAATAACAATTATTCGCAGTTCTGTTAAAGACAAGGCTGTTTAGCCCATCATTAAAGTATGTCTTTTCAAGGTCTTCACGATAGCCCTGATTAAAAAAGCCAATAGGGTCAATTTCGTTTAGCCTTCTAGGCTGGTGTATCTGAAAATAAAACGTTACATAAGCCATAATCTATTTTTCATCTCCCAATCGCAAGTAATTGCCTTATTTTACCCACCCCTTAATCCCCTCCCAAGAGGGGAAAAATGAAAGGTGCGTTATTTTCATCAAAAATAAATTAGATAAATTGCTGAGTCCTTTGAATAATCATATCTTGCCATTCCTTGCTAAGCGTATTGAATCTAGCACTCCAGCCAGATATTCTGACAGCAAGGTTTGGATATTTATCGGGATTATTTTGTGCATCAATGAGCATATCAGAATCAATGATGTCTATATTAAGGTAAAATCCGCCTAAATCAAGGAAACTTCTTAACAACGAGATCATTGATTCAAGCCCATCTGCTCCCTTAATACAAGTCGGATGTATCTTTAATTCAAGCGTTCCGCAGTTTGGCAGACGCTCAAAATTCATCTTGCAATAGGACTTTATTACGCCTGTGGGACCATATTTATCGGTTCCCGGTGTTGGCGAGAAATTTGTTGCAAGCAAATCGCCAATCTTGAAACCATGCGCTGTCGCTTTTCTATGATCACGCCATCCAATTTCACGCCCAAAGGTGCTTATGCCTGCTGGTCTTTTTACGCCATTTCGTTCAGGAGTTTGCCAGACAATATCCGTATAATCATCAAAAAGCCTTTGCATTATTTCGTCAACTTCGTCATTGTCATTGCCATAAAAATCAAATCTATTGCGTATCATTCTACGCAATGGCTCATGCCCTTCCCAATTATTGCGGAGTATTTCAATAAATTCTTTGAATGATAATGCTTGCTCATCAAAGATAAGTTTTTTCAGGGCATATAAGCTATTGCAGGTATCCGCCATCCCGCCAGCATGAGGGGCAAGCACAACATATTTTGGACCTCTATCATAATATCCCCGTCCTTTTTCTATACAACCATCAATAAGCATGGATATAAGCGTTGCTGGATGACCACCAGTAAAAACGTTGTCTAAATGATTATGAAGCGACTCAATTCGTCTTGATAATTCGTCTATATATGCTTCATAAAGAGCATCAAAATTATCAAATTCAGGGATAGGCTTTGATTGCTCATTAAGACCTATTACATGTTGGAGTATCTCAAGTGTATCAAATGGCGCATAGCTAAAAGCAGTCTTCCCGGGGATGATTATCTCCCAACATCCATCATTGGCATAGCATCTAGCTTCTTCAATAGGATAGCCAAAATCTGTTAGTGCTTTAATAGCAACATCCTCATTATAAACAGAAACGATCCCTCCGCCCATTCTTTGCGTTTCTGCAATACGCCTCAAAAGCTTTTCGGGAGTATTTTTATTAATTCTGACAGCAACTGGAAAATCGCTAATATGCAATTCCTCAACAATATCAAGAACAAGATAAATTACAGGATTTGTTACATCATTTCCTTCTTTATCTATACCAGAAAGGACGATATTTTGATAGTGTTGTGCATCGCCAGAGCCGGGGGATTCATTGGCTCCTATCCATTCTGTTCCTTTAATCCAAAAATGTGCAAGAATCTCTCTTGCTTCATTTATTGTTATGTTTTCTTCCATTAAGTCCTTTTCCAGATATTGCCCTAGCATTTCGTCAATACGACCCAAGCCAGACCAATTTCC
>CAZMCH010000163.1:0-5209 GCA_964564735.1 uncultured bacterium
CTTTGAGTAGCTCTTTTTGGCTTCGGAGATAAGTTTCCCAATTTTTCATACGGTCGTCTAAAATAATACCATCGTTCATATTATAGCTATTCCCTGCCTTTTTTTTATTTGATTTTACTTTTTTTGAGAATATCTCCTTAAATCTAGAATCATTCATTAACTTAACAGCGTCATTAATTGCATCAACAACTTTCATGAATTCTCGAATGGCTGATAATGCCTGTTCTCTAACATATTTATCTTCATCAAGCATCATATTTTCAACGATACTTATAAGATTAGGTCTTCGTGAACGAGAAATCGCATAGCATATTTCGCCCCGTAAACGAAGATCATCCTCGACTGCTACCGCATTTGCCAACTCATATAATTCCTCATCAGTTGTATCATCGATAAGTTGGCTTATATTCCAGAGATTACTAAGTCTTTCATCAGGATCATCACTTTCACGAAATTTCTGAAGAGAATCATTAACGATTTTGCGTGGAGTATTCTCTGTTCCCATTTTATTTTTGAAAATCCTCATCAGGCATAAATATTTCTTGATTTAGGATTTTTCTTAATACCTCGTTTATTTTGCTTGGTAAAGCTGGTTTATTAATTATTGCATCTGCGCCAGCGTTGGTGATTCTATCTAAAATTCCCGGATCACGAACAACAGAAAGAATAATTACAGGTAAATCAGGTTTTATATTTTTTATGCGTCTGCAAATTTCAATCCCCGTAGTTCTTCCATAACCAACAAGTTCTGCATCAATGTCATCCGGAGGAGGCATCATTATATCCAGAATTACAGCATCAAAATTTATTTTTTCTAATGCTTCCAATCCTTCAATTGCAGATGACGCAGGCGTAATATCGTAATAATCTTTGAGGGCAATATGAAGCTGATCAAGTAAAAATTTGTCATCTTCAATAAAAAGTATTTGCTTGTTCATATTTTCTACCTTCCGGGCAGATATAAAGAAAATATATTTAGGAATCTGCCAAACCCAATTTCAGTGCTTCTAACGTCAATATGCCCTTTGTAATGATCGACAAAATCTTTTACCAAAACTAAACCAACACCACTTCCTGTTGGGTCAGTTTTTATGGCATTTTTTGCCCTATAATGCCTTTCAAATATACGGTCTTTTTCCTCATCCTGTATTTGAATTCCCTCATTTGCAAAAGTAAGAACAATACCAGAATTAATTGTATCTTTCCATCCACTAATCTCTATATTTGTTTTTGGAAAGGAATATTTTATGCCATTATGTATAAGATTCATAACAATCAGAATGAATTTTTCTGAATCAAGCCTAATATTTCGCCATGTTTCAATTTCTTTATCTATTCTAATCTCTATTGATTTTTCTGATGCCAAATCGGACATCATATCCCGACATTCTGATAGGATTTTATAAACATCAATGACATCATCATTATAAACTAAATCGTTTTGTCTTATTTGCTCAAGCATCCATGCTTTTTGAGCAAAGAGATTTAGTCGCTCAAGCTGAGTAACTACGCCCGTTATTGTTTTTGAAGCATGTTCTGGAGACATACGGGCATTTCGAAGGTTATCAGCTGCCAACATTATATTATAGATTGGAGTTTTTAGATCATGAGCAACTGACTCAATTAGGTTAGTCTGCTCCTCCTTTGTTTCATGTATTTTCTTAATTGAGTGATACACATTTATAATGATATTTAATTCCCTAATAATTGTAATAAGATGCTGTCTATCATCGTTTTGTATCCAATCACATGATAGCAAATTTGTTTTATCTTTATTGATAGTTCTGTATTGTAATTCAGGATTTTTTTTGCCCAAAACCAAAAAACTCATCTCATCATTTAAGGAATTAGCAGAAACAACAATAGTCGGAAAACTGATTCCTTTGCCATATAAATTATATAAAGTGCCTAATATGGGTAGGTCTCTATATTGCATTAGATCTATTTCTTTAATTTGGTTGTTATTACTAATGATTTTGATGAAGTCGTTTAGATGGTCTGTAAAATAGTCGTATTGCATAGCAGATAGTGATTCTTCTGGGAGTCCATATGAACATCGGAGGTTAAGAGAAGGCATACCCAAGCCATCATAGGAAATAAGCAATATGTAATCAATCCCAATTAATCGTGCAAGATTACCAAGACACCATTGGATTTTATGCCAGAAACCATCTTCTAAAGACAGTGAACTTCCCATCTCAGCACGTATCCATCCAATAATGGAATCCTTTTCTAGTCTATATTTTTGGCTCAATATCTCGGTCAAATATTCGCTTGCTTGATTCAAATGCTTAATCAAAAAGGATTCAGCATATTCTAAGGTTATTTCACTTATTTTATCGTCTTTTAGCTTTTTTTCTATAATATCTAATAATTCATTTGGTTTGATGTTAAGCATTTCTTCACATAATAATATTCTTCTCTTGCTTTCAGCCCATATATCAGAATTTTCTGTTGGTATATGTTGGTAAATAGATTGCCATTCCATATCATTTATCTGGTCATCCAAATAATTTGATTGACAATTATACATTTGAATTAAACCACTTTTCCAATTATTAACTTCTTTTGGCTTATAACATTTAGTTAATAAAACACCAATAATTCTATCAGAAACGTATACAGGAACAGCAAAACTGATCATTCCCACACAACACATATATGCCAATACCTTCTTATTTTTTTTTAAATGCAGGATTTTCTCAATACAATCTTTATGACATTCTTTGTTTGGTCTTGGTATATCATCATCAAGCGATTGTAACATTTCACATGACATCATAAAATCATGGAAATTACGACTTATATCTTCTTGTGATTTCTGGGAAATATTAGAGTTATTTGGTATTGGAAAGAGATATAAGGGAATATTATAGGTTTTCGAGAAACCGGCTAAATATATGTTTATAATATCTTTGCCATTATTTCCAAGCAGGCTTTCATCTTCTTCATCACAGAATATAGATGGCATATTTCCACTTTTATATTTGTTTAGAAGCCTTTCCATTTCTGGTGGATTTTCAAAAGATATTGATGATAAAGCAGATTTTGCCATTATTTTGCCCCTCTCTTTTCATTATTTTTAACAGATTACTACAATGCCAATTATATAATAAGATCAATACACTGTCAAGTATCGTCTAGGGTTATTTATTTTTCGTTGTCATTCCATTTTTCACTAGAATAACAAACCCTTGGCAAAAACTGGAAAAAAGAATGTTTTAAGAAATATAATATTCCAAAAATCAAGAGACTGATTAATTCTTGACTACCTAATAAATTAAAACAGCCTCGTATTTCAATATTGCTTATATATCAATCACTATGTTAAAATATGCCATAATTTGAAAAATCATCATAATAGATATAATTACATCTATAAAATGAAAGGAAAAATAATGCTACCAAGAGAAAGAGTATTTGCTGCATTAGAACACAGAGAACCAGATCGTATACCTTGGGGTGAACATTCAATTGACTATAATGTTTATGAGATGGTGCTTGGTCGCCCAACTCTTGTCCAATCTAAGATAAGAGAAACAAAGGCTTATTGGGATGGTCGCAGAGATGAAATAGTTGAATGTTATAAGCGTGATCGCACTGAGTTAATCAAAGCTCTGGAAATGGATATATACTTTGTTGGAGGTGTTCCGGGCAAAGGCTATCATCCAAAACCTATGAAACAATTAGATGATGAGACCTATGAAGATGATAATGGCAATATCTATCGTGTATCAGCAATAACAGGCGATCTTATGCCATATCATATAAAAAGGACACCTATATTCCCCCTTTCCGATGAAGACATCAAAAATAGAATGGAAAGCCTTGAAAAACAGATTGAGAACGTAGAAAATGAGCCTATTGGTGACCCAAACTCATCTGGTTGGGAGTTTGTTCATTATGCAGTAAAAGAGATGAAAGCTACACATTTTATCTTACTTATGGTGGGCGATATTGGCTTCCCCGGGTTTGGTGGGACAGAAGAGGAATCATGGATGAGTTTGCTTGAGTATCCTGAAATCTGCAAAAAGATTGCAGAATTACAAGGAAAAAGGCTTGTTCGTCAAGTAAAGCTATATGCACAACTTGGAGTTGACGGTATAATGCCATGTGGAGACCTCGGAAGTAGCACTGGTCTGCTTGCAAGTCCACAAATTTATCGAGAGATGGTTTATCCATGGCATAAGGCACACGTTGAAGAAGCCCATAAATACGGGCTTAAAGTCCTAAAACACTGTTGCGGTCATGTCTGGCCTATTATAGACGAACTTGCAGAAGTCTATGATGCCTATGAGGGTATTCAAGCAAGCGGTGGCATGGATATTAAGCTACTAAAAGAGCGTGTCGCAGGAAAATTATGTCTATGGGGTGGTATATGGCATGAGCATATAATTAGTGGCTCTGTTGAAGATATACGCAATGATGCAAGACATGCCTTTGGAAATGCTGCTCCGGGTGGCGGATATATTATGGGATCATCTCATTCCCTTGCTGTCGGTGCAAAATACGAGAATTTAATGGAAATGAAGCGTTGTCGTGATGAATGGGGAATATACCCAATAGATCCAAAACGTTTTGTTTAAATAAAATCTATATATTTCAGTAGTCGCAGGTTTGACACTTGCGAAGAATATTTTTAGCGTGAGTTCGATATAAGAAAAAGTTTCTATTTCTCCCGCTATTGCTATCTAGTGTTTCTTATATCGAACTCATGTTAATTAGACTAAAATGGATGTGGTATTATAGTATGAGAAAATAAGATAAACAAGTCTTTAGCTATGGCAGTATCTTTTTTCAAAGAGTAATACCAATGCTTAATTCAAAAGCATTCTCTATATGCAGAATATTTGGCTCTAATGAGTATTTTGGATATGTGATAGCTATTACATCAAATCGACAAGCGTGATCTATTAGCGCTCTCTCCTGAACATATAAAACAGCGGTTTTTGATATTTTTCTTATCTTTGAGGCAGTAATTGCCTCCTGAGGCATACCAAAACTTGCTGTATGTCGTGTTTTTACCTCAACAAATATTATTGTTCCATCATGTTCAGCTATGATGTCAATCTCACCAAACCGACATCTATAATTACGTTGAATGACTTCATAACCTTTTTTTGTCAAGAAATCAGATGCAATATCTTCACCTTTATCGCCAACCTGTTTTTTGCTTCTCTGCATTTTCTTTCTCTGTAAAGTCATTGCC
>CAZMCH010000164.1:0-5087 GCA_964564735.1 uncultured bacterium
TGTTGGTTCTGTTGATGTTGTTGCAATATCAAAAAGAGCAAATGCAATTTTGAATTTTCGCAAACATCCCAATTTTGATAGAGCATATCCAGCTTTTAATCGTGTCTTGAGAATACTGCCTGATGAAAATATTGAGGCAAATATAAATCTTGAGTTGTTTCAAGATGATAGTGAAAATGCCCTATATAATGCAATTACAGGCGTAGAAGATGACATAAAAGAGGCATTAAAAAATGCTGATTATAATAAAATGCTTGACAAACTTATAAGTTTATGTGATTCTATTGATGTTTTTTTTGAAAGAGTAATGGTAATGGCAGAAGAAACAAATATAAGAGAAAATCGTCTTGCATTATTAGATCGCATTGCTAGTATGCTTTATCTTTTGGCTGATTTTTCAAAGCTAGTTGTCCAATAGTATGACATTAACTAAGAAAATATCAGAATATAAAAAAACAATGACTGAAAATATAAAGAGTAAAAAGATTACTTTTTGCTCGATAATATTCATATATTTCTTGCTCTTCTGGGTTTTACCAATAGAGTGTTATACAAAATCTATAAGTCATGTTCCTAATTTGCAAAAGGGCAATGCCTTTATCTTGATAACAGATTTGGGAGGTATGGGGCCATCTGTTACCATTAGTTTTTATGATGACTATGGGCACGAAGTTTCTGTTATCAATAAGCTATTACGCCCAAAAGGCAAATTAAGGCTTGCTGTTGGTGATCAACTTAAGACATCGGGCTGTATTGTTGTTGAGTCGCCTGACGATATGATTTTTGTAGAATATTGGTATATAAACCATGATAAGACTTTATCCATAATTCCTTTTCATGCTGTATCGGGTGATGAACGTTATTTTCTAAATTGTTTTAGATTTCCATCTTGTCAAGAAACCTATATTACATTATCCGATCCAAACGGAACTGGTCCAATGATCCAGATGGAATTTTATGCCAAAACTGGTGGATTGACAAAAATAATTCGGAAAATGCTTCGACCTCGTGGTGTTCTTGTTCTCAAAGTTAGTGATTATATTGATAAAAATATTCAAAGCGAGGTATCGATTCGAAGTTTTGGCGGAGGTATTTCTGTATATGGTATTCATATATGTAATAAAAAGTCAGTATTCATTATACCAAATTACATATCTAGCAATGAGTTAGTTTTAGGTGATTTCACTACGGATAAAGATTATGCAAAGGATATTGTAATCAATGATATTAGCGCAAAAGGAACTAATGTAAAAGTTAGCTTAATGGATTTTGATGGCAACCTTGTAAGAGAGATTCAGCATTCAATACATCCAAATAGTTCTATTTTAATCAAGGCAGACGAGGAATTTGGTGATTTTGGCAATGGATATATTAGAATTAGAAGCGGGGCAGAAATTTCAGCAAGTTTATGGGAAAAAAATCTGAAACTTGGAAATCATTTGATAAGTGAGGCTGTTCCTAATCCATTGATTGAAAACAGACCAAATTATTCTGATAATTTATTGAGTTTAAGTTATTATGTTTTTGATAATAATGTTGAGTTTTTGTTTTCATTGTTAAATATAGGTAGAAAATCTGCGATAGTAGAATTAGATTTCTATAATGCGAATGGCGGAAAAATTGGAAATAAAAAGATAATATTGGAGCCAGATAAACGTATCTTGGAATCCGTTAATCAGTTTTTTGGTAAAAATAAACTTGGAACGATTGTTATAAAAGGCATAAATTCCAGTTTAATTGCCACTTCAAAAATTTTTAATATTGATAATGGAGTGCTATTAGGTAAGACATCCGCAACAAGTCGTTAGCTATTGCTTAATAGGTATAAAGTCTCTGCGACATATTCAGGAGGATTGTTATATGTTTATCCACAAGAAAGGGGCGAAATTCTTGATTACTGAACGCAAGGTGCAAAGAAGGAGTTATATTTCATTATTTATAAGCCCAAAATTTATTTGCATCCTATCTCTTGTGTCTTGCTTTTTATTTCTCTTTGCTGGTTGTGGAGAGAAAGATAATAAGAGTTTAGTTGATGCAAGAAATCAGATTCGTTTGGGAAAATATAGAGAATCGCAAGGGATAAACCAGATCAAAACGGAACTAAAATCTGTTTTGGCAAAAGAAACTGAAAATCCAGAGGCATTTTGTCCACTTAAAGCTATTGAGATAATTGAATCTGGAGCAAATTCTGCAACACAGCAAAAAGCCATATCTGATATTATTACCAGTATGGCAAAGCTAGAAGAACAGATTAAAAAGCTGGAAGTGATTGACAAAGATTTTTTAACTGATCAAGATAAGGGAAATCTTGATAAGCTTCAGAGGAAATGGTATCTGACATTAGAACCTACCGCAAGTATACTTGTATCTGATAGTAAATGGATAGAAGGACTAGGTTCGGAGGCATTCAGTCTCCTTATTGAGTTCTTTAAATCAACAGACCCCAAAATATCAAACGATGTTATAAACCTAATGATACAATTTAAGGAAAAATCATTTGATATATTGATAAATGCACTAAAAAATAAAAATGATCTAGTTAGGAGTAATGCCGTAATCGCTTTGGGAAAAATAGGTGATGAAAGAGCCATAGAGCCAATATCTGCCCTTCTTGATGATAAGGTTTCTGGTGTCAAATATTATGTTCCAATATCGCTAGACCTTATTGGAAGCCCAAATATAGTTCCATATTTACAAAAAGCAATTAAAAATGATATGGCGCAAGTGCGTATGACATCTGCTGATATTTTGGGAAAATTAAGAGATGAATCATCTATTAGCTATTTAATAGAAATGCTTGCAGATGATAATCCATATGTTCGCACAAGTGCTACAAATGCTTTAATAAGACTTGGTAGTTTAGCAGTTCCAAGTCTTATTGATGTCATTGTGACTAATGCGGAGAATATAACACTTTTAAGAAGCGATTTTGTTGGTGATAAGATAGGAAATAAATACAAAAAGGAACTTGCCAAAAGGGCAAATATACAATCTTATGTAATTACCATTTTGGGTAATATAAAAGATTCGAGAGCAATTCCAATACTTCTTAGTGCAATGAAACGAGTCGCCCCCAATGGTGCAACAGAAGAAGAGAAGACCTATGCTAATACAGTTAGAGCTAGTGCGATCACTGCATTAGGGGCAATAGGCGCGCCAGCAGTTACAGGATTAATCTCAATTGCGTCCAATAAGGAAGAAAGCGAAACTGCTAGAGTCAATGCTATATCAATACTTGGTAATATTCTTGATAAACGCGCTGTTATGCCTCTTATAGCCAATTTAAAGGATGAAAATAAGAGTGTAAGAGCGGTTTCTGCAACAGCACTTGGAGCTTTAAAAGATAGAAGAGCTTTAAATCCACTTATAGAATCTTTGCATGATGTCGATATAGTAACAAGGATTAATTCAGCAACATCACTTGGTTTATTAGTTGATAAAACAGCCACACAGCCTTTGCTAGAAATTCTAAATAATAAAAACGAGAGAGAAAAACTAAGAACCTCAGCTTTAGATTCTCTCGGTCTAATCAAAGATGCTGTTTCACTTGAGCCAATATTAAAGATACTAATTGATGAATATGAAAAAGATGGTATTAGAAAGAGCGCCTCAACTGCCCTAAGATTGATGGAAAATCCCTACCCTAGCGAAGCTTTAGTCGCCTTGCTTAAAGGCGATATTGTATATCCGATACTTATGCCAGAAAAGGGAATTGTGTCAAAATGGAATAAGAAAAAAGGAAGTAAAGACCTTGTTAAAAATATAACCCCTGTTGTCGAAGTTAAGGTTGGAAATTTGACAAAAGAGATTTTATCTCCTGATAACGGTGTCCTTATTGAAACTTATATAACAGATGGGAAAGAAGCAGAAAAAGACGCAATTCTTGGTCTTATATCTTTCAAAGATAAAGATATAAAAGAAGAAGAAAGAAGTTCAATAAGAAATATGGCAGCATTGGCTCTTGGTAAAGTCAAAGGTGAAAATGCTGTTCCTGCTTTGATCAAAGCACTAGAACGAGATAAAAACGGTGCAGTGCGAAAGAATTGTGTATCATCGCTACGAGAAATAGAAAACGCAAAAGCAAGACCTGCGTTAGTTAAAGCTATGAAAGGTGATGATAGTGGAGTTGTCAGAAGTGAATCTGCCTATGCTCTTGGGGTTGGTGCATTAAAAAGTGCAGAATCTGTTCCACATCTTATTGATACTTTGCGAAAAGATAAATACGAATCTGCAAGAGTTATGGCTGCATGGTCGCTTGGCGAATTAGTTGATAAAAGGGCTGTTGAACCATTGATAGATTCTCTTGTGAAAGGAAAAGATAAGCAAAAAGAAGCGCCAGCAGTTATTAACGCTGTTATAACAGCATTAGATAAGCTAGCAGGTAATGCAATAGACCCTCTTATAGCTGTCTTAAATAATAAGGACATAGACGAGGTTTCTAAAAGCTATTCTGCCAGAATATTAGGTTTAATACAAAGTCCAAATGCAGTAGATACGCTTGTAAAAGCTTTACAAAGTGAGAGTGTTGTTATACGCAGTGAGTCTGCAAAGGCTTTAGGGCTTATAGAGGATAGACGCGCAACCGAACCATTGATTAATGTCCTTAAAGATGATTGGGTTACTGTCCGCACCAATGCTCTCGTTTCATTGGGAACAATAAAAGATGAACGTTGTATATTACCGATGATAGATGAATTAAAAGCTAATATTACAGAGGTTAGAAGCAATGCAGTTGTTGCTTTGGGTAGTATAAAAGACAAGCGAGCCGTCCCAACTCTTATAAGCATGTTGGAAGACCCAAAAGAAGATGATAATATTCGTGTAAATGCAATAAATGCCTTGAGTAATATAGGCGATTTGAGTGCAGTTCCTGCTATTATGAATGCCATGAAAAGTGACAATCCAACTATTAAACAAAATGCAATTACTGCGGTTGGTAGCATTGCTGTTGTTGGGGCTGTTGATGATTTGCTATCCATGACAAGAAATATGGATGAGATAGCCACATTTAGAGCAAATTCAGTAGAAGCATTAGGAAAAATCGGCGATAAAAGGGTAATACCAATCCTCGTTAATATATTGGCAAA
>CAZMCH010000165.1:0-4724 GCA_964564735.1 uncultured bacterium
ACTTAAAAATATCTAATGGCAACTCATGATCGCCCTTTCGTATTCCTTCATCAGTAAAGAAATCTGTTGTCTTAGATGATGGTAGAGAATTAATTATATTAATAAAAAGCCCTCTGATTTTACTTTGCGAATGCCAATCATCACAAGTGTTTTCACTACCAAGTGCTTTCAAAAGATATTTGGTTAATTCTGGTTTTGTTATAAAATTGATTAAAGTTTTTATTGTTAGTAAAGGTTCACGAACAAGCAAATCAAGATTAAATACGCTTCCGTTGCTACCTTCTCCCATTATTGGAACATTAATGCCCTGTTTACTTAGGTTTATACCTGCGGTAGCAACATTTGCTTCTCCAACCTCAACCCTTTTTACAATAAAGTCAAGATATTCTGCTAGTTGTTCAATAATACTTGATGTCGCATCATTTACCACTACAGCTAGTTTCTGATTTTGTTCTGATGATAATTTTATATTTAATATAGCACTAAGCACATCCAGCACAAAGATCATCTGAACCCCTGGAATTATTGCTCCTTTGATACCATCTGGTATTATGATATTTTTTCTATCTCCATCAGTATCATAGACAAAGAAAGCAACGATATTTTTGCCTTCATTCTGCATTTTTATCAATTCATCACTTGCTTGTTTACATGCTTCTGGGATGGGTGATAGATCATGAACCATGTCAATTCTCGGTCTGTTGTTTATTTCATAGACATTAAAGCCCCAGCTTTCAAGATATTCCTTATCGTTCCTTGCACCACCGTTATAGTCTATTCCGATCCATATATTTCGGTTTTTTATTTCTTTTTTTAGTTGTTCTTTTATTTCAATTGCCTTTTTATAATTATGCGTCCCTGTTATTAGCATATCTGAGAATTTTGCATATATACTTCGGGATTCTTTCCTATATAATGGGACTTTATTATATATTTCACTTAGTATATAGGTATCAGATTCTCTTAGTTTTGCTATCATATCAAGTGTATTTTGTTTACTTTGTAGTCGTGATTGATATTGTTTGATAAAATTGTTGGCAAGATCACTTGGTAATAAACGTCCATCATCTAAACCAAGTTTTAGCCCATTGTAGCCTTTGGGATTATGGCTGGCAGATATATATATAAATCCGTTAGATGATTCTCTTGAATAAACAGCACATTCTGTTATTGGTGTGATAAATGTATATTTGACCTCAATTCCATGATGGACAAATATTCTGATTATTATATCAGCAATTGCTGTACCTGTATGTCTGCTGTCAATAGCAACAACAACCTTTATTGGATCATTATATTTTTCTTTTAATAATTTTGAAAAACTATCTGCAATAGTTGCTATATGTATCTTTCCCGCATCAGTTATGCTTTCTCCTGCTCCATTTGTGTCATCAGCTAGCTCATCGCCATAAGTTGAATCAAATATTTGCCTGATGCCTGATGGAGAAGCGATCCCAAATTTTAATCGCTTTTTTATATTTTCCTGAAGTCTATCAATGTTAATTTCTTGCCCAATTTCAAAGGGTATTTTTTCTGGATCCCCTATTGTTAAATTTGTTTCGGTATCAATAATCAACGTGCTTCCTCCAAATAATTTTATATTCAGCTTCTACGCTTCACACATTACTGATTACGCATTAATTTACTCTTGTTGTAATACCAACTGACATTATTTTTTCGCTAGACAAATATCTGCTCAATGATGGCTTTATACTTGCTTCACTGACATTCCGATCAACTATTACACAGTTATTTCTATCCCATTGCCTTTCAAAATCATCATATCCCTCATCAAGTTGTATGAATCTAGCAGGATCTTTGAAATCAACAAGCGTAAGCCTTCTAGGTGGATCATTATATCCAATAACAACCCTTATATGTTTCTGTCCGCCGGGAGTCTGCAAAATCACTGATGGCGCCCAGCCAGATGCAATTATTGCTTTAATAACATCGATATCGCATCTTGAAAGAAAAGCACCATTAAGCCCAGTTTTGACAGTTATGTCTTTGAGCATTACAGGATTAAAATTCTGTATAATTTTCTCGACACCAACTTCTCGAAAGGCATTTATCGCTAGACGTGCTTTATCCATATCTAGTGTTTGCATGTTGGGAAGACTTGCTGATTCGTTCTCAGTATTTGATATCGATGTGCTTTGATGAGATGAGGTTGCTTTGTGTGCTTCTTTAATTGAACAGCCTAACAGTGATATAATAATGAAAAATAAAATGCCTATGTAAATAAACGCTCTCATTTTGCTTCCTCCTAGACCTATTCTGTTAGCAAACGATGTAATGTAACACCAAGTATCTCTGTCTTGTCAAATTCAGGTATAAAAGTGCAATGATTCCTAAATACTTCCAAAGATTGACGATAGGTCATATAATTTCTGACAACTGGATAATCAGAACCCCAACAAAGACGACTCGAACCAAAATGTTCATATATCGCTTTTACAATCCATTCTGTATCTTTATATGGATAATCCATTTCAGATACATAACCAAATCCTGATACTTTGATATAGATATTTGGCACTTTTGCAGAGGCAAGGACTTCTCTTAATAATGGATAGGGCAATTGTTCGTTAGCCTTTATTCCACTGAAATGATGGCAGAGGAAAGGTATTGATGGAAATTGTTGTGCCAACTTACGCAATGGAGCTTGCTGGTGTGGTGACATTGCAATACTTGCAACAAGCCCCAATTTTTCTGTTGCTTCAAAGAATTTTCTACCATCATCAGAAAAAAACCATGAACAATCATCATTATAACGTAAATAATGTGTATAGCCTTTTAGTGAATATTTGACAGATGCCTTCATCAATCGATCATCTGCTCCTGCTGTATGATATGTCTTTGACCATGAGCAATCTATATCAGCAAATTGCAACAATCTGTCAGGATATTTTCTAACACAATCATAAACATAATCGTTATTATTTGGGTTTTTATCAATCTGGGCGCATACTAAGATTGCGACATTAACGCCACATTGATCCATTTCATATAATAGCTGTTCGACAATTCCACGACTTTTTTCATCTGGAACTTGTGGTTGATAAGGCCATATTTCCCAAGCGTGTGTATGTGAATCAATAATCATTGTTTTATCCTCTTTTTTCACTCTATTTTTTTCCATAAAACTCCTGTTGGCTCTTTCATTCTAATAAGTATGTGACATGAATTAAGCCCTTCATCTTTCCATCGGGATATGATCTGAATATCGTTCAAATGTATGTTTGTTGAGGTGCTAGAAGTGAATAGAGTTTCACCGTCCAGTGATTCTGACATGCCTTTTATTTTTGCCTCAAAGCTAAATGCCAATGCAATTCTAGCTTTTTTCTCTGCATTTCGCCATGATTCAATCTCCCGATAATACAAGCTAGATTCGCCAGTCGCATATATATAATTTGGCTCTTTTGGAAGCCTTGTTACCCATGATGGCTTTGGGGGGATTATTGCAGAACCAATGGTAGTTTCTGGTTCTTGGTTGCCTTCTTTGACTATTTTCATCAAAAATAATGTATGATTTGAAGATACAAATTTTTTGATAATTTGATAATTGTTTCTTACAAAATCTTCGTTTCCTGCGCCAATTTCCTCTATTTCCTTGCTCTTGTCAATAATATTTAGCCCTTCTCCTAATATTTGTCTGTGTTCTGCTTTTATATTAACGGATAGGAGACAAGCCAGAGTTTTTATCCCATCTTCAATTGCTGATAATTCTGAATTTTCAGGATGCAGAGATGATGTTTCACTATATCCGACGGCATAAATACTATCTTCCGAATATGGCATATTCCAAAACCAATCTGGATAAAGTTTTTTATATGTTTCTGAATATTTGGTGTTATTTAAGGATGAATTATCTAGTGTTTCTAAATGGTCAGTTTTGGACTGACCGCAACCCCAAAAAATTATCAGCATCCATATAATTAAAAAATAGTATAATCGCATCTTTTTTTAGCAAAGAGGTATATTATTAATACCTCTTTGAAAAATAGTTATTGTGGTATTGTGCCTTGTCCTTGTTCTTTTTTAAATTGCTCATATTTAGCTGTTTCTTCTTCCAATTCCTTAAATGCCTCTGATGCTCTAAATCGTGTATACATATTCTTATTATCTTTGATTTTTTCTAATAATGCAGAATTCATTACACCGATTGGAAGTTCCATCAAAGCATAAGAACGAAAGCCTGTTCCTTCTTTATAGGTCTTCTTTTCTATACATTTTGAGCCATTTAAAACCTCAGCAGAAACAGATTTTGAAGCTGTTGTCATTAATGAAAGGAATTCTGAATCTTCATCGGAGCCTGTCTCTTCTTGGAATCTTTTCATCATGCTTGTTACTTTAACAGATACCTGCCTGCCTAATTCCATACGCCCAGCTTCCATAGCTTGTTCGACAGCCATTCCCATATCTCTGGATTTTACTGTACCAGCAGCATACAAATAATTCGGATCAGTTGGTAGTTTTGCAAACCATTCGGGAACTTGAACTTCCATACCTTCTTTGGTCGCTTGTGGGCTAACAACTGGTTTGTCAACTTTTTTTGATCCACATCCAACAAAGATAAATGCTAATATAAGGAACAAAGACAAAGATAAAATAATCCTAGATGTTCTCATCTCAATCCTCCCGTAATATGAGATTATATTCTGAAATTAAAATAGCAAACAATTTGTGATGTCTAATTCAGCCCCCTTTCTATTAATCATAAA
>CAZMCH010000166.1:0-4716 GCA_964564735.1 uncultured bacterium
TCCTGTTTCATTTGCTTCGTTTACAAGGTTTTTATCTTTGTCAAAGTGTCTTTTTAATTCACAGATGAATTCATGATCAGAACCAATTTTGAAAGCATCGAGTATAGCCTTCGGAACTTTGATACTTAGAGAGCCTTGACTAACAGCTTTATGTGAAACGATCTTTTTTATTGCTCTTACTGGCATTTTTTGTCCTCCTCTTAATATTCAATGTAGTTTATTTTTGGTTATTGCTGATGAAAAACTGTATAATTAGGAGTCATAATCTCAATTTTTGCCTCATTAAACTTATCTTGTATATTTTGATGAAGTTCAGAATATATGCTTGCCATCATATCGGGTTTATCTGTATAGGCATTTAATTCATAATTGACATGAAATTTATCAAGGCTTTTTTGCAGAACAAAAGGAGAAGGTTCTTTTAGAATATTTCTAGTTAAAAGTGCAGATTCTATCAAAATTTCGTGAACTTTCCGCCATGAAACTTTATATCCAATACTAATAGTCGTATTAAGGATAAAGCTCTTTTCATGAACTATCGCACAACTAAAATTAAATATATGACTTTTTAGCATTACTGAATTTGGAATCGTAACTTCAACATTCTTATCTGTTCGTATCCGAGTTACAAGTAATGACCTGAAGATCACCTTGCCCATTATATCATCAACTTTTATATAATCTCCAATACTAAAAGAATTCATGTATATTATAACTATACCTGCTATAAAATTTGACATAGAAGAAATTGAACTTAAGAGAATAAGACACCCCAAAAATATAAATCCCCATTTGAGCATCTTTGAATCTATGCCAAAGACATTAAGTAAAACTATTATAATTGCAATTATAATGATTGACAATCTTATAAGTTTATAAGTTGGTTGCGCCCAATCTGAATTAAATCCGGAAGGTTTTATTGTGCCTTTTTCAATCTCTCTAAACAAAAGTCGAATCAATTTTAGGACATAATAAGCAATTAATATAACAATGATAGTTATAAATATATAAGGGACATAAAAAACAACCACTTTCCATAGAGAATTAAGCCAGCTAAGAATATATCCTACTAACTTTTCTGCAAATCCTCTTGTCAAAGGGAAAAGACTAAGAATAAACGGAACATAGAAATATATAGTAATAATTAACACCACAAAATATAAAATTCGTGCAATTGACTTAATTATTATAGCAATACGATTAGCTGATATGATCTCAAATTCTTGGATTTTTAAGGATTGTATCTTTGTTCCACGCCACCAATCAACCCTTGAACTGAAAAATCCGATTAGCTTATAAAGCAAACCTATCGCTATTATTAAAATACCAGTTATTGCAAGAGATAGAACGATTGCAACTAGAATATTCTTAATTTTTGTTTGCTCTCTAATTGAGATAAGCTCATTTTGTATATTTTGGGCATAGTCCTTCGCCAAAGCCTGCCTTGACATATTCACCGCTTGTGCATCACCGTTTGTAACCGTCATGATAATAACATCATCGATTGAAATTTCTGTATAGTTCAGTTTGTCAGATATTACAATGTCATTTAAATCTACAGAACGGTCTTTTCGTATTTGTGAAAGCCTGTCTGAAATGGCTTTGGCTCGGTCTTTTGAGCTAAATGAACCAACTTTATCATAAACAAAAAATAAGGTTTCACCCATCAAGGTTATTGGTTCGCCTTTAATCGTTTTATTTTCTTCGTTTTTTCCGTTTTTGATACCTATATGATTGCTTTGTGCATAAAGAACAGTGTTGATTATCAGTGTAAAAAAAAGGAAGAAAATCAAAAATTTCTTATGTTTATTATACATTTTGGCTATCCTCCAGACTATCCTATTATAACAGATTCTTCAGGATATTGAAATTCAATAGACTTTCGTTGTTGTCTAGTTTGACCGATAGCCAATACCATTGTTAGAGGTCCAACTCTTCCAATAAACATAGTAATTATTATTATAATTTTTCCAATATTTGTTAGATTTGGTGTGATACCCGCAGAAAGACCGACTGTGCCAAATGCTGAAAAAAGTTCAAATATAATATGTAGTGGTGGTGCGTCTTCGGTTATTAAGAGAATAAAGGCAAATACAGCCAAAAACATAAGCGATAGAGTAATTATAAGCAAGGCATTTGTCATAATATCTCTTGGAATCCCTCTTCTAAATATTTCGATCTTTGTTCTTCCTCTCAACATTGACCATATTGTTACAAGAAAGACCCCAAATGTTGTGGTTTTTATTCCGCCACCAGTGCCACCCGGAGAAGCCCCTATAAACATGAATATTATTGTTATAAAATAACAGGCATTTGTAAATAAAGTCATATTTATTGTATTAAAACCAGCAGTTCTTGGTGTTACTGAATGAAAATATGCACCCATAATTTTCGTTGAAATAGGTAAATCAGAAAGAGCTTTATTCCATTCTATTGATAATATAATCAAAAATCCTGCTATTATGAGTATTGCTGTCAATAATAGAGACATTTTTGTATGAAGTGAAAGCTTTTCTTTCTTGAATATTCCAAATCTTAGATAATGAAATAAGTTCATTATTACAATAAAACCTAATCCACCAAATATAATTAATGAAGTAACAGTTATATTAATAGTTATGTTACTTTTATAATTTTCAAGATTATTAGAAAAGAGAGAAAAACCAGCATTGCAAAAAGCTGATATTGAATGAAATATACTATAATATACAATCGATCCCCACTCAAAGTCATTTCCCCGCCACCCAATACAAAGAAAAATAACCCCAATAAATTCAAACGAAAGTGTCAAAGTAAGAGTAGAAATTAGTAAGTTTGAAACTTTGGAAAGTGCCTTTATATTCATTGTGCTACTCATAAAGATACTTTCTCTGACACTCATATTTTTTCTTATGATTAGTGTGAAGAATGTAGTAACAGTCATCAATCCCAATCCACCAATCTGTATGAGGACAAGAATAACTAATTGTCCAAATAAAGTAAAATATGAGCCTGTATCAACAACTATAAGACCTGTAACACAAGTTGCTGATGTGGCAGTAAATAAGGCGTCAACAATGCTTATTTGCTTTCCTGTCGTTGCTTCTGGAAGTAAGAGAAGTCCTGTTCCCATCAATATAACAAAAATGAAACTCAAAATAAATAATTGTGCCGGAGCAAGCCTTGATTCTGATGTTTTGCTTCTTCTGCTTAAAGCCCTGATAATAGGACTACCGACAATATAAAGCCTTGATAGAACGATGAATATTCTGACAATAGCGAGGTCAATAAATAATGGAAGCCAATCTGTCTGAATTGAACTAGGCGAGCGCCCAAGAATAACTAGAAGGATTATCAGAAACGAAAAAGTAAGAGCAAAGTCAGTCCAATTTCGTTTTAGATATAATAAGTCAAATTTGTTGAGTCCCCATCTGATAAAGGTATCCGCAGTAAATATAAAGACTACTGTCCAATCAAGGATAGCAAGGACTCCATGCACAAATGGAGTGAGTTGAATACCACTTAGATTTATTATTAGCGAAACCAAAGCAAAAATAGTGACAATGATCATTATAGTATTCAATACAGGTATTGTTAATGATCTAATTTTTTCGTCGTCTATCTTCATAATGTATTTTGTTGATTTCGCATGTAGATTGAATTGTAATCCATAATTTATAGATAAATTATGGATTACTTTATATCTTTTTTACGCTATCTATTACTTTACCTTAAGCGATCTTATCTTCTTTTCTATTTCTGCTGCAATAAATACAATAGATGATACGCCAAGAGCAAAAATTAACTCAAAGAAAGTCAATGGCTGTGTCTTAAATATTGGATTCAGAAATGGAATATAAATTGTCGCCATCTGGAGAATAAATGTCAGTAAAAAAGCCCATAAAAGCGGCTTGTTGGTTAATAAACCTAGCTTAAAAAGTGACTCTTTTTCTGATCTTATGCTAAGGACATTACCCATCTGACTCAAGCATAATACTGTAAATACCATTGTTTGCCAATCGCCTGTATCCAATATTTTAATTGCAAAAAATTGTGTAAATAAGCATAAAACACCCATAAGCAAACCGACCCAGATGGTATATGCGCCAAGCCCATGAGCAAAAATGCTTTCTTTTGGATGTCTTGGCGGTCTGCTTAGAACATCTTTTTCGGCAGGTTCAGCCGCAAGCGCAAGCCCGGGTAATCCATCGGTTACAAGATTTATCCATAAAATATGAATAGGCAATAAAGCAATTGGTAACCCAAAAAATGGAGCAAGAAATATAGTCCATATCTCACCAGAATTGCTAGACATTGTATATCTAATAAATTTGCGGATATTATCGAATACTCGTCTTCCTGATTTGACTGCCCTGACAATAGTTGCGAAATTATCGTCAAGTAGTATCATCGAAGATGCTTCTTTTGATACGTCTGTTCCTGTAATACCCATAGCAACGCCTATTTCTGCCTTCTTTAATGCAGGTGCATCATTTACTCCATCGCCGGTCATTGCAACAAAGTGTCCTTTATCTTGAAGGGCTTTTACTATTTTGAGTTTCTGTTCAGGTGCAACTCTTGCATAAACTCTGACATCTTCTACTATTTCCTCAAAGGCTTCCATAGACATTTCTTCTAGTTCTCGTCCTGTAATTACCGCATGTGAATTATTATCTTCAAGGATACCAAGTCTTTTTGCTATTGTCTTTGCTGTAATAGGGTGATCGCCTGTAATCA
>CAZMCH010000167.1:0-4046 GCA_964564735.1 uncultured bacterium
GAGCAACTGACTCTTAATCAGTAGGTTGGAGGTTCGATTCCTCCACGGCTCACCATTTCGTTTCGGGTAACGGGTGACGGGTAACTGGTGAATATCCTTTATTCACTTGTCACGCGTTACTGGTTACCCATCGCTATTTATGGGCGTGTGTTGGAATTGGTAGACAAGGCAGACTTAGGATCTGTTGAGTTAGCGCTCGTGTGGGTTCAAATCCCCCCACGCCCACCAATTTATTAAACTAAGATGATGGCACTCATGACCGTAAAGCATCAGGAGGAGCCAATTCGATTGACTAAATTTGGTCATCAATGATAGGCTTGGTTTGTTTGGATGCGATTCTATTTTATAATCACGCAATTCGTTTGAATCGCTAAATATCTTCCTTCAATAAGACTCGCAAGCATTCTTAATTCCTAATCAGATGAATACCATAATTGTAGTTGATTGACCAAAGATTCGGAGGGGATTCACTTGAAAATTGACGTTCAAGATGTGAGTTCAGTCAAAAAAGTATTTAGAATCGAAATCCCAGTTGAGGATGTAAACGCAGAATTTGAGAGGGCGTATGAGGATGTCCGAAAAAACATTGATGTTCCGGGCTTTCGTAAGGGTAGAGCGCCTCGTAATATTATAAAAATGCGTTTTGGTGAATATATCAAAACCGATGTCGTAGAAAAACTCATTCCATCTGCCTATCAGAAGGCTATTGAAGATTCTAATTTAGAGGTTATAGGTTCTCCTGATATTAATCCGCCTTCTGAAAATATACTCTTTAGTATTGAAACCGACATTATAGCTGAGCTAGATAAGGGAAATATTCCAGAAGCATTAAAAGCGAAATTCCAAGAAAAAGATATATCTATTTCAGATAATCTAGATTTTACGATTGACAAAGCAGGCGAAAAATGGACACTTAAAGAAGGACGAAAAACTTATATCCTTTCAAAAGAGGACGATAAAATAAATGTCCGTATTGATGAATTACATGCAGAAGAAGATAAGCCTTTTATATTTGAAATAGCTGTTAACATTAAGCCCAAAATTAAGATACCAGATTATTCACTATTGGAAATAGAAAAGGGCGATGTTAATGTTACACAAGATGATGTTAATGAATACATTGAAAGACTTAGAGATAGCAGGGCATCTTTTGAGCCAATAGAGGGCAGACCAATTCAAGATGGTGATTATGCTCATTTTATACTTAAAGTAACACAGGATGATGAAGTTCTTGAAGATACTGAAGACTCCACACTTGAAATCAAAAAAGATAGTCTTATTTCGGAAGTTTATGAAAATGTGTTAGGAATGAATATTGGCGATGAAAAAGAATTTACAGTAAATTTACCAGAAGATTATGAAAATAAAAAACTTGCTGGAAAAGAAACTAAATTCTATATGAAGCTAATAAGCAATACAGAAAAACATCTGCCAAATCTTGATGATGATTTTGCAAAAGATATGAACGAAGAAAGCCTAGAGAAACTTACTGGCAAGATTTGGAACTACTTAGTTGATATAAAAAGAAAACAAAAAAGAGAAGAAATAGAAGGAGAACTGATTTCTCAATTGATAGATAAAACAGATTTTGAGGTTTCAGATTCCTTGATAGAGGCTCAAGTAAAGCGTTTTATACGAGGGCAAAATAATTTATCAGAAGAAGATATAGCGTCCTATAGGTCTTTATCTGAAAGAATGATTAAAAGAATGTGGATAATGGATGCCATTGCAGATAAAGAAGGTATAGAGGTAAGTGAAGAGGAAGTTGAGGCAGAAGTATATTCTATGGCGATGGCAAGAAATAAAGACCCTCAAAAGTATATGAGTCAACTAAAAGCAACAAATCGTATCGAAGAAATAAAAGATTCTATAAGAGATAAAAAAATATTTGATATACTAATTGAAAAAGCATCGGAGAAAAAGACTTTGATTGTATAATTTTCTATACAGCAACAAATCCTATTTGGAGGTTAAAAATGGGTCTAATCCCTATGGTTGTGGAAACAACCTCGCGTGGTGAACGCGCCTATGATATATATTCAAGATTACTTAAGAACAGGATTATTATAATCGGATCAGAAATAGAAGATAATATGGCAAATTCAGTCATTGCTCAGTTATTACACCTTGAGCAAGAAGACCCTGATGCTGATATTAGCATATATATAAACAGTCCAGGAGGAGTTGTTTCATCTGGACTAGCAATATATGATACCATGCAATTTATTCGCCCAGAAGTATCAACATGGTGTATGGGAATGTCTGCTAGTATTGCAGCTGTTCTTCTTGCTGGTGGAACAAAGGGCAAACGTTATGCCCTGCCACATTCATCAATGTTAATTCATCAACCTATGGGTGGTGCTTATGGTCAGGCAACAGATATAAGAATACGTGCCGATGAGATCGTAAGAATTAGAAAAGAAATCAATAATATTCTGGCGCTACATACTGGTCAGCCAATAGAAAAAATCGAAATAGATACGGAACGAGATTTTTATATGACCTCTGAACAAGCAAAAGAATACGGTCTTATTGACGAAATAGTTACAAATAGAGAAAAATCATTGAAATTATGATGTCATAGATCATATATAATATATTTCATTTTTTAAGGAGTTAATCATGCGATATAGACCCGGAGATGAGGACACGTGTTATTGCTCTTTCTGTGGTTTGTCTAAAGATGAAGTTCGTCTTCTATTAATGGGTCAAGACCCAGATGTTTTTATCTGTGATAATTGCGTTGATCGGTGCAAAAAACGCATAATGGAAATCCGAAGTCCAGAGATCAATGAGCCATTTAACTTCAAACTTCCTTTGCCGACAGATATAAAAAACACGCTTGATGAATATGTCATTGGACAAGATAAAGCAAAAAAAACTTTATCCGTTGCTGTTTATAACCATTATAAACGTATTAAGCTTGGCAAAAAAAATGAAGATGTAGAACTTGAGAAAAGCAATATCCTGCTTATTGGTCCCACAGGCACAGGTAAAACCCTTCTAGCAAAAACATTATCTCACATGCTTGATGTGCCTTTTACTGTGGTTGATGCAACGACCCTAACCGAAGCGGGATATGTTGGCGAAGATGTAGAAAATATAATCCTAAGATTACTTCAATCTGCTGAATACGACATTCCAAAAGCAGAAAAAGGTATTGTTTATATAGACGAAATAGATAAAATAGCAAGAAAAAGCGAAAATCCATCAATTACCCGTGATGTCTCTGGTGAGGGTGTGCAACAGGCTTTATTGAAAATCCTTGAAGGAACTATTGCTAATGTTCCACCGCAAGGAGGACGAAAGCATCCACACCAAGAATTTATCCCTGTTAATACAAATGATATATTATTTATTTGCGGAGGAACTTTTGTCGGTATAGAAAACATCATTCAAAGCAGAATCGGCAAACAAACAATGGGATTTGGCGCAGATATTCAGCAGAAAAAAGAGAAAAAACTTGGTGAAATCCTTTCTGAAATTCAGCCAGATGACCTTATGAAGTATGGCTTTATCCCTGAATTTGTTGGTCGTTTGCCAGTGGTTGCAACCCTAAATGAGCTAGATGAATCCGCACTTATTAGTATCCTTACAGAGCCAAAAAACGCTATTGTAAAGCAATATATCAAATTTCTTGAGATGGAAAATGTAAAACTTCGTTTTACTGATGACGCATTAAGCGCTATTGTCAAAAAAGCAATGAAAAGAGATACTGGAGCTCGTGGCTTAAGAGCTGTTGTTGAAAACATCATGCTGGATGTCATGTATCAACTACCATCGATGTCTGGGGTTGTTGAATGTATTATAACTGAAAAAGTCATTAATCAACTTGAAGAACCAATTTTAGTATATGATAATGCAGCTTAAAAAACTATCCTTTATAAAGAATTATAAGTTATAACAACACTATTTAAGGTGCAATTAAAAATTATCATGATCAGAAGTAGAAAATCTAACCAAGAAAATATGCCAAAACAATTTATTCTTCCTATACTGCCTCTTCCTGAGCAAGTCGTATTCCCAAATATGACACGTCCTCTTCT
>CAZMCH010000168.1:0-4042 GCA_964564735.1 uncultured bacterium
ATAATGGGATACTCCTTGAGCATGTTTCAAGGTCGATGCGTCTGCCTCCGCTTGCACAGTTATCGATAACAAGCCCCGGGTGGCGTTTTAATAATTCGTCCCAGAAATAATATAAGCCCTCAATATATCTGATTTCAGATATTCCCTGTCTGTCTGGTTCGTCAGTTGCGCGCCAGAAAGGCAATGGGTCTATATTAAAATCTTGTCGATAAAGGCTAATACCTTCACTTTCAATCATGCCTGATATATGATCTGTAAGCCACTTCAAAGCATCTGGATTCCCTAGATCGAGCAAACGATTGGGATTATTTGGAAGGATTAATAGCCATTCTGGATGCTCTCTGTCAAGCCATGTCCCCTGAAAAACTCGCTCAGGCTCAAACCAAACTAATAGCTTATAATTCATCTTTGCGATAGCGTCTGATATTGGGCGCAAACCATTTGGAAAGCCATCTTTTCTTGGAAACCAATTGCCTACTCCGTTTGCCCATCGCCCCTCGAACCATCCCGCATCTATCCATAGATATTCAGTATTAAGCCCTAATTGCCTGTATCTTTCCGCATAGGCGATCTGATTATGCTCTGTTGCCTGATTAAACTCCTCAAAGCCGGGGATTGGCGCTTGGCAAATAGGACCTCCGCTTGATGCTAATGGTGCAGTAACGGGTCTATCATCGCTTTGTAGGGTATGGTGTTTGAGCATAAATTGGCGCAGGATATTATGACCTATCATCCTATCATCGCCATTCCAGAAAAGAAGCATTATTCTAGGTGTCCTAATTTTCTCGCCTTTATGTAGCTTAAAATGTGTCAATTCCTGACCTGCGACTAGCTTTACGCCTTGATTATCATCTTTCATTAAAGATGCAGACCATTGACCCGACCAGCCGACTGCCATCATAAGCCCTTCACCGAGAGCTTGTATATTGAAAAATGGAAAAACTGTTGTATTGGATGATCTCCCTCCAAGAGGAGCAAATTTATTTTCTACATTAGTTTGCATAGTTTCGCTTATTGGGGCAAAATCCGATCTGCTAGCAGAACTACCAAGCGCACGATGAAGGATAACATCACCTTCTTGCGTATAATTCCAAGTCGTATCAATAGCCTGTATGTTTTCAATAATTGGCGTATCTTCTGATCCTGAATTCTCAAATGTCAAAACCCACTCAACAGCAGGAAAATCCAGAAAAACTTCTGCTTTACACCATACACGCAAGCCTGTTTCAAGATCAGAATAGGTGAACATATACTTAACGATTGATTCCTCACTTTGACCCGAACCATGATCAAAACGCCATTTCTTAATAAATTCTGATGAATGTTTGCCATTATATACAAACGAAAACGGAGGGACAACACCCTTAGCAAATCGTTCAGTCAGCCATATCTCATGATCTTCCATTTTTTACTCCCTTTTTAAAGAAGACTAATTATTTTTTCTCGTAATTCAGAATCGTCTCTTTTACGTAAATGCCAATCACCAGTCCAAGACGTTATATTATTTATTCCAAGTAAATCAACGCAGACATTGATTCCGCTTGAAAGTATACCAGGACCCATAACATCACCTTGTGGCAATGAATTAGCCATATCGAATCCAATCCAATTCGTAACACAACTGTCAGGGCTATAGCTCAATCCATCATCATCTTTCCCAAATAGCTCTAAAATACGAATGATCCTATATCCAGCCATCTTCATTATCTCATCACGGCGATAATTATCGGTTTCGCCTAATGATAGCGCTATAACATACCAGTTATCCCACTCGTCACATGCACCCAGCGTTTTTTCATAATCAGGGCGATAGAATTCGTCCATCACCTCATCAATGATCTTTTCTGCATAGGGCAATGGCAGATCAAGCTGATCACGCATAAGTGGAAATAGCTTGAATGTCCCAT
Source organism: uncultured bacterium (assembly GCA_964564735.1). Taxonomy (GTDB): domain Bacteria; phylum Poribacteria; class DTPJ01; order DTPJ01; family DTPJ01; genus CAZMCH01. Next base: position 1,908 of record CAZMCH010000168.1, read on the forward strand.
TTATGCGATTAGATTTTATAAGGCTTTTTGCACCCCAAAGACCCGTTTCTTTATCCTGTATCTCATAGAAATATTTTAGCGCTTTGATTAATGGCTCAATAGTTATTTTTCCTTCTTTATACCATTGGAGTAACCATGTCGCCATACGCATTGCATGGCTACCTGCGCCCCATGCGTCAGTATTCCATGGACGTGTCTTTATCCATTCTATTGCACCTTCAGGATCATCTGATTGAGGCCATTCATTTGGCGGAGGTGATGGAGGCAATTCGATATTTATGCCATAACCGATAAGCACACTTTGAGAGTATTGATTTACACCGACTTTCATTGCTGGCGATGGCCAAGGTTCGCCATCTTTCCAGCCCGGCGCCTTGCGATTATATAAAGCAGGATCGATATACTGCTCATTCCCAATATTCATTGCTTGTACCCACTCAATACCTGCTTTTTTGTCTTCCTCTGTTATTACATCATCATATATACCCATCTTTTTTAAAGCGCCGAGAAGATATGCAGTTGCCGCAATATTCTCATCACGAATCGTCTTAATAGCCCATTTGAAGCGACCTAGCTTGCCTTCTGGACGAACTTTCTCTATCCACAATTTTACTCTTTCATTTATGGCGTTTAATTGCTCTATTGCGCGTTCTTTAAGCGATTCCAGTGATTCATTTTTTATTGGATGATTTTTTTCTTGTAACAAAGTTATACTCCCTTTTTAGCCTTTACTTTGCCAGTTCTCAAACCATACTGAATCTTCGGGAATAGTTCGTCCCTGACCGCTAAAATCTAATTTAAGACATGCAAAATCTTTTATTATTGGCTTAATTTTCTCATCCCAGAATCTTTCTACATCATCATAGGTTCTAAAAGTATGCTTTGGTTTAATATTATCATATTCAACAAGCAATTCCTTGACCTTATTACCAATATATTCAACTTCATCAGCGACCATGCGTTCTCCGACCTGTCTGTTTGCTTCATAAGCATTACGCCCCATAGCAAAATGGCAACCGAGTTCATCTTTTTTTGGAAGTCTGGTCATATCACTACACGCAGGATCAATCGCCATCATAAGCGAAGTTTCTACTTTGCCAGCATGATCGCCCCCGCTATGATTATCGTTATCAAATCCGGGAACATTCGCCTCAAAGTCGGGCAAACCATATAGCCTAGTGCCAACATAGGGCTGTATAATTTCGAGAAGCATTTTCAAATCCTGCCAGTTTGGTCCGTAATGACCTGTTAAAAATATCGCCACGTGTGCGCCCAAGACATCAGCAGACCTTATATGGTAACAGACACTCTTGAAATGATGTGACGGTGGAATTGCTGTCAGCCATTTATGAGGGACTTCACCAATTGCGTCTTTTCCCCAAAGCGCACAGCCAGCGACATCGTGGACATGCCAGAAGTCTAACGGTGCAACTATTCCGCCGTATTTTTGGGCAGTTGCACACGCTATACCATGAGCCTTAAGCGCGTCAAGACCCAAAACATTCTGAGGACCATGTGGTTCACATAATCCATAAGCAAAATATATGACTGGACATTCCTCAAAAGCCTTTTCTAACTGATCAGGAAACATTCGTTCCCAGCGAACTTCTCTCATATCTTTTTCTCCATAAAAATTACCTTTCTTAGTAGTTTTTTCCCTTATAATTCCTATTTTTCCAGCTTAATCCAGCCCCAACTACCCGCTAGTTTATTCATTGAATCAACCGAAAGCTGAGATGTTGCCTTATAGTTTTGCTGTATCTCATTTTCATCTAAAGCCCTTTTGTAAACTCTAACTTCATCAATAATTCCATCAAATACATTAACCCACCCATCTTGACCAATAAAGAAATTATCTTGTCCGCTATTAACGTTATTCATTTTGGTTTCGCTTTTTTTTACTCCATTTAGGTAACATTTTGCGGTTTTGCCATCATAAGTCCCTATTATATGATACCATTCATTTGGACTTAGTTTTTGCTCAACAGTTATCCAAACTGACCCACCAGCATTAAACTGAAACCCCATAAAATTATTACCGGGTGCATTATACCTTAATTGCCAACTCCAACTTCCACCATTTATTGCTTTACATATAGGACCAGCATTTTTCGGACCACCCTCACCTGCCGACG
>CAZMCH010000169.1:0-3546 GCA_964564735.1 uncultured bacterium
TGATTTCATCTGTTTAAAAAATCAGCTGTCTATTCCTTTTTTGCAACGTTAAAAATCTTCAATCTTTTAATTTTCAATCTTATTTCTTGCTTTGTGCCTTGGTGTCTTGGTGGTTCATACAATTTTTTATGTCGAACTCACGTTAATTATTAAACATTAATTATCCGAAATTCCACTATTGGCGATTATTTTTCACTCCAAAGCTCAAACATAATCTTTGCTATTTCCGTATTATCAATATATGCACCTCGTATCGGATCGTTATCATCTGCATATTTCAAAAATATGTCGCTTCCCTTTCCTTTTACAAATATGGGAACAAGGCTATTTGTATGACCTCCACTATGCCACCAGCTACCCGGTAATTTGCCTGCACCATTATTTATCAATGGATTCCAGACAGGCTCGATTGAATCATACTGATTGTCGCCATAAGGACCAGAGCCGGGTCCTGTTAAGTAACCAGTTTCATGATCGGCAGTTATAATAAGTAGGGTTTCATTCCAGTTACTTTTCTTTTCAACCCAATTAACCACAGCCTCTACCGCTTTGTTAAACTCAATTTGCTCTTCAATCATTCTTGGCAATGAATTAGCATGACACGCCCAATCTATTGCGCCCCCTTCAATCATCACAAAGAAACCATCAGGATCATTATCTAATACATTTAATGAACCGTCAACCATCTCTTTAAGGCTTGGGACATCAGAATTGAAAGGGTCTTCATAAATATTACGGGCATAATTGCCATCAATATCCTCTATTTTGCCATTACCATCTCTATCTGCTATCGGTGAGCGTCTGTATTGAAGGGTTTCGAATACTTTTGGGATACCTATAACTCGCTTTGGAGTATCGCCATCAATTAGTTTCTGAAAATCTGACAAATCCTGTATAAGCGTCCATGGATCAGGAACTCCATCACCATCGGAATCCTCTACTGAATTATCAATAATACTATCACCGTTCAAGTCAAAATCAACAGCACCGCTTAAAAGATTTTTCCAGACAACTTCACCGCCAACGAAATAATAATTGTGATTGGAAGAAATTGGCTTTCCACTATTATCAAAAAAAGGATTTCCACATCCCATAATAACATCTGCCTTGCTATCAAGAATCATTTCTTGTGCTATATTAACATATTTATCACGACCCTCAACATGAGCAAGAAAACTAGCAGGCGTAGCATGGCTTAATTGAACGCTAGTAACAACGCCTGTTGCTTTACCGAGCTCCTTTGCCCTCTGACTAATGTTTTTCAATGGTTTCTTATTTGCATCTACTCCTATAGCGGAATTATAGGTTTTGAAACCTGTCGCCATTGCTGTTGCTGCTGCCGCAGAATCAGTTGCGCCAGATTTCACATAATCAAACCATTTCCATACTTGATCTGGCTCATATTTTTCTTTATACGTCCCGTTTGCATCAAGATTCTTTATCGAATATGTGCTAACCCCTAATCTAATGGGAAAGCTCTCATAAATCTGAGAACCTACTTTGCCATACTGATATAGGCTTGTAGCATCAATTTGATTATAGCCACACCCATCAGAAATCATAACTATTATGTTTTTTGGCGCATCATTGGCAAAAGTATTATCAGAGATAGTAAGAAATACTAAAGCCAATAACAAAATAACTATACGAAAATTTTTTGTCATTGGTTTCCCCATTTTTTTAGTTGTTATGCAAAATCGTTTTCACTCTCTCATTTAACGGCATCAATTCACCATGATCATAACCAACAGCATCTTGATACCAATAATATGTAGTTGCATAATCAACCCATCCACGATTATTATCTTTTAGCTCTTTTATTGTTTTTTGAAAATTTGCATTTTCTGTCCATTCATTTGACCAGTCAATTCTTAGATCAAAGTTTTTCTTAAATCTTATAACGTTTGAATCACGAAAACGGTATATGCTTAACATTGATGGAGATTCTGCCTGAACGAGATTCATACCACTATGCAAGCCAATAAATGCTTTCTGAAATCCCCAACTAAAGCCAAATGAATCCTCCGTTCCAAGATAATCTGCTCTTGGCATTTCCTCGTCATCAATCCTGACTTCGTTATTTCCTTCCATTACAAAGTGGAATGACTTAAAATACGGTTCATCTGTGCATACGCTCCATGCGCGACCAATCAAATGTCCATTGCCGTTAATATGGAGGAAATGCTGATCTGTTTGTCCATGCAATTGAAAAGCAAATCGTTTCCATGTTGCATGAAAATATCCTAGATCGCCTTCCCATGAAGGCAGTTCCTCAAATTCAACAAAGCTATAATTACCTAAATTGTATGGCGTTTCATTCTTTATCACAACACGCGCAGATTTCTCAAATGGCATAGGTATAAAGCAATTATATGACTCAGGGGCTTTCTCAACAAAAGGCGTGCTAAAATGAATTGCTCTGCCACAACAGCCATCAGCAAAGAAATCGCCAATAGGAACACGCACTGCAGGAATCTCAACATCATTATAATAAATTTCCAGCATAACGCCTCGAGTGCATAACGCTTTTCTATCATCACCAGACAATTTGTCATCATGGATAAAATGCTGTGTAGAATGTATATTTGTTATGATAGCAGGTCCTTTAATATCAGCGATTGTGATGCTTCTCCCAGCGTCTAATGTTTCCAATTCCGGATATGCGTCATAAGCCCATCCACCATTTGTTGAGCCAAAATTATTGTTTTTTATTTTTGCTATATTTTTTAACATCATTGCTCCTATCTAGTGGTTTTATTGCAATATAACTTACATTCTGTCATTCCTGCAGAAGCAGGAATCCAGTCTTTATCTAGTTGTGTGGATTCCAGCATCCGCTGGAATGACATTCTAAATACCTATTTCACAGCTTCAGCCAATGTCTTGCCAATTTCCTTGCAAGCATTAAGATCACTATCGGATATTCTTCCGCCAGCAGAAACGCCATCCGCCAATTTTTTCAACTTAAAGGCATTTCCAGCAATACGTTCAAGGACTGCCATGACGGTATCTCCACCGCCTCCGCCTGTCGTAAATGCAACATAAGGCTTGCCGTCAACTTTCCCACGTGAAGGATAGAATGTCCTGTCAAAGAAATCTTTTAATCCGCCGGCGATATAGCTGAAATAATCAGCAGAACCTAGCGCAACGCCATCACATTCAACAAAATCCTCAAGCGTCGCCTCCAAAGCTTTTTTTACTGTGACTTCTGTTCCAGAAATGCTCTTTGCACCTTCTGCAACAGCATTAGCCATCTTTTCGGTATTTCCAGATAAAGTATGATATACAACTAAGATCTTTCCCATTTTGCTATTCTCCTCCTCATACAAAAATTCCCAAGTCTATAATTCAAATATAAACCTTCATAAATCAATTTAGTAATACCCATTTTGATAAAAAAACATCAGTTCAATATAAGAATGAACCACAAAGACAACAAAACACAAAGTCTCACAAGAAATTAAAGATTTAATCTTTAACTTGCATTTTTACAAGAAAACCATTTATTTTCAATATTCTATCCTCTGATTTCATCTGTTTAAAAAA
>CAZMCH010000170.1:0-3399 GCA_964564735.1 uncultured bacterium
TATCCAATTCTCTATTATCTGATAGCTGTTCAGCGATAAACGCATGACAAGAAGCTATACCATAGAGGGCATCTGCAGCATATTCACTATTTGGATATCTATCAACAACACCTCGATAAGCAGATATAGTCTTTCTATACGCCTCTGCCGCCTTAGCTCTTTCTTTATTATAGGCATGTCCACCAGCGATTGTAAAGTATGCCTCGGCAGCTTGGAATTGGGCTGTTGGAGCGTCTTTATGAGACGGAAATTCTTTTGCAAACCTCAAGAAATACTGAGCTGCTTTGTCAAATAAATTCAGATCGGCTTTTAATCTTGCCATCTCATAAGTTGTATATCCAATAATCTGAAGAATACCTTGATAATTCTCGTTCTTTGGATAATTGTTAATAAATGTCTCTGCATAATTGGCAGAAGCTGAAAAATAATTAAATCTTTCATCTATATTTGATATTTCATTTCCTGCATTATACATTAGAAGAGTTGCATTATATAAAGACGCAGCCACAATAATCTTTATATTATCATCAGTAATCTGATTAAGCGGTTTCGCCATATTCGCCATATCAACAACCTTACCAAACTCATTAGCAGCCTCTCTTGCAGCTCCAGGGGTTGTTTTGCCTGAGGACCCAGAAGCACGTTGACCAAGAAGATTAGCGACCTGATACTGTGCGTTTATTTTATCCTCTTTTGTCTCGGCAAGGTCTCTAGCTTTTCTAGCATTAGCAAGAGCTTCATCAAATTTACCCATTGATATTAAAATATCAGGAATACGTATATTTGCGTCAAGAACCATCTGCCTTACATTTGCATCTTCACTTGATGAGAACTTGCTGACCAACTCATTAAAAGCGTTAAGTGATTTCTCATTATCCTTTATGGAATTACTATATAGGACGCCTGTGAAATAAAGTGACTGTGCGGTAAGTATCTCAGAGGCATTCAAATCTATAACCGTTTTATAGGCTTCTACAGCTTTCTGAGGATTTTGTATATGTTCTTCATATAACCTTGCCAACCAGAAATAAACATCAGCTTTTTCAGCAGGAGTTGGTAAATTTTCACCAAGATATAGATACTGCTCTTCTGCTTTGGCAAATTCCTTTATATCTGTATAACCACGAGCCAGTTCTCTACGAGCAGATAGATCCATTTGCTTTATGGCATCAGTTGTCGCACCTGATGCTGATTCAACAGTCTTTTCCATTGCTGTTATCTCTTCAGCATCATTATTGACTTTGCCATAAGCTAGACCCAACGTATAATATAGACCAGTCTTAATGTCTTGTGTTAAATCAGCAACTTCAAGACCTTTGTTTCCAGCTTCAATAGCTTTTGCGTAATCCTCCATCCAGTATGCAGATGCTGCTATTTGATAATAAGCAGCACCAGTAAATTTACCAGGGAATTTCTCCAGCAATGTCTCAAAATCCTGAATGGCTTCACCATAGCGTTTATCACCAAACAGAAGCATCGCTATTCTCATCTGCGCAGCCGCCCTTCCATCTTCATCACCTATTGGATTTGCGACAATCTTGCGCAATTCTGCAATCAGCGTATCAGTATCCATGCCTTCTTCCATCTTTTGCATTGCATCGACCTTACGCCTTCTTGCCATATCTAGAGCCTCATCAACACGTGAAATCTTGCTATCGGCATATTTGGTTTCCATCTCGTCAGCAGCAGAAATTATTGATTTATAATCACCCAACTGATCATAGGCTGCCATCATACCCACATAAGCCCAAGGAGTTGTGTCTGAACTCGGATATTTTGCTATAACATCCTTGAAAGCAGTAATAGCATTATTCATATTTTCAGGAGTCTTGGGGTCAAGTTCATAGTAGGACGAACCGATATAATACATGGCAGTAGCGACAAACTCACTCTTTGGATATTCAGTTACAATCCTCTGATACTCAGCAATTGCCTCTTCATGTCGTCCAGCTTTTGTCAAATTTGAGGCAAGTTCAATAGCTGCCCTTGAACGCCAGTCTTCATTTAAGCTTTTGTCTGTAACCATTTCTCTATATAATGCAACTGCCTCGTCTGTCCTGCCTGCATCAATAAAAGCTTGACCTCTAAGAAATACTGCCCTTCCATATTCTGGATTACTCTTGGGCATCATGGCAAATGTTGCAACTGCTTTATCTGTTTCTTTAAGTTTGGAATATGTCAAACCGAGATTGACAATGGCAGATGTAACATATTCAGCTCTACCTTCAAACTCCCTATTGTTTTTATCAAAGGTTCTTTCATATTTATTGAGCATTTGCTCATAAGCTTCTGCTGCTTTTCTCAATAATTCTTCATCCCAATTTTTGCTTTCAGAATCACTGTAATAAGAAAAACCGGCCTGAAGTAATGACCTTGATTTGAAAGGATCAAATTTTGGTAAATCAGAATAATCAGTAAAAACCATCATATATTCTTTAGCAGCCATTGCATAATCTCTTGCCTCAAATCTTATATCACCTAATTTCATCTGTGTTTCAGCAGCTGCAACATCATAAACAGGATCTTTCTTATATTTTTCTATATAGGCTCTACCAACCTTCTCAACCTCATCATAACGTTTCAGGTCTCCCAATGCCCAAAGCTTTGAATATGTCGCATCCTTTACCAATGGTGAATCTGGATAATTATTTATTATCTGATCATACCATTCAATAGCAACTTCTTTCTCTCCCAATTGATAATGACATTCACCGATCTTTAACATTGATTCAATCTTATGTGGTCCATCGGGGTCCTTTTCCAAAACTTCACTATATGATGAAAGAGCATTCTGATAATCCTTCATATACCAATAACTCTCTGAAATATAAAATCTAGCTTCTGGTATATTTGTATCATTAGGATAATTATCCATTAGTTTTTTATATGACGAAATAGCCATCTGATAGTCTTCTTGTTCAAAGTAATTACCACCAATATAAAATTGAATCTGACCTTTGGTTATATCGTCTTTTGCATTCTGTAATGCCAATTCATAATTTCTTGTTGCCTCATCATACTCTTTTAGTTTCGCATATATAGTTCCCATATCATAATACGCAGCAGTCATCAATGCGGTACCAGGGAATGTTCCTACATATTGCTGATACGCAACCAAAGCTTCTTGATTTCTTCCCATACGGAGTAGTGAAAGACCGTTATAGTATTTCGCCTGAGCTAGTAAATCATTATCAGTTGATACAACCTTTTCAAATTCAAGATGTGCCTGATCATAGTTTGCTTCTTGGAAGAAACAATCTGCAATGAAATACTGTGAATCATCTATATATTGGCTATTTGGATAACCAGTAATAACATTCTTAAATGATTCCCTTGCTGACTCAAACTGCTTTAGCTTATAATAAAGCCTACCCAATGTATAATGAGCATTTTCTAAGA
>CAZMCH010000171.1:0-3359 GCA_964564735.1 uncultured bacterium
TCTCTTTGATTACACGTATCAATGAGAATTCTTTTCTACTGGACGTATTGTAATATCTTGACCATCTATTTTTCTATTTGGTATTATCATCTTTACTGAATCTATAACTACATCAAGAAAATTTCATATTATTGTGTTCTCACTTTGGTATGTCATGTCCTTATTCAAAAATCTGAGTAACCTTGTTTGTTTAGACTTTTGCGTACTTACATGGACAGGCATTTTCCTTAATATTTCATTTATTGTTACTTTTTCAGACTTTGCTATTGCTATAGTGGTTAGGCATAGGTTCTTGAGATATGGCAAAATAAAAGGATATGCTATTTTTTTTGTCTATTTTCAATACTTTTTTACATATTCATACCTCAAATCATTGCAGTATCTTTATCGTATAAAAACTGATGGTGATTCAGAATTTAATAATACGCTTGATTTATGATTTACTATTCGCTATACTTTGAATGATAATTATTGAAAATAAAAACAGGGAGATATACCTGTAGAAATAACTCAAAATGGCATGTATTTTTAATAATGAAGCCTATATTTTTTAAGGAACTCATGGATGGCAGACAATATCGATAAAATAATATAATCTTGTTACAGCCACATGAATTTATATAAGAGATTGCCAAAAATATCAGCTTATACAAAAATCCGCTAAATCCTTTTAATCTGCGTTCTATTTTCTTTGACTGAAAAGGTTGCAAAACCAAAACAACATTCTTCTAATTCAAGGAGGCACGGGAATGAAACTATTTAAATTATTTGCTTTATGTGTCATCTTGGGTGGCTTAATTTTCACAAACATAGCATTTGCAAAAATTGATCCTGCTTCTATTGCTGGCATGTGGCTTTTTGACGAGGGAAAAGGGGCAAAGGCGAACGATAGCATAGGTAAATTCAGTGGTGAACTTAATGGAGATGCCAGTTGGGTCAATGGTAAATTTGGCGGGGCAATAGAATTCAAAGGAGCGGATTATGTCCAGTTAAAAGGTTCTGAACAAGGTTTGCCCTTTGGTGGAGTTTCGCCTTTTACAATAACTGCGTGGGTGGAAAATAAAGGCGGAGGAACAATTATTGGCAAGTTCAATGGTGGTATTATTGGTGCGTATATACTTACTATTAGTGGTGGAGGAGTTTTTTCTTTTCATAGAGAGGTTGCTCCTTGGGGATTAGCAGGGACGAAAGCTATTCCTGCTGGTGAGTTTGGTCATGTCGCTGCCACTTATGATGGTGCAGAGATGAAAATATTTGTCAATGGCAAACTGGACACAAAACAGGACAGAGGAGCACAGAATAATGATCTAGCAACGCCTGTGCTTATCGGTGCAAGATTTACTCAAGGCAAACCTAGTGAATTCTTCAGGGGCATACTTGATGAGGTTATATTATTTAACATTGCGCTTGATGAAACACAGATAGCAGAAGTTATGAAGGGCATGTCGCCAATGAAGGCTGTTTCTGCTCTTGACAAAATGGCAACAACATGGGGAAATATTAAAGATTAGATAGTTTTTGAATGGAGAGTGAAAAATGCAAAATATAGAAAATACACAGTTATTTAAGAAAGTGCTTGGTTGTCTTGCTATCGGTGCTGTGGGTGATAATCTTGGACGACCTGTTGAGGGCTGGCATTATAAATCCGTTGACGAGAAGTTTGGTCGTCTGGAAGACCCTTGGGCTGGCGTAAAAGGCGGAGATGCAGGTTTTGAAGTTGGAACAGATGATACAGCTTTAGGACAGATTCTATGCCATTGTTATATTGACAAAGGGCGCCCACTATTAGTTGAAGATTATGCAGAATTCTGGCTTAGTGAGATGAATCCGCTAAAATTCTTTTTCTGCCTACGCAATACCTATGAATTGCTAAAAATGGGATATTCACCCAGATTATCAGGCGTTCTTAATATTGTTACAGGTTCAGGCTTGATGGCTATTAATCCTGTTGGGATATTCAATGCTGGCGATCCAGAAAGGGCTTATGTTGATGGTGTAAATCTTGCTGCAATTGTTCAAAGAGACCTTGATATGTTCATCCCCGGCATAATTGCCGCCGCAATCGCTGAGGCTTTCCGTCCCGGTGCAACATGCGATAGCGTTATAGATGCAGCGATTAGAGTTGCACCATCAAAGCCAATTATAACCTTTGATGAGCGCAATCCCAATAACCTAAAAGATACGTTGATACAGGCTGTCGAGGTTGCGAGTAAATATGATGATGTTTTTTCTGCACGTGAAGGTCTATATGAAAAGTGTCTGCAATATGCCGCGATTGATCCACAAGAAGTAGTCGCTTTGACATTCGGCATCTTCAAAGCGTCAAGAGGTAATACTCGCATGGCTGTTGTCGGTGGGGCAAATACAGGTCGTGATGCTGATACGCTTGGTAGCCTAAATGGACAAATATGTGGTGCGCTTAATGGTGTTGATTCTGCTCCAGAAGGCTGGATAGAAGGGCTTAAAAAATCATCTGGTTGGGATAATTTCCATAAAACAGCAGTGAAAATGACCGAGTTACTCATTGAGAAAAATAAAAAGGCTCAAAAGCAAGTTGAGGAATTGAATAGCCTTATGGATTAAGGAGATAAATATGAACGGTGCGCAGTGGCTTGTTAAAACGCTTCAGGAAAGAGGCGTAGAAAATGTCTTTGTCTTATGCGGAAATGGAATGGACCCGTTTTTGAAGGCATGTAACGAATTTGGCATTAGGTTAATTGATACGAGAAACGAACAATGCGCCGCATACATGGCGGATGCTTGGGGCAGAATGACAGGTAAGATCGGTATCGTTGCTGTCAGCAGTGGTCCCGGACATACTAACACAATAACAGGTGTCGCAAATGCCTTTTGGGATGGTGGACCTATGCTTCTTATAAGCGGATGCAGTTCACAAAGCACAAGAGGATTAGATAACTTTCAGGAAATAGATCAGGTCGGTATTGTCAAGCCTATAACAAAATATGCAACAATGGTGCAACACATAGCTCATCTGCCATACGAAGTCAATAAAGCTATCTCAACCGCTGTTACAGGGCGACCGGGACCTGTTCATCTAACAATACCTGCGGATATATTCAACGCCCAAGTTGATGAAAGCAAACTGCGCCAGACTCCACCGCCTGTTGATGTTATCTATAATTGCCCCGGCGATGAATCGCTTATCAACGATGCAGTCAATTTGCTATCATCTTCAAAAAAGCCATTTATGGTCGTTGGTAGTGGGGCTTTTTATTCAAAAGCATGGAAAGTATTATCAGAATTTGCAAAACTGACAGATATACCGATAGTTTCGCATATATGGGACAGGGGTTGTATCGAGCAAGTCATTCCGCAATACATGGGTGTAACCAACGATG
>CAZMCH010000172.1:0-3339 GCA_964564735.1 uncultured bacterium
ATCGTAAAATGTAATGCGTGAAACGTAAGATGTATTACGCATAACGCATAGAACACTAAGTATCACCTATCACTCATTACGAACTAAATCAGCGCCAATCCGCTTAATCCGTTTTATCTGCGTTCTATTCCTAAAAAATTAATCTGGTCAACCACTAAATTAAGACAATCTCACTTTTCTAGTTATCTATTTCAAAATAGTATGCAATAAAGAAATTTTATTATTCCCTTAATGAAAAAACAACCATATTACCGTCTTTGTCCTTGCAACATATAATCCCATCAGAAAGAATTACATGAGGATAGCATGTTCCGGGAACAATTCCTTCTATATAACCAAGTTCCTGATATTTGCTATCAGAAGGGAAAGCGTCTATTAAAACTAGATTCCCTTTACCAAAAGCAATTATTTTATCATCAGAAGTGGCAAAACATGAACCATTATCAAAATTTCTGCCTTTCCATTTCAATTGTCCAGTTTCTAGGTCAAGACATCTGAAATTGCCATCAGATATATAAACATTACCTTTATAGATGGTTGGACTTGAGACCTGTGAGCCTCCTTTTATAGTCCATTTTTCTTTTATTTCTTCTGGATAAACTTCAAGTAAAGTAACTTTGTTAATATTAAGGTCTGATGTTAATATGATTTTATTCTCAAATATAGCAGGTGTAGGAATATTATTACCATAATCGGTTTGCCAATCATATTCCCCGATTGTCTGCCCTTCATGTCCTTTATCTATTCGCATAACAATAAGCTTGCGAAGTGCAAAATTTGCTATGCAATCTATTCCCTTTATGTTTATGATTACGGGACCGCTTGTGTGTCCTGCAGGTTCAGTGCATGACGAAGTCCATAGCTGTTTGCCAGTCATTTTATCAAAGGCAATAACTGTGCCTTCTTTTGCACCAACTTCTATAATTATTGAATCATTAAAAATAAGAGGAGAACTTATAAAGCCATAATCTCTTAAGCCTCCACCTACATTTGGTCGTTGTGGAATATCATAATCATCATGCAGATTTTTAGCCCAGATTAATTTTCCGTTTTGTTTTGTATCCCAACATCTAAAATCTCCGTCAGTGCTAAGTGTATAAAGCAATTTTGTTTTAGTATCAAATGTTGGTGTTGATGACGGACCTCCGTAATGTCCCTCATCACCAGCTTTTAGTCTGCTATGATAACTGCATGAGTATGATTGCTTCCATAATTCTTTTCCTGTGATGGCATCAAAACAATATATTGTATCTGTTCCAACAGGATTTTGCATAATATCACCCTCACCGTGCCATCCCATTACATATATCTTTTTATCGACTATTATCGATGTTGTGCATCCAATACCTACATTTTTTGTCCATATCATTTTGGGTGACCAGCTTTTTTGCCAACCAGAACTTTCATTTATAATACCATTGCGATTAAGTCCACGCCATTGCGACCAATCATCACCAAAGGCAAATGTAGATATTGCTAATGTAAAGATAATTGCAGATAAAATAAAAATTCTCAATTCCATCTTCCTTTCTTAGTGGTTTTCTCGCTAAATAAGTAATTTTTTTAATGCAGATTTTAACCCACCCCTTAATCCCCTCCCAAGAGGGGAAACACCTTAAACTCCCCTCTTTGAGAGGAGTGGGGGTGTGTAAAAAATAGAATAAATCATTTAGCGAGAAAGCCACTTAGTCATCTTTTTTTCTAAATGCTAGTTTGAATCGGTTTGATATGCCTTTTATGTAGTAACCATGTTCTGGTTTAAGGCTTCTTGTCATCAGATCATATATAGCCGTCTTAATATCTTTGCCTTCATAAAGTATATAATAGATTTGTTCGGTTATGGGAATGTCAACATCTATCATTTTGCTAAGCTCATATACAGCTTTAGTTGTTTCAACACCTTCTGAGACCATACCATGCAACTTTTCCTTTTTTATTTCATTAAGCGTCATTCCTAATGCAAGACACTCACCAACAAGGCGATTTCTACCAAAATTGCTGTACGAAGTTACAAGCAAATCACCCCAACCCGATAATCCATAAAATGTCATTTTTCTTGATCCAAGTGATACTCCAAGACGTGCCATTTCCTCGATTCCTCTTGTGAGCAAAGATGCCTTTGCATTATCACCGATGGTAACCTTCTCGCCCTGAGATTCTAATTTTTTTATTCCATCACATATTCCCGCACCAATGGCGATAATATTTTTTAATGCCCCACCCAACTCGACGCCTCTTATATCTCTTGATGTATAAATTCTAAATGTTTGAGTGCTTAGGGCTTCCTGAATATAATTTGCAGTTATAGATGATGTTGATGCTACAACCACCGTAGTTGCTTTGCCAACGCTAACTTCCTCTGCATGGCTTGGTCCTGAAAGAACAGCAATATTTCGTCTTAAAATCCCTGTTTCCTCATATATAATTTCACTCATCCTTTTAAAAGTTCCTAGTTCTATACCTTTTGATGCACTGCATATAAATGCGCCTTTTTTTAAATAAGGTTTCATATCCCTAACAATATTTCTAAGGTGTTGTGAAGGAACAACAACAATAGAAATGTCTGCATTTTCTAATATTTCTTTAAGTGATGAACTAATTATAACGGTTTCTGGTATTTTGGTATTTGGAAGATATTCTGAGTTTATTCTTTCATACATAATTTTTTTGGCAAGTTCTTCTCGTCTAATCCAGAGTCGAATATCATGTTTTTTTTGTCCATTAAGAACTTCATTTCCAAGAAGCACAGCAAGTGCTGTTCCCCATCCGCCTCCACCTATAATGGCTATTTTTTCTTTTGATGACTCATAAAACATAGT
Source organism: uncultured bacterium (assembly GCA_964564735.1). Lineage (GTDB taxonomy): Bacteria > Poribacteria > DTPJ01 > DTPJ01 > DTPJ01 > CAZMCH01. Next base: position 2,820 of record CAZMCH010000172.1, read on the forward strand.
ATTTCCCTATCTTATAATCATTATAAATCTAAGAAAAATCACGAATTACAAGAATATACGAATTTCACAAATTGTTTATCAATATTCGTGGAATTCGTGATAAAGTAATATTTTTAACGATTATTATTTTAATAAGTTTCTGATTTTTATTAAAGCAATAAAAAATGCCAATAGTAAGATTATTAGATAACTAAAAATCATTATTAGCCATTCTGGCAGAAAAAACAATGATCTTGGCTCAATAAGATTTTTGAATATAACGATAAACGGACTCAGCAAGTTTATTATTCTTAATGCCATTTGTGGAATCTTGATCTTGAATATTTTGTCTAACATTAATGGAATAAGTATTGTTCCTATCGCAAGTATCCCCGAAATGATATAGGTCAAAACAATTGAATTTCTAACATTCTTGAAAAATGATGACCACATAAGTCCTATAATACTGAATGTTGTAGCAGAGATAAGCAATATTAAATAACAACGCACTATATCAATAAATGATATTCCACTTATAGGC
>CAZMCH010000173.1:0-3185 GCA_964564735.1 uncultured bacterium
GAAGATAACCAATAAGAATTTGGTATTTCTTTAGGGAATCCATAGACTTGCCTACCATCATGATGCCAAGCATACAAAAAATTATCATAGGTAGTTGCCAATATTTCAACATCTCCATCACCATCAATATCTGCTAATGCAGGTGCAGATCGGATTTCATCATCACCTATCGAGGCAGATGATTTTAGTGTCCCATCACCATTCCAAATATAAACTCGACAATCTTGGCTCCATGTAGATATTGCAATAATTTCTGATTTGCCATCTCCATCAAGATCACCTGATAATACAGGCAATACTGATTCAGAACCGCGCATCTGAACGGGGAATCCTTTGACAGAAGTTCCGTCATGGTGCCAAGCATAAAGATTACTACTTCTATTATCATCAAAATTTCTGGGTAGTAAAGAGTCATAAGCAATTATTTCAATATCAGAGTCACCATCCAAGTCAGCAATCGTAGGGAAAAGATGACCCATTTTTCCTGTATAAATAGGGAAACCATCAACCTGTTCACCATTATATTTAAATATATATAATTGCCCATTTGTTGTGCCAACAATCACATCCAAAAGACCATCTTGATCAACATCAGCTAATACTGGCGTAGTAGAAGCATAACCATTTACCTTTACAGGCCATCCATCAAGCGGAGTCCCATCAGGTTTCCAAGCATAGACTTCGGGAGAGAAAAATGCGCTAACTATTTCAGGAATTCCGTCTCCATCAATATCCCCTATTGATGGAGAGATTCCAACAGATGAATTAGAATATTGAGACTGATAATCGTATTTACTACGATAAACAGATTTTGGCCAACCACTGACATTTTTGCCATCTGTTTTCAAAACATAAATTCTATTATATCGGTCATAGGAATAATTCTGGAATATAATTTCCATCATACCATCACCATCAATATCATAGATTACTGGTGCAGATAATGATCTATCATCTATGGCTATGGGATAACCATCTTTTTCTAATGAGACAATAAGTTGCTTTTGGGCATCATTATTTTCTCCATAATATTCAACAGGTCCATCAATGGAGTATGCTTTGATATATACATTATGGAGAGGAATACCCAAAGCAAGTTTCCAATTTATGCTAACTTCTGCTCTAGTGCCTGATCTGATTATAGATAGATTCTTTTTTTCAATGATATTTCCAGAAATTCCACCATCACGGAATTCTACTGTTACATTATTCGCATCTCCAGCACCGTAATTGCCTATTGATACTGATATTGTTACATCTTCGCCCTGTTTAGGATTTTCTGGCTCAAATTGTATATCAGAAGGAGATATGGCAATATCAGGAGTATTAGGACGACGTCTTGGTGCTCCCATATCAAGTGCAGGGTCACCTATAAGATTATATAATTCAAGGTCGGTAGAAAAAGGTAGCAAGTTCAATTTGACACTCATGGTAATTTCACCAAGATTGTATATATGCGATCCAGCTATAGCACTAGATAACCCAAAGCCAATACTACTTATGGATGCAAGCCTTGACGAACCAAAGAATGCTATTGCGCCGTTACGGGACTTGACAAATGCCTCTGCAAGAGAATCTTTTTCTGGATGATCAAAATATCCAGTGCTACAAGCCAGACTAAAAACCGCTGGAAGCATTCGGCTATTATTTAGTTTCGGTATGTCTGCAGAATTCATTATTTCCCACATATTGACGTATCCATGACCCGCATAGTCGACAATATATTGTCCTTTATTCAGCGCAGATATAACATTATTGGAATTATCTCCATCAAGCACTGCCAATTCTGTTACATTATATCCATCAGGCAAAAGGTATTCATCACGGGCATACTCAAGGTCTTGCCGAAGAACATCAACAGTTCCTAGCATTAAAAGAGCATTATTCGCCCATTCACCATAGAGTGGATTCTGTTCATACTGGATTATTTTGTCAATCATAATACTGAGTTCTGTTAGGCTTTTGGAAGGTAATCTGCCAATCATAACATCAGGGAAAAGGTCATCGCCACTTACACAAGCATACCAATTATCTGTGGCTATATATTCATCGAAACTCATTCTATTTGATATTTTGACTGGTATATATTCTGAATCACCAATAATAAGCACATACCTTAACTTACCATCATTTGAATTACTAGATTTCCAGAAATTATAAGCATATCTTACAAAATCCCTAATGCTAGTCTCAGGGGTATTAATAGACCCAAATCTATAATAGATTTTATCAGTTGACGCAACAATAACATTAAGTCCGCTATAACTAGCGCGCCATTCCGCAAGCTGTTTTAATTTTGCGCTACCATAAAATGGTTCTGATGCGATTATTAGATAGTCTGCATCTTTTGTTTCCATTAGCTCTTCTGGATAAATCACTGTTCCCATTCGGAGTGCATTATTTTGTGGAGCCATTGATACATTACCAGAAATACTATCGCCAATGTTATTCTTTAATAGTCCTGTTGATAGCTTATTTATAAATGAATTATCAAATTTGAGGCGGACTCTCATATATGAATAACATACTAATTTTTGAGAAAGAGGACGAAATATTATAGGGTGAAATTCTAATTGCACTATTCGCTGTTCTCTCATATATCCAGAATAAGCAATTATGGCAGGCTTTTGTGGATATAGATCATCAGTCTTATAAAAATTCTTGTCTATAGTGAAATCTTCACCAATATAGACACTTCCATTTATGCCATTTTTGACAACTTGCTTCCCTACTGGATATATATTATAATTGTCAAGCTCTATGTAATCGGCATTTTCCACGCTAATCTGAATATCTCCGTCAGAAGGGGCAACAACCAGAGATCGTATAACAGGAAGTTTAGGTTTTCCTGTCTCGTTTGTCCAAGCAGACATGGGAACACTAAGCATTTGATATATTTCATTATTGATTGTTTTTTGCTCAACATTCATTCCATTAAGTGTCATATCAATAACAATACTATCGCTATTTTCCTCAATGATCTGAGTTTTTGCAGGAATATTGCTTCCATAATTGCTTGTGAATGAAATCCAATTTATACCATTTGCAAAGGCATTTGAATAAGATATTAGTAGTAATGCTAGTATTATAAAAATCGAGTATCTGAACATTATATCCTCCAAAATTTGTTATATATAAATTTTATGATAATATTTTTATATACAATAAAATTAAACAGAATAATT
>CAZMCH010000174.1:0-1148 GCA_964564735.1 uncultured bacterium
AGGCATATTGCAGCTATAATCATCTATGGTTTATAGCAAATAGTATAAGAATTTTATGCTTGCCTAATCCAAAAATCCCTTGACCACGTTATTTCTTCATGATATACTGCTATTGAGTTTATGTATAATGCCCCAAAAAGTGCTTAATTTACTACAATAGTTCTTTTTAGGGCAATAATTCAATATTATAGTATTTAAGAGTATCAACAAATTATTATGTACGTCTCTTATGATATATGTAACGCATATGGTCTCCATTTTTGGTATGGGATTTGCTTAAATTTTAATTATAATATTAATTAAAACATGGAGGATGATGCGTAAATGGAGGAAGATGTGCAGTTAGCTTTTGAAAAAATAATAGACCTTTCTTATCCAATAGATGAGAATAGCCCAAGAGAAATATTAATTGATCCTGCTAGTATATATGATACAGCAACAATGGAGAAAGATGGATATTTTGAAAGCAGAATTGATGTTTCTGGTCATTACTCTACACATATAGATGCCCCCGCATTGATGTATGCAGATGGAGCGGTAGTTTCCGATCTGAAAATGGAACAACTTATAGGAAAAGCGGTTCTTATGGATTTTTCTGACTTAAAACCCGGAGATGAAATTCATAAAGATAAAATAGAGGACTGGATTCGTAAGCATGGTGATGTTAAGGGCATGATCGTTTTTATCTTTACAGGTATGCAATATCTTGCTGGACAACCTATATTTATGGAAAAATGGATAGGTTTAGACACAGAATCAGCAGAATTTCTTGCTTCAAAAGGGATAAAAGTGGTAGGAAGCGATTCGCCAAATATAGATTCTGTCTCAGGAAAAGAAATAGAATTTCCAGCGCATCATACATTTTTAAGGCATGGAATTCCTAACGTAGAGAATCTTTGCAATTTGGATCAACTCCCCACTTATGGATTCTTTACAATAATAGCACCAATGAAGCTAAGGAAAAGCTCTGGCGCACCAGCGAGAGTAATCGCTTTAGTTTAAGAATCTTGGGATGAAATATGCACGCAGTTAAAGAAAAAGTAGATAGACTTGAGAGTATTCTTGGAGAATTCATTATTCATACTGATGTTTCTCTTAGTAGACTCGAAAGAGAAGTTGAAAAACTACAAGATGAGATGAGAGTCTTT
>CAZMCH010000174.1:1248-3077 GCA_964564735.1 uncultured bacterium
AAGGACGAGATGAAAGACTTTAAGGACGAGATGAAAGACTTTAAGGACGAGATGAAAGACTTTAAGGACGAGATGAGAGTCTTTAAGGACGAGATGAAAGACTTTAAGGATGAGATGAGAGTCTTTAAAGATGAGATGAAAGACTTTAAAGACGAGATGTCAGATTTTAAGAGAAATATGGAAGCCGACCGTAAGGAAATAAATAAACAATGGGCATATCTCGCTAAAAAGATGGGAACGCTTGATGAAGACCTTGTTGCCCCTGCAGTTAGACCTGTATTGGCTAAATATTTTGACTGTGAGCCATTGTCAAGATCAATCAGAAATTTGAGACGAATTGATGGAGATACATTTGAGATAGATGTATTGGCATCATGTAAAGATAGAGTCTTTATGATCGAGGTAAAATCAAGTCCAAAAACTGATCATATTGAGGAAATACTCGAAAAAGCAACGTTGTTCAAAAGGTTCTTTCCTGAATATGAAAATAAAGAGGTTATTCCAATTTTTGCTGGTATCACTTTTCCTGAAAATGTTGTCAAATATGCAACCCGTAAAGATCTCTATGTTATGGAATATAAAGAATGGGAATATATGGACATAATTAATTTTGAAGAAGTGAAATCTAAATGAGTAAAGTTACTATTATAACACCATCAAGAATACATCTCGCATTGATAGACCTAAACGGAAGTTTAGGACGTGTTGATGGAGGCATTGGTCTATCACTATCTTATCCGGGATTTGAGATTACTGCTCAATATGCTGATAATACAAAGATAATCGGGACAAATGAAATTATTTTGCGTTCAAAAAATATCATTAATACTTTACAAAAAGAATTTGCCATAGATAATGTTAGGATAGAAATAAAGCAAAACATTCCAACCCATGTCGGTCTTGGTTCTGGAACTCAGCTTTCATTGGGTATTGCGCAAGCCATAAATAGCGTTTTTGATCTCAATCTTACACCACAAGAAATGGCTTTTGTTGTTGGTCGTGGGGGGACATCAGGAATAGGAGTTGCCTCATTCTCTCATGGAGGATTCATTATTGATGGTGGACATGAGTTCTCAAAAGATGAAGTATGTGTTGGCAAAAAGAATTCTTTTTTGCCATCTTCAGCATCAAAGGGCATAAAGCCTCCGCCAATTATTTTTAGACATGACTTTCCCGATTGGGATATACTAATCACGATACCTAATTGCAAGCATATCTCTGGTGAAGAGGAAGTCCATCTTTTCAAGACTTTATGTCCAGTATCCCTAAATGATGTTCAATATATCTCGCATATAGTCTTGCTTAAATTAATGCCATCAATTGTTCAACAAGACCTTTTGTCTTTCGGCGATGCAATAAAGCAAATTCAAAGTATCGGTTGGAAAAAGGTTGAAATAAACGAACAAGATGAAATAGTCCGAGAAACAATGACTTTCCTTGATGAAAACGGGGGCTATGGAGTCGGATTAAGTAGCTGGGGACCTGCGATATTCTGTTTTGGAGAGGACCTTAGACAGCTTGAATCAAAGACAAAAGAATTTCTTTTAGATAGAAACCCCGAAGGTTATTGCTTCCTCACTCGTGCAAATAATACAGGCGCAATAATTATAGATGAAAAAAGAATTTATGGAAACCGTCTTGAAACGGCGAACGAACAGAGAGCATTTCATTGATAAGCCCATTTGTCAGGAAGATATTGATTACATAATCGAATCTGCCCGATGGGCACCCTCGCCTTTTAATATCCAGCATTGGGAAATTCTTATAATTAAACAACAAAATAATAAAGACTCGCTTGCAGACCTTGTTCTTGATAGTATGTCTAATCA
>CAZMCH010000175.1:0-3068 GCA_964564735.1 uncultured bacterium
ACTCACATTTGTTAAATATTTATCAAATTATCAAAGTGAGGGGTTGTAATTTATTGTTTTGTTAAACCTAAATCTATAACACAAAATGGAGGGTGATTATTTGAAAATTTGGTTCTATTATATTGTTACTTTTGGTTTATTGTTTTTAACGGGTATTTCTGTATATGCAGGCATTGAGCCATCGTTAGTTATGTATTTGCCTTTGGATGAAAATTCTGGTAATGTATCCAAAGACCTTTCACCTTTTGGGAACCATGCAGTTCTAAAAGGAAAAGCCTCTTGGGCTGTTGGCAAATTCAATTCATGTATACAGATAGTCAATGGATGTTGGTTGGAAGTTAAGGATGCTGATAGCCTTGATCTTACAAAGGCAATGACCATCAATTGTTGGGTTTTGATCAAAGGCATGACTGCCGAACATCAGAGCGCTGTAGAAAAAGGCGACTCATGGGAAGCAGGGGAATACAATCTACTTCCTTGTTATAATCCCGATAGTGTTCTTTTACAAATGAATGATCTCCCCGAAGAATGTGATGATGAGGCTCTCGGAGGAAAAGTCAATGACGGAGAATGGCATCATATCGCTGGAACTTGGGACGGTAAAGTCATAAAAACCTTTGTTGATGGCAAAGAAACATCAAGACTAAACTGTGCTGGTGAATTGTCAGCAAACAACAAACCGCTATATATTGGCGCAAGAGGCGGTAATCAACGCTTTATGAATGGCTTAATTGATGAAATTAAGGTTTATAATCGTGCATTAACAGATGCAGAAATAAAGCAAGATATGGATAATCCATCTGCCAATCTCGCTGTTAATGATGACGGAAAACTATCCGTCACTTGGGGAAAGGTAAAGTCAAAATACTAAACTTGTAACCCTAAAATTTCCTTTCACGAAGAGAGATTTTAAGGGATTTTCAAACTATTTTATCTAACTATTAAAAATCCAAAAGGGAGGACGGTATGAAAACTCTTATCGGTTTTGTGTCTATGGTTGTGTTATTGGGATTTGCTTTTGGCGCTTATTCTGCAAATGAGTTAGTTTTGCATCTATCTTTTGATGAAGGCTCTGGACAAGTAGCCAACGATATATCAAGTTTTAAGGGCATTTGCGCCCTAAAAGGTAACCCCAAATGGATAGATGGCAAATATGGAAAAGCCCTCGAATTTGATGGAAAAACATGGGGCGAAGTTCCAGATGCAGATCATCTTGATTTACAATCTATGACCATTGAGACATGGGTTATCATGTATGGTGGTGGAGAAGGCATCCAGAGCGCGGTTGAAAAAGGTTCTGCATGGATTGATGGAGAATATAACCTTGCGCCTCTTTATAATGGTGGTTCTATCCTCCAAATTAAAGACCTTCCTGCAGATTGCGCCGATCAAAATATCGGTAGCAACATTCAAGATAATAAATGGCATTTCCTAGCAGGAACATGGGACGGTTCTAACATAAAGCTATATATTGATGGTAAGCTCGACAAAGAAATGCCTTGCGCTGGAGCGCTTCTAAAAAATACAGAACCATTATTTATTGGAGCAAGAGGTGGTTCACAAAGATTCCTTATTGGTGCTTTAGATGAAATAAAAGTCTATAATTATGCTTTAACCCTCGATGAACTCGTTAAGGATATGGAAAATCCACATCATACAACAGCAGTTAATTCAGCCAATAAACTTGCTGTCACATGGAGTTCCATAAAATCAAAAATTTAATTAAAATAATATCACAGGGGCGTAATAAATACGCCCCGTTCCAAAATCATTAAACAAAGGCAATAATCATGAGTGTAGCAGGTAGCAGAGAAGAATTTGTTCAAAGAATGACAAATGCTCTCGGACAAACTATACCTAATCCACCAACAGAAACACAAGTTCGTCGATATTTTCAGACACTTAGAGGTAATCCACAAGATGCCCTTGATGCTTATGTAGGATATGCTACTAATTTTTTTGTTCACGTAGATAATTCTCGCAATCCAAGATCGGATGTTGTATATCCCGGTGGAACTGGAAGAAATATTTGTGACAATTTCGCTGAAGTTCTTGCAAGAAGATCAGAAGGGAATAGGCATGTCATCGATTGCAGGGGATTTTCTGTTATGGCGGTTACTCTTTTAACTGAGGCTGGTTTTACATCTCCAACATATATGATTGCGATCCCGCCTTCTGCAACTGGTGACGCTTGGCAGGGACATGTCTTTGTTAGAATGACAAGTCCAGAAGGGACACGCATATATATAGGAAATAATCGAATATATAATTCTCCCTCTGGCGCAGTTGAGAGATTGGCTGGATGGAGTCCTGAAGATTCGCTTAATGCCCGATATGGTATTGGTGATACATACCAAGAAGCCCTAGAAGACGCTATAGACATTGTAGAATCAAGAGATGATGACCCCATGTCTGACCCAAGTAGAATTGCCCCTCTCAGAGCAAGACGTTCTAGTGTGCCTTCACTAAGGATGGAATAATAAAATTTTCCTTTTCAAAAGGAGATTTAGAGAAATTTTCAAGAGATTTATAAACATAAAAGCTTATTTGGCAAATTATTACTGATGAAATTGTAAATAATTTCATCTTGAGTGCAACAAAATATCTTCCCAATTCAATAATCAGCGAAAAATAACTGAAATATTTTTTAAAAAATACCTGTATCCATACAATTTTTTTGGCACTAGGAGGTTAGCTTGAGATGGTTGTTATGAGGCGTGCTTCAGAATCAGACTTCAATTTCATAATGAGCGAATATGACGATGAAGTCCGTTTGCTTAGATTTAATGGTGTTGAGGCACTATCCGAACTATTCAATTATAAATTAAGATTTGCTGTATTGGACTCTGAGCTTAATTTTGATACCATTGTCGGTAGTTCTGCATATATAAGCATATATGGAGAAACTGGTGAACGCTATGTTAACGGTATAATTAGCCAACTTTCTCAGGCTGGACAAAGAAATGACTACACTATATATAGCGCTGAACTTGTGCCTAGATTCTGGTTATTGACACTTAAACAGAACAGCAGAATCTTCCAGGAAAAAACAGTAGAAGAAATTATAA
>CAZMCH010000176.1:0-3015 GCA_964564735.1 uncultured bacterium
GATAAGTTGCCTTAAAAAGGGGGATTTATGGTAAGTTCCATTTTTAATACCCCCCTTTATCCCCCCTTAAAAGGGGGGATTATAGTAAGTTGACCTTAAAAGTGGGGGATTATGATAAGTTTTCATGGATAGTTTCTATAAATATTTCGTCCCTTCGGGACCTGTGATATGTTTTTTTGTGTAACTCTTAAACATTGTAAGAAGAAAATAGACCGTTGATTTCCGTTGATTACGTAGCGTAGATTGGCTCTGATTCTTAAAAGAACTTGTTAACGATGCTATCAATTATATATATCGAGATAGGTAAAAGATAATGTGAATTGAGACTTTGGAATGACAAGTAATTGGATGAATTTTCTGTTTTTTTTTGCTGTATAAGAAATTAATGACTTGTGTTAATTATTTTTGTAAGCTATTATTTTATCTAGGTTTTTATAATATTCAGCCGAAAAGACTAGGCTACAAGTCAATATACAAGTATGCTTTAAAAAATAGTATAAAAAGTTAATTTCGCTAAATAAGTAATGTTTTTAATGCAGATTTTAACCCACCCCTTAATCCCCTCCCAAAAGGGGAAATACCTTAAATTCCACTCTTTGAGAGGAGTGGGGGTGTGTAAAAAATAGAATAAATCATTTAGCAAAAAAGCCACTAAGTAATAAATTTCATTTAAATGAGCCTATTTAGGAAGGAGATAACTACTTGAAATGCCTTATAACAGATGAATTAATAAGCAAAGAATATCCTCAGTTCAAGGAAAATACATGGTTTGCAACAGGAATGCACGGAGTCGTGCCTAGAAGTGCAGTTAAAAAACTCACAGAAACCATGTTTAAATATGAGACGGAACTCTTTTTCAGATATGGTGAAATTGAATCAAAAACTGGCGTTTTACGAGAGAAAATAGCGTCTTTAATATCTGCTAATACATCAGAAATATGCTTTACACGCAACGCAAACGAAGGCATAACTATAGCCCTATCAAATATTGATTTTAAGCCCGGCGATGAGATAATTACATCAAATCAAGAGCATGGTGCGCTTATGGGCAAGTTGAGATATATTGAAAGGCGAGGTAATGCAAATCTAAAGGTATTTGATGTCCATAAAGAACCAGAAGAGAATCTTGAGGCAATTAAAAATCAAATAACAGACAAAACAAAAGCATTTGCATTTAGCCATGTAACCTGCGAAACTGGAATACGATTGCCTGTCAAAGAAATCTGCAAAATCGCAAGAGAAATAGGAGCATATATACTCCTTGATGGTGCGCAGACTGTTGGTGATATATCTGTAAACGTTCAGGATTATGATTGCGATTTTTATGTTGGCAACGGGCATAAATGGCTTTGTGCGCCAAAGGGAACTTCCTTTCTATACGTCAATTCCAAAACAAAATGCGAACCGCCACCGGGATTTTTGGGATTATGTCCATTCTGCGAAGACCCATTGGCAAGAACCGATGCAGGAAGATTTGAGTTTGGAACAAGAGACTGTATGTTGCTTTATGGCTTTTTGGTTACTATCGAGCTATACGAAGAATGGGGCTGGCAGATGAAAGATGGGAGAATAAAAGACCTGACCTCATATCTACGAGAAAACCTAAACACTATACCAAAATGTATCGTCCATTCTCCAATAGATTGGGAAAAAAGTTCTGGAAATACGACTTTTTCTATGAAGGGATATTCGCTTAGTGAGCTTTCAAGCTATCTTTCAAAGGAATGGCATATATATACAAGAGGCGTTGTAGAAGTTGATGGAACAAGGATTTCAACTAGCTTTTTTAATACATATAAAGAGATAGATAAGTTGATTAAAGCATTGAAATCTATGTAATTTCTTTGATAGGCTTGACTTAACAGAATATCATAGTATAATAGTTATAAACCCTTAATTTGTCTCTCAAAGGAACACCCTAAAAAAATCGGATCGGAGGAGATTCTAAAAAATGAGTAAGTTTTACGTTACAACACCGATATACTACGTTAATGATGTGCCTCATATTGGACATGCCTACTGCACAATTGCAACCGATGTATTAGCCCGTTATCATCGCATGTGCGGAGATGATGTCTTTTTTCTTACAGGCACAGATGAGCATGGTCAGAATATAGAACGAATAGCGATGGAAAAGGGTGTTCCGACAAGAATGTATTGTGATAACATAGTTTCTCAATTTAAGGCTCTTTGGCAGAAACTTAATATATCAAATGATTATTTTGTTAGAACAACAGATGAGCGACATAAAATAGCAGCGCAAAAGCTATTCAAAGCTATATATGATTCTGGAGATGTCTATAAAGGACATTATGAAGGATGGTATTGCGCACCATGTGAGGCGTTTTATACAGAGAAAGACCTTGCAGAAGGCAACCGATGCCCAATACACGAAAGAAAAGTTGATTGGATAACTGAAGAAAATTACTTTTTTAGGCTATCAAAATATCAAGATAAGCTAATTGAACTTATTGAGGGGAATCCAGAATTTTTACAGCCAGAAAGCAGGAGAAATGAAGTATTAAATATCATCAAATCAGGTCTTGAGGACAGAAGCATATCACGTTCATCAGTTAAATGGGGCGTTCCTGTGCCGATAGATGATTCCGTTGGTGTTTTATATGTCTGGTTTGACGCTTTAAGCAACTATATAACCGCCATAGGATATGAGGATAACCCTGATATGATGGATCGTTATTGGCCTGCAGACGTTCATTTGATAGGTAAAGAAATCCTGATATTTCATGCAATTATATGGCCCGCAATGCTTATGTCAGCGGGTATCCCATTGCCTAAAAAAGTTTTTGGGCATGGCTTTCTAACAAAAGATGGAAGGAAAATAAGCAAGACAACAGGAAATATTATCAATCCAAATGAACTTATTGATGAGTTTGGGACTGATTCTGTCAGATATTTCTTTATGAGGGAATATACTTTTGGTAGTGACGGAGATTTCACAAGAGAGGCGTTTATCCATAGGGTTAATAGCGATCTTGCAAATGATCTTGGCAATCT
>CAZMCH010000177.1:0-2887 GCA_964564735.1 uncultured bacterium
GTATCGGGATGCTGTGGCCTGCCATCCCAACCGGTAAACACAAACCCAGTATCAATCCACTTGTCTCCCATTTCAGCCTTATATTTCTCCTGCCAGGCCTTATGTTCTTTCAATGATTCTATAGCCTGTGGCGACAGCTTTATCGTCCGCGTTGACGCCCTTGTCTTGGGTTCTTTTGTGAACACTCCCATCCCGGGCAAATACTGCAGCGACTTGTTGATTGTAACGGTATCCGTTTCAAAGTTGATGTCATCCCATGTGAGTCCGCATAATTCACCCCGCCGCATGCCGCTGTATACAAGCATCGTTATCATGGTCCGCTTGTCGATGGGTTCATTTTTCAATGCTTGTAATAGCTTCACAGTCTGTTTCTCATCAAGGTACGCCGCCTCCTTGTTATCAAGCCTGGGCGCCTTAACACGCTTTGCAGGGTTGTCCGCAATCACCTGCCAGTATACCGCTGTGGTGAGAATTGATGATATCAGCCGGTGATGGTGGCTGATGGTCTTGCTGGCAAGCTTGCCGTCTGATGATGAAATAATGAGGCCGTCCTTTGGTTTGATATCAAGGCACTCGATTATCCTCTTCGCGCTTTCAACAGATATTTTGACATATCTTAACGCATGATATACAGTTGTTTTGGCGCATTTGCTTTTGTCGGCAAGTGCGGCTTGTGACATGCCGCTGGCTTTAAAGGCGTTGACGGCAGTCTCAGACAATGCGACATAGTACAGTTTCCTTTCCCAGATGAACTGGAAAAGAAAAACCCAAAAATCAACTTCATTGAAGTATAATAGATTAAAAACGGGAGTTGATTAAAATTGTTAATAATAGATGCACATGAAGATAAAGTATCAGGATTACTATATTGTTATGACAGAATAAATATCAAATGTACCGCAGGAAAATTTGGATATGCAGATGGAATGGGGATTTTTTTCAACAAAATGAAGCACAGGTGTTTTGATTTTCACAAAGTATTTGAACCCGTCACAAAATCAATAATAGAAAATGCAGAAAGAATAGCGGCCCAAAACAATATGGAAATAGAATATATACGGAAAGTTGACGCATTCAGAAAAGATGATAAAATAGCCGACATTCTTGCCGAACGTGGAAATAAAGAAGGACTGATAAAAATATATTCACAATTGGAAAATTGCAAAACATATACCCCTTGGACAGACAAAGGAACCGGAAGAACATATTTTAAAAATGACACCACTAAACGCCTGCACTATTATTTCTACATCATGGATAAACTGCTTGGGCTATGTTTTGTGAAAGTACCGACAGTCGCCCCATTTACCGCAACAGTATATTTTAACGGACATGGATGGCTTGAAAACAAGCTCAGGAAAGAAAACATAACATATCAAAGAATAGAGAACGCATTTACATACATAGAAAACTACAAAAGAGCACAGGAATTATCTGATAAGATGCGGATTGAAGATATTCATCAAGTTCTTGATATTTTTATGGAAAGGTACTGCCCGCTACCGAAAGAATGGGATTTGAGGTGGAACTATACAATTTCGCAGGCAGAATATGCCTTTGATATTGTTTTTAAAAAACAGGATGAGTTAAAACCACTTTATGACAATATAGTTAAGACAGTCATGCATACAGTAACTCCAGAAAATATTGCAACGTTCTTAGGCAAAAAACTGACCGTTAAATTTGAAGGCGAGATGGGAAGCCGATATAACGAACGTGTTCTCGGGACGAGAATCAAGCACCAAATGGGTGAATTATCGGTAAAAATTTACGATAAGTTTGGCAAAGTATTGCGTATTGAAGTAACAGCCTATGATGTTTCAAAGCTAAACACTTTTCGGGATGTATTCAAAAGGAACGGGGAAGTAGTGTCTAAATCAGCGCCTGTTAAGAAAAACATTTATAGCTTATTTGTTTTAATCACTGTTTTCAAGAATATTATTGGCCGCTACTTAGAATTTATTTCTTCTTTTGATGATCCGTCTGATGGGATAAAAAAGCTTGACAGCGTTACTTCTGATAAAAAAGTTGCCAATAAAACAGTTAAGGGTTTTAATTTCTTCGATAAGCAGGATGGGAAAATACTGCTTGCAATAGCTGACGGTAAATTCACAATAAATGGCCTGCGCGCTAAAAATTTGAGAGCATCATTTCCTGAATTAAAGCCATGGAAAATTTCAAATATCCTTAAACGGCTTAAATCCATTGGCTTGATTAAAAAAGTCGCTCATACTTATAAATATTATGTCACGACTTTAGGCAAAAATGTTATAGCAGCTGGTTTGTATTTGAAAAACCAAGTTATTATTCCTCTGCTATCTGGGGCTTAATTTTGTACCTTTAATTTTTGGACTTTTTTATCAAGATTTAAGAACGTAGGGTCTTAATGTATCTTGGCAAATCCCAAGAATTTTACCTATCTTTTTATGCTCTAATCCTTGAGATTTAAGCAATAGTGCTTCCATTTTTATTTGTACTCTTGGGTGAGGGTGGTTAAACCGCTCGTACCTTAATTGCTCAACTTCTTCTTTTGTAAAAGTTATCCGAATCATTTTATCCTCACATATTTGAATGTATCTAATCAAATATATTTATCGGCAAATTTACATTGCGAGTTTATGACCTTATTGAGTATATTATATTTGGCAGTTCATATGCTCCAGGGTACAGTGGGGTTAAGCTTGTGTCCACTCCATAATTCCCTGCAGCGCATATGAACAGCATGCCGCTTTCCTGTATGGTTTCCTTCAGTATCTGTGAGTTTTCCGACCCGCCCCAGGATGCGTTTACAATTTTAACTCCCATTGACTTGCAGTATTCTATTGCCGCTATGGCGTCCGACAAGTATCCTGAGCCATTGTTTATGAATTTCACAGGGAGTATTTTG
>CAZMCH010000178.1:0-2496 GCA_964564735.1 uncultured bacterium
CTTTTTCTGCATTAATATTAATTCTTGGAATTTTTTTGCCTTCGTCAGTCCAAAGAGCAATTGCAATATCATTATCATCTCTTTCAAAGACATGAGCATTTACGCACTCAATATCCAGTCTGCCGAGATATTTCGCCCTACCAAGCGCATAAGTGCAGGCAGAGATTGAGCAATATCCCGCAGTCGGCGTTAAGTCCTGTCTCAAAAGCCCGAATAGATTAAAGTCGTTTTCACGATAATATGGTAAAATGAACCAAAAGTATTTATCAACTCCAGCCGATAGGGACGTTATTATTGCTTTTGGAAGGAATTCTGCCACATCACGCCCCTGCTCTGTCGTATATTCAACCAGCTCATCTTTTCTTCTGATTGGATGACCCGCCTCTGTTAACCATATTGGCTTATTTTTGATACCATATTTTTTCATAAGGTTAATATGAGCTAATGCTCTTTCTTTATGCTTTTCCACTTTGTCGTATATGTGATAATTGTATATATCAAAATAGTCGCCGACGTCATTCTGGAAGATCGTTTCTGCAAACTTGCCCGGACCCATCGCAAAGCTACATATCAGGACTGGTAACGATGGATCAGCAGACTTAAAGCCAAGGAACATCGCTTTTAGCATACTTGCATAGGAATCACCAAGTTCATCACTAAAAACTGATATGTCAGGCTCGTTCCAAACTTCCCAGGCTAGAACTCTGCCTTTATATCTTTTTGCCATCTCTGCGGAAAAATTGTATATATCACGAAGATCATCAGGATAAGAATGAGAATTTTTCACCTCCTGCGCCCATGCGGGAGTCGCATGAAAAACTTGATAAACCTTTAAGCCATGTTTGGTTTGAATATCTGCAGAAAGGTCATATTTTGTATTATCAGCCCATTTGCCACGATTTATTTCCAGTTCTTCCCATGTTATTCTATCACGTATCCAGAACAATCCGCTAAGTTTTGCCAGTTGTGCAAGGCTATCAAATTGTTCTGGCTTGACTAACCAACTAGTTGCAAGGTCTGATGCAATTGCAGAATCATCAATTTTGGGACGACTTTCTATAGAGGGAATAACACAGAAGTGGACTTCTTTTTTTTCTTCTTCGCTTTCTATCTGCATTAAGTAATAGCTTTTTGGCATTTGCCCAAGATCAATGTCTGATTTATCTGCGAAGATTTTTTTATTTACTACTTTTTTGCCATTATAATCCGTTATGGTCATATTGGCATCTTTATCGGAATTAAAATGGAAAATAACCGATTTATCCTCGGTAAAGACATTACCTATTTGATCAGATGTAACATCGATAGCTATTGGCATTGTAATCACAAGACTCATGATAAAATTCAGGCAATTCATAGAGATTCCCTCCCTAATAAAAATTTAGGGATAAACACACATGCCTATCCCTAATTTATATCCTAATAGTTGAAATTATGGTTTCTCTTTTTGCATTTGCATAAGTGTTTGTCTAAGTTTATCCATCTCCTCGCCATACTTTGCCCAATTTCCAGACCGCAGATATTTCTGCGCCTGATCATATTGTTCAATGGCTCTCTTTGTAAGATTTGCAGAGGAAAGCACTTCCGTTATAGGTGCTTGCTCAATAGATTTGCCTCCTGTTTCATCTGTTGTAACAGGTATTGGTTCACCAAATAGAGTATAAAGGGCTTCTTGTAGTGTTTCACCCCATTCGATACGTCCACCTTTTAGCCCAACTACAATTCTCCTAAGAACAGGTATAGGCGATGCTTCCGCTTCGAGATATATAGGTTCAACATATAATATCGATTGGTTCATTGGTATAGCTAATAGATTTCCTCTGATGACCTTTGAGCCTCTTTGGCTCCAGAGTGCCAATTCTTGTGACATCTCGGGGTCTTGATCAATATAGGCTTCAACCTGAATTGTTCCGTCCACAAGCTCACCCTTTGGGAAGTTATAAACAACAAGATTTCCATATTCACCTAAATCAGACCCTTCACCCGGATCGCATTTTGCCGCTAGCCAAGCTATCATGTTTTTCTTTCTGTTTGGTGTATATGGTAGCATAATCAGAAATTCTTCCTTTTCGCTGTCTGGTAATTGCAAAATAACATAATACGGCTCAACAGGCTGTTCACCAGAACCGCCATCTTGCATTTTTTCGGTGCTAAATTGCCAAAGGTCTTCCTTATTGTAGAACTGCTTAGCATCGTTCATGTGATACGCTGCATATTTTGCTGCTTGTATCATAAACATTGATTGAGGATATCTGATATGCCGCTTTAACTCATCGGGCATTGAGCTATATTCTTTAAATAACTTAGGGAAGATTCTCTTATAACAATCAGCAATAGGGTCTGCTTGTCCCTTTTCACCTGTCATTATATAATATGTAACAGAACCATCATAGGCATCTATAACAACCTTCACCGAATTTCTTATGTAATTGCCCCATATCTTTTGTTGAGTAACTCTTTTCTTGCCTCCTAATACCTCAGTTATCTTTTCTGTCA
>CAZMCH010000179.1:0-2327 GCA_964564735.1 uncultured bacterium
ATATGAGCATCTGAATAACCTATCTGCTTTGCCATTTCAACGAAAATTTTGGCTACTGGAATAACTATGTTTTTATATGTTTGATCCCCCACAACCTGAAGATTATAACTCCCTCTTTTCATTATTTTGTAAAATTCATTAAGACATAGATACATACCACCAAAATATTCTCTAATCATGCGTGGATAATCAAACCCCCAATTTTTATCAGACAAAGCATTCGCTATTTCATCTGCGACTTTTTGAATAGACTCAAAATCTTTGACATATTGACTATAATTATCTTCTTTATAGATCAATTTGGTGCTACCTTTGATCATCGTTTTTTTTAGACATTGAACATCCTCCATGCTTTTTACAAAGTCCAAAAGGTATAACTCTAATCTTGTCTGTCTAGTATATTCAAGATCATTGGGGTATGGCGGCGAAGTTATAATAAAGTCAATTGATTCTTCCTCAATAAATGAGCTTGCCTTCGTCGCAGAATTATTATAAACAATAGTTTTTCCATAGGTATCAAACTTTTGAATCAGTTTCAAATCTTCATAAACTTGCATTATCTTTTTGCAGAATACATCAAAAAAAGGCTCTTTTTGCCTATGAGGATAAAAGGTTGTTCCTGGGCATAATGCCACATAAGAAGCATCAAAAGCTGATTTGCCCAACATCACTAAAAAGAGATTTTTCATCTTTTCATTTTGGATTTCATTGATTAAATCCTTCATCAATGAAACCTCTTTTTGCATTTGTGGACTCATCCATTGATTTATTTCACGCCTGGGCATGACATCTAAGAAATGATTTTTAAATTTATAGCTTTCAAGATCATTAGCCAAATCTATAAATTGTCTAGCAATATTTTGATAGGTATATTTTAGTTCCGAAATATCAATATCCCATGTTGTTTTAACTCTGGATACAAGGCACATTAAAGGATTAGTATCTATTCCTATAGCATTTAGTCCAAACATATTACCTGAGACTAATGTTGTTCCGCTTCCACAAAATGGGTCTAGGATCATATTACCTTTTTTCAATTCATATTTATCTATGCTCTCTTCCAAAAGTGAAAAAGGAAAATCTTCTAAATAATCATACCATTGATGAACAATATTGTATTGGTTTAAATCACTTATAGATTTATATTTTTGAAAGAGAGGCAATTGCTCATTAGAATTAGAATTATCAATCTGGTCAATCAGTTTATCATTATATTTTACATCATGATTGTTGATTCTTTTGATAATGTCTTCATAAAATTTCCTTTTATTTTCAGGAATGTCAAAATTGGAGTCGTGGTTTCTCTGAATAAATCCCTTCTTTATTAGTATATCAATTGCATTTAACAATATTCTGCTGTCTATATTATAGCTAGTTATCTCTGATAATTCATTTATTGATGGTTTCTTTCCCTCAAAAATTCTAAGGTATAGATAATCTAATATTTGAGATTGTAGAAAAGGTAACTTTTTTGATTCCATTATTTAACCCATTGTTGTCTAATAATAGATGGGTTCATAGTTTTAATCTATTATCTGAAAAATAAGATTTATCAGCTTTTGCCATAATAAACGGCAAATCATGGTAAATGAAAACTATGAACCCATCCTACCAAATGACATATTTTTCAATTAAAATATAAATAAGAGATTGGATATGCTCAAACCTGAGCGTTTTCCTCGCCAACAATAGTATAACCACCAACAAGCCAAAAAGTTGCAGCAAAGTCATAAAGTTTGGCATTTGCCTTTACTATGGATTCGGGAGTAAAGTGCTTTCCTCTCTTTGTCCAAGCCTTGTTATTTGCCTCAACACTTTCCCAAAGGCTAATCCAAGCGTAATCAGATTTTCCCTTTGCGACACCAACAAGATCACCTTTATATCCTTTAAGTAACTGCACACCAAGACAGCCCTTTAACTTTAAAGTCTCAGGTATAAATTCCTCAAGCATAAATTTCTCAAAATCTTCGCTTTTAACTTCTGGCTTCAAATCAATTGTATGAATTGCACGAAATTTTGACATATAGAGAACCTCCGAATTGTATGTTATGAATTTGTTTTATAATATAAGCGACTAAAAAAGGCGATACTGATTAATGAAAAAGTGTAGATACCAAATAACCCGGTATCAATCCAAGAAAAGCAATCAAAATAAAGATCATAATTTTTGCCCATATGGGTAGACTTAAAGCAGCTATTGCATAACCTAACATAAAGAATGCAGTAATGCTAATAACAGCAATGTATATACCCTTGTACTTCTGAAATCTGTTTTTTCGTCGGCTTTTCTGAACGTTTTTAAAATTTCTATGAATTTCAATAACATC
>CAZMCH010000180.1:0-2236 GCA_964564735.1 uncultured bacterium
GTATTATAACCCTCCGCTATGTTGCCTTCAAGAAGCATCTCCCGGTAGGCATGCTCCGGCTCCTCACCCCTCCCTATCCGCATACCATATATCCCATTTCGCCCTGAAGAAGATGTAAGATGAAGGTCTCCTGAACCCGGGAGACCCACTGCCGTTTCCACCCTGCCTCCACACGCGCCCACTACAAGCGCCATTTCCATCAGAGCCTGACTGAAAAGCAAAGCTCTGAAATTATGGTAGTATATCCCTGAACCCTCATACATTCCATCACTTATGCCGATAGCGATTGCATAAACATTTTTCAAAGCCGAGCATACCTCAACTCCGATCACATCATCGGTAAAGAAGATCCTATAGTAATCCGTGGCAAAACACAAAGCAATGCGATTGATGAGCTCATTATTCACTCCGAACATGGTTGCTGTTGGAATCTTATTTGCAAGCTCTAAAGCCTTCATTCTTTCCTCATGGCTATTATCTTTTTCGTTCATTTTAGACATCTCCTTCCTATTATTTATTTTAGCATAAACTTCTTAATCATAGAAACCACAAAACTTTGCTCCTCAATATTCAAACCAGCATAAAAAGGCAACCTAAGCAGGCATCCGCTAACATTTTCTGTGATTGGCAGATCGCCTTCTTTATATCCAAATTTAGCACCCATAGGTGAAGAGTGCAACGGAACATAATGAAATACTGCGCTTATCCCTTCACCTTTGAGTTGATCCATCAATTCATTTCTCTTTCCATTAGAAGGCAATAAAATATAAAATAAATGATAATTGCTCTTACATTCATCTGGAATTATAGGCAATCTAAGTTCGCCCTTGTCCTCTAGCTCTTTCAAATTTTCATAATAATAATCAAATATTGCCTTTCTTTTCTGATTGATTTCGTCCAATTTTTCAAGCTGTGCATATAAAAAAGCGGCTAGAACATCCGAAAGCAAAAAGCTTGAGCCGACATCCACCCAAGTATATTTATCAACCTCTCCTCGCAAAAACTTGCTTCTATTAGTCCCTTTTTCTCTGAGAATTTCCGCCCTTTCTATGAATCTATCATCATTTATCACTAGCGCACCGCCTTCACCGCAGACATAATTCTTTGTGCCATGAAAGCTATATGCACCGAGATCACCGATTGTTCCCAAATATCTATCCTTGTATGTAGCATAAACACCTTGAGCAGAATCCTCAATAACAATTAGATTATATTTTCTAGCAATATCATTTATAGTATCCATTTCGCATGAAACACCGCCGTAATGCACAGGGAAGATCGCCTTTGTCTTGTCGGTTATCAATGCTTCAATCTTTGTTTCGTCCATATTTAATGTATCTTTGCGAATATCAACAAATACGGGCTTTGCACCACGAAGGACAAATGCGTTTGCAGTAGAAACAAAGGTAAAAGATGGCACGATCACCTCGTCATCAATAGTAAAATCAGCAAGCAACGAAGCCATCTCCATTGCATCTGTGCATGAAGCTGTCAATAGGACTTTTTTTGCGTCAAATATATTCTCCATAAGACTTTGGCATTTTTTGGTAAATGCGCAATCACCAACAATATTTCCGCTTTTGAGGCTTTCCTGCATGTATTCAATCTCTTTACCTGTCATATATGGGATATTAAATGGAATTTTCATGTAAATAAATCCTCTTATTGATCACGCTTTGCGTAATTACGTTCATAGTATTGCATATAATCACCTGAAACACAGTTATTTACCCATATTTTATTATCTTGATACCATTTTATCGTTTCTTCAATGCCTCTCTCAAAACTGTATTCAGGAGTCCAACCGAGTTCTTTTTTTATCTTTGAGATGTCTATTGCATAACGCCTATCATGTCCGGGTCTGTCTTGGACGAATTGTATAAGGTCATAGGATTTGCCTAGTTTATCTAGGATAATCTTTACAACGTCAATATTATGCTTTTCGTTATCCCCACCAATATTATAAACTTCTCCAAGATTACCCTTTTGTATAACAAAATCAATTGCCCTGCAATGATCAAAGACATAAATCCAATCCCTTATATTCAAGCCATCACCATAAATGGGAAGTTTTTCATCTCTAGTTGCTTTGAATATCATTAAGGGAATAAGTTTCTCTGGAAATTGATATGGTCCGTAATTATTTGAGCAATGTGTAATAATTGCAGGCACGCCGTATGTCCGATGATATGCTCTAACAAGATGATCGCTTCCTGCCTAACTTGCGGAATAAGGG
>CAZMCH010000181.1:0-2190 GCA_964564735.1 uncultured bacterium
GATGTCATGATTATATCATTTACATCGACCTTATTGCCTTGATGTAAATCAAAACATTGGTTATAATGAACTATACTTATACCAATTTCCATATTTTTTAGAGCATTAATAGCACTGAAAATTTTTACCATTGGCAACTTGTTGCCAGTGGTAATGCACAATAATTTTTGGGAAATGATATTATATCATAATTGATTTCAATATAGCATGTTTGGAGGGATATATGTTAAATAGATCGCTGATTTTGCTAATTTTATGCCTTATAACATTTTTATTATTTGGATGTGTCAAAAGTGAGATAATGAGAAAAGCTGATTGGGAAGTTCATTTCAATGATATATGTTTTGTAGATGCTAAGAATGGGTGGATAGTAGGACAGGAAGGAACTGTAATACGAACAGAAAACGGAGGTAAAAGCTGGACACCTCAAAACACAGGCATAAAAAATGAATTAAAGGCAGTTCATTTCATTAATAATAAAAAAGGGTGGGCTGTCGGAGATAAAGGAACAATAATATATACAATGGATGGTGGGGCGCATTGGAATCAACAACAGAGCAATACTACCGCAACGCTTAATGACGTTCAATTTTTAAAAAATGGCATGGAAGGCTGGGCTGTCGGTGAAAGTAATAAGCTATTCCATACAATCAACGGTGGTAGAACATGGTTTCAGGAAAAAACAGACGCAGATGTATCTTTGACAGGACTTTATTTCTTTAATAATAAAGAGGGCTGGCTTATTGGCGAAATGGACAGAGTTTACAAAACTCATGATGGCAAAAAATGGCGTGAATTCCAGTATAGAAGCGATGAAGATTGGAATAGAGTCCAATTAACAAATACCAATTATAGAATACTATTCGTAAATGAAAAAGATGGCTGGTTATGCGGAACAGACGGATCAATTTTCCATACATCAGACGGAGGTGAAACATGGGAACGCCAAGAGAGCCATATACCATCAAACGGTCATGTCCATTTTCCTGCAACAAGTATTCATTTCTTTGATAATAAACATGGCTGTGCAGTCTCAATGGTCGGTCATATTGTAACAACAAATGACGGTGGTAAGAACTGGCAACTGAGAGTCAGCGGGATTAGAAATACATTTTATAATGTTCAGCTAACAGGTCCAAAAGAAATATGGGTTGTCGGTGAATATGGTGCAATACTTTACTCAAATGATAGCGGTGAAACATGGACGATTCGTGGAGGAAAGACGGACTTTACAGCTAACGATCTTCAAGACGTTCATTTTGCTGATGAAAATCGTGGTTGGGCGGTTGGCAACAGAGGCACAATTACACGCACAGAAGACGGAGGAAGGACTTGGATTACCAACGATGTTGATTCGTGGGGTAGTCTAAATAGCTTATATTTCATAAACGATACAGAGGGTTGGGCTATTGGTGAGATGGGTAGGATTTATCATACCGTTGATGGAGGGCAAAATTGGCTCCCACAACGTGGAGCAACTGCTCTTCCGCTTTATGGCGTTTATTTCAAAGACTCGATGGAAGGCTGGGCTGTTGGGGCGTTGGGATCGGTTGTTCATACAATTGATGGCGGGCAAACATGGTCAGAGCAGATAAGCCCTTCATGGCAGACTCTTTATGGTGTCTATTTCCTAAATTCTAATGAAGGCTGGGCTGTGGGATGGCCAGGGATAATTATACATACAATAAACGGCGGATTATCATGGGAAAAACAAGAAAGCGATACTTTTAATGAATTATACGGTGTCTATTTTTATGATTCTAATCATGGCTGGGTTGTTGGACAATTCGGAGAGATACTTTATACTGAAAATGGTGGAAAAACTTGGCAATTCCAAAAAAGCGGGGTTGAAACAAATCTCCGTAAAGTCCATTTTGCCAATACAAGAGTAGGGCTTGTTGCTGGTGATACAGGAACGCTTCTGGTTACATCAAACGGGGGCAAAACTTGGGTAAAAAAAGATAGCGGAACAGATAAAGACCTTCATGGCATTAGCTTTACAGGAAAAAGCCTTTTTGCCGTTGGCGAAAAGGGAATAACTATTAAATACACAGTTGATACACTCGGCGCAGATGTAAAAGACTTGCTCTCAATAGGCGAAAAGAGAAAAGAAGAAATACCAATTATTGAAGAAATAACCAAACCTATCGAGAAAGGAATGTGGGAGGTTGTCCGTCAACCCAAATGGAC
>CAZMCH010000182.1:0-2154 GCA_964564735.1 uncultured bacterium
TTTTCTGTATTGATATCATATTTGAATAACACGTTTTGGTTGTTTTTTGCTTGTATTATTACTTTTCTTAGCCCTTCAACCGAAGTTATAGGATCAATATCCCTGGTGGAATGTGAAATTTTATTGATTAGCAGGTTTTTACGAAATCCATATATCTTGAGTGCGTAGCTGTTTAAATAAAAATTGCTGTTGTTGATTAAAGCTTTGATTTTTTGTTTAATTCTGTTTACTGTTTTCTTCATTAATAATCTCCTTTTATTCAGTGAATTTAATCTTCTATTTGAGCAAACCGGCTGAAATCAATAAATCTGCTCCATTAATGATTCTAAACTTTATACCGGAACTTTTTGATATAACCAAAGTGGGCTTTGCCCACAACCCAATAAAAAGCATTTGATATAGACAACAGCGTTGCCAAGAACTTATAATTGTTTTACGAGACAAGAAATAAGGAGGCAACGCATGGATACATTATTTCATAGATTCAGTGGATTAGTCAAGGGTGTAATAAAAGGATTCGACCGTATAGTATTCAAAGGGCATATACGGCCTATAATGTATGCAGCAGGCATGCAACTGTTTTTGAAAACTCAAGGTATTCTCAATAAAGATTATAAGGACTGGGTAAAAACACAATCAACAGCGATCATTGAAGTAGCCCGTCAATATTCACAAAATCAATGCGGTTGCGATATAAAATATATATCATCTTGCAACGAAAGGAAAGAAGAGCTTGCCCATGAACAACAACGGAAAACTGGGATCAAAAAAGGGTTGATCGGTATCTGGTCATGTGTTGAAGCGTGCTCTACATATCATGCAATATTTGATCCTTTTAAACGATACCCCAGGATAGAGAGCAAGAATTCACGCTGCAAACACCTATATTTTTATTATGACCATTGTGACTATGGCTTTATGAGCGTCCGTCTTCAAACATGGGCACCATACAACATTCAGGTTGCTATCAATGGAAGAGAATGGCTTCGCCGTATGCTCGATAAAGAGGGATGCAAATATATTTTGAACGGTAACAAATTTTTATATATCGATGATTATGAACTGGCACAGCGCTTACTTGATAGTCAACTTGACACTGATTGGGGGAAAATGCTTGATCAATTTGTTCCTGTTGTTTTTCCTGATATGCCAAAGATTCTGGGTGATGGAATTGGATATTATTGGACAATGTGGCAAAGCGAACGAGCAAAAGATTATATTTTTGAAAGTCCTGATGTATTGTCACTTCACATGAATGATTTTCTAAGGCATGCATTCATTACAGGAACCAGTGATCGGGTACTTCGATATATGGGACGACCTGTGACAGAAGAAGGACAGCCGCACCCACTCTCCAAGCCAGAACTATTCACCCGGGTTAATTTATGGCATGATGGAGCACGCATACGCCATTGGGTTGACAACAACAGCGTCAAACTTTACAATGAGCAGAATGTTCTGAGGTTTGAAATGACAATGAATGCACCTGAAAAGTATCGTGTATACAGACATATCCAGGGAGATGACAAATCAAAACCCAAAAAACTTCTACCAATGAGAAAAGGAATTGCTGACATTAACCTGCGTGCCAAAATTTCTGATGATAGAATCAATAGCTTCACTGAGCACATGGCTACTTTGGAAGATAAAACACCTGTTTATGAATTGATTGCCTCTGTTTCACACTCCTTCAGTGCCAATGGGAAAAGAATTCGAAGTCTGGATGTAACAGGTAAGGACCGGGAACTGCTTCAGGCTATATCCGACCCAATGTTCAATGTGAATTTCATTACCAATAAAGCACTGCAACAAAAACTGATATCCACCCAATGGGCAAAAGATATGTCGGGTAAAAAACTGTCTTCCCGTATTAGTCGGCATTTGCGCTTGCTTCGTGATCACGGTTTGATAAAGAAACTTCCAAATCAACGAAAGTATAATCTTACAGAAAAGGGTCGTAAACTAACATCTGCTTTGAATGCAGCTTTGTCTGCATCAACAAGTGATCTATTGAAAATGTCTGCTTGAAGAACTTGTTTTTTATTATAGTTTCAAAACCGTAAGCGCCTAAGAAGGAAATAAACGCCAAGATTGGCCGCACAAAAATTAACCTGTGTTCCGTGCAAAAACACCTGTTTGTCCCCGGTTTCACAT
>CAZMCH010000183.1:0-1997 GCA_964564735.1 uncultured bacterium
TAAGAACAGGTTTTCAAACCTGTCCCTAACATAAAAATAGCTTGATAATTAATTCGGTTGAACTCTACTTTTTCCTGCTATTTTGCATTTATAATCTTCCAACCAGTATCTTCTTCTTTCTTAAAATTAAATACAAGCGTTCCGACCCGTCTATAAACATTATTGTCTATAACTGCGACACACTCAAGCGTATAGTTTGCCTCTAATGTTGCAAAATCCTCTGATTGAGCAAGATTTATTTTTGTATCTCTAAATGTTATATTAATTTTATCATAATCTTCAAAGAATTTTTTTGCTCTTTCTTCTATGTCAATCCTGCTTTTGCCATCAATGGTTAAAAAATGATCTGAAAAGCCAGACATTACAAGCTCCAAATCCTCATTATCATAACCTCGTTTATAGTTAGCAATAATTCTTCGGATTTCTTGTTCATCTGAAGATGGCTTAGATGTGCCGATTAGGGATAGTCCGTTATTCTCTTCTCTAGCATAATATTTTGATAGGGTTGGATAGCACCAAACCTCTATTTCTATGACTTTCGCAGAACCGCTTATACTATATATTGCTTGTCCTCCGTATGCAGTGAGATCATATTCTTTTTCTGTATCGTTGCTTAACAAAGGCACTAGCCTGATTTTATCCGTAACTAACTCGCCACTGATCTCATGCTCAATTCTTCCTGATACATTATCTTTAACGGTATATCTTTTATCTGGCTTATTTGTTACAATATCAATCATTTTCCAGCCAGTTCCATGCCAATATTCAATTGTATAAGCCCTTAGACCATACTTTGAAGCTGGATATTTTGGTGAATCAAGTGTAAATACAACGATTCTTTTGATTTGCTTTTTACCCGGAAGATTTATTTGAATATAGGACCTTTTAAGTGGTTCATTACTCCTAAGATATGTAAGGCTTCCTTCCCAGCCACCACCATTATCCCAGTCTAATGAAGATGTATCGCCATCTATGACCTTTGATGGTGGATGATCTGGGTTATTATCTGGTGATTCTGCAGTTGCACCGTTGCTACTTAGTGCATAGTTTACATATTCAATATTAGGAGATTGGAACAATTGTTTTGTTTGTGGTGGAACTCCTGCACAACCGATGATTATAAAACTAAAGATGATAATAATTGTCAAATATGATTTCATATAATATTTCATCAATAAGCACCTCTTTCTTTTAGCTAATCACCTTAGGAAATGGTATAAAGAGCATTTTCATAACATCAAAAAACCTACCCATGAAAACTTTTCGTAGGGGCAAATTGCTAATACATCTTTTGGATATTTGGGGGGATTTTCAAAAGATCCGTAAATTAAAAAACACATTCGATTGACCAGTATATTCCCAATCTTTTGATGCTTGATCTTAATCCGAAATACCAAAGCCGAATCCTGTTTTGTGTCTTTAGGTTTTGCTGACAAATATGGATTATTATGCCTAATTCACATTATCTCTTACCTATCCCGATATATATAATTGATAGCATATTTCAAAAGTTCTTTTAAAGGTCAGAGATAATCTGTATTACATAGCCAGCGAAAACCAGCGGTCTATTTCCTTCTTACAACATCTAATAGTTACAAAAAAACTATCCATGAAAACCTTAATAAATGGAACTTACTATAATCCCATTTTTAAGGGCAACTTACCATAATTCCCCCCTTTTAAGGGGGGATAAAGGGGGGGTATTAAAAATCCTCTATGTGTATCAACTTAGGAAAAACATAAGGGATTTTTGATGTGAAATCACATAACATAGTCCCGAAGGGACGAAATATTTATAGAATAACTATCCATGAAAACTTACTATAATTCCTCCTTAATAAAGGAACTTACTATAATCCCCCCTTTTAAGGGGGGATAAAGGGGGGTCTTAAAAATGGCAACTTACTACAATTCCCCCTTTATTAAGGCAACTTACCATAATTCCCCCCTTTTTAAGGGGGGATAAAGGGGGGGTCTTAAAAATGGCAACTTACTAC
>CAZMCH010000184.1:0-1812 GCA_964564735.1 uncultured bacterium
CTCATGGATTATAGCATCAGGTGGTTTTTGTCCTTCGTAAGTTAAAAGTAATACTTTCAAATCCTCCAAATAACCAGAACTGGCTATTCTCTCAATCTGCACCATTTCTAATGCTGTTCCATGCTTGATTAATGGTAAAGCAAGACCATAAAGTGATGACATATCATCATCACTTGGATTAGGCTCACCTCGTTGAAACATCAAAGTATCAGAAATTGCCAATCCAACACCTGTCTGTCCAAATATCCATTCATACTCACCAGACCAAGACATATCCGCTAAAGCATTGAATACGATCTGTAACTCAGTAGCATAGTCCTCTGGTATAGATGAGCGTTGATCAGTGGGATTGTGATAAAATGAAGCAACAGCATCACGCATTTTTTGGGCATCCTGCTGATCTTCCCAAGTCGACAAATGTTTGTAGAAACTATGTATCATTCCGCCAAGATCACCAAAACGCAATTCTGAGGAGATGTCGGCTAGGTCAGCAAAACCTATATTCTCTCTTTTGTTTGGTTCATCGTTTTTATGGCTTAAATCTAGCATTAGTCGGAAAGCACATTGTGTTTGTTCATAAAAAGACTGCCGACCTTCTTTTTTCAGTCGTTCTAGATACTTCTCAAGAAGAGATTTTAATGGTAAAGAGTTCAAATTCACTGTGGGATAAGTTCCTCTAAATATACGGCTTGGCCATGGCATAATCTCGAATCTATCACTTTCTTTAACCAAAAGTGATGCTGTTACAGTGCATTCCCAATTGATACGATAATCTTCCCAACAATAATTGGGATTATCTTCAATTGGATCAGCAAGTTGCCAAAGCATTTTATTTGAGTTTCGCACCAAGGCGCCACAGGCAGAATATTCACAATAGCCTGCTTCGAAAGTTCTCTGTTTGCGTATGCCACCATAAACAGTAGGAGTGCGGGATGTTCCTGTCCATACTTGCCCGATAAGACCATCACATTGTGACAAGGCAAGCATTTTGCTTTCTGGGCTGACTATTCGCCAATGAGCATAATTAATAAGGCTATGAGTTGGAACGTAACACTTAAAATTGGGATTACCTTTTTCTTTTGCATATTTTTTCAATTCATTGCAAAGATATTCTATTGTGCGTGTATATAGATATTGTTTAAGTTTCTCACAGCGATAACGGGCATCTGGTGATGATGTAGGGTCTTGCCATTCTTCGCCATAAAAATCCAGCCATTCACGCTTGAAGCCATCGCTATAGCCAGCACGCACCCAAAATTCTGGTTCTTCCAAATGGATAGCCAATGCACCTGCATCAACTACTCTGCGTAGTTTTTCACCAAGATAACGGGCATAGGTCATACTTGGCATCATGTAGAAAATGTCATGACCTTGAGAAATACCGTGTTCTAACTTGAAATCTCCAATGGCAGTCTGAGCATCATCATAATGTTTAACGCCATCCCATTCCCCACGCACATAATCTTCATAGCCGCCCCAAGCGATTCCAGTCATAACATGAACTCTATAGCCAGCTTCTTGCCAATGCTTAACCCTATTTTCAAAGGTTTGGTTGATTCCATAGACCATAGCTACATCTGCTCTGCTGTCAATAATTGGATCGTAATCTCCTGCTTCCTGAAATGAAGTACGTTCTTCTGATTGAACACGTTTCCTCATATATTTTCTCCCTTAATCGCAAGATCAAAACTCAATGAATTTTTTATTTTTTGGTTATTGATATTTTAATAATCTTTTAAAAGCAAATCAATAAAGAAATTTGTATTAACTATGGACATAGGTAACAGATTTATACATATCACAATTCCTTAG
>CAZMCH010000185.1:0-1584 GCA_964564735.1 uncultured bacterium
TAATCATGCACCTGCGTATATGCCAAAGGAGACATTTTCCCCTTCTGAAGCAATAAAGATGATACTTGATGCAAAAGGGATACCTGTTTTGGCACACCCCGGAATGTCGATCAACAATATTCTTGATAAATTAATATCTTACGGATTAATGGGCATTGAGGCTTTTCATCCTTATCATACAAGCGCACTTTCAGATTATTATTGTAATATAGCCAAAGATAGAAATCTTCTAATAACAGGAGGATCGGATTTTCATGGCTTTGAAAATAGCAGAAAGTCATTAGGAAGCGTTAAATTACCTTATGAATATGTTGAAAAACTGAAAAGAAGATTATAAATACGAGTTTTCTGAAATTGGCAAAAAAATAATATGTTAAGTCAAGAGCATACTGACATCAGTTAGCACAACCATTGTACTCAATGTGTTTATACCCAGAACAGAACAAAGTATCTTCACCTGTTATGAATTTGGTTCCTGCTTTGACAAAGAACATATCTGTTTGGTCTAAGTGGTTCAATTCCATAAGCAATGCAGATAACGCTTGGTTATCTATGCTATCAAGCCAATTGATAAAACGTTTAGACCGATGACTATTTTTCAGTTCATTAGGTATATCTATTCCATAGAAGGTCAGCATTGCTTTTATTTGTCTTAGTATACAACATCAAAGGTTTTGACTCACTATATTAACATAACGTCTGAGTGGAGTGAAAAGGCTCAATAACGCTCAAAATGACATTGGTTAAATTCATAGCCCAGCCTTCTAGGCTGGCACAATGCAACTATTCAAAACACATATCTATCAAATTATCAGGCTCTCTATGCCCCCAACCAATTTCATACCAGCCTTTCTTTATATATTCAATATAACTCGTATGCAAAAAATCTTCGGGCTTTGTTACATAAGCATGTTTGACAGGATTATAGTGTATATAATCAAGATGCTTTCCATAATCATCTTCATTTCGTATAACATGATCCCAACTCCCAGATTGCCATACCACAATTGATGTTGAATTTGGTATGCCTTTTATCTTTTTATAATCCCATGCAAAATTTTGCTTAAGAGATTGCATGATTTTAGATATTGAAATATCCGAATCAGGCTTTATTATTATATGAAAATGATCGGGAAGAAAAGCATAAGCCTGCATTGTGAATGGATATAATTGCTTTACGTTACGCAGAATTTGCTTTAATAGTTCCAACGATTCCTGATCCTGAAATATAGGATTTCTCTGTGCTGTAACACCTGTTATAAAATATGTTCCTTCATTAATATACAATCGTCGGTTGCGCCTAATAACTTGTTTATTTTCTTGATTATTATTCATTACCTTTATATTTGCATCGTAATATCGTAGCCCAGCCTTTCAAGCAGGAAAATTAATACACCAGCCTGAAAGGCTGGGCTACAAATCATGTTTTATTTTATAAACTTTATGCTTCCCCAAGTTGATGATAGATTATCAATATTGCTGACATTTTGTGGTCTGAAGCCCGTATCATATTCCTCAACAGAGGATAAAGGTTCGTCAGGAAACGCGGCGTAAAATCTTGGATTACCACCAGTAACAAAAATC